>JBOFOQ010000001.1:0-61908 GCA_051659505.1 Fusobacteriaceae bacterium
AGAGATGAAAAAAGGAATAATAAAAATAGGAAAACATGAAGAAAAAGAACTGAATTACCATTACAATGAGAATAATAAAATTATTGGTGGTGATTACCAAAGTAAAATATGGGGAATAGACTTATTCGAAAAACTATAGGAATATTATATCACGAAATAAAGGATAGTTTATTATACGAGGAGTAAAAATGGAGAAAAAAATAGAAGGAAAAATAGTCTCAATAAATATAAGTTTAAAAAAAGGTGAGGTAAAAATCCCTCAACAAAGTGCTAAATTTATAGAGAAGTTTGGAATAGAAGGAGATGCTCATGGTGGAGATTGGCATAGGCAAGTTTCCCTTTTAGGTCTTGAAAGTGTAGATAAAATGAGGGGGAAAGGGATTGAACTTACAAATGGAATATTTGCAGAAAATATAACAACAAGTGGAATACTTTTAAGTGACCTCCCAGTGGGAACAAAACTAGAGATAGGAAGTTCAGTACAAGAGGTTACTCAAATTGGAAAACATTGTCACAATGATAACTGCGGAGTAAAAAAAGTAGTAGGAGATTGTGTAATGCCTCGTGAAGGAATATTTACAAGGGTTTTAAAAAGCGGCGAAGTAAAAATAGGGGATAGTATTAAAATATTAGATAAATAATATTATAAATTAAGTTTAAAAGGAGAACTTTTATGAAAAACTTAATAATCATAAGAGGTGGAGGAGATTTAGCCTCTGGAGTAATTCAAAAGATTTGGAGAAGTGGTTTTAATATATTAGTGTTAGAAACAGAAAAACCAAGTTTTATTCGTAGAACAGTTTCTTATGGTTCTGCAATGTTTAGTAAAAACTTTCATTTTACTTTAGAAGGAGCGACTTCTAGATATTTAGGTTCTTTAGATAACATAAATAAAGAGTCTCAAGAAGTAGATAAATTAAAAAAAATAGATAAAATACTAGAAAAAATAGAAGAGAGTATAATTGTAGGAGAGGTTCCTATTATAGCAGACTCTAATTTAGAAATTTTAGAAATTACTAAACAAGATAAAAATAAAAGATTTTCAGTAGAAGCTTTAGTAGATGCAATTATTGCTAAAAAGAATTTAGGAATGAAAAAAGATTTAGCACCAATAACCATAGGATTAGGACCTGGATTTAACGCAGGAATAGATGTGGACATAGTTATTGAAACTATGAGAGGTCATGACTTAGGAAGATTAATTTTTAGTGGAATAGCACAGTCTAACACTGGAGTTCCAGGAATGGTAGGTGGAGAGTCTAAATTAAGAGTAATATATGCACCTTGTGACGGAAATGTAGAAATAATAAAAGATATTGGTTCTATAGTTAAAGAAGGGGAAATAGTAGCTAAAGTTGGAACGATGAGTGTCAAAGCAACTATAGCCGGGTTAGTAAGAGGAGCAATAAAAGATGGATATTTAGCTCATAAAGGAATGAAAATTGGAGATATAGACCCTAGAGTGGAAGAGTATAAAAATGCTTACACTATTTCAGATAAAGCAAGAGCTCTAGGAGGCGGAGTTTTAGAAGGAATATTATATCTTAAAAATAGAAAAAGTAATTAAAAAATAATGGAAAAATAAGAGAGGTAAAACTTTGAATATTACTCAGTGTTTTAATATAAAAAAAGGAGATATTATAACAGTTACTGGGGGAGGTGGAAAAACCTCTCTTATTTTTCATTTAGCTAGAGAATTAAGTAAACACTCAAAAGTTTTAATTACAACAACAACTAAAATATATGAACCACAAAAGTTTCAATATGAAGAACTTATACTAGTTAGTAGTGAAACTATAAAGGGCAGTGGTACTAATATTTTCATTTTAGGAGACAGAATAGATATTAAAACTGGGAAATTAATAGGAATTTGTGATAAAATAATAGAAGAATATAAAGATAAATATGATTATATTCTTATAGAGGGTGACGGTTCTAACGGAAAACCTTTAAAATATTGGAATGAATATGAGCCAGTAATTAGTAAGTTTTCAACTAAAATTATAGGTGTTACTAATTTAGATGCCTTAGGTAAAGAAATTTTAGAAGCGACTCATAGAGGTTCAAAACTGTGTAAGCAACATAAGTGGTCTGAGAATAATAAAATAGATTTAGAAAAATTTGGTCATTATCTTTTAAAAGGTGATTTTTTTAGAGGTTTTGATTTTGTAAAAAATAAAAATAATATGGAAAAAATATTTTTTATAAATGGAGTGGAGGGACTGGATAAATTAAATTTTGCCTTGGAGTTAGGAAATTTTTTAAGGGATAATAATCGTGAAGAAAAAATAGTGATAGGAAGTTTTGTAGAGAGAGAATGTTATTCTTATAAAAAAATAATTTCTACTCTCTTAGCATCAGGTTTTTCAAAAAGATTTGGAGAAGATAAACTTCTTTTTAAATATGAAAATAAAACTTTATTAGAAAAAAGTTTGGAAAATATAGAGGGAATTAGTTTTTTTAAAAAACAAATTGTAATACGAGAAGATAAAAAAAAGTTAAAAATTATAAAGAAGTTAGAAGAGAAAATTAAATGGAAGGTTTTAATAAATAGTGAAGCACATTTAGGACAGAGTAGCGGAATAAAACTAGGTATAAAAAATTTAAATAAAGATGAAAGCATGATGTTTTTCACAGGAGACCAACATTTTTTAACTAAAGAAACTATTTTAAAAATTATAAAATCTTATTTAAAAGAAGAGAAAATTACAATTCCCTATGTGGAAAATGAAAGTTTTTCTCCGAATATATTCCCACCAGAATATAAAGCAAGATTAGAAAGTATTTGTGGAGACAAAGGTGGTAAATCTATTTTAAATGAAAGTGACAAAATTAATAAAATTATGTTTAAAGATAAAATAATTTTTTTTGATATAGATACACAAAATGATTTAGAAATACTAAAAGATGAGATATTAAAAAATAAAAAATGAAGTTGAGGTGAAAACAGTGATTGGTGCATTATTAATTTCTTTTAAAGTTGTAACAGTATCCTTAGTAATTTCATTTATAATAGGATTATTACTTGCATGGAGAGTCTCTTATAAATTTGGAAAATTAGAAAAAACACTTGAATGGATAGGACTTATCCCAATGTTTTTCCCCCCTTCAGCAATAGGATATTTTGCACTTTTATTCCTTGGAAGAAATAGTTTTATAGGTAAAATATTATATGAACAATTTAACTATCGTTTTGTTTTTACATGGGAGGCTGGGGTAATAGTTATCTCAATTGTTATTTTTCCAATTATGTATAAAAGTTTTAAAAATGGATTTGCTCAAATACCTACTGAATTAAAAGAAGTAGCTAGTGAATTAGGGTTAAGTAAAATACAAAGATTAAAATATGTTGATTTGCCTATGATAAAAAAAAATATATTTTCAGGTTTGATTTTAGGATTTGGACGAGGATTTGGAGAGTTTGGCGCAACAATTATGGTCATGGGAAATATTCCAGGAAAAACTCAAACTATCCCTATGGCACTGTACTCTTCTGTGGAAAGTGGTGATTATAGCGAAGCAAATAAAATATTTATAGTGATTATTTTAATTAGTGGGGTAGTGGTGACTTTGTATAACTATTTACTGAAAAAGGAATGGTAGGTAATGAGAAATAAAAATAAAATATTCTTAATATTGCTAATTTTAAATATGTTTTTTACCTTAAATAGTTATTCAAGTGAGATAAAACTTTCTGTAACAGCAAGTATGGAAGGGGTATTAAAAGAAATTATTACAGAATATAAAAAAAATAATCAAGTGAAAATTTTTGTCAATATTTCAGGGTCAGGAGTATTAAGACAGCAAATAGAAAATGGTGCAGAGATAGATATTGTATTCTTTGCAGATACGGAAAATTTAGAGAGATTAAAAGAGAAGAATCTCATAGAAAATATTCAAGAAAATATTGTGATTTATAATACTCTTGTCCTTGCTGGAAAAAAAGATATAGACTCTTTAGATGAAATAAAAGGGAAACAACTGGGAATTGCTAACCCTAAAAGTGCACCAGTAGGTCGTTACTCTGTAGAATATTTAAAAAAATCAGGTGATTTTGATATGCTAAAAGATAATATTGTTTATGGAAAAGATGTTAGGAGTATAAGTAATTATTTACAGCTGGGAGAGGTAGAATATGGTTTTATTTATAAAACTGAGTTAGGAAGATTAAAAGGGATAAAAGAGATATATCCCTTAAATAAACTTTATGGAACAGAAGCTAAGTATTCTTTTGGAGTGTTAAAAGGAAAAGGAAGTAAAGAAGTTTTAAAATTTTATGATTATTTAAAGAATGAAAGAGTTATAAATATATTGGAAAAAGCAGGTTATCAAGTGGAGAAAGTTAAAATAAACTAAAAAATAAAAATAAGAATAAAAGTGTATTGTTTTTTTTTAAATAAAATGGGATAATAGAAACAAGAAAATTGTTATATGTTTAAAAATTGACTAAATCAGAGTAAAGCAAAAATAAAATAATAATTAACTCTCTAATATATTTTTTAGAGAGAATTTTTATTTTTTAAATAGTCTGGTAAAGATAGGTTGTATTAGGGGGAGAAAATGTTTGAGAAGGTAAAGATAGAGAGTAATATTTTATATAGAGGTGAGATCCCATTTTTACTTAAAAAATCAAAAAAAAATATAGTCTATCTGTGTTCGTCAAAAAAAAATATGAACGATTATTATTGGGTGCTAAAAGATTTTTATAAAGGGAAAATCATAAAATCTTATGATGGAACAGACGAGGATTATATAAGTTTTAATTATTCAATAATAGATGCTATAAATAAAAATGAAAAATTTATAGTTCTTGTAACTCTTGAATTTTTTTTAAAAGAGTTTAAATATTTTGGTAATAGAGTTCTACTTGAAAAAGATAAAAAAATAGATTTAAAAAATTTAATAATTAAATTTGAAGAAAATGGTTATAAAAGAAATTATCTTATTGAGAAAAGAATGGATTTTTCTTTGCGTGGAAATATTTTAGACTTTTTTCCTATAAATGGAGAATATCCAATTAGAGTAGAACTTTATGACGAAGTAGTAGAAAGACTTGGATACTTTGATATTGAAACTCAAAAAACTGTTGAGAAAAAAGAAAAAATCGATATGTATATTGACAGTAATAAAAAAGAAATTTCTAATTTTATGGAAATTTTTAAAGATATAAAAAAAGCTAGTTTTCCTGTTTGCTATATGGAAAATAAAGAAATATTACAGTATAAATTAGAAAAAGTAATATTTGATGCTAGTAAAAATCAAGATATGATTAAAAATAAGTTTTTAGAGGGAACTCAAAATTTCCTTGAAATAAATCATAAAAGATTTTTAGAAGAAGAGATAGTTAAGTATAAAAATTACGAAAGTTTAAAAGAGATTTCAAAAGAAAAAGAAATAATAATTTATAGCGATGAAGAAAAAAGATACACTGAAATATTTAAAGATTATTTAAATGTAAAAATAAATAAATATCCACTTTATGAAGGTTTTGAAAATAATTCAATTTTACATTTAAGTGATAGAGAGTTAAAAGGTGTGAGAGTTAGAAGAGAGAAAAAACAAAAGATTGAGATTAAACATCATGATATGTCTCAAATAAAAGAAGGGGATTACATAATTCATGAAAATTTTGGTGTAGGAATATATATAGGACTGAAATTAATAAATGATGATGAATATTTAATTATTAAATATGCTGATGAAGATAGGCTATATGTTCCCATGGGGAATCTAGATAAAATAGAACGGTTTCAAGTAGAACCTGGAAATGAGCCAGAAATATATAGAATTGGAAGAAAAGGCTTTAAGAAAAAAAGGGAAAAATTAAAAGAAGATATGCTAAAATTTGCTAAAGAGATTGTGGAAATACAATCTAAAAGACTACTAAATAAGGGTATTTCATTTAGTAGAGACACTCTTTGGCAGGAAGAGTTTGAAGATGGCTTTCCTTACACATTAACAAAAGACCAAAGTAAAGCTATAGATGACGTAAAAAGAGATATGGAAAAAAATAAAGTCATGGACAGAATTATTTGTGGAGATGTGGGCTGTGGGAAAACAGAAGTAGCAATAAGAGCAGCTTTTAAAGCGGTACAAGATGGAAAACAAGTGGTTTTAATGGTTCCAACTACTATATTAGCCCAGCAGCACTACGAACGTTTCAAAGAGAGATTTAAAAACTTTCCCTTTGTTGTTGAAATATTAAGTAGACTTAAAAATGATAAAGAACAACAAGAATGTATAAAGCATATAGAAAAAGGTGGAGTTGATATTATAATTGGAACTCATAAAATAATATCTAAAGATATTATTTTTAATGACTTAGGATTAGTTATAATAGACGAAGAACAAAAATTTGGAGTAAAGGCAAAAGAAAGATTAAAACATTTAGAAAATAATGTGGACATGCTAACTCTTACAGCTACTCCTATTCCTAGAACATTAAATTTAGCCCTACTAGGTATAAGGGATATATCTATAATAGAAAGTTTACCTGAGAATAGAATTCCTATTCAAGATTTTTTCATAGAGAATAGCAAAGAGGAAATAAGGGTTGCTATAATGAAGGAGTTTTCAAGAGAGGGGCAAACTTTTTATATATATAATTCAGTAAAAAATATGGAAAGAAAATTAAAAGAATTACGAGAAATTGTTCCATCATTTATAAAAATCTCATCAATTCATGGGCAGATGGTTCCCAGTGATATTAGGGATACACTACATGAGTTTGAAAGTGGAGAGATAGATGTTCTTCTCTCTACAACAATTATTGAAAATGGAATAGATGTGGAAAATGCCAATACTATAATAATAGAAGGGATAGAAAAATTAGGACTTTCTCAAATGTATCAATTAAGAGGTAGAATAGGGAGAGGTTCTGAAAGAGGTTATTGCTATATTCTAGTTGATAATGAAAAATCTTTAAAGGCTAAGTCTAAGATGAGAGAAGAATCAATGAGACAACTCTCAGATTTAGGAAAAGGGACTGGGTTCCATCTTTCACTGGAAGATATGAGAATAAGAGGTGCTGGAGAAGTCTTAGGAGATAAACAACACGGCGCTTTAGAAGTTTTAGGGTACGGATTATATCTAAAATTAATACAAGAAGAGGTAAGGAAATTAAAAGGTGAATATATTGAAAAAATAGAAGGTTTTGAGCTAAAACTTTTAGCTTCTGGATATATCCCTGATTCATATATTAGTAAAGAAGAAAAAATAGTAATATACAAAAGAGTTTCAGAAATGTCAAATAGTCAAGAGATTTTAGATTTAAAAGAAGAACTAAAAGATAGATTTGGGAAATTACCTATAGAAACTATCTCATATTTAAGAGGTCAAAGGATAAAACTTTTAGCCATGTCAAAAAAAATAATATCTGTAGTTGAAAAAGAAAATTCTTCAGATTTTAAATTTTATAAAGATGAAATTAATCTTGAAAAAATAATGAAATTATTGGAAAGTGGAAAAGCTAAATACCTAAAAAAAGAAGGGATACTAAATTTTAATGGAACAATAGAAGAATTTTTAACTTATTATTCATAAAATTGGGAGGAAAAATGAAAGAATTTGATAACTTGGTAAAAATAATGAAGGAATTACGTGGTGAAAATGGTTGTCCTTGGGACCAAAAACAAACTTTAACCACTTTAAAAGAATATCTTTTAGAAGAAACATACGAGACTTTAGAGGTTATGGATGAAGGGGGAGATAAGCTTAAAGGAGAGTTAGGAGACCTGCTTTTAAATATAATATTTCAATCTCAAATTTGTGAAGAAAAAAATGAGTTTAATATAAAAAATGTTATAGAAACTCTAACTGAAAAATTAATAAGAAGACATCCACATATTTTTCTTAATAAAACAGAGGGACTAAGTGCAGAAGAGGTAAAAATACAATGGGACAAAGTTAAAAGTAAAGAGAAAGAACATAAAAATAGAAAATCAGTATTAGATGGTATTCCTAAAACTTTTCCTCCTATGATGAGAGCTGAAAAAATCATAAAAAAGGTTTCAGAAGTTGGATTTGATTGGGAAGATGCAAATGGTGTTCTAGATAAAATTCAAGAAGAGATAGAGGAGTTAAGAATAGAACTTAAAAGTGGAAAAGATATATCAATAAAAAATGAACTAGGAGACTTAATTTTTTCTCTTATTAATTTATCACGATATTTAGGTTATAATAGTTCAGATATTTTAGAAAATACAAATAAAAAATTTGAAAGAAGATTTAGATATGTTGAAGAAAATTGTGAGGTAAAAAAAGAAAATATAGTGAAAATGGAAGAGAAATGGCAAGAATCAAAAAAAATAGTGGGATAAATATAGGAGGAAACTATGAGAGTTGATAAATTTTTAAAAGTAAGTAGAATTATAAAAAGAAGACCAATTGCAAAATTAGTTGTAGATGGGGGAAAGGCAAAGATTAATGGAAAAATTGCTAAAGCAGGAACAGAGATTAAAGTTGGCAATATTTTAGAGTTAGAATACTATGATAAATATTTTAAAGTTGAAATACTAGAAGTTCCTCTTGGGAATGTTCCCAAGGACAAAACTGGAGATTTAATTAAAATATTAGAGGTAAAAGGGATAGACAAAGAGATAAATCTAGAAAGTGAAGAGGAACTTTTTTTATGAAAGTTTGCGTAAGAAGCAATAGTAAGATAAATGTGGGACTAAATATAGAGGGGATTTTAGAAAATGGATATCACTCTTTGGATATGATAATGGTTCCGATAAGTTTATCAGATTATTTACACATAGAATTTAAAGAGAAAAAAGGAAACCTAAAAATTTTATCAAATAATCCGTTAGTGCCAACAGGGGAAAAGAATATTTTAAGTAAAATATATAAACGATTTTATGAAATTACTAAATATGAAAAAGAAAGTATTGAAGTTTACTTAGACAAGCAAATCCCTTCTCAAGCAGGACTAGGTGGTGGAAGTTCCAATGGAGCTTTTTTCTTAAAAGAATTAAATAAATTTCATGGAAATATATTATCAGAAAAAGAAATGATTGAAGTGTCTGTGAAAATAGGAGCAGATATACCATTTTTTATTGTAAATAAACCTTGTAGAGCAAGAGGTATTGGAGATGAAATAGAAAATTTTGAAAATAAACTAAAATCTAAAATTATAATAATAAAACCTAGTTTTGGAATTTCTACACCTGTTGCATTTAAAAATTTTGACTTACTACAAAATAAAAATAATTTAAAAAAAGCTGAAATAGAAAAAATAATTAAAGGAATTTCAGAAAATGATTTGTATCTTATAATAAGAGGTATAGAAAATCAATTAGAAGGAAGTCTTTTAATTATAGAACAAAATATTATTGAATTTAGAAAGAGATTAGATGAATTTTCAGAACTAAAATTTTTTATGTCTGGAAGTGGGAGTGCTTACTACTGTTTTGTAGAAGAGGAAGCTAGTAAAAATAAGTTAGTTCAATTAAAAAATTACTTTAAAAATTGTGACGTATATCTTTGTGAATTTTTATAGTAAAATTTTATTATATAAAATTAAGGGGGAATAATAATGAAAATTACAGATATTAGAGTAAGAGTTGTAAAAATTTCTGAAAAAGAGGTAGAAAGTGAATTAAAATTAAGAGCTTATGCGGATATAACTTTTGAAGAAAGCTTTGTTGTTCATGGTCTAAAAATAATTGATGGTCAAAAAGGAATGTTTGTAGCAATGCCTTCAAGAAAAATGCCTAGTGGAGAGTTTAAAGATGTTGCACATCCAATAAAACTAGAACTAAGAGAAGAAATAACGAAAAGTGTAATTGCTAAGTATAATGAGTGTCAAAGTATGAACGAGTTAAAAAAAGAAGAAGATATGTCATAGATTAAAGAAAAAAAATTGACATAATATCATTAGTATGATATTATATTTAAGATGTTGGGCTGTCGCCAAGCGGTAAGGCATCAGACTTTGACTCTGACATGCGTTGGTTCGAATCCAGCCAGCCCAACCAAAAAAAATTATTACTGTCTATTTATAGGCAGTTTTTTTATAATAAGGGTAAAAAAAATAAGAGATGCTTGACGAATGAAGTAAAATAATGTTATTATAAAATTGTTTTATGATAATTTATAAAGGGAGGAAAATATGAAAAGAAAAATTTATTTAATAGGAGCAATATTAACAGTTAGTACAGTGTTAATGGCTGAAGGGAATAGAATAGGTGTTGGAGCAGGAGTAGGATACTCAACTAAAATGTTTAAATTAGAAGAGAGTAAAGCTAATGCATTACCATTATTAGATATAGAGTATAATGATATTTATATTAAAGGATTAACAATAGGTTATAACTTACATAAGAATGATAACTTTACAATGTCATTATTTTTAGATCCAATGTCAGGTTATGCAGTTAAAGGAAAAAAAATGGAAGCAGGGTATGACAAAATAGAGGATAGAGATACTCAGGCTATGTTTGGAGCAGAAGTAGAGATAAACACAGGGGTAAGAGATGTTAGAACTTCTATTAGTTTTCAAGGTGGAGAAGAAGGTGGAAGTGGAAAATGGAGTCTTTACAGAGCTTTCAAAGCTGAGAAATTTGTAATAGTACCATCTGTTTTTGTATCATATTTTACATCTGACTATACTGATTATTACTTTGGAGTTTCTTCAAGTGAAGCTTTGAAAAATAAAAAGATAAATAAGTCATACGATGCAGAAGCTGCTACATCAGTAGGAGTGGCTCTAGCTGGAGAATACAACTTCAATGAAAAACTTTCTTTAATGATGTTTTTAGGTGTTGAAAGATTTTCAGACGAGATTAAAAATTCACCAATTGTTGAAAATGATGTAATATTTATGGGTGGTTTAGGAGCTAAATATTACTTTTAAATAAAAAATCTCTTGATTGTTTCAAGAGATTTTTTTTAAATTAGAAATATAACTTCTGATCTACAGAAATAATTAGTGCTATCTTCACTTCTAAAAAGACTAGATATTTTCTGTTAAAGTTTGCTCATTCTTATATTTTTTTCAGCTAGACTACTATCAAAAAGAAATAGAACATTTTCCATCAAAAATATATTGAATCTTTTTGATGGAAATTATGATTTTTTTACTGATGGGAATTTAACCCATGAGTAGTTATATTGTTTTTATTGTTACGACAATTTAAGGATAAAATATTTTTCATCTTTATTTTATTATGTAGACAAAAAAAGATGGTACCTTTATTGTAATTATGGGTACCATTAATATCTATTCTTTTCACTAAAAATACACTGAAAAATATAGCGTAAACGGAATAAATTTTAAAGATAATAAAGGAGTTTTTCAATTCTTTTTTTACTTTTTCTATATTTTAATCCTACTATTAATAGTAAGATTTTATTTTTTTTTAATTAATTTTAAACCTTAAATTAAATTTTTTATTGATAATAATTAAAAAAAAAATTGACAAAAAAAAAAAATTATCGTATAATAAGTTCAGATTAATGGTACCCATAACTACAAAAAGGTTACCATTAAAAATAAGAGTAAACTTTAAACTTTAAAGTAGCAGTAGTGCGAAAGCCTAAAAACAAGGAGAGAGAAGAGAAAAATGAAACTTATAAAAAAAATAATATTAATCACATTGTTGTTATGTGGTAGTTTAAATGTTTATGGAATAAAAATGTCACCAATATCATTTGATAAAAGGATAGATATTAATGATTCGTTTAGGGAAATAATGTTTGAGAATGTAAGTTCAAAAACGGTTAGATATAAGATAGCGGTACATTCACCAGATAAAGATTTGAAAGATATGTCAAAGTGGGTAACATTATCACCAAAAATATTAACAATACCAGCATATAGCAAAAGACCTTTAAAAATATTTGCAAAATCACCTAGTGGTACAGCAGCAGGAGAGTATGCTTTCACTCTAGTGGTAGATACGGTTGTAATACCAACAATAGCAAAAACAGAAGAGGGAAAAGTGCAGGGAAGCTCAACAGTATCTTTTACACCTATAATAGGAATGTATGGTTATGTAGGAGATGCAAAATTTAATGAGAATTTTAATATAGAAAATATGAACTTAGATAAAGCAAAAATGAAGCTAACTGGTAAACTGGTTAATAAATCATATATAGGAAAAGAACTAGCTATAAGCTATATAGGGAAAAACAATGCAAGTATTGGAGGAGAACGTTTAGGTAGAGTTACTGCGGGCTATAACAAGAGTTTTAGCATAAATGTATCAAAAGAAATAGTGGACAACTTGAAAAAAGTTAGAGTATACGACATAAAAGAATTAGAAGAAGTAAAAGTAATTGAAATACTTTGATTAAACTCTGATATTATCAGATTTAATATAAAAAAGGCTGTAACATGTTACAGTACTAAAAAAACGGAGGTTTAAAATGAAAAAGTTATTAGTATTATCATTATTAGCAGTATCAGCAACATCATTCTCAGCAGTAGTGGGTACAGCAACAAATGTAGAAATGCCAGTAAAAGTTAGAGGAGAGGTTGTGGTACAATCAACTCAGTTAGTAATAACTCCTATTAAAAATGCAGGAGTAGACGGAGCAAGTATGGAATTTGATTTTGGACAAATGGCTCAAGACAGTTTCCAAAACTTAGAGGGAACATTTAAAGTAGAAAGAGCAGATGGAACAGCGATAGCATCTACAACTATAGAAATAGGAATGCTTAATGCTGCTACATTAGCGATAGAGCCAACAGCACAATCAACAACTCCAACAGGACCAGGAGGAGGAGTAATAATTGATTATTCAGTAACATCTAATCAAGCTACTGATGATTTATCATACACAGGAACTTTAGCAGTAAAAGCTACTGTACCTTTATTAGCAGAGGTAGGAAACTTCTTAGATACAACTAAAAAAGTTGCAGTAAAAGCATAGTAATAAAATAATATTGGGGGGATATATGTTCAAATATGTGTTGATATTCACGCTATTAGTAGAGTTGACATCAGGATATATCAACATATATCCTTCTTTTTTTTACGAAGAGTTACCAAAGGAAGGGTTAAATAAAAGTTTTGTATTAACCAATAGAACCAAGGAAGAGATCCGGTATAGATTGTATATTGAGGATAAAATTTTAGAAAAAGAAGAGATGGAAATAGAAATTTATCCTAAAAGTATAACACTCTCCCCACGTGAGGAGAAAAAAGTAAAGATAGCTATAAAGCCCAATGTTTTGTTAGAAAAAGGGATATACAATAGAATATTAGTTGTAAAAGAGGTTCCCATGCCGTTAAGCAAAAGAAAAAACATATTAACAGAGTTTAAAATGAACTTAGGTTTGTATTATGGAGACGTAGAGTTAATATTGAAAATAGATACAGAGGAAACAAAAGAAGGTTTAAAATTAAAACTAGAAAATAACGGAGAAAAAGTAGGTCTTCTTAATATATATATAAAAGAAAAAAAAGAGGAGAATTTTATAGATAGTTTTGTACTCCGGAAAAAAGAAAGTTATGAAAAAATAATAACGTCCGTACAAGAAGGTTCTTATTTACTAATAAGAGATGAAAAAGGAAAAGAGATAAAAAAAATACTGGTTAAAGGAGTAAGGTGAAAGAGATGAAAAAGAAGTTATTATTATTATTTTTATGTTCTAATATTTTAGCAAGAGCATATACTCTAGAAGAAATAGAGACATTAAGAAAAGCAAAAGCCATTACTCAAGAAGATTATTTAATATTATTAGATGAAGTAAATGGAAAAGTAGGTGGAACAGAGTACTATGCATTAAGAATTAATGGAAAAGTATCAAATGGTAATTACAAGATAAAAAAAGAAGGGAAAGTAACATATTTACCTTTAAAAGAATTTTTAAAAGGAATAAATATGGGAAATACAAAGGATGATGAAAAGAGGTTAAAGATATATTTAGGAAGTAACTTAAGAGAAATAGTAATTAGAAAAGATAAGCAAGAGATATCAGAGAGTGGAAAGAAAATTGCATTTGAAAATGTAGGATATAAAATAGAGGCGAATGAAATCTACTTAAGGGAAGATTTGTTTAGCTCTCTATTTTTGTCTAGTTTAAATATAGATGAGTCAACAGCGAAGGTAAATATGCAATTAAACTTTATGGATCCAGAAGAATTAAATAGCTACTTAACAGCTCAAGAGAAGAAAATGGAGCTAAATGCAAAGACCGAAAACATTGTTTACGCAGGAGAACGAAGTTTATTTGATTTAGGTTATGTAAGAGTAGTAGCAGAGCAACAATTTAATAAAGCAAAAGGGGAAAAAGGTTATACAAAAGATTGGAATGGAAGTTTGGAATATCAAGGTGGATTATTATACGGACAATTTCAAGCAGAGTATGACGTAGACGAGAACATATTATCAAATACCAAGTTAGAGTACAAAGATATATGGAAAAGTCACTCATTTGTAATAGAAGATAAAGAAGCCGGTGGAACAAGAGAGTGGGGCTTAAGTTTTCAAAAAGATAAAAGTTACTTTACAAGTGGAACAGAAGTAGTAATAAGTGAATCAGTACCGCTAGGAAGTAGAGCAGAGTTAAAGTATATGGGAACAACAATAGCAATAAGAAATGAAGGAGAAGGAGTAAGAGGAGAGAGCGGAGAATCAGGGAAAGTAATATTTAAAGATAGTTTAATAACATCAGATAGAACATATGAGTTATTCATATATACACCAGATGGAAAAATAACAAAGAAAACAATAACAACAGTAGAAGACTACAATCAACAAAATAAAAATGAGGTAGAGTATTCGTTTAGATTAAATGAAGATTCAAAATCAGATAAGTATACAAAAGAAGCGTCAGTATTTTATGGAGCTACAGATCATTTAACACTGGGAGCAGGATACAAACAAGGAATAGAAGAGATAAACGGAAGAAATGAATATATAAATGATGGAACAGGATCGATAGTTTATGGAAACTCAATAAACGGTTTATCTTATGTATTAAGTTCAAACTTTGAAAAATCCTTTGATGACTATGTAGAAAGCGATGGCGGGAAAGATTTTTCCGATAAATATAAATATGACTGGACATTCCAAACAACTTATGGAAAGTTTAAATATATATTAAAAGATATTCAGTATGGAAAATATTATGATGAAAAAGAGGAACAAAGTTTTGAAGTTCAATATGACATATTAAGTAATTTAAGAGTAGGATATGGGATAGAAAAGCTAGAAAACTATAACGGAGAAAAAGAAGAGAACACAAGAATGACAGCAAGCTATTCAAAAGGTTACAAAAGATTCTTGTTCTCAGCGAATACAGAAGTATTATCAAATGATAAAGAAAGCTATAGCATTGCGATCAATCATACAGGTATAAATAATATAAATACGAAGTTAGAAAATAAGTGGACAGGTTCACTAGGTGATTATGAAACAACTTTAAGTGTATACAACAATAATTTCTTAGGATTATTTGACTATACAGCAGATTTAGGATATTCGCAAGAAAATAAAGATAAATTTACATTTAGCTTTACAATGAACTACGATAACTGGCTAAGTATTAAGTCAAACTTTGATAAAGAAGGAGCGCAGGCTCACAGTATAGGTTTAGATAGAATAATAGACTTAAAAAATCCAACAAAGAAACTTGACTCAATAGATGTATCAAGAGTAAATGCAATAACCTTTATAGATGAAAATGATAATAATATATTTGATGAAGGTGAAAAAAGAATAGAAAATGTAGATGTAACAATAGGTCAAGAAACGTTAACAACAGATAAAAATGGAGAAGTAATATTCTCTAACATATCAAATGGATTACTGTATGACTTAAAACCAGAGATAAAGAAACCGTCATTTACCCTTGGAACAAATAAGATTCAAGTAAAATCGGCATTCTCATCAACAGTTAACGCATATATTCCAGTAAAACCAATGTTAAATTTAAATGGAAATATCCTAATAGATAGTAGATTAAACTTATCAGAGCTAGAAAAAGAAGAACTATATAGCAATGTACTAATAGAGATAAAAGATTTAAATGATAAGACAATAGATGCAGCAGTACCAGATAATACAGGAGTATTTGATATAAGTGGATTATTCCCAACAGAGTATTATGTAGAAATAGAATATATAGGAACAAACTTCTCATTACCAAAGTTAAGAGAAATAGTAAAAATGGACTATACAGAGGATAATAAAGAGAATAAAGTTATATTTGATTTTTACAATAATAAGCTAGAAAAAGAAAAAATGTAATGAATAAATATAATGAATAAATATTCTGATAAAACTAAAAACGATAATTTTTTAAAGGAGATAAATTGAATTATGAGATTTAAATTTAAATTAATTTTACTAGTAATAATAATAGGAGTTTCTATTGTACTAGGAAAAAGATTGATAAAAAAAATACCAATAGAAAATTATAATAGTACTTTTGGAGAATATGTAGTTAAGGTAGAGGATAAAAAAATAAAGTTTGAAAATCAGTATAAAGAAGAAACGTATATATTTGATAAGTTCGAATTTGATAAAATAATATCCTTAGATGCAGAGCAAGTTATATATGAAAAAGGAACTTTAAGTTCAGTAAATCAAGGTAAGGTAAAAAATACAGAATTTAAACTAGTTAGTTCACTAGGTGATACTTTAATAGTATCTAAAGATAATAAGTACGGATTATTAGATAAAAACCTAAATATATTAGTACCAGTAGAATATGATTGGTTATCAGGAAGTAGTACTAGCGAAATTCTACTAGGAAAATTAGGTGAAAAAATAGGATATATAAATAAAAAAAATGAAAAGGTAGTGCCATTTGAATATAAAAATGGTACTACTGAAAAATTAGGAATGGTAATAGTATCAAAAGATAAGAAAATAGGAGTAATAGATTTAAAATCAAATATAGTTTTAGATTTTAAATATGAAGCAGTTTACTATAATGATAAAGAGAATTTTATAGTAAAGGAAGAAGGAGTTTATTACTCTATTAATAGAGAAAAAAAGAAAAAAGAGAAAATCGATGCAACTTGGATAGGAATTGTAAAAGAAGATATTGGATTTTATGAGAAAGATGGAAAATTCGGTATAATAAAATTAACTGGAGAAAAAATAATAGAAAATTTGTATGATGAACTCTCTATGAATTACAGAGATTTAATAATAGGGAAACAGGAAAACAAATATGGACTAATAGATAATCAAGGAAAAAAACAAACAGAGTTTAAATATGATTATCTTATCCCATTAGGAAACTATGTTTTTGAAGGTGGAATAGAAGTAGAAGATAAATTCGAGATAATCAACAATAATGGAAAAGTATTTCTAAAAGAGGATTATGAAAATATAACAGAATTAAACAAAAAATATTTAGTATTAAGAAAAGATAATAAACAAATTCTCTATAATAAAGAGAAAGATTCGTCCGAAGAAGTAGATGAAATATTAAGCGTAAATCCAGATTTGTTTGTGTATAAAAAAGATAAAAAAGTATACGCAAAAAAAATAAAGTAATAAAGGAGAGATAAATGAGTAGAAAAAAACTAAAACTAATTATATTCAGTTGCTTGTACGCATTTAATATAGCATTAAGTAATGCAGAAGAAGTAAAGCGTCCAGAGACAAAACCTTATCCAAAACCAGAAAGTCCGTTAATCCCATTAATACCAGGATTACCAACAGAACAAGAAGATACAGATGAAATAGGAAATAAAAGACATTTAGAGAAAAACTATACAGTAATGGTAGAGGCAAAAGTAAATATATTTGTACCACTAGAAATAGTATCAGATATAGATGTAAGTGCTGATGTATTTGGAGAACAAGTAGTGAATGTACCATTTACAGTAGAGCTAAATAGAGAGCCAGAAAGAGCAGATTACTATAAGTTAAAATATAGTGAAACAGAACTAGATATAGATAAAGATGGAAGAAATGATGTGTTTATTTATTCACCAGAGTTCATAAATACAAGATATATAACAGATAACTATGTTCAAGTACACGGAGATAAAATAACAAAAGAAGGAAGCTATAAAAAAACAGTTTACGTAACGATAGAAGCAGGACTATAAAATAAACGGAATATAAAAGGAGGGAATATGAAATTAATATCAGCGTTTATTTTCTTGATAACAGGACTAATAAGTTATTCAGAAATAAAAATAAAGATACATGAGCCTATGAGATTTGAAAATATAAATATGACAACAATGTCAGATGAAATAGTAGGTAAAGCAACAATAGAAGTATCAACAGATAATATAGAAGAAGATTTAGGAAAAAAATTAACATTTAAATTTCCAGAAAGTGGATTAATGACAAATAAGAAAAGATGGTTAAAAATAGAGAAATACATGATGGAAGATTCAGATAAAAATATAATAGTAGAAAATGAAAGAAGATTAGTAAATGTTTATGCAATGATAGATAGAAAGGTAATAAATGATGGAAAATTAGAAGCTAAATTTATAGAGGGAGAATACGTAGGTTATTTGCCAGTAATAGTATCTCAATACAGCAAAATAATTGGAGGAGGAGCAGAGGAAGAAATAGTTCCAGAAACAAAACCTTCACTGCAACCCCATACAAGACCAACACCAGCTCCGAGACCAGAAACAAGACCAACACCATTACCATTAGAAAACGAAAAGAAAAAATAAAGGAGAATCTAAAATGTATAAATATTTAATAGCTTTTTTTGTTATAAGTAGTTTAGGTTTTTCAGAAGATAACTATAAAAAATTAAAATTTAAAATAAAAAGAGAGAACACAGATAAAATAGAAATAGTGATAACCTCGCAAGGTGATATAAAGAAATATAAAATAATAAAAAATGATACATTAAGTGAGCTATCAGAAAAGTTAAAAATAACAATAAGAGAGTTTCAAAAATTAAATAACATAGAGAATATAGATTTAATATATGAAGCTAATAATTTATACTATATAAAATTTAAGGAGAATGAGGCGAAATGAAAAGATTAAAAAAGAATATTTTAATTCTCTTTATGCTTCTAGTAGCAGTCGTATTAGGCGGAAGTGTAGAGATACCCCATGAGCGAATAACAGAAAATCCAGAAGTAGAAGCAACAACAGTTGAAAGTAAAAAAATAAAAGAAAATGCAAAATTAAATATATCAGTAAATAAAAAGAATATAGAAGAGATAACAGGTTATGAAATAAATGGAAAAATGGTTTTTGTTTTACCAGAAGAAAAGACAAAAATGATAAAAGATGAGGAAGCAATAGTGGTTAAATCCTTGTCAGAGTTACCAAATACTTATCAAGGGCCAAAAAAGAATAGAATGGCACCGTCAAAAAGATTTCCAGTAACTAAAGATGAAAAAAGAGAAGAAAGAATAGTTACAGTGGAAAAACAAGAGGGAGAAGAAGAATACTATGTAGCTCTAGTAGAGAAATCTAGTGGTGCTATTAATAAGGTATTTAAAGCTAAGACTAAAGCGACTGGTGGAGATTCAAGGCTAGGATTAGACCCGGTGGAACTTGGTCCTGGTCTGTTTTATGATAAATCATCTGGTACTATTGTAATAAATCAAAGATTAAATGGTCCTGCTAATCCTAGTAATACTAGCTATATTAAGAGGATACCTATATGGGATATAGGCTCTCGAGAAAGTACTCTCAATGTCTATAAAATAAATCAAGTTACAACTCAGAATTTAGTTTTGCAAAAAAGCGGATTTTTTAGTCCAGCTACATCATATTTAGACGTAGTAGCAAACTTGACATATTGGTATAAGTTTAATCCGAGAGATCCTTTTCCTGCATCCTACATTTATGATGGTGATAACCCTTCAGCAGTCCAAGAAGATGTAACACGGTATATACTTCCAAATACAAGTCAATTTAGTACTAGAGGTATTAATAAAAGCTCAACTTATGATTCTTACCTTGGTACCAATTTTAATTTTAGCATGAGTAGTATTGACACTGATGGTGGAGTTTATACTAATCCCAGTTTTCTCTTTAATATTAGAAGTTATACAGGTGGTATTAGTTCGGGAGATCTAGAGGAATTTAACCATAATCCAGTAAATAAGATATATTATGTCGTACCCCGTGACCCTAGAACGGCTAATATATCACTTAACCTCGGAGACGTCGGAGGCATTACTAATGCAGGTAGAATGTCATTGGGACATGCAAAATTTGGTGGTGTACTTGGATATCAAAGAGATCATGTTGAGTATTTAATGAAAAATGCGGGAAATTCAGGAATAACAATTTCAGGTACAGATTTGATTATACCGAAAAACGGTAGGTATACAATTGTGATAGAGAGAAAATCAAAAATTCCAGGTTATCCTAGTTATCTAATATCTGAGGATACAATAAATCTTAACTTAGTAGACATTGCAGCTAGAGTTGTTGATATAGGAGAATTAACTTTCCAAATAGACCCTAGACTTAGCTCCATGTTTAGCTGGATAGATGCAACTGGGAAAGTAGGACACAATCTACAAAGTTCACTATCCGGTAATTATAAAAAAATGATGGAGATAACTCCTAATTTAAAGAACTTACCTTCTTCTTCTGTGTCCGTAAGGAGTGTGCTGTCAATAGAGGGAAGACCAGACGGTCCTAAGGTGAATGGAGAATATCGGTCATTTTATACACAACCCAATGTATATGAGAATGAAGCTGCTATAAAGGCTGGAGTCCCTATAAGCAACTTTTCGACTGATGCAACTGTTTCAGTATTTAACGGATCTAGTCCCTTACTAGATAATAAATTTCTGTTAGATGGAACGGATAATAAATTCTATAGTGGAAACATAAAAGAAACGTATGGTCCTAATAAGTATTATGTAGGTGTAGCAACAGCAACACTAGATTTGAGTGCATGGGGGACTACACTTGATGATTATTCACAGTGGGCACCAGGTGGAACAGGAAATGTGCCTCATACAGCAGGTAAGCCTTTAGTATTACCATTAGGAACAACAAAATTAATGGATACAAGAGGTATTTCTGGGGCAAATAGTATTGCAACTAAGCTAGTTGTAAAGCAAAATGGAGTATCTCGAGAATCAACAGCTATAATAAATGGAAAAATGGAGGTTAGATTTCCTGAGAACACAATTGGTATATCGATTAACACTTCTAGTGGAGATGTATATGTAACTAAAAATGATGACTCAACAGCTACAAATGCATACGAAGTAGTAGCGTACTATAACGATGTTGTGTTAGGAAAACTAAATGTATCCGTAAAAAATTCAACTCCTGTAGATATAGGAGAAATAGAATTTGAATTAGACCCTAGAATACAAAGGTCCGGGGTTAGATGGATAGATGGAGTTGGGCGAGTAGGAACGAGTCTGCTTAATCCACTATCCGGTGATTATAAAAAAATGATGAGGATAACTCCTACTTTAAATAACTTACCTTCTTCTGTGTCCGTACAGAATGTGCTGTCAATACAGGGAAGACCAGCCGGTCCTAACGTGACTGGAGAATATCGGTCATTTTATACATCCCCCAATGTATATGAGAATGAAGCTGCTATAAAGGTTGGAGTCCCTATAAACAACTTTTCGACTGATGCAACTGTTTCAGTATTTAACGGAGCTAGTCCCTTACCAGATAATAGATTTGGACTAACTGGATCTGATGGTAAATTCTATAGTGGAAATATAAAAGAAAGGTATCGTCCTGATAAGTATTATGAAGGTATAGCAACGCTAGATATGTCAAGTTATCCAAATAGTTCAAAGGCAACTTGGAGTCAAAAAGGTGGAACAGGCTCTATTATAGCAACAAGTGGTGTAGGTGCAAAACTAGAGTTAGGAAGTACTAATCTATTTGACATAGCTAGTGTATTTAATACTAACTCTATTGCAACAAAACTAGTAGTAAACAATGGAGCCGAAGATAAGTTTGCAACTATAACAAATGGTGTAGGAGAGGTTACATTCCCTGAATACACATTTGGATTTGAAGGAAGTCAAGGAAACTTTTATATTAAGAAAAACAAATCTTCACCAGTAGCAAAGACATATGAATTAACTGCATATTATGGGGAGATACCATTAGGAAAGTTAACAGTAACAATTGCAGCAGATCCTGTTACAGATATAGGTACGATAGATATAACAATAGATAGCAGATTAGGAAACAATAACTATGGATGGTTTAATGGACTAGGTGGGATTAGTTACAATCATACTGAATGGAATTTTGGAATAACTAAGTCCGAGAGAAAATTTCCAGAATTTATAAAGATAGGAACCGCTCTAGTTAATTTTCCATCTCCAGTAAAACTAGAAGGATGGGGTACTCTTCCAGGTAGAACTCGTCTTAGAGATGGAGGAGGAAGAACTGTATATGGAAAAAAAGGTGGTTCAGGTGATGATGGATTAGTAATAGCATATGGACTATATAATGCCACGAGCACTGCTATTAAAAATGTAGCAGAGTTCTTGGAAAATGGAGTATTTTTAAGAGAGGATATAACTCAGGGAAACACAATTACAGACAAATTAACCTATGAGGGAGAGGACGGAAAGCTATATAGCTTAAAAATAACTCAAAACTTAGAAGAAAAACCTATATCGATAGGAAGTGCAGAGATAGATCTAACAGATATGGTAGTTGGAACGGAATATGAGTTCCAATCAACTATCGGTATAGGAGAGACAACAGATCGTGAGGCAAAACTTAAGTTAATCTCAGGACAACTACCACAATTAAGTGGAATAAATGGAAATAAAAATATAGCAAATCAGATATGGTACAATTCATTTGGAAATATACTTATTAGTCAAGGTACAGAAGCTGTAAATTCAAACTGGAACATCAAATTTGATAAAGATACAGGAAATTTAAAAATAACAAAGTTAAAAGAAGATGCAGGTTATAATGGAGGTTTACCTATAAAACTTTACTATGCTCCAATAAGTGAAAACGGTTCATTAGGTGCAAACGCAGAATTAATATCAGAGTTTAATTTATTTCTAAAGAACACCTCAAAAATAAATGTAGGAGAAATGACATTTAAAGTGGATCAAAGATTATTACAATTAAGAGGAGCAACAAACGGTTGGAGCTGGATAACAGGTTTAGGAGATATAATGGCTGGAGAAGCTGTAACCCAAATTGAAAATTATTCAGAACTAATAGATACAACTACTGATCCTTTTGATAATTTAAGTTCAGTTACGATAACGGATGTTGTGAAAATCGAAGGTAGACCAAATAAAACAGGAAAAGGAATTTATAAAACATTTTCAGTTACACTAGGAAGCAATACAGATGAAGCAGGAATGCCCTTTAATAAAAATTTAAGCAATTTGAATAAGGAAGTAATTGTATCAAGACATAATGGAAGTGATCCAGATATGTTGAATAATAGATTTACACTATTAGGAAGTAACAATGTTCTATATTATGGAAACACAAAAGAAGTTTATGATACTTCATTTGGAGGAGTCGAAGCAGGTTATAAAGGGGAAGCAGAGATAGATATAACAAGAGTGAGAAGAGGAAAACTACTTACATTCCCAAGAGTATCAGGCGTAGGTTCTATCACTTCAGGAGATGCGGTACTAAATTTAACATCAGGAAACTTACCTCAAACACAAGGTTATAGAAAAGATAATATAGTAACAGGACTAAAGGTTTCTAGCAATAGTGGGGCATTAACAGAAATAAGTCAAGCATTCTATGAAACAGATGACTATAAAATACAGTTCAATAATACAACTGGAGATTTAGAAATTATAAAAAAATCAGTAAAATCTATTACTGATGAGTTACTAATAGAGTATTATCATAAAAAAGTAAAATTAGGAGAATTTAAACTAGAGATAAATAATACTCAACAAGTAACAATAGTGGGAAGCGACGAGTTAAACTTTGGAGAAATAATTCAAGGAAGAAAAACTAAAATAGATGGTCAAATAAAGATTAAATCAACCACCAAAATAGTAACGGTAGAAATAGATTCAGATCCAGCTAGGAAGAAAGAGATAAAGCATAAAACATCAGGCGCAGTATTGCCTTATACAGCAGAAGTAAGTGCTTATTCTCAAGGAACAGAAATACCAGTAGGAATAAAGATGGAATTAGACCCATCTCCAACTCAAGAACTAGGTGACTATACAGGAGAATTAAGTCTAATAGTAACAATAGAATAAAAAATCAGGAGGTGACAAATCGTGGAGAGAAGAACCGAAAGTATCTGAAAGAAAAAATAAGATAGCTGTTTGGTTCTTCTTAAAACGAAAATATGAGAAAATACATATTCTATATATTGACTTTAATAGTAAGTGTTGTGAGTTATTCATTTCAAATGGATAGAGTAGATTTTGATGAAGTGATAGAAAAAGGCAAAACAAAATCAAAAGAATATACAATACATAATAATAGTAAAGATATAAAGCAGTATGAAATTTCTATAGAGGGAAAGTATCCAAATATAAAAGTAAGTCCGTCAAAATTTGTAATAAAACCAGACGCCGACAAAGAAATAACAGTAAAAATAAAAGGAGAGGGAAAAAAAGGGGAAAATAGCTATTATCTAGTATTCACAGAAAGAAATTTAACACAACAAAGAGATAATAAAGTGATAGTTAATAAAAAAATACGAATAAAACAAAAATATATAATATAAGTGAAGATTTAAAAAGAAGAAAAAAAACCAAAAAGCAAGGAGCTCTATACTTAAATCAAGGTAGAGCTTCTTGTAATAACATTAGAATTTCTAGACGTCAGTGTCCTAAACTCTTAAGGAGGAAACAAATATGGTAAGTACAATAGAACTAGATTCTTATGAAGAATTTTTTTTATCAAAAGAAAAAAAATTTATTTAAAAAAAAGGAAAAGTAGTGATAAGAAGTGTTACAAATAGCGGAAAGATAATAAGCAATAATATGTTTGTAGAAGAAGGCGAAATTATATTTGATAGCTTTAACAGCTTGGAAAAAAAAGAAAATTTAGACATAAGAATAAAAGTTATAGCACTGGAAAAATCTGTATTGGAAGAAATCACATTAAAAAAAAATAGAGATAAAGAGATATATAAAACAATGCTAACTCAATTAATGAAAAAAAATGTAGAAGAATTAGACTATCATATCTACCCATCTAAAGGTTGTATTTTATCAATGCTAAAAAGATGTGCAGGAAAAGATGGAACAATAAATAAAAAAAATATAAAACCAGATTTATTTTATTTAGGAAAGACTCAATTTTATAAATTGTATAAAGAAATTAAAGATGAAGAATTTATAAAAGGGCAAAAAGAAAAAATATATTTAGATATATTTAAAATTGATAATTATTTATCTGAATTAAAAAATATGAATGTATAAAACTAAAGTAATACGTAACTACTCAGGGGTTAAACACAAATCAATAAAAAAATCATAATTTTCATCAAAAAGAGACAATATTTTTTTTAAAATAAAAAAATATTGTCTCTTTTTTGTGGTAAAAAGTTTGCTATTATGCTTTTTATGGAGGTGAAACCAGTGACAAAAATAGAACTTTTAGAATACAATAAAATGTTGAAGGAACAAATTAAAATATTAATGATTGAAATGTTAAAAGTAAGATTGAACATGAATAGCTCTAATAGTAGTAAACCACCATCAACTGATGACTTTAAAAAAACTAAATCATTAAGAGAAAAAAGTAATAAATCTTCAGGAGGACAAATTGGTCATAAAGGTTCTACTCTTAACAAAGTTTTAGAGCCAGATAGTATAATAGAACTAGCGCATGACTCGTGCGAACATTGTCAATCATATATATAAAATATAGATGTTGACGAAATTAAAACACGTCAAATTTTTGATATACCTCCAATTAAAATCAAGGTAACAGAATATAGGGTTACATCTTAAAGACGAACTTATTCAAAATTAGAAGAAATAGAAAAAGTAATAAAGAATGAACTAATAAACTCAGAAACACTTCATGTTGATGAAAGTGGACTGAGAATAGAAAGTACATTGAGATGGCTTTTCTCTTTTTCTAATGATAAATATACATTTTATAAATCACATAAAAAAAGAGAAAAGAAAGCTCTAGATGAGATAGATATATTACCAAAGTATAATGGTATTGTAAGTCATGACTGCTGGAGTGCTTATGACAGATACAATAATTACAATCATGCTTTATGTTGTGCTTATCTTCTTAGAGAATTAATATTTATCAAGGAAATTGAAACATTCAAATTTCCACAACAAATAATAGACCAACTATTAGCTATGAAGAAACTAGTTGAAAATGGTGGTGTTCTCGAGAAAGAAGAAATTCAAAAATATATAGATAAATATATTTTAACAATTCAAATAGGATTGATAGAGGAAAATTTAAAATATCCTTTTGATGAGTACAAAGAAGTAAATCATATAATTTACTCAAAAGACTAGAAAGAGATTTTGATGTTTTAAAGTTTTTTATTAATCAGGATGTAACTCTTTTTGATAATAATCTAGCTGAAAGAGATATAAGAATGATAAAACTTAAGTAACTACTCAGCCATTGAAAAGGATTGGTAGATATGGTTTATTTAAGTGTAGTAAATATAATTTTATCGTTTATATCACCAATAACTGTGATTTTTGATTTTTTTAACATAACTTTATTTTAATAAAGTTAGTGTTTACTTGATGAATAAAGGTGAAGTACAGTTTTTAATATGGCTGAGTAGTTACGACTTTACCCCTGAGTAGTTACAGTAATACCTCCAAATTAGTGTAAAATAAAATACACTAATTTGGAGGTATTTTTATGGCAAAAAAATTATTTAGTGAAGAAGAAAATTTTATCCATTTTTATATAAAATTTTTATACTAACTCAGAGCATATTTTTAACCACCAAAAAAGAGGCAATAATCTTTTAGTTTAAATATCTAATCCAAATATAGATATTTGAAACAATTAAAGTTTGAACAGCGATTAAAGAACCAAATTTAATAAAATCAATGAAGCTTATTCTTATCCCTGCTCTAGTAGCAGCACTAACAGCAACGACATTTGTAGCAGATGCTAGAATAGAAATATTTCCACCTAAACAAGAACCAAAAGATAATGCCCACCAAAAAGCATTAGGGTCTCCTTGCCCTTTAAATGAAGGGATCATAACCTCGACAATTTTAGAAACAGTAGCGGCATTGGCTACATTTCCAATGATAGAAGTAAAGAGAGCTGAGATCCATGAAATTCCTAAAACTGCTATATTAAAATGTCCTTTTGTAACTTCTATCATTTTTTTTCCTAAAAAATCAATAACATGAGTTTCTTGTATACCTTTTACCATCATAAAAAGACCTATAAAAAAGAATAAAGTATCCCATTCAACATGTTTAAAAGTTTCAACAGTATCTTTTTTAGCTATAATTACTAAAATTACTGCTCCACTTAAAGAGATAATGGCTAATCCTTTATCTATAAAATTATTTAAAATAAAACCTAAAATAACTAAAGAGAAAATTAATCCAGCTTCTTTTAATAGTTTTTTATCTTTTAAAGTTCTACTAGCATCAAGCTCCATAACTCTAGCTTTTAACTCAACAGAAACTTTTAATTTCCTTCCATAGATAAAATAAACATTTGCTATTAAAATAATCATAGCTAAAATTGACATAGGACCTGTATTAAGAATAAAATCATTAAATGTAAGATGAGATTCATTTCCTATAATAAGTTGGGTAGGGTCTCCAATAATAGTAGCAACTCCTCCAATATTAGCAGCCATAACCTCAGTGATAATAAATGGGAATGGATTAAGTTGTAATTGGTTGGCAAGAAGTATGGAAACTGGAGCCATAAGTAAAATTGTTGTAACATTATCTAAAAATGCCGAGCACACAGCAGTCACTATTGCTAAAAGAACAATGAGAGAAAATGGTTCTCCCCGTACCAGTTGTGCAGCTTTAATAGCAAACCATTGAAAGATACCAGTTTCAGAAATAAGATGAACAATTATCATCATTCCTATTAATAAAAATAAAATTTCTAATCTTTCGGCAACTGCCTCTAAAGCTTTTTCTTCGTTTAAAATACCAACTAAAGCCATTCCTAAACCACCAATCATAGTTGCCCATGCTCCTGGAACTTTTTCAGAAATTATTAGATAAAAAACGGTAATAAAAATTACTAATCCTAAAACTATCTGCATTGTTGTTCACCTCTAAATTTTTTCAAGTTATATATTAAAGTATACATTAAAGTATACATTAAAGTATATATCAGAATTATATAATTTGCAATTAATAAAAAAATAAAATAGATTGATAATATTAAAATAAAAGTATATGATATATATATAGTATTGTTTTAATGTGATTTAGCTATTTACTAAAAAATAAAGTTCTAAATTAAACATATATTATTTATTTATTTATATTTTGAAAATGTTTATTATTAAATTTTAGGTGGGGGATAGATTTATGAGTAATGAATTGAAAAAAATTTTAGGGGAAAGTTCATTAATTATAGCGTTAAAAAATGAAAAAGATTTGCCTAGGGTTCTAAAATTAGAATCTAAAATAATATTTTTACTTTGTGGAGATATATTAAATATTGAAGAGATAACAAGACAAATAAAGTCTTCAGGGAAAAAAACTTTTGTTCATATAGATATGATTGAAGGGTTAGACTCTAGGGCAGAAAAAAGCATAGATTTTTTAAAAAATAATAGTTATACCGATGGAATAATAAGTACAAAGCCTTCTATGATAAAATATGCAAAAAAAAATGGATTTGCAACAATTCAAAGATGTTTTTTAATTGATTCTTTGTCTTTTGAAAATACAAAAAAAATTTTAAAAGAAGGAAATGCTGATGCTATTGAAATTTTACCAGGAGGAATGCCAAAAATTATAAAAAAAATTTCATCCATGGTAAATGTTCCATTAATTGCAGGAGGATTAATAATGGACTTAGAGGATATTGAAATTAGATTGAAAAATGGAGCTTTAGGAGTTTCAACAACAGATTTAAAAGTTGCAGAAAATTACTACAGAATTAACAAATAACAAATAAAACACAAATTTTTAGGAGTTAAAAACAACTTTTCAAGTGAAAAAACAAACGTTTTATATAAAAAAAACACATTTATAAGAGATGAAGTTGACAATTTTAAAATTGTAAAGTATAATAATTTTATAGAGAACCAATATATTATTTAAGTTCTAATTAAATAAAATATAGCTAAAGAGACCAGAGAAAGCTATCAATTTTCTTGTAGAGATACAAGACTATTGGTAGTTTTTTATATAATAATCTAGGAGGTAAAATTTATGAATGTCTACACAGGAGAATTTGTTGGGACAACTCTACTTATACTATTAGGAAACGGTGTTGTTGCAGGGTGTCTATTACCTAAAAGTAAATCAGAAAATGCAGGCTGGATGGTAATATCTGCAGCTTGGGGCTTTGCGGTAATGATAGGGGCCTATGTTACTGGTTGGGTAAGTGGTGCTCATTTAAATCCTGCTTTAACAGTGGGGTTAGCTTCAATAGGAAGTATAAGTTGGAGTCTGGTCCCAGGCTATATATTAGCTCAAATAGGAGGAGCTATGCTAGGACAATTACTAGTAGTCTTAGCTTATAAATTACATTATGATTTATCTGAAGACAAAGAGTTACTACTGGCTACATTTTCAACCTCTCCAGCGATAAGAAACTATAAATGGAATTTTGTAACTGAGGTAATAGGAACAGGAATGTTAGTTTTTGGATTATTAGGAATAGGACATGGAAATAATACAGCTACAACCTTTATAGGGGAAGCGGGAAAATTTAGTGGTAATATAGGAATACTTGGACCATTGTTAGCAGGGCTGTTAGTTTGGGGAATAGGGCTTAGCTTAGGAGGACCAACAGGTTATGCAATTAATCCAGCAAGAGATCTAGGACCTAGAATAATGCATGCTTTACTTCCTTTGAAGAATAAGGGTGGAAGTGATTGGAGTTATGCATGGATACCAGTAATAGGACCTGTAGTTGGAGGAGTAATAGGAGCGTTACTTTTTAAAGTATTATTTGGTTAAAATATAAAAAAACATAAAAAAAAATTAAAAGGAGTATAAAATATGAAATATATAATTGCATTAGATCAAGGAACAACCAGTTCAAGAGCTATATTGTTTGACGAGAATCAAAATGTAGTAGGAAGTGCACAAAGAGAATTTGCACAAATATACCCAAAAGAAAGTTGGGTAGAGCATGACCCTATGGAAATCTGGGCAAGTCAAAGTGGAGTTTTGGCTGAAGTTGTAGCTAAAACTGCAATTTCAACTCACGATATAATAGGACTTGGAATAACAAATCAAAGAGAAACTACAATAGTTTGGGATAAAAAAACAGGAAAACCTGTATACAATGCAATAGTTTGGCAATGTAGAAGAACTGCTGGAATTTGTGATGAATTAAAAGCTAGGGGTTTGACAGACTATGTTCGTGAGAATACAGGACTTGTTATAGATGCTTATTTTTCAGGAACAAAAATAAAATGGATTTTGGACAATGTTGAAGGAGCAAGAGAAAGGGCAGAAAAAGGAGAACTTTTATTTGGAACTGTTGATACTTGGCTTATGTGGAAATTAACAAATGGAAAAGTTCATGCAACAGACTATACTAATGCTTCAAGAACAATGATTTATAATATTAAAGATTTAAAATGGGATGAACGCATGTTAAAAGAATTAAATATTCCAAAATCAATGTTGCCAGAGGTTAAGGATAGTAGTGGAATTTTTGGATATGCAAATTTTGGTGGGCAAGGTGGACATAGAGTTACTATTTCAGGTGTAGCTGGAGACCAACAAGCAGCTCTTTTTGGTCAAGCTTGCTTTAATAAAGGTGAAGCTAAAAATACATATGGAACAGGGTGTTTTATGTTGATGAATACTGGTGATAAAATGATAACTAGTAAAAATGGACTTTTAACAACAATAGCCATTGGATTAGATGGAAAAGTTGAGTATGCGTTGGAAGGAAGTATTTTTGTTGCAGGAGCTAGTATTCAATGGCTAAGAGACGAGTTAAGAATAATTAATGATGCTAGAGATACAGAATATTTTGCTACTAAAGTTCCAGATAGTGGTGGAGTTTATGTAGTACCAGCTTTTGTAGGTTTAGGAACTCCTTATTGGGATATGTATGCTAGAGGAACTATAATGGGGTTAACTAGAGGAAGTAATCGAAACCATATAATAAGAGCTACATTAGAGTCTATTGCATATCAAGTTAGAGATGTTTTAGAGGTTATGCAAGAAGAGTCAGGAATAACTCTTGCTGAATTAAGAGTTGATGGTGGGGCTTGTGAAAATAATTTTTTAATGCAGTTTCAAGCAGATATAATAGGAACAACAGTTAGAAGACCTAAAATAATAGAAACAACAGCTTTAGGTGCTGCATACCTAGCAGGCTTAGCAGTGGGATTTTGGGAAACTAAAGAAGAAATAAAAGAAAAGTGGATAATAGATCAAGAATTTTTTCCTGCAATGAATGACGATATGAGAAAAGAAAAGTACAAAGGATGGAAAAAAGCTGTATCTCGTGCAAGAGATTGGGCGAGAGATGATGAGTAAAAAAATAAAATGAAGTAAAATAATCTTAGAATTAAGATAAAGTTTGAAGAGGAATAAAAAATATGTTATGATATGAATATAATAAAATAAACAGTAAGAGAAAAGAGAGCTGTGAAAAAATAAATGGTTATAGCAACTATTTATTTTTCATTTGCTTTCTATTTTTTTATAATTTTTTAGGAGGAAAAGCTATGTATGATGTTTTAATAATAGGTGCAGGGATATGCGGTGCAAGTATAGCTAGAAATTTATCCAAGTATAGTTTAAATGTTGTAGTTTTAGAAAAAGAAAATGATGTGGCAAATGGCACAACAAAAGCTAATAGTGCCATAATTCATGCTGGTTATGATACTAAACCAGGAACACTTATGGCAAAGTACAATGTATTAGGAAATCGTATGTATGAAGAATTATGCAAAGAATTAGATGTAGCTTTTGAAAAATGTGGTTCGCTTGTTCTAGCATTTAATGATGAAGATATGGAACATATACATGAACTTTATGAAAGAGGCGTAGTAAACCAAATTCCGGATATGGAAATATTAAATAAATCAGAAATAATTAAAATAGAGCCTAATGTAAAGAAGAATGTAGTAGGTGCATTATATGCAAAAAGTGCTGGAATTGTTGGACCTTGGGAACTTGCAATTGCAATGTTAGAAGAAGCAGTTTTAAATGATGTAGAGTTAAAGTTAGGAGAGGAAGTCTTAAAAATAGAAAAAATTGATTTAGGATATAAAGTAACAAGTAAAAAGGGAGAGTACCTAACAAAAAAAATAGTGAATTGTGCTGGGGTTAATAGTGATATAGTTCATAATATGGTGGGGAAAAAATCTTTTGAAATTCATCCTAGAAGAGGACAGTATTATGTGATGGATAAAACTCAAGGTGAAAAAGTAAATAGGACAATATTTCAGTGTCCTACAATAATGGGGAAAGGAGTACTAATAACTCCGACAGTTCATGGAAATCTTTTAGTAGGACCAGATTCGGAAGATATTGAGGATAGAGATGATTTATCAACAACAGCAGATAGACTTCATATAGTGAGAGAACAGAGTCTTAAGTCAATTGATAATATTGAGTTTAAAGACAGTATTAGAACATTTTCAGGAATGAGAGCTGAATCAGATAGAGGGGATTTTATAATAGAAGAGGCAATTGATGCTAAAGGTTTTTATGATGTGGCGGGAATTAAATCTCCAGGTCTTACAGCTGCTCCAGCTATAGCTGTGAGAATTGTAGAGTTATTAAGAGAGAGTGGATTAAATTTAATTGAAAAAGAAAATTTGAAAAAAAGAAAAGAACATAAAATTTTTATGGAGCTTTCTTCTAACGAAAAAAATGAATTGATAAAAAAAGATTCTTCTTATGGAAGAATAGTTTGTAGGTGTGAAATGATAACAGAAGGTGAAATACTTGATGTTATAAGAAGGGGAGTAGGGGGAACTACTGTAGACGGAATAAAAAGAAGAGTAAGACCTGGAACAGGAAGATGCCAAGGTGGTTTTTGCGGGGCAAGAGTGCAGGAAATACTAGCCAAAGAACAAAAAAAATCACTTGAGGATATTCTTATGGATAAAGAAGGGTCATATATATTAGTCGGAAAAACTAAAAAATAAATTTGGAGTGTGAAAAAATGAAATATGATGTTGTAGTAATAGGTGGTGGTCCTGCAGGACTTGCAGCGGCAAAATCTGCATATGAAAATGGAGCACAAAAGATTTTAATAATAGAAAGAGATAAAGAACTCGGTGGAATTCTTCAGCAATGTATTCACAACGGTTTTGGACTTCATGTATTTAAAGAGGAATTAACAGGACCAGAGTATGCACAAAGATATATTGAATCGATAGAAAAATTGCCGATTGAAGTAAAAAAAGAAACAATGGTGTTAAATATAACAAAAGATAAAATAATAAGTGTTATAAATCCTGTTGATGGATATTTAGAAATAGAAGCCAAATCTGTAATTTTAGCAATGGGATGTAGAGAAAGAACAAGGGGTGCTATAAATATTCCAGGAGATAGACCTTCAGGAATTTTAACAGCAGGTGCAGCTCAGAGATTTGTTAATATGGAAGGATATATGGTAGGCAAAAAAGTTGTTATTCTTGGTAGTGGAGATATAGGCCTTATTATGGCTAGAAGAATGACATTAGAAGGGGCAGAAGTCAAAGCTGTTGTAGAGTTAATGCCGTTTTCTGGTGGTCTTACAAGAAATATAGTTCAGTGCTTAGAAGATTTTAATATTCCTTTATTTTTATCTCACACAGTAACTAATGTTAAAGGGAAAACAAGATTAGAAAGTATAACTATTGCTAAAGTTGATGAAAATAGAAGATGTATAAAAGGAACAGAAATTACTTATGAATGTGACACTTTACTATTATCAGTTGGACTTATACCTGAAAATGAACTTTCAAGACAAGTGGGGGTAGATTTAGATAAAAGAACCAATGGTCCTCTTGTTAATGAAGCAATGGAAACATCAGTTCCTGGTATATTTGCCTGTGGAAATGTAGTTCATGTTCATGATTTAGTGGATTTTGTAAGTGCTGAAGGGGAAAGAGCAGGAAAAAATGCCGCTGAATTTATACAAAAAGAATGTGTTAAAGAAAAGAGATTTATCTCTGTTATAAATGGAATGGGTATAAACTATACTGTTCCTCAAAGTTTGGGTGTTTTAGAAACACCAAAAAATGTAGATATTTTTATGAGAGTATCTAATGTGTATAAAAATAAAAGAATAGTTGTAAAATGTGGAGAAAATGAACTGTTAAGTTTTAAGAGAAATCATTTAGCTCCAGGAGAAATGGAGAAAATAATGATCCCTTCTAAAATTTTAGAAAAAATAGATGGGGATATAACAATTCAACTTATGGAGGTTAAATAGGATGAAAAATTTAATTTGTATAGTTTGTCCAATTGGTTGTCATTTAAGTGTAGATGAAGAAAATAATTATAAAGTGACAGGACACACTTGTCCACGAGGGGAAAAATATGGAAAAGAAGAGTTGCTTGCTCCTAAAAGAGTTGTTACCTCTACAGTTAAAATAAAAGGGGCTCTTTATGAAAGAATTCCAGTAAAAACTAGTTCTGCTATTCCAAAAGAAAAAATTACACAATGTATGGAGCTTTTAAATAATGTAGAATTAATTTCTCCTGTAAAAATGGGGGATATCGTTGTTGAAAATATTTTTAATTTAGGAATAAATATAGTTGCTACTAGAGATATGTAAACAAAAAAAGAAACCTACTATATAAGTAGGTTTCTTTTTTTGTTAAAGGTATTAAGTAAATATTTGAAACATGCCATTGTTTTTATTACTTTTTATTTGTTGAATATTTTTCAGAAGCACAGTTATCCCCTGAAGAAAAAGTAATTTTTTTAATATTTAGTTTATCTTTTAATAAAGAGTGGAAAACTTCAATTAAATTTTCACAAGTTGCCACTTTTTTAACAACAACTAGTCTGCACTGAGGATAAGCTTTTGCTAATTCATTTTCAAATGCAGGACCGACCATTCTATTAGATGGAACACCATCTTTTATCCCTTGCTTTGCGTAAACATCTAAAATTGTAGGTAAAAGTGGATCGTTTTCTTGTAGTATTAAAGCATGATCAAAATTCTTTAATACATCCCAAGCTAAAGATTTAATACTGTTACACGGAAAAACAAAACCTGTTTCCTCGTTTACATCTCCCTTAACTTCTATAACTAAATTACCTGTATGCCCATGAAGGTATTGTGCTTCTCCATCAAATCCTAAAAAACGGTGTGAATACTGAATATTTAACTTTGTTAATGCTCTCATACGTAATTCCTCCTTAAAACAATTATAAAATTATACATCTTCAAACAAAAATGTAACCATTACACTTATGAGATAAGTATACACTTGATATATAATTTTGTCAATAACTTATTTAAAATACTTTATGAAAATATAGTAATGATAGTGAGTGTAATTTCTTAATAGTGATAATTATTAATTATTAATTATTAATTATTAATTATTAATTATTAATTATTAATTATTAATTATTAGAAATAATTATGGAGATAATATTTTATTATCTCCAATAAGGAGGATATTAAGTGAGAGAACAAGTTTTTTACTTTTTAACTACTAATTTGTTTCCATAAAAATTGAAAACGATTAACAATTGAACAAAATTGTTTTTAATTATACAATTAGACAAATTAATAGAAGGGGGAAAAATATGGCGAATAAAAATAAAATAAGTGCATGGGAATTTTTTCAAAGTTTAGGAAAGACATTTATGTTACCAGTAGCATTATTAGCAGCAATGGGGATATTATTAGGAATAGGTGCAGGCTTTACAGGGAAAACTACAGTAGAGATGATCCCATTTCTAGGGAATTCATTTTTACAAATGTTATTTAATTTTATGACTAAAATAAGTTTAGTAGCTTTTTCATTTTTACCCTTGATGTTTGCAGTTGCAATTCCCTTAGGAATGACTAGAGAGAATAAAGAAATTGCTGCTTTTTCAGGGTTAATAGGGTTTATATCTATGCAATTAGGAACAAATTTTTATTTAACGGAAAAAGGTCTCTTAAAAATTGCTGATACTAAAATGATTATGGGGATTCAAAGTATAGATACTGGTGTGTTAGGGGCTCTGATTTGCGGTATATTAGTATTTTTTATACATGAAAAATTTCAAAATATAGAACTGCCAGATGCTTTTTCATTCTTTGGTGGAATAAGATTTGTTCCAATAGCAACTGTTTTAATAATGTCAATAGTAGGGCTAGCAGTTCCTATAATTTGGCCATTTTTTGCAATGGGAATAAATAAAGTAGGAGAAGTAATTAGAAGTGCAGGAATATTTGGACCATTTCTTTTTGGAGCAGGAGAGAGATTGCTCTTACCATTTGGATTACATCATATATTAGTTGCAACAATTAGGTTTACAGAAGCAGGAGGAAGTTATGTAACAGAAGCTGGAGACTCTATTCATGGGGCATTAAACATATTCTATAATCAATTTGCCAGTGGTCCAGAATACGTTTCCCCAGATGTAACTAAATTTTTATCACAAGGAAAAATGCCTACTTTTATATTTGGTCTTGGAGGAGCAGCTTTAGCTATTTATAAATCAGCGTATTTAGAAAATAGAAATAAGATAAAAGGATTGTTGATCTCTGCAGTGGTAGCATCAGCAATAGGTGGAATAACAGAACCAATAGAATTTATATTTTTATTTATAGCTCCTGTACTATATTTATTCCATGCTTTTATGACTGGGTTAGGTTTTATGGTAATGGGAATATTAAAAGTTATGATAGGAAACACTGATGGAAATATAATTGATTTTTTCATATTTGGAGTGTTTCAAGGTTTTTGGACAAAGTGGTATTATGTTATTCCTGTTGGAATAATTTGGTTCCTAATTTATTATTTTGTATTTAAATGGTATATAATAAAATATAATATATCAACTCCAGGAAGAGATAACTCTGTACAGGCTAAAGAAGCAGTGGAAAGTGGAGACATATCAGGGTATACAGCCAAAATAATGTTAGAGGCACTTGGGGGGAAGAATAATATAGTGAATTTGGATAGTTGTATAACAAGATTGAGACTTGTAGTTAAAGATGCTAGCATTATAGATGTAGAGGCTGTAAAAATAGCAGGAGCAATAAATGTTATGAAGTTAAACGATACGAATGTACAGGTAATTATAGGTCCAAAGGTCCAAGTATTAAAAAAGCAATTACAAAAATTAATTTAAATAAATTTCAGAGGGAGAGAATAATTCTCTCTCTCTTTGACATATAATGTAGGAGGAAAAGTAATGAAGTTTGATAAAATGATAAATAGAAAAGGTACTTATTGTACGCAGTGGGACTATATAGAAGATAGGTTTGGGGAAGGAACTAAGGACTTAATTCCATTTTCAATATCAGATATGGATTTTATGTCTCCACAACCTATAATTGATACAATAATAGAAAGAGCAAAACATGGAATTTTTGGATATTCACGTTGGAATCATGATGATTATAAAGAGTCAATAAAAAATTGGTATAAAAAAAGATATAATACAGAAATAGAAAAAGATTGGATAGTTTATAGCCCCACAGTAATATATAGTATTTCCACTATTTTAGAAAAGTTAGTGAAAAAAGATGAAAAAATTATGACACATACGCCTAGATACGATGGCTTCACAAAAATACTAAAAGAATATCAAGTCGTTGAAATTAAGTTGTTGGAGGATACAAATAGGATATATCAAACTGATTTCATTAAAATAGAAGAGGGATTTAAAAAAGGAATAAAAGTTTTTTTACTTTGTAATCCAGAAAATCCAACTGGAAAAATTTGGAGTTACTTGGAATTAAAAAAATTAACAGAGTTATGTCGTGAATATAATGTTATTCTTTTGTCTGATGATATTCATATGGATATAGCGAGAAAAGAGGTAACACCAGTTTTAAAATTAGATAAAAAAAATAGTATAATAGTTTCTTCAGCTTCGAAAACATTTAATACTCCTTCTCTTGGAGGTTCTTATGCAATTATTCCAAATATGAAGATTAGAAATGATTTTATAACTCATATAAAAGAAAAAGATTCGCTTTCATCACCAAATATATTTGGACTCATATCAACAATTGTAGCATATAATAAATGTGGACAATGGGTAGATGAATTAAATGAATACATAACTGCTAATTGTCAATATGTTGTAGATGAATTAGAGGGATATAACGGATTAAAAGTATCTATTCCAGAAGGAACTTATCTAATGTGGATAGACTTTAAAGATACTGAAATAAGCTCAGAAGAATTAAAAAAATCTCTTGTTGAAGTTGGAAAAATTGCTATTATGTCTGGAGAAAATTATGGTGATAAATATAAATTAAGATTAAATGTAGGTTGTCCTTTAGAGAAGTTAAAAGTGGGAGTTACAGGAATTAAAAGAGCTATTGATAATTTTAAACAATAAAGTTATAATAAATTTAGGTGATAATATGAGCTTGAGAAAAAAAGAATTAGATGTTTTATTTTTACTGAATAAAGAAGAAGTAACAATAAATGAAATTTCAAGAAAAATAGAGACTTCCGAAAGAAATATCAGGTATATAATTGATAATTTAAATTTTTATTTAAAAAAAATAATTAATAAAAAAATAAAAAGAATAGAGAAAAATTTCACAATTAATTTAAAAATAGAAGAAGTTGATATTTTTTTAAAAAAAATTTATAAAAATGATTATATTTTAGACCAAAACGAAAGAATCGAATATATTCTTTTGATATTTTTATTTTTAAAAGATGTTAATTTAATTTTCATAGAAAAAATGTTAAAAATAACAAGAGCAACTTTAAAAAAAGATATGGATTTATTAAATTTAAATTTAAAAGAATATAGTTTGCAATTAGAATTTTTTAAAAATAAATATACCTTGGTTGGAAATGAGAAAAAATTGAGACATTTAAAAATGCTTAAAATTATAAGACTCATAAATGATAACTCACATAAAACAGCTTGGTTAGATAAAGAATTACTTTTAAGAGAATTTAATGTGAAAAAGAGAGACGAGATAAAAATAGATATAGATTCCATAGAAAAAGAATTTTCAGTATATTTTAACGAAGAATTTAAAGAACTAATATATATTTTTATAATCGTAACTTTAGAACGAATAAATATGGGTAAAATTATAAATAGAAAGGAAAATTATGAATATTTAATAACAACAACTTATCATAAAATAATTATAAAGAAATTAAAAAAATATATTCCTTTAAATCTTAAATATGAATTAGGGCATTTAACAGAGTATTTTATAAGTGGAGGAGCAAATAAAAATATAAAAGAATTAAAAATTAGTGTAGAATTGTATGTTGAGGGATTAATAAGTATATTAAAAGAAAAAAAATACATTTTAGACTATTTTAGATTAAAAGAAAAAATAACCATATACTTAATTCCGGCTATTTATAGACTTAAAAATAATTTTAGTATTGGCAAAACAGGTGAAAAAGAAAAAATATATGAATTGGTTAATCAATATAGTGTTCAAGAAAGCTTTTTACCTGAAAAATTAGGTGAAAATGAGATTTATTATATAACACAAGCAATTTTAATAGAAATTAGCAAAGAGAAAAACAAGGTGATTAGTTTAAAAAGATTGTTAGAAATTATAGAAAAAAATAGTACAGGAATAAATAGAGAAAATATTATAAATGAGTTGTTGTTAGAGTATTCAGAGGTTTTGAAAAAAGATTTTCCCTAAAAAAATAGAGAAGAAAAAAGCTTTTGAAAAAAAATATAATTAATGTATAATTAAATGTGTAGTAGCTTAAATACAAAAAAAGGAGAAAATTGAATGGAGTTAAGAGAAGATGAAGTAGAAATAAAAGAAAATGAAAAAGTGTTAACGATAAAAGATTGGCTAAAATTTTACTTAATAATTTTTGTACCAATATTAAACATTATAATGTGTATTAAATGGCTGGTTTCAGACAAAACGAATAAAAATCTAAAAAACTATTTAATATCATCTTTGATAATATTTCTTATAGTTATAGGTATTTATGGAATCTTTATTTTTACAATCTTTGCAAACTTTTGGATGTGATGTATTAAATAAAGTTAAAAGTGGTGAATCCACTTTTTTTTATATTCAAAAATAAAAGGAGCTTTGAAATGGAATATAGAGTTATTAACATATTACAAACAAGAGAGTTGAGAGTTAATTTTACTAAAAGTGAAGAAAGTATTTTAGATTTCATAGAGAAGAATTTTAGTGAAATTCCTAAATATTCTGTGATAAAGCTATGTGAGGATGCTTACACGTCTCAGGCTAGTGTAAATAGAGTTTGTAAAAAATTAGGATTTAAAGGATTTAGTGAACTAAAATACTTTATTGAACAAGATATAGATAAAATGAGAAATTCAAAAAAATTAAATATAAACAATACATTTTTTTATTTTGAAAACATAAATTTTCAAAATGTAAAAAATATAGTGGAGATTTTAAAGAATAATAGAAAAATTTTAATATATGGACTGGGAGCTTCAGAGATAACAGCTTTATATTTTCAACGACAGCTACTTTATTTAGGATTTCAAGCAATCGTTGTAAATGAAGAAAAAATGATAGAGCAGTTTGATGATTTTATTTTATTTATATTATCAAGTTCTGGTGAAACTTTAAGGGTGAGGCATGTTGCTAAGAATTTTAAAGATAAGAAAAAAATTGTAATATCTATAACAAAGTTAGGGAGTTCACTTCATGAAATTTCTGATTTAGCTTTTACTCATAATATATCTATAGATAAACTGGATACAATTTCTAGGGAGCAGCAATTACACATGATAATTATGATTAATGAATTGATAAATAAAATTCAAGTGGGATAATTATCCCTTAAAAAGGATTGAGTCTTTTTGTTCTATGAGTTTATAATAATGTTGAAATAAAGAACAAAAAGGAGACATGATTTGAGTAGAGATATAAAAATATTAATGCATACCCACTGGGATAGAGAGTGGTATTTTACAAAAGCAGAAACACAAGTGCTTTTAAGAAATCATATGTTTGAAGTTATAAAATTTTTAGAACAACATGAGGATATTATCTATGTTTTAGATGGACAAAGCGTAATGCTTGATGATTTTATTGAGTTTGCTCCAAAGTGGAAAGAACGAATTGAAAAATTAGTGAAAAAAGGAGCTCTTAAAGTTGGACCTTGGTATACACAGACAGATTTATTACTAGTTCATGGAGAATCAATTATTAGAAATCTTTATTATGGAATAAAAAAAGCAAATGAGTACGGAGATGTTATGAATGTCGGTTATGTTCCTGATACTTTTGGTCATTCTGCTCAAATGCCACAAATATATTCAAAATTTGGAATAGAAAGTACTTTTTTTTGGAGAGGATATAGTGAATTAAAAGGCGAAAAATCTGATTTTCTTTGGAAAGGTATTGATGGCAGTACAATATTCGGTGTCAATTTAGCTACAGGATATCAAGGTGCTAAATATCTTGAAAGTAACAAAGAAGAATTAAAAGTTAGAATGGATAAAATAATGAAAGTTTTAGATAATTATTCAGCAGGAAAGTCTAGACTGGTAATGAATGGGCATGACCAAATGCCTATTCAAAATAATATTCACTCAATAATGAATAATCTTAGAGATTTTTATAAAGAAGACAAAATAGAGGTATCAAGTTTTGAAAGTTACGTAAATAGTTTGAGAGAATTAATGCTTGAAACTGTAGAAGGAGAACTAAATCATAGTAAACATGCGAGAATACATAAAACAATAACTTCAACAAGAATGGACATAAAGCTTTTAAATACAGAGCTTGAATACAAAATATATAATGTATTAGAACCTCTTGCACTTTTAGGAAAGGAATTAAATATAGAGTATCCCCATGAAATTTTTGAAAAATGCCTAAAAGAATTATTTGGAGCTCATGCTCATGACAGTATTGGGGGATGCAATTCTGATTTAGTAAATAGAGATATAAAGCAAAGATTAACGCAAGTTAAAGAGATTTTAGACACTCAAATAGAGCTCTATATGAGACTTATATCGTTATCAGCGAAAAATAAAGAGGAAAATGTAGTGACTCTTTATAACTATTTACCTTATAAAAGAACAAAAGAAAAAGTTGAGATTGAATTTATAACAAGAACAAGTGACTTTAAAATTCAAGACGGTGAAAAAGAGATAGAATACTTAATTTTAAATCAAGAAGTTTTAGATGCTGGTCTTATAGATAGACAAGTTGCAGCAAAACTTTTAGACATAAAAGTTTTTAAAACAAAAGTTAGTTTCATTGTTGATGAAATTGAGGGATTATCTGTTAAATATTTATCTTATGAAGATGGAACAAGTTATTCGCTAAAAACAATAGAATCGAGTAAAGATTCCATTGAAAATAATTTGTATAAAATCTATATAAAAAATAATAAAGTTAATTTATTAATTAAAGATGAAAATAAAATTTTAGAAAATGTATTTTATATTGAAACAAGTGGTGACGGTGGTGACAGTTATGATTACTCTCCGCCGTATAAAGATTGTATAATAGATTCGACTACAGCAATAATAGAAGATTGTAGAGTTTTAGAGTCGGTATCAGAATCAATATTAAAATATAAATTGACTTATAAATTGCCTAAAAATCAAAATTCTAGAGATCTCAATATATTAGATGCAGAAGCTAAATTTGATATAACAATATGTATGGGAGAAAAAGATTTAATAAAAGTAGATTTAGAACATCAAAATCACTTGGAAGATACAAGATTTAGAGCAGTTTTAAATACAAATATTTTAACAGACACAGTGGAGTCTGATTCTCATTTGTGTGTTGTTGAGAAACCAGTGTATTTTGAAAAAGAATTAAGTATTTGGGAACAAGATAAGTGGGTAGAAAAACCAGTTTCTATTGAAACTTTTAATTCTTATGTAGCGTTAAAATCGAAAGACTCAGAGGCAACTATATATTCTTATGGTTTGAAAGAATACGAAGTGGTAGACAAGAAAATTTATCTAACACTATTTAGAACATTCTCTCATTTAGGAAAAAGAGAACTTATAAACAGACCTGGAAGACCTTCTGGAATAGAGATAGAAACTCCAGATAACCAATTACCTAAAGAAAGATTTAATTTTAATTTAGCTTTTACATTTTTAAGAACAGAAAAAAATAATAGTCAAAAAGCCCGTGAGTTTTTATCTCCAGTAGAGGGTTATCAACTGAAAGAATTTAATCGATTTAATATTAATATTCCTGATATTAGAAAAAAAATTAAATCTTTTTTAAACCTAGATTTAAATGGAACAGTTTTAAGTGCTTTAAAAGAAAGTGAAAGTACTGGATATTTATTCTTAAGATTATTTAACCCAAATAATCATAAAATAGAACTGAAATTTAATGAAGGGATTTTCTTAAGTAATATGTTTGAAGAGAGATTAGACTCAATAATGAAATATAGCATTAAAAGTCAGGAGATTTTAAATATATTAATAAAAAGAAAATAGTAAAAAGGAGGTTTAATATGCAAAAATTAAAAAAAGAACTTCAAAGCTTTGGAAAAACTTTATTATTTCCAATATCCATACTATCATTTATGGCAATATTTTTAGGAATATCAGCAGCACTACAAAATCCGAATATAGTAAAGTTTCTGCCTTTTCTTCAAGGAACTAAAGTGCAGGTTATATTAGGTTTTATAAGAAAGCTATCAGGAATTCCATTTGGACAATTGCCTTTACTTTTTGCTATGGCAATTCCATTAGGAGTTGTAAAAAGAGACAAGGAAGTGGCTGTGTATTCATCTGTAATTGGGTATATAGCGATGTTAGTTGGAATGAATTATCTTTTGAGTGTTCAAGGTTATAACAAAGAAACGACAAGTATAGCGTACTTAATGAGTACAAAGGGAAATAATCAAATTGAGGCCACGCTGAACAGCTCATTATTCACAGAAGTTTTGGGAATTTTTGTCTACAATATGAATGTGATTGGAGGAATAATAGCAGGTCTTTTAGGTGTGTTTATTCACAATAGATTTAAACAAATTGAACTACACCCTTCTCTTAGCTTTTATAGTGGAAAAAGGTTTGTACCTATAATTACAGTTTTGTTACTGCCTCTAATTGGAATGGTACTGGTTTATATATGGCCTGTTATAAATAACGGGATTATGTTCTTAGGAACATTTATTTCTAAACTTGGTGTATTTGGAGTATTTTTATATGGATTTATAGAAAAAGCAATAAATCCAACAGGGCTTCATCATATTTTAAACCAAGCTTTTAGATTTACAGCTCTTGGGGGAATAGAGAATGTGGCTGGTACAACTCAAGTCGGCGGACTAAATATATATTTCGCTCAATTAGAAAATCATTTGGAATTTTCTCCTAAAGCTACATTATTTTTAGCTCAAGGAAAAATTCTTCATATGGTATTTGGTATGCCAGCGGCAATATTTGCAATGTATAAATGCTCTTTACCAGAAAAAAGAGATAAATTTTTAAAATATTTTATACCAGGATTAACAGCTGTTATACTAACAGGTATAACAGAGCCTATTGATTTTACATTTATATTCATATCTCCATTATTATGGTTTGTTAACTCTATATTAGCAGGGTTAGCATTTATGGTTCCAGCAATATTTGAAGTAGCGATAGGTAATATTCAAGGTGGATTAATAGATTGGTTTGTTTTTGGAGCGTTGCAAGGAATAAAAACGAAGTGGTATTTATTTTTAGTTCTAGGACCAATTTTTTCTCTTCTTTATTATTTCACTTATAGTGTTATAATAAAAAAGTTTAATGTACTAACAATCGGAAGAAATAAAAATGATTTTGAAGATATAGAAGATGAAGAAAAAGAGGTAAAAAACAAGGACGAAAGCGATAATGATATTGTAGAAAACTTAGTGCAAGGATTAGGAGGAGTAAAAAATATAGTTGAAATTGACAACTGTATTTCTAGACTTAGAATAGAAATTAAAGATAGTTCTTTAATTGAGCAAGAGTTAATAAAAAAATCTAAACCAAATGGTATAATTATTCCTGATAAAAACAATATTCACATTGTTTATGGTGGAAGAGTTACAAAAATGAGGAATATTTTAGATAATTATATTTTTTTAAAAAAAGGCTAAATAAAATAAAGAAAAAAAGATAAATTTAATTTAAATTTATCTTTTTTTCTTGTAATTACATTAAAATAAAATTATGTTAAAAAAAAATTAAAAATTTCCAGTTATTAATTATTTTCAGTAGCTGAGTAGTTACTTTTTCTTTATTTAACTTTAAAAATTCTTTTTATCTTATCTACATAATAATTAGTCATTTCATTTTTAGGAGCAGTTAAATATTTTTTTAAATCCATTTCTTTAGGATTGTTTTTCATATACTCCAAAAGTGTACTTGTAAAAATAAGTCTTCCATCTGTATCAACGTTTATTTTAGTAACTATTGACTTAGAAGCTCTTTGAAGTTCACTGTCAGGAATTCCAATGGCATCTTTTATTTCTCCGCCATATTTTTTGAATTTGTCTATATACTCAGATGGAACTGATGAGGAACCATGTAAAACTATTGGGAAATTTCCTAGTTCTTTTTTGATTTCATCAAGTATATCAAGTCTTAACTTAGGAAAAGTACCAGGTTTAAATTTATGTGCTCCGTGAGCGGTTCCTATTGCAATAGCAAGAGAGTCAACACCTGTTTTATTTACAAATTCAATAACTTCGTATGGATTAGTGAATTTTTCATGCTCAGAAGAGATCTCATCTTCTATACCTGATAAAACACCTAACTCGCCCTCGACACTTGCACCATAAAGTTTTGCAAGCTCAACAATTTCTTTAGTTTTCTCTATATTTATATAAAATTCTTCGTGAGAAGCATCTATCATAACTGATGAAAAACCATAATCTAAACAATCTTTAATTTGAATAAAATCTTTTCCGTGATCTAAATTAAGTGCTACGGAAATTTTACTTTTTTGTTTTCTTATATCTAAAATTGCTCCTTTAACGAGAAGAGGTAAAGTTTCTTTTCCAATATATTTTCTAGCAGAATCTGAAATTTGTAAAATAACATCGGAGTTAGCTTTACTGCATGCTTCAAGAATAGCTTTAAGCTGTTCTAAGTTAGCAAAATTAAAAGCTGGTACTGAATAGCCGTCTTTATTTGCTTTTTTAAACATTTCTTTTGTGTTTTCTAATCCTAAATCTTGAAATCTATACATTGCCATTTTTCCATCCTTTTATACACGTTTTTCAATTCAGGGATTGATTCTCTTCCCCCTATTTTTTCAACAGATAGTGAGGCACATACTGAAGAAAATTTTATACTTTCAGCAAAATTAAAATTATTGCTTAAAGCATATACAAAAGCTCCGTGAAAAATATCTCCAGCTCCTGTTGTATCAATCGCTTTAGTAGGAAAAGCAGGATGAATGTAAATTTCACCATTTTTTTTATAGAGGCATCCCTTTTCTCCAAGAGTTATTATTACAATTTTCTTATTTAATTTTTCTAGTTGCAAAAACGCCTCTTTATAGTTAATAGTAGTTAATTTTTTAATTTTTGTATAATCACAAGCAAAATCTTCTGAACAAATAAGGTAATCAACTTTACTTGCAAGTTCAACAGTTTCATCTTTATAACTTCCTGCATCTAAAATTGAAATAGAGTTTTTAAATTCGTTTAAGGATAGCCTAGCTAATTCGATTTCATGTCCATCTAAAAGAATAAATTCTGGTTTTTTTATATATTTCATTTTATAATTTCCAGGAATTACATTTTTATTTCTATTGTTTAAGATAGTTCGACTTCCGTTAGAAGTATTAGTTATAATCATACTACAAGGAGTATGATATTCATCTCTAACAATACTATTTGTTAAATCTATACCTACAGATTCTAACTCCTTTAAAATAAGTTGAGCATAGACATCTTTTCCTAGGGTAGTTATATAGGATACATTTTCTTTATATTTTCCAAGAAGAAAAGAAGCGTTTCCTGTAGGGCCTCCACCCATTATTTTAGTCTCATTGATTTTATATTTTTTATTTTCTATGGGATACTCTTTCATAAGATAAGTTATATCACAGGCAGAATGCCCTACACATAATATTTTTTTCATTTTAGTACTCTTCCTTTGCATTGATTACTTTTGTATTTTTTTGAGAAATTGAGATTAAAATCATAAAAATAATTAAAGCTAGAATTATTGCGAAAATTCCTGGAACTTTATAGTTTTCACCGACTTTACCAATAATAATTCCAAGAACACCAAAATCTATATCTCCAAAAGTTGTATTTTGAAATCCTATTCCACCAAGTACTGGAAGTAGAAGTGCAGGTAAGAAAGATAAAAATAATCCATTGACGAAAGCACCGACAATAGCACCTTTTTTTCCACCGGTAGCGTTTCCATATATTCCAGCTGTTGCTCCACAGAAAAAATGAGGGACAAGTCCAGGGATAATAAGGACAGCTCCAACAGCTCCAAGAATAAACATTCCTAATATTCCACCGATAAAAGATGATAAAAATCCTATAATTACAGCATTTGGAGCATAAGTGAAAAATACTGCACAATCAACAGCAGGAATAGAATTTTTTATAACTTTTTGTGATATACCTTGAAAAGCTGGGATAAGCTCAGACAAAATCATTCTAACACCACTATAAACAATAGTGACTCCAACAGCAAAACTAAGAGCCGAAGTTACTGAAAATACAATGTAATTCTTTCCACCTGAAAGTTCTTCAACAAAAACTGGTCCAGCTGCAACTGCTGCTATAATATAGAATACGAGCATAGTTATTGCTGTTGAAATGGTTGTATCTCTTAAGAAGTTTAATTTTTCAGGAATTTTTATATTTTCTGTACTGTCCTCAGGATTTCCAATTTTTTCTCCTATATACGCAGAAATATAATATCCAATAGAACCAAAATGCCCCATGGCTATTCCGTCCTCATCGGTAACTAAATCTGTATATTTTTGTCCTATAGCTGGAGAAATTGCAGACCACATTCCAAGAAAAAGTCCACCAACAATCACGAGCATAGTGCCTTGAAATCCAATTTTAGCAAGAACAGCTGAAAACATACAAGCAAGGAAAAAGCTATGATGTCCTGTTAAAAAAATATATTTAAATTTTGTAAATCGAGCTATTAAAATATTTATTATAAGACCGGCCACTAAGATAAACATAGTTTCCTTTCCTAAAATTTTCTGAGCTATTGAGACTATAGCCTCATTATTAGGGACGACCCCTGTTATATTAAAACCTTTTTCAATCATTTTTCCTAGATAATCTAAATTTTTAACAATAAAATCTGCTCCAGCTCCAAGCATTATAAACCCTAGTATAGGTTTTAATGTTCCCACGATTAATTTGTTAATAGGTTTTTTTAAAGCTAAAAGTCCAATTAAAGACATTAATCCTAATAAAAATGCTGGATTGGTTAAAATATCATTTCCTACTACTTTTAATAAATTCATTAACATTTTTTCCTCCTAATATATTTTATTTTATAAGGCTTTTAACTATGTCTAGTATATCTTCTCTAATTTTTTTCTTATTTGTATAACTTCTTATCGGAGCTGTTTTTATCGTAGTTATTTGATCTGCTAACTCTTTAATAGTTACAATTAAATCTACATCTTTTCCAGTAACTGAATTAAAATCGCAAGAACTTATATTTGCTTTAATCCCTTCTTCTTCACAAATTTCTTCGATCTTCATAGCGCACATTAAGCTACTACCGATTCCATTACCACATACTGTTAATATTTTTATCATTTTAATCCCCTCCATAATTTATAAAAAACTTAATATTTCATTTTCACTAGATGAATTTGATATTTTTTTTATGATCTCTTCATCATCTATTAAATTAGATAATTTTCTTAAAATATTCATATGAGAAGTATTATCTTTTGAGGCTAACATGAAAATTAGATTTATCTTTTCTTGATCTTCAAAAAAAATAACACCTTCTTTTATTACTAGAAGAGAAACTCCTGTTTCAAGAGAACCATCTTCAGGTCGAGCATGTGGCATAGCCACTCCATCAGTTAATATGATGTAACTTCCAAATTTTTCAATGTTTTTAATAGTGGCATCAATATATCTTTCTTCAATCTTATTTTTAGATACAAGAATCTTTCCAGCCTGCTTAACTCCGTCTTTCCAATTGTTAACCTTGTTAACGATAGAGATATTATTTTTTAAAACTAATTTCATACAATAACCAACCTTTTAGATATTTTTTAGTATGTTGTAATTATATTATGATTAGTCAGTAGTTTAAAGAGTCTAGTTTTTTTATTTTTTTTCAAAAAAAAAGACCTCTAACTAGAGAGTTCTTTTTTTAATATATTCATTAGGTCAGAAATTTTTTTTATTTTTTTTATTCTGTCTAAGATTCCTTCTTTACTGAAAAAATCAACTAGTTTCATGAAAGGTTCTAGGTGCTCTTTATTATCTTTTGATGAAAAAAGAACAAATACCGAAACTAGTTCACCACTAGGAAATGTAACTGGTTTATTTAAAGTTATAATTGAAAATCCAGTTTCTTTTACCTGACCAGTTGTTCTAGCGTGAGGAAAAGCAACTTGAGGAGCAAGAATAATATAACCTCCAAATTCTTCAATTGTTTTTATAGAATTTATTATATATTCTTGTTCTATAATGTTTTCTTTTATTAATAAAGCACCTATTTTTTCTATAGCTTCTCTCCAGTCTTTAACAGTTTCATTTACAAGAATTCTTTGATTATTTAGATAGTCAAAAATTGTGTGTTTTTTATAAAGTATATCGTCTACCAAAAATTCGTCAAAAAGTTCTTTTAATTCTTTTATTAGTTTTTTATCATCGATTATGCAGGGATTTCTTTTAACTACTTCAACTAAACTATTCATAGATATTTTTTTATTATTTTTTAAAATACCATAACTCTCAATTTTTCTTTTATCTCCTTCTGATAAAATAGAGTTAAGTTTTATAATAGGTTTAGAGGTAATATTTTTCTCAATATCTACACTAGTTAAAATCAAGTCTATTTTTTCTTTTATAAGAATTGACTTAATAAGATGCTTAGGAATTACATCGACTATAGTTACGTTATAGTATTGTTTTATCTGTTGTGCTAAAAGGTTAGAAGTTCCATATCCGGAGCTACATACTAGGAGTATTTTAATTTTTTCATCTTTTATTAAATTTCTATCTATAGCTGCTTTAAAATGAATAACTAAAAAAGCTATTTCATCTTCAGTAAATTTGATATCCATAGAATTTTCAAGTTTCTTTACAATTTTTTCAGCTATTTTAAAGAGATAAGGATAACTTTCTATAACTTCTTTATAAATAGAATTTTCAAGAACTATGTTGTTTTTTATTCTATATATAGTTGGTTTGATATGATTTAGAAGTCCTTCCAGAAGCAGTTTATCTTGAGATATATCTTCTTTTATTTCTTTGTTAAATTGAAGTATAATCTCTTTTACTATAATTTCTATCTCTACCCAGTTGTCATAATAAGAATAATTTAAATTATATGTATTACTTCCTAAAAAATAATCAGTTATTTTTAAATATTCAAATTTAGAAAATTCAATACCATACCATTCTTCAAAGATAGGAGAACTTTTTTTAACAGCTTTATATTCTTTTGTTTGAGATAAGAAGAATTCATTTTTTATATTTACAATAGCATAACCTTTTTTAGACATGTAAAGACTTATTTTTAAATATTTAAAAATAATATCATAAGCCTCATCTGAAATTACTATATTCAAAAGTTTTTGACAATAATTTATAAATTTTCTTATTCCTACTTCGTCAATCATATTTAAAATTAAATTTTCAGCTTTACGTTTAAGATAAATAGAGTCTTTATTAGAAATTATATTTAAAATTTTCAAAAGGCTTTCTCTTATATTCTCTTCTTTTCCGATAAGTTCAAGACCTTTTTTATGTTGAATTTCTAAAGTTAAGTTATACCTTATTAAAAAAAATTTAATTTCTTTAAGGTGGCTTTTAACTGTAGTTTTACCTATGTTCAACTCTTCGGAAATTTTTCTTTGATTAATTTCTCTATTTAAAAGAAGTATTAATATTATGTAGAGTTCTCTTTCTTCAGAAGTGGGAAAATAACTATTGTTATTTTCTAAAATTGTTTGAATTTCATTTAGATCAAAAGAAGCTATAACATCTTTTTTTACTTCTATTTTTTTATAATTATTTAATAAAAGATATTCATTTACCTTATTGAGCTCACTCATTATGTGTTTTTGTGAAATATGCGACGCATTAGCTATACTTTTTAAAGTGGTATTACCTTTATTTTTTAAAATGCAAGTAAGAATATCGATAAATTTGAAAGAGAGCATTTTTTCACGTCCTTATAAATTATGGCAAATTTATTCACATTAATTTTCTGATAAGTATTTAGTAACTTATATTAGATAAAAACAATCCATTAGGTTCAGCTACAATTTTAGCATATTCACTGGTGAAATCAGAAAGAAGTGTTTCTAAATAATCTTTAGGTTTATTTCCTTTGTAAATTTCAAGAGCTGTTCCTATCATAATTCTAATTTGAGATTTTAAAAAAGAACTACCTTTAATTTCTATACAAATATTATTGTTTTCATAAGTTCCTGTAATTGAATAGATTTCTCTAACTTGATTTACGTGTTTAGAGTCTGCAAGTCTAAAATTTCTAAAATCATGTTTTCCTACTAAAGGTTGTAGAATTAAAAGAAAAGATTCTAAATCAAGTTTAAGAAAAGTATAAGTTGCAAATCTATTTTTAAAAGGACTTTTCTCATGAGTAAGAAAATATTTATAAGTTCTCTCTTTAGCACTAAATCTAGAATTAAAATAAATATCAACTTCTTCAGCAGTTGTAATTGAAATATCAATAGGGAGAGAACTGTTAAGAATTAAATGTATTTTTTCTACTGGAATTGTTGAAGTTGTTGAAAAGTTAGAAACTTGCATAAAAGCGTGGACACCTCTATCTGTTCTCCCAGAAGAAATTAAATTAATAGGCTCTTTCATATATTTCGAAAGAAGTTTTTCTAGCTCTCCCTGTACTGTCCTAGAGTTAGGTTGTCTTTGAAAACCTAAAAAATCAGTACCATCATATGTATATGTTAATTTAATATGTCTCATTAATTCTCCATGTTTTAATTTATTTTATTATTTTTTATTAATTTTATTATTTCTATAAATTTTACATCATTTTACTCTTAAATGCAAAAATAGTTTTAATAAAAATAAAAAAAGGATAAATTGATGTATAATATAGTATACTGTGAAAGTTTAGTTAAGAAAAATAAAAGAACGAATTTGAGGTGAATCAAGATGATATTTAAAGAGGTTAAGTATAATGATATAGAAGTTTTAGAAAAATTAAAACTAATAGAGGAAGAAGTCTTTGGAGAAAATGGCGGTGCGGATAGTTGGCTACTTAAAACTTTTACTAGGTATGGCTTACTTTTTATTATTATAGATAATGATGAAATTGTATCAGTTGCTGAATTCATTCAAGTTTTAGGAAAGAAAGAACTTTTTTTATATGGATTTTTAACAAGGGAAAAATATAGAAATATGGGTTATGCAAAAGGATTGATAGAATTTAGTGAAAGTAAAATTAAAAGTATGGGTTATAGTTCTATTTTACTAACTGTAGATCCAAAAAACTTAATAGGAGTTAATCTATATAAGAATAAAGGATATGAAATTATAGAGCTCCAAAAAAATGAATATGGTCCAAATATAGATAGATTTTTAATGAAAAAAAAACTAATTTAAATTTAAATTTGAATTAGTTTTGATATACAAAATGATTGACATAAAAATCTAAATATTGTATTATATATTAGACTGTAATCAGTATAATTTTGTAAAAGGAGTGGTAGCGTATGTGTATAGAGGAAGTTGGAGGATATTTAAAAGAGAAAGGAATAAAGCCGTCATACCAGAGAATGAAAATATATGAATATTTACTAAAAAATCAAATTCATCCTACGGTTGATACAATTTATAAAGCTTTAGCACCTAAAATACCGACCTTATCAAAAACAACAGTATATAATACATTGAATTTATTTCTTGAAAATAAACTAGTTAATGTTATTGTTATTGAGGAAAATGAAACAAGATACGATATTATTGTGGAAATGCATGGACATTTTAAATGTGAAAACTGTGGTGTGATTCATGATGTAGAAGTAAATCCTATATCCCTAGGAATAAAAGGGTTAGAAAAATTTAATATTAGTGAGCAGCACATTTATTTTAAAGGGACATGTAAAAATTGTTCAAAATACAATAATTAAAATAAAAGGAATTATTATTTTTTTATAGAATAAGATATCGTAGGCTATTTATTATTAACAGGAGGAGAAATGAAAAGATATGATATGTTTAAATGTGAAAAGACTAATACAGTGATCGAAATTTTGGTCAGTGAAGAGGCTTGCAATGAAATACACGGCTTTACTAAATTAGAGGAAAAAACACAAGATGCCTCAACAGAAAAACATGTTCCATATGTGGAAGAGCATGAAGAAGGGTATTTTGTAAAGGTGGGGAAAGAAACAGCACATCCAATGACAGAAGAACATTATATACAATTTATTGAAATAGTTATAGATGGGGATAGATTATATAGAAAGTACCTGAAACCTGGAGAGGAACCAGCTGCATGTTTTAAAGTAAAAAAGGGGACTTCTGTTGTAGCTAGAGAGTATTGTAATATTCATGGGTTATGGAAAAATAAATAAGAGTAATAGTTGGATGTTGGATATAAATTTAAATATTAATGATAATAGAAGGAGGAGTTTTAAATGGAAAAATGGGTATGCATACCGTGTGATTATATTTATGAAGCTGAGGTTGGAGATATAGAGTCTGGGATTTTACCAGGAACAAAGTTTGAAGATATACCAGAGGATTGGGTTTGTCCAATTTGTGGAGTAGGAAAAGATCAATTTGAAAAAAGATAAAAAAATCTAAAATAGAACACAAATAAAAAACAGTTCAGAAACAGAAAAAAAAGTTGACAAAAAATGTAAAAAAGGTTACTATAATAGAGTAATGCCTAGATAGCTCAGTTGGCTAGAGCATTCGGTTCATACCCGGACGGCCGTAGGTTCGAATCCTATTCTAGGCACCATATTCAATTTATTTTTTTAATACCCCCCCAAAAAAAAATATAAAAAAAGGAGTTACCCCCTAACTCCTTTTTTTATATTTAAATTTGATTACTTTAAAAAAAACTATAAATTTGGTATACTATATATAATAGAAGTAAATATTTTTTATAATTTAAAGAGAGGTAGCAATGGAAATAAAAAAAATAATAGTGTCTAGAACTGATAAAATAGGTGATTTGGTTCTTTCTATTCCAAGTTTTTTTATGATAAAAAAAATGTATCCAGCTTGTGAACTTATAGTTTTAGTTAAGAATTACAATTATGAGATAGTTGAAAATTTATCTTACATTGACAGAATTATAAAAATCGATGACTATACTCAAAAAGAATTGTTAGAAAAAATAGAATATTATAAAGCCGATGTGTTTGTTGCTTTATATAGTGATTCTTTTATAAATAAATTAGCTTTAAAAAGTAAGGCAAAAATCAGAATAGGACCCTATTCTAAGTTAAGTTCTTTTTTTTCTTATAATAAAGGTGTATTTCAAAAAAGATCAAAATCTAAAAAAAATGAAGCAGAATATAATTTGGACCTTGTAAGAAAAATAGATAAAAATCTTTTTGATAATAATTTTGAATTAAATACTGAAATAGTTATTCCTGAAAAGAATATAAAAGTAGCAGAAATATTTTTTGAAAGTGAAGGAATTCAAGAGAGTAAAAATAATAATAATTCTAAAGTTTTAATTATAAATCCTTTTATGGGAGGTTCAGCAAAAAATATAACTGATAGTCAGTATATAGATTTAATAGAAAAATTATTAATAAAAAAAAATAATTTAGAAATAATTTTAATTGTTCATATAAGTGAAGAAGATAGAGTTTTATCTCTTTGGGATAAAGTAAGAAATAAAAAAGTTCATCTTTTTATTAACGCAGGTGAACTTTTAAATATTGCTGCTTTAATAAAAAAATCTGACGTGTATTTTGGTGGTTCTACAGGACCGACTCATATTGCAGGAGCTTTAAATAAAAAAATAGTTTCTATCTATCCCAATAAAAAAACTCAAAGCACAACTAGATGGGGAGTTTTTGGACTAAATAAAGATATAAGTTATTTAGTTCCAGATAAAGATAACTCAAAAGAAAATTACAAAAGTAAAAACTTTGATACCTATAATGAAAACACTGAAGAAGTTCTGGTGAATTTAATTTTAGATAAACTTAAATAATTTTAGGAGTGATAATGAAAATATTAATAATTCATACAGCTTTTATAGGTGATATAGTGTTATCAACTCCTCTTATAAGAAAAATAAAGGATACTTATAAGGACTCAGAGATAACTTATTTAACGACTCCAGTTGGAGCTAGTATACTGAAAAATAATTTAAAAATAGATAAAGTGATTATTTATGATAAAAAAGGAATAGATAAAGGCGTGATAAATTTTTTCAAGTTTGCTAGGAAAATATATTTGGAAAAATTTGATATAGTAATAACTTTACATAGATATTTAAGAAGTTCAGTTTTGAGCTGGTTAACAAGAAGTCCAATTAGAAAAGGATATAAAAATGCTACTTTTTCCTGGTGTTTTACAGAGAGGGTAGAATATAAACAAAATATACATGAAGTGGAAAGAATATTATCTTTTCTTCCTAAAAATAATATGAAAGAAGATAGCGAATATAAAATAGAACTTTTTCCAAAAGAGGAAGAGATTTTAAAGATAAAAAAAATTATAGAAGGGCATAAGGGTAAAAAAATAATAGCTATAGCTCCAGGAAGTAAGTGGTTTACAAAAAAATGGCCTTTGGAATATTTTAATGAAGTGATTAAAAACCTAAGTGAAGAAAAAAATGTACTTCAAATTATTATAGGTGGGAAAGAGGAAAAACTTTTAAATATTAATATAAGTGAAAACTGTGTAGATTTAAGAGGGGAAACAAGTCTTTTGGATTTAGCGGAGACATTAAAGGTATCAGCAGTAGTTTTAACAAATGATTCTTCTCCTATACATCTAGCATCAGCATTTGAAAATACACATATAATAGCTTTATTTGGTCCTACTGTGAAGAAATTCGGCTTTTTTCCATGGAGCAAAAATAGTGAAGTTTTAGAAAATAGTGAGTTAGATTGCAGACCTTGTGCAATTCACGGAGGAAAGACCTGTCCTAAAGGGCATTTTAAATGTATGTTATCAATTACACCTGATAATGTAGTAAAAAAAATAAGAAAAAAAATACAAATATAATTAAGGTCGTGTATGTATGAAAAAAAAAATATGTATAGAAAAAAAAAAGATTAATATCTATTATGAGAATGAAGAGCATATAAGTTACTATGAAAAAATAAGAACTGGAGATTTTATAATTTTAAAAGTTCTGAAAAATGATCATAGAAGTAAAGTTTTACTTATAAAAATATTGGGCACTAAAATAGTATATAAGGTGCCTTCTGAAAAAAATACAAATAAATGGCAAAGATTTTTATCGATATTTAGAGGAAGTGAATCAAAAAGAGAGTTTAATATTTGTAAAAAATTAGAAAAATTAGAATTACTAGGCCCAACGCCAATTTTAGCAGCTGAGACGCTAAGTTATTTTGGAAAAGTAGAGTCATTTTTCTTAATGTCATATATAGAGGGGGAAAATGTAACTGCTAATGATGCAGAGCTTGTTTCTAACATGCTAAAAAAAATTCATTATAAAGGGTATTTACATGGAGATTCTCAACTTTCTAATTTCATACTTTCAAAGACTAGTGTTTATATAATAGATTGCAAATTAGCTAAAAATATATTTGGAAGAGTAAGGGAGTTACAAGAGTTTATATTTTTAGAAAAAAGTTGTTATAGAACGCTAGATACATATGATAAAAAAAGTTTTCTCTATTTTATTGTGAAAAAAAATGATAAAATTAAAGATGATTTCAATTTTTTTATGAAAAAAATCAGAAGGAAAAAATAGTAGTGATAAGGAGATGAAAAATTGAGAATTCTTATAATAAGATTGAGTTCTATTGGAGATATTATTTTGACAACTCCAGTTTTAAAAGCTTTTAAAGAAAAATATCCAGAAGCTAAAATAGATTTTTTAGTAAGGGATAAATTTAAAAAAGCAATAGAAAACTGCCCTTATATAGATAGAATAATTGTTTTTAATAAAAAGAAAAACGATGGATTTAAAAATATGAAAATATTTGCTGAAAAAATAAAAAATGAGAGTAATTATGACTATGTATTTGATTTACATTGTAAAATTCGTTCGAAATTAATTTCATTTTTTATAGGGGCGAAAACTTTTAATTATAAAAAACGAAGTTGGTGGAAAACTTTATTGGTAAAAATGAGACTTATGAAGTATAGGGTAGATGATACAATAGTTAAAAATTATTTTAAAGCTTTTAAAAAATTTGGGCTAGAATATAAAACCGAAGATATAAATTTTTCATTTAGTGAAAAAGATTTGAAAAACATAAAAAAAGAATGGAAGAACTTAGTAGTGTTTGCTCCTGGAGCTTCTAAAAATACAAAAAAATGGTGTTTTGAAGAATTTTCTAAGCTTGCTAAAATTCTTTTTGACAAATATGGAAAAAAAATTGCTATAATAGGTGGAGAAGAAGATTTTGAAACTGCAAATAAAATAAATGAATTAAGCGGAGATCTTTGCATAAATCTTTGCGGAGTAATTAATTTGAAAGAAAGTGGCGCTTTACTCTCTAAATCAAGATTTTTAATAACTAATGATTCAGGGCCATTTCATATGGCAAGAGGGGTTAAATGTAAAACTTTTGTTATTTTTGGCCCAACTAATCCTAAAATGTTTGAGTTAGAAAAAAATGATACTTTGGTATATTTAAATGAAAAATGCTCACCTTGTAGCTTACATGGGGATAAAGTATGTCCTAAAAAACACTTTAATTGTATGAAAAAAATTACAGCAATGAAATTATTTGAAATTATTGAGTTAAACTCAAAACAGGAGGAAAATTAATGGCAAAGGCAAAGGGAAGTACAACAGCAGTAACAGAGAGTAGCGACAAAAATAAAAGTTTAGATTTAGCTTTAAAACAAATAAGAAAAGATTTTGGAGAAGGGTCAATTATGAAACTTGGAGAAAATCAACATATGGAAATTGGAACAATACCCACTGGAAGTATAAAATTAGATTTAGCACTGGGAATAGGTGGAGTTCCAAGAGGAAGAGTAGTTGAGATATATGGTGCTGAAAGTTCAGGAAAAACAACGTTAGCTCTTCACGTTATAGCAGAAGCCCAAAAAACAGGAGGAATTGCAGCTTTTATAGATGCAGAGCATGCGCTAGATCCTATATATGCTAAAGCTTTAGGAGTTGATATAGATGAACTACTGATATCACAACCAGACTATGGAGAGCAAGCGCTAGACATAGCAGATGTGCTTGTTAGATCAGGGGCTATTGACGTAATTGTTATAGATTCAGTAGCGGCTCTTGTCCCAAAAGTAGAGATAGACGGAGAAATGTCTGACCAACAAATGGGACTTCAAGCGAGATTAATGTCAAAAGCTTTAAGAAAACTTACAGGAAATTTAAGTAAATCTAATACTACAATGATTTTTATAAATCAAATTAGAGATAAAATCGGTGGCTTTGGTTTTGGACCTCAAACAACGACAACAGGAGGAAAAGCTCTTAAGTTTTACTCATCTATTAGAATGGAAGTGAAAAGAATAGGAAGTGTAAAACAAGGTGATGACATGATCGGTAACGAGGTTACTGTAAAAGTTACTAAAAATAAAGTGGCACCTCCATTTAAAGAGGCTTCTTTCCAAATAATGTACGGAAAAGGAATTTCAAGAGTGGGAGAGGTTTTAGATATTGCTTTAGATAATGATATAGTGGCAAAATCAGGTTCTTGGTTTAGTTTTGGTGATATAAGAATAGGGCAAGGAAAAGAAAATGTAAAAATAAGATTAGAAACAGATAAAGAACTTCTTGAAAAAATAGAAGAAGAAGTTAATAAAGTTCTTTATACTGTAGATGTAGCTCATCATTCTGACTTAGAAGAAGATGCAGAAAATAATGAGTAACAGTTATATTTTAAGGAAAAATAAGATTTTATTTGAAAACAAAGTAGAGTTTACTCTTTCAAATTCAACTATTAATGAGTACTCCTTAAAAGAAAAAAAATCTATTTCAAAAGAAGAATATCTTGAAATAGTTAAAAAAGCAATGAAAAATTATGTGATATTTCTTTTAGCCAAAAGAGATTATTTTAAAAAAGATTTAGAGGATAAACTATTTATTAAATATAGGGAAAAAAAAATAGTTTTAGAAATAATTGAAGAAATGGAAAAACAAGAGTATTTAGATGACTATAATATGTCTAAGCAATATATAAATTCTCATAAAAAAAGTGGGCGAAGGAAGTTAGAGTTTGAGCTAAAAAGAAAAAATATAGAAAGTTCTATAATAAATACTCTACTTGAAGAAAATGTACATATAGAAATAGAAGAGATAGAGAAAAAAGTAGAAAAAATGATAAAACAATCTCCTGAAAAAATATATGCGTCTTTAATGAGAAAAGGATTTCAATATAAAGATATAAAAGATGCTATAGAAAGGAGGAAATAAATGTTTGGTTTAATTCTAGTTACAATTGTAGGATTTTTAACTTTTACTTTTATAACGATATTTTGTTTTTCTAAAATATCGAAAATGAATGAGTACGATGGTATAAAATATGCGAGAGAAAAATTAAAAATGTTAGCAAATTTAGTACTAAAAGCAATAGGGACAGAAATAATAACAGTTTATGAAGATGAAGAAGATTTTAGAGCTTTAGACAGTGGAAAAGGGGTAGTTTTTATATCCAATCATGCAAGTAATTTTGATATTCCGGTTTTGACTATTGCTATCCCTTTGGACATAGGATTTGTTGCAAAAAAAGAGATGGAGTCATGGATATTTTATGGAAAATGGATGAAGGCAAGTGGGACAGTTTTTTTAGAACGAAAAAATCCTAGAAAAGGGATAGAAGGAATAAATAAAGCTATTGAAATAATAAAGAAAGGTCATCCTCTTGTAATTTTCCCTCAAGGGAAAAGGAAGGCTAGCTTTGGAAAGGAAGAGTTTAAAAAAGGTAGTTTTAAATTAGCAATTTCCAGTGAAGGGATAATTGTTCCTATTGTGTTAAAAGGAACTTCAAAAATACAAGCTTCCAGAGGAAAAATGGTATATTTTAACAAGAAGGTAACTGTGCATATAGGGAAGAGTATAAAAACAAAAGAACTTTCAAAAGAAGAACTAAAAAATTTAAATGTAGTAGTAGAGGAAAAAATAAGATTGATATTTAATAAAAATTAAATATTAGGAAGGTGAATACTATGATAATTTTAGGTATAGAAACCTCTTGCGATGAAACAGCGATAGCTATACTAAAAAATGGGAAGGAAATTTTATCCAATAAAATATCATCGCAAATTGAGATTCATAAAGAGTACGGCGGTGTTGTGCCTGAAATAGCTTCGAGACATCATGTGAAAAATATTGCTGCAATATTAGAAGAGGCTTTAGAAGAAGCTAAAATAACAATGAATGAAGTTGATTATATTGCTGTAACATATGCACCTGGTTTAATAGGAGCTTTGCTAGTAGGAATCTCCTTTGCGAAGGGGTTATCTTACGGCTATAATATCCCAATAATCCCTGTTCATCACATAAGAGCTCACATATATGCAAATTTCATAGAGCATGAAGTTAAATTACCTTGTATAGCTCTAGTAGTTTCAGGAGGGCATACTAATATAATACACATGGATAAAAAACATAATTTTCAAAATTTAGGTGGAACATTAGATGATGCTGTAGGTGAAAGTTATGATAAAATTGCAAGAGTATTAGGAATTGGATATCCTGGTGGTCCAGTAATAGATAAGATGTATTACTGTGGGGATAAAAGTTTTTTAAAAATTACAGAACCTAAAGTGAGTGAATATGATTTTAGTTTTTCTGGAATAAAGACTTCAGTTATAAATTTTGTGAATAAAAGTAAGATGAAAAATGAAAGTTTTAAAAATGAAGATTTAGCTGCATCTTTTCAAGGAAAAGTTGTAGATATTTTAGTGAAAAAGTCATTAAAAGCAGCAAAGGACAAAAAAGTTGAAAGTATTATAATTGCAGGAGGGGTAGCTGCGAACTCATTACTGAGAGAAGAACTAAAATCAAAAGGGAAAATGGTTGGTATAGAAGTATCTTTTCCGTCTTTGAAGTATTGTACAGACAATGCTGCTATGATTTGTATGGCGGGATACTATAAATTGAAAAATCAAGGTGTGGGATGCTTAGCACCGCTGGATTTAAATGGAGTCGCAACATTGGATATAACTTTAGATAAGTAAAAATAAAGTGTTGTAAAATTAAAATAATTAAAAAAGAGATCTGTGTACAATTGGTGTATATAGATTTTTTTTATTGATTAATGTAAAGGGATTATTATATATTATTATTGAAAAAAATGGTGAGAACTAAAAAAATCAAAATAAATAAAAAAAAGTGTTGACGAAATATAACATCTATGATATTATTTATCTTGTGCACGACAAAAGGTTGTGAGCACAAAAAGGACATTAACAACAGAATAGAGAAGAAAAAAAGTTTTTGAAAAAAAACAATGTCAAAACTCAG
>JBOFOQ010000002.1:0-5741 GCA_051659505.1 Fusobacteriaceae bacterium
TTACAAGTATCTTTAAATGTATGACCTTCTCCTCTATATTCGAGTACTCTTTGTTTAAATTTTATATCATATGCCATATTATTTTTATTAACTACTTTATGAAATTTAATACTATTTTCTTAAAGTTATACTACTATAAATTAGAAGAAAATGACACACTAGTTCTCGTAAGTGATGGAGTTGTTCATGCCGGAGTAGGAAAAGTTTTAAATTTAGGTTGGCAATGGGATGATATAGATAAGTACTTAAAGAAAAATGCTAGTATAGATATGTCGGCTAAAACAGTTACAAATTTATTATTAGGTGCCTGTGACCAGCTTTACATGCAAGAACCAGGAGATGATACTACTGTAGCTACTATAAAAGCAATAAGACCTAAAAAAGCTGTGTTGTTTTCAGGACCTGCAATAGATCCTAGTGTAGATTCAAAATTAGTAAAAAGTATAATGTCAACTCGTGGTAAAAAAATAGTCTGTGGAGGCACTGCAGGAAATATTGTCGCTAGAGAATTAGGCAATGAGGTATGTGTAGATTTAGAGATTGTTGATAAAGAAGTACCACCAATAGGGTACATAAAAGGAATCGATCTTGTTACAGAAGGGGTACTAACTATTAAAAAAACAAATGAAAAATTAAAAATGCTACTTAATTCAACTGAGTCTGATTTTTTATATCAAGAGGATGGTGCATCTAAGTTAGCTAGGATGTTATATGAAGAGTGCACTCATATAAGATTAATAATTGGGAGAGCTATTAACCCAGCTCATCAAAATCCTGATTTTCCTAATGAATTAAGTATAAAACTATATGTATTAAATGAATTAAAAACAACTTTAATAAATTTAGGTAAGATTGTTGAAGTAGAATTTTACTAATATATATAAGAATAAAGTATTAGTTATTAAAGCACCATAATTATAAAATACATTACTATAAAGTCATATAAATAAAATTAAGTTATACAAATAAATTAATCAAATAAATTAATTTATACATAATAAAAAATTAGAATATATTGAAATATTAGAAAAAAACATATAAAATAAACTAGATAACAATTATTTTAAAAGGGAGGGTTATAGTATGAAACTTTGTTTTATTGATCAAAAGTCAAAACTTAGAAAAGTTACTTTCAATATTTGCGCAAAAATAGTGTTTTACGGGATAAGTGCGTCTAAAATTGAATATTTGAGTTGATAAAGCAAGTACAAACTTTAACCAAAATAAATTTTAAAAGAATTTATCCGGGTAAGTTTTCTTGCTCGGATTTTTTAATGTTAAAATTTATTATTGAATAGATAATAACTTCCTTGTCTATCATAAAGGTTTATTGCAAATATCCGAGTGAAATTCTTGTTCGGATTTTTTTGTACAAAAATGGAGGTATTGTAATGATAGAATTAGAGTTAAAAAATATTAAAAAGTATTATGGAGCAAATTTAGTATTAAAAGATATAAGTTTTGCAATAACAAAGGGGGATATAACAGCTATAGTTGGTAGAAATGGTAGTGGAAAAAGTACTATTTTCAATGTGATATCTAGGGAAGAAGGTTACGACGGTGGAGAGTTACTAATAAGAAAAGATGTAAAAGTAGGGTACTTAAAGCAAATTCATTTTTTTTACGATTCTACAGTAAAAGACGTATTAAATAGTGCATTTATTGAGTTGTTAGAAATAGAAAAAGAACTTAGACAATTAGAAGAAATTATGGCAAGTGGAGAAAATTTACAACATCATTTAAATAAGTATTCAATTCTTCAAGAAAAATACGAAATCTTAGGTGGGTATGAAAAAGATACTAAATTGAGCAAGGTATGTGAAGGTTTAGATATTAATAGCGTAATGATCAATAAAAAATTTGAATTATTAAGTGGAGGTGAAAAAACTAGAGTTATGCTGGGTAAAATACTCATAGAAAACCCAGCTGTACTCTTACTAGATGAACCTACAAACCATTTAGATATGAAATCTATAGAATGGCTAGAAAATTACTTAAAAGAATATAAGGGTACTGCAATTATAGTATCGCATGATAGATATTTTTTAGATAAAGTAGTTACTAAGGTTGTAGAAATAGAAGATTTAAATAGTAAATCTTATGATGGCAATTATTCAAACTATATTGAAATTAAAAAAGAAAACTTAAGATTATCAGTACATAAGTACACTGAACAACAAAAAGAAATAAATAGAATTGAAGAGTCTATAAAAAGATTAAAAATATATTCTAGAAATGGACAAAATGAAAAATTTGTAAAAAGAGCTCAAAGTATGGAGAAAAGATTAGATAAAATAGAAAAAATAGATAAGCCTAAAATTAATGAAAAAAACATTAATTTAAATATAAATGAAGGTACAAAAAGTTCAAAAGATTTAATAACATTAGAAAATAGTAGTAAAGCTTTTGATAATAACTTTATTTTTAAAGACACATCTTTTACTTTAAGACAAGGAGAAAAAATTGCTCTTATTGGTAAAAATGGATGTGGAAAATCTACTTTTGTAGATGTGATTTTAGGTAAACAATACCTAGATAAAGGAGAGCTAAAAGTTGCTGAAAATAAAACATTAGGCTATTTACCTCAAAACATAGAATTTAAAGACAATAAGATTAGTTTATTAGATTGGTTTAGAGGAGAAGATTTAATACCAGATTCAGAAATCAGAAAATATCTAGCTAAATTTATGTTTACAAGTGAAAATGTATTTAAAAAAATAGGTTCTTTGTCTGGTGGAGAAAAAACTAGATTAGTTCTTAGTAAGATGTTATACAATGATGTTAATTTATTAATACTAGATGAACCTACTAATCACCTAGATATATCTTCTATAGAAACTTTAGAAAAAGCACTTATAGACTTTAAAGGAACTATATTTTTCATATCTCATGATAGATATTTTATTAATAAAATTGCAAGTAGAGTGGTTGAACTAGAGGATTATAAATTTAATGATTATTTAGGCAATTACGATTACTATAAATTTAAAAAAGAAGAAATTATTAAAAATATAAAAGAAGAAACAGAAAACTATGAGACTAATCTAAACACAAAGAAAAAAACTATAAATAAAAATACTGTAAACAACGATAAATTACAATCAAAATCTAGTTTAAGTAAACTAGAGATGGATATAGAAATTTTAGAAAGAGAAATAAAAGAAATAGATATAAAATTGAGTAAATTAAAAGATCAATATGATGAAATAGATAGGTTGTATCAAGTTAGAGAGATTTTAAATAAAGACTTAGAATTGTTACTAGAAAATTGGTTAAATGCCCAAGAAGCATAACAATAAGGTTATATGAATTGAAATTTTAAATAAATGCCTTTCGTGATACAAAATTTTACAAATTAACTTATGTATTTCTGCTAAAATTTAGTAATTGATAAGAAATGGAGAGTTTTGTATGTGGAAAGTTAGTTTATATTATGACCATAAATGGGACTTAATCGTAATTCCAGATCAAAGAAGATGTGAATGGCATAATTGTGGTGGAGTAAAGGTATACAAAAATATGAGTGGAGAGCATATAGCCTTATGTTTTATTGATAAAGAAGCATTTATAGTTCTAGATGCAAAAACTAATAAGCTATGGACGCTTGAGGACTTTGAGAAGGATGCAATTAATAATGGAACGGAATCTATAATGGTTAAACAAGATATGCTTCAAACTTTTAATAAAGATATAATATATCAAATTGTATCTTTTGTTAATGAATATGATTATATATTAGCGTATGAAAATATGATACTAGGCTTAGATTTAGATTTTGAGAAACTTAATTTTGTAGATTGTTTTAAAGACTCAATTTGGTGGATGGAATCGGTAAAGAAAAATAAGTTTCAAAAAAAGGTAAAATAGTAATTAAAAATTTGAAGGTGAAAAATTAAAACCTAACTATAAAAAGATGCACTTATACACTCGGACCAAGTGGCTTATTACACAAGGCCTAAGTTCAAAAAGAAAGTTAAATCAGTAGGAATAGGACAATCTATGTCTAGAAGAGGAAACTATTGGGGCAATGCCCCTCTACTCAATATAAGGGGCATCTTGCAGCTGCATAAATAGTCTTTTTTTATTGTCATTGACAAAGAGTAAATATTATTATTGGAAAGTTCTTTCTAGATGATAAATTAAGTTAGCTTAAGCTAACTTAATATAATAAATAATATGTGTGATTGCATATATTTGTTACAGAGAAAAATATACATAAGTATTTTATGGAGGGAGTAATTTTTAAAAAATAACGAATACTATACATTTAATGAGTATATTAAGAATAATAAATTAAGCTCTAATGAAGAAGATTATATAGAAATGATTTATAGACTACAATCAGAAAATAAACCGATTAAAATCTCCTAATTAGCTCAATCTTTAAATATAAAAAATCCATCTGTTAGCAAAATGGTAAAAAAACTACAGACAAAGGATATAGTAATACATAATAATTATGGAACAATAAATCTAATATTAAAAGGTAAAACAATAGGTAAAACTCTATTTGCAAGTCATAATACTATAGAAAAGTTTTTGAAAATTATAGGAGTTGAAAATAACTTACATGAAGAAACTGAAAAAATTGAACATACAATAAACCTAGATACCTTGAATAAAACTATAAATCTAGTTGATTTTTTTATTGATAATCCTTTAGTCCTAGAAAATTATCAAAAATACAGAAACTTAAAATAACTAAAAGACAACCTATACATAATAGAGATATTAAAAAGTATAAAGAAATAAATGATTGTTTTAGAAATGAAAAGTATTTTTTAGGATATTTATTATTTTAATACAAAAGGAGGAAGTAATGAAAATTATAGAAATTTCATCAATAAACCGTAAACATGTAAATGAATTTATTTATTCTAAATGGCTTTCTACAGATATGGTTCTTAGAGGAAAAGTATTTGATATGACCACAATGAATGGATTTGTTATGTATGATAATGATACTATTATTGGATTAGTAACCTATATAATTGAAAATAATGAATGTGAAATTATGTCTTTAGAGAGTATAAAAGAAAATCAAGGATATGGAACTGTTCTAGTAAATAAGGTAGTTGATATTGCTATAGATAAAAAATGTAGTAAGGTGAAGCTAATTATAACAAATGAGAATGTTAATGCATTTGCATTTTATCAGAAAAGAGGATTTGATATAGTTTGTGTTTATTATGATGCTGTTAAAGCTTCAAGAAAGCTAAAAAACTCAATTCCTATATTTGGAGATAATAACATTCCAATAAAACATGAATTAGAGTTCGAAATGAAATTATAAAATGAAAAGTAAGATAATAAAAAATTCGCTTCGCTTGAGCGACCTGTCGGCGAAACACTTCATATCGCCAACGGCTCTGCGCGTTGGTAAAAATCTTTTTTACTTTCACTAAGTATGTTGACATTGCTTAAATGTAGTAACTTATCCACAGTTTTTTAGGCAATATAATTTCCTTAAGCGTAAAAAAGCCCACTTATAATGTGGGCTTTTGTTAAAATGCGCTTGACTTAGCATTTATTTCAAGTTTATCAAAATTATTTTCTATACAAAGTATCTCTATAATAAGTATGATATTACCGAGAAGAGATGGTAAGCGTCAAAGAATATCCGACTAGAATGCCAATATTTTTTTAGCTAAAATATAAAGTATAAAAACTTGAATATGGAGGCTAACTATGTTAATTGAACAAAGTGAAATAAATTGGGATGAAATTCTAGAAAAATTTGA
>JBOFOQ010000003.1:0-16967 GCA_051659505.1 Fusobacteriaceae bacterium
TATAACGTTTCTTTAAATGTTTCTCTATTCTTTTTTGATTTTTAATTAATGTTTTTTCCTCTCTTTCTTTATCCGTTGGTAATAACCCTGTACTTGCCATTAATATCATTCCTATTCCCATTATTATCCAACGAATATGGGCTTCTCCCTTTTTTACAAATTCTTGTCTCACTAATATTAAATAGGTTACTATTATTATTATTTTTGCTATTAATGCGTACATTCTTTTGCTCCTCACTTTTTTTATTCTATTGTTTGAAAATAGAAAGTCCTTCAATGATTTATTATTTTTAGTTTATGATCTGCTCCCTGTCAACTAGACAATTTTATTATCTACATTATTTGTTTCAGTAAATTTTTTCATCTTAAAAAACATGACTTTTATTATTGGCTATTTTATTTTATTTATAAATAAGGGTCTTCTTTTGAAAGATAATTTACTACATAATCTTTTATTCCCTCTTCCAATGTGTAAAATTCTTTTTTATACCCTGATTTTTTCAGTTTATTCATAGACGCTTCAGTGAAATATTGATACCGCCCTCTTAAATCCTCTGGCATAGGTACAAACTCTATTACATCTTCACCTTTTACGTCTGATTTTATTGCTCTCATTGTATTTAGAGATAAATCATAAAAACTTCTAGCTTTTCCTGTTCCTAAATTATAAACTCCTGATTCTACTTTCTCCATTAAAAAATAATACATTACATCTAAAACATCTTTAATATAAACAAAATCTCTTAACTGTTCCCCATCTTTATATTCTTTTTTATGTGATTTAAATAATTTTACTTTACCTGATTCAAGAAATTGATTATATGTATGATATACCATAGAAGCCATTCTTTCTTTATGATATTCTTGAGGTCCATATACATTGAAATATTTTATCCCTTGCCATTGTTTAGGTTTTTTTTCTTGTTTAAAAGCCCAATCATCAAAATATTTTTTAGAATATCCATATTTATTTAGAGGCATTAATTTTTGAAATTCTTCCTCTGTCATTTCATCATTATATCCTAGTTCACCAAGTCCATAAGTTGCTGCTGATGAGGCATATACAAAATTAATATTATTTTCTGAGCAAAAATTCCATAATTTTTTAGTATAGTCATAATTATTGCTCATTAAAAAATCTCCATCTGTTTCTGTAGTAGCAGAACAAGCTCCTACATGAACTATTCCAGTTATTTTTTCAGCATTTTCTCTACAAGCTAACCATGAAAACAGTTCATCTTTATCCACCCAATCACTATACTCTCTCTTTCTTAAATTTAACCATTTTTCTCCATTTCTCATTTTATCCACAGCAATAATATCTTTTATTCCCATTGTATTTAATTTCCAAATAAATGTACTTCCTATAAATCCTGCTGCTCCTGTCACTATTATCATTTTCCCCTCCTAAATATTCTTACTTCCTTTTTTAATTTCTATAATTTTTTATATCTAAAAATTCTGAGTAAGTTATTCCTTCACAACCTAAATCTATTCCTTCTCTATTTATTCCATGAAAGTCTGACCCTCCAGTTACCTTTAGGTTATATTTATCAGCTAATTCTTTATACATAGCTTTTTCTATTTTACTAAAATTTGGATATTCTATTTCAATTCCATCTAAACCTAGTATTTTTAACTCTTTCACTAAGCTTTCTAGTTCTGATATTTTTGAAGAGAAAAATTTAGGATGAGCAAGAGAAATAAAAGCACCATTTTCCTTTAATATTTTCACTGCCATATGAGGTGTGAAGTTTTCTTTTTCTTCATAAGCAACACCTGTTTTTCCTAAATAACTAATAAATGCTTCATTTTTAGAATACACATACCCTTTGTTAATTAAAACATTTGCTATGTGGAGCCTACTAATTATCGGACCTTTTGCTTCTTTCTTTAGCTCTTCTTCTGTTATATAAATTTTGGATTTACTTAATTTATTTATAATCTTTGTATTTCTTTCTTCTCTTAATTTTTTTAATTTTTCAAGACTAACTAAAAAATTTTCATCTTTTAAATTTAAAAAATAACCTAATATATGAACATCTCTTCCCATTATATTAGTGGACAGTTCTATTCCATTTATAAATTCTATCCCTATCTCTTCTGCTTTTTCTTCTCCTTCTTTTAAACCATAAATAGTATCATGATCAGTTACTGCTATCCCTTTCAAACCGTTTTTTTTAGCTCTTATTACTAGTTCTCTAGGAGTATAGCTTCCATCAGATGCTATTGTATGAGAATGTAAGTCATATTTTTTAGATATTTTTTTCTCTTTACTATACTTTAAATTGCACTCTTTACAAACACAAGATATATTTTTCATTTTTTTAGGGATATTTTCTAAAATAGCCACTTCCACAGTGGTATCCATGCACCAACAACTATTAGGGTCTTTCCCTAAAAACATATGACATTTATTTTCTTCACCACAAATTGGGCAAACCCCTTTTTCCATATTTATATCTCCTGTTTAAGCGTATAAATTTAATATGGCACCTGATTAAACAAGTACCATACCTAATTTAAAGCTATTAATTATCCCATCTATCCATTTTAGAAAAATATTCTTCGTAAGCTATATATAGAGCCTTTGCATTAACATTATTTTTTTCAATGCTAGTTTTATTTTCTTTAGTATATATGGACACTATATTCGTTGTTCTTTCTGATACTTCCTTATTGTACCAACTTTTACTCTCAAAAAATTCTTCTCTTTTTATAAACTTATTCAAAATTTTTCTTAGTTCTTTCGTATCACTCGTTGTTAAATCTTCTTTTTTAGATAATTCAACTATTTTTTTCCATTCTTTTTCAGTTGCAACTTCATTAAATATATGATTTGAAGGATTATTCATTCTTTGGTATGATTCTTTTACTATTTTTTCAGCTAATCCCTTTCCATATTTAATATTTTCATCTTTTAAAAAAAACTTTCTCGGCATTTTTTTATTATATTTTTTTACTAAATCACTAAATTTTTCTATATCTTCATTAGTTATATCTTTTTTTTCAAGAGAAGTTAAAAAGAAAAATTCTTTTTCTGACATTTTCCCTGTTTTTCTAAGGTAAAATACTGGATTTTCTTCTCCGTACCACTCAGGCATAGAAGCATTTTTTACAATAGATTTTTCCAGTGTTACATTCCACGCTTTCACATCTTCTTTTGTTAATTTTTCTACTTCTTTAGAATCCTTACTAAACAGTGATGAACATCCTGCAAATATAACTAAAGTTAACATAGTAAATATGACTAATAATTTTTTCATTTCCATCTCCTTATTTCATCTTTCTTCCACAGCATTTAGAATATAATTTTCCACTTCCACAGCTACAAACTTCGTTCATTTCAATAGTTTCTTTTTCAGGAACATGTGCATCTTCTTCATTTTTAATAACAACTTTAAATATAAAAGATGTAGTTTCTTCTTTTATAGTTTCTATCATTCGTCCATACATCTCACCTGATAGTATCTTATATTCTACAACAGGATCTTTTTGTCCATAAGAACGAAGATAAATCCCTTCTCTTAAAGCATCTAAATTCTTCAAATGCTCTCTCCATCTTGAATCAACAATTTCCAAAAGAATATATTTTTCTATTCTTCTCATTAATTCATCACCATATCGTGCTTCTTTTTCTTCATATTTCAAAATAAGTTCTAAAGATATTTTTTCTATATAAGCATCAATAGTGTGAGCTTTATAATCATTTAAATCAGTAATTTCATACTCGAATTTTTCATATAAATAACTTGCTAAACCTTCTATATCCCAAAGTTCCTTATTTTCCCCTACAAATCTGGAGATAATAGCACTTTCCGCTGTCCCTCTTAACATTTTTATAACACTTTCTCTTAAATTCTCTCTTTCCAATGTAGCGTTTCTGCTTTCATAAATAACCGTTCGTTGCTGGTTCATTACATCATCAAATTCAAGAAGATTTTTTCTTATTCCAAAGTTTCTAGATTCTATTTTTGTCTGTGCATTAGCTATTGCATTATTTATCATTCTATGAGTTATTGGTTCTCCCTTTGGAAGTCCTAACTTATCCATAACCATTATTACTCTATCAGAACCAAAAAGTCTCATTAAGTCATCTTCAAGAGATAGATAGAATAAAGATTCCCCTTGGTCTCCCTGTCTTCCTGATCTTCCTCTTAACTGATTATCTATTCTTCGCGATTCATGTCTTTCTGTTCCCAGTATAAATAATCCCCCTGCAGATTTAACAAGTTCTTTTTCTTTCGAACATTCCTCTTTGTATTTCTCATAGGTTACTTTATATAACTTCTCATTTGAAGTTCCAACTTCTTCAATTGCTAAAAATTCAGGATTACCACCAAGCATTATGTCTGTTCCTCTTCCCGCCATATTTGTAGCAATAGTAACAGCTTTATATCTTCCTGCTTGAGAAACTATTTCAGCTTCTCTAGCATGTTGTTTTGCATTTAGTACATTATGCGGAATATCTTTAGCTTTTAAAATATCTGATAGTTCCTCTGAACTTGTAATAGAAATAGTTCCAACTAAAACAGGCTGTCCTTTTTCATAAAGTTCAACAATTTTTTCTATAATTGCGTTTATTTTTTCATCTTTAGATTTGAAAACTAAATCTGCTTGGTCTATTCTCTGAATTGGTAAGTTTGTTGGTATTATAACTACATCTAAATTATATATATGGACAAACTCTGCAGCTTCTGTTTCTGCAGTTCCTGTCATTCCAGCAAGTTTTTTATACATTCTAAAATAGTTTTGAAGTGTTATACTAGCTAAAGTTTGATTTTCTCCTGCTATATTTACCCCTTCTTTCGCCTCTAAAGCCTGGTGTAGACCATCTGAATATCTTCTACCGTCCATGGCTCTACCTGTAAATTCATCTATTATTAATATTTTCCCTTCTTTTATTAAATAATCTGTATCTCTTTTAAATAACTCTTTAGCTTTTAAAGCTTGATTTAAATAATGAGTTAATTCTACGTATTCAGGTGAATATAAATTTTCTATTTTCAATGCTTTTTCTACTGCTGCTACCCCTTTTTTTGTTAACACAATATTTTTAGCTTTTTCATCCACTTCATAATCTTCCCAATCAGAATCAGGAATATTCATTTCTTTTTTTAATTTTATATCTTTTATTCCTTCAGTTTTGTAACTTCTTTTTAATGTTGAAACTATTTCAAAAAATATTTTGTACCATTTTGTAGCATCTGCTGCTGCTCCAGAAATTATTAGTGGAGTTCTTGCCTCATCTATTAAAATAGAATCCACTTCGTCTACTATACAGAAATTAAGTTTTCTTTGTGCTTTATCTTCTAGTTGTCCTACCATGTTATCTCTTAAATAATCAAAACCAAACTCTGAGTTAGTTCCATAGGTAATATCACAGTTATATGCAGCCTTTCTTTCTTCACTGGAAATATTGTTTACTATAACTCCTGATGTAAGACCTAAAAAACTATAAATTTTATTCATAGTATCTCTATCTCTTTTTGCTAGATAGTCGTTTACAGTTATTAGATGAATCCCTTCTCCTGTTAGTGCATTTAGATAAACAGGGCAAGTTGCAACTAAAGTTTTCCCCTCTCCTGTTTTCATTTCAGTTATTTTACCTTCGTGTAAAACTATTCCACCTATCATTTGTACATCATAATGTCTCAAACCTAATACTCTTTTTGAAGCTTCTCTTACAGTTGCAAATGCTTCTGGCAAAAAATCATCTAAACTTTCTCCTTTAGATAATCTTTCTTTAAATATAACTGTATTGTTTTGTAACTCTTCATCAGTATATTTTTGAAATATAGGTTCAAAAGCATTAATCTTTTCAACTATTTCTTTTATTCTTTTTATTTCTCTTTCATTTTTAGTTCCAAATATTTTCTTCATTATTGATTGAATCATTTTTAATTCCTCTCTTAAAATGTGATTTTTATATTTATTTTATTACCATATAATTTTACCATAAATATACTATCTAGTCAAATTAACTCCAATGAATATATTGGTTTTTTAATTTTTTAATTTTTTCCTCTTTATTTTCTTTTATTCTGTTTATTTTTCACCTATCATTAATAGAAATTCTTCTTCTGTTATTATTTTTATTGTTTCAATTTTTTTCGCTTTTTCCAATTTACTTCCTGCATCTTCTCCAACAATTAAATAGTTCAATTTTTTATTCACACCACTACTATTTATTCCACCTAATTTTTCAACTAATTCCTCAGCTTTTCCTCTAGTTAGTACATTTAATTTCCCCGTAAATAAAAATGTTTTATCCATAAATTCTAACTTATACTCTTTATTATTTTCTTGTTTTTCTTTATTCTTAAAATTCACCCCACATTCTTTTAATTTTCTTATTACTTCTATATTTTTTTCATCTTTTAAAAATGAAAAAACTGCCTTTGCACCTTTTTCTCCTATTCCCTCTATTTCTAAAAATTTTTCTATCTCTGTTTCCATTAAACTTTCTATATCTTTGGAGTGCTCTGCTAAAATTTTAGCAACTACTTTCCCTATATAAGGAATACCTAATGAGTACAAAGATTTTTCATAGTCATTATCTTTACTTTTTTCTATATTATCTAAAAGTTTTTCTATACTTTTCTTTCCCATTTTCTCTATTAGCTGAAGTTCTTCCTTATGAGTATGAAGTTTATAAATATCAGAAACATCATTTAAGAATCCTTTTTCAATAAATTTTTCAACTATTTTTCCACCAAAGCCTAAAATATTCATACCATTTCTAGAAACAAAATATTCTATTCCACTTTTAATTTTTTCAGGACACACTAAATTTAAACATTTAATATCTACACTTCCCTCTTCTTTTACAAGTTTACTTTTACATGAGGGGCAAAACTCTGGCTGGATTATCTTAATTTCTGTCCCTGTTCTAAATTCTTTTACCACTTTAACTATTTGTGGGATTATCTCTGCTGCTTTTTCCACAAAAACTGTATCCCCTATTTTTATGTCCTTTCGTAATATCTCGTCATAGTTATGTAGACTAGCTCTTTTTACACTACTTCCAGAAAGATTCACTTCTTCTAGTTCCGCCACAGGTGTTACTTTCCCTGTTCTTCCAACTTGCCAAGTTATCCCTAGTAATTTTGTTGTAATTTGTTTTGCTGGAAACTTATAGGCGATTGCCCATCTTGGTGATTTAGATTTTTCTCCCATCTCTTCCCAAACAGAGATATTATCTACTTTTATAACAAGTCCATCTGTTTCGTAATCTAAACTTTCCTTCTTTTTATTCCAATATTCTATTCTTTCTTCTAGCTCTGACACATCTTTTAAATTCTCACAAACTCCTGTAGTTTTTATTCCTAACATTTTTATATACTCTAAACTTTCTCTATGGTTTTTTATCTCTTTCCCATTAATCTCGTATTTATTAGCATCAATTAAAAAATAGAAATAAGCGTCTAGCCCTCGTTCCTGAACTATTTTAGAATCTAATTGACGCAATGTTCCCGCTGCTGCATTTCTTGGATTAGCAAATACCTCTTCACCTTTTTCTAATCTTTCTTCATTTATTTGATTAAATCTAGAAAGAGGTAAAACTATTTCCCCTCTAATTTCCATGGAAACTCTTTCTTTTAAGTATTTTGGTATGGACTTAATCATATAAATATTCTCTGTAACATCTTCTCCAACATTTCCATCTCCACGAGTTATTCCCTGTACTAATTTTCCATTTTCATAAATAATACTAATTGAAAGTCCGTCTAATTTTAATTCTAAATCATAAGATAGAGAATACAAATCTTTATCTACAGCTTTTTCTATTTTTTCTATAAATATTTTTATATCTCCAGTATCATAAGAATTATCTAGACTTAGCATAGGTTTTTTATGTTGGATTTTTTTGAATTTCGTGTTCTTTATTTCACTGCCTATTTTGTCTGTAATAGAGATTTTTTCTTTGAATTCTGGAAATTGTTTTTCAAATTCCTCAACTTCTTTAACTAACTTATCGTATTCCACATCAGATATTAAGCTTTCATTTTTAATATAATAATTGTAATTATGCCTCTCTAGTTCTTCTATTATTTTTTTTATCTCTTTAAATTCTGTTATTTTTTTCGACATTTTTCCTTCCTTGTAAACTAAATATATTCTTTATTCTCAAAGTATAACATAGTTTTTATTTTTTAAAAATTTTTTTATTGATTATTTTATTTAAAATCATGTTATACTTTTAATAAAAAATTATTTTAAGAAAGGAACAATTTATGAAAGAGATAGATTTACATCAAATGAACTCAGATGATGCCTTAAAAATTTTTATAATAAAATATAATAATTTTTTCAAAAGTGGTTATAGAGATGAAATTAAAGTTATTCATGGTTACGGCTCTGGAACACTTCTAAGTACTGATATTATCAGAACAAAATTAAGATTTTTTTTGAAAAAACATTCTTCTGCTCTTAATTTTAGATTAGATTTAAATCCAGGTATTACTTATGTTAAACCTATTAAGGTTTTAAATGTAAACAAAGTAACATATTGAACGGATTAATTTTTTTTGAAATTTTAGATCAATTAAACTTACAGTTTAGCATTATAAATATTGATATAGATTAAACTTGATAATTTTCTTATCTATGTTATAATATATATTATAGAAGAGCGGTGATTCCCCACCACAAAGAGAGGAGACTAAAAGAGCGGTGATTCCCCACCACAAAGAGAGGAAACTAAAAGAGCGGTGATTCCCCACCACAAAGAGAGGAAACTAAAAGAGTAAGGTTGGTTTTTAAATAACCAACCTTTTTATATCTTCATTATACGAGGAGATTATATGAAATTATATACTGTTCATGAGGAATATATAAATTATTTAAAAAATTTTTCAGAAAATGTAAAATATAACAAAAATGAAAGTAGACCTTATGTAGGCGTTGTACTAAAAATAAATGAACATAATTTTTTTGCACCTTTAGGCTCTCCTAAACTCAAACATATAGAGATGAAAGAAAGCATTGATTTTATTAAAATTGAGAATGGACAGGCAGGAGTTATAAATCTCAATAATATGATTCCAATTTCACTAAAACATATAAAAAAAATTGATTTTTATTTGTGCGATAAAGAATATATGGAACTTTTAAAAAAACAAGTCAGATGGATAAATGAAAACTTACCAAAGATAATAATGAAAAGTTCGAAATTATATAAATTAATATCAGAAAAAGAAAATACTGTATTTCATAAAAGATGCAATAATTTTTAATTATTGGAAGAAAAATATTTAGAGTATGAAAAAAATTAGAAATAAAGAAAAGAAGAACCATAGAAAAAAATAAAAACAAAGAACGAGAGATAGAAAGATAGAAGCAATAGCTAAAGGTGGAGGGACCCCCTATTTTTTAATATTATAATTATATATTTTTAACTCCCCTCACAGCGTATAAAAAAGGCTGAAAATAGTGATTTTTAGTTTTTTTATACGCTATATTTTTATTAATTTATTTTAAATTAATACTCATAGTAATACTATTTTTGTTATGTGAATAAAAATTTGTAATCTCTTAATATAATAGAAAACAATTATGTCATAAAATATTTCTAGAATACAATATATTTAATATTACTTTCAGAAAACATCAAAATAAAGATAATATTCATATATCTGAATATTAGTTAAGCTTAGCTATAAAAATTAAATAAAACTAAATAAATTAAATAATCTAATTCTTAATAATGACTTAAGATAAATTGTAGATTTAACTATTTAAAACGTTCAGAAATCACTTCAAATTTTGCTGTTGTTCGTTTCCTAAAAAAATGGTATAATACGAAGTAATATTTAAATACACTTTGGAGGTTGCATTATGAACCATATTTTGGCTTTTGGGCATAAAAACCCTGACACAGATTCTATTTGTTCTTCCTTAGCTTTTGCTGCTTTAAAAACAGCTTTAGGTGAAGAAACTAAAGCATATAGTTTAGGAGATATAAATAAAGAAACAACTTTTGTTTTAAACTATTTCAAGATGAAAACACCTCCTCTTTTAAAAACTGTAAGTGCTCAAATCTCTGATTTAACAAGAGTTGAGAAAAAAGTTATAAAACAATCAGACTCCTTAAAAGTCGCACTTGATATTCTAACACAGGAGAATTTTTCTAGTTTACCTGTTGTAGATGATAAAAAACATTTAAAAGGAATGGTTCATGTTTCTGATATTGCAAATGCATATTTAAACTTAGATCACGAAGACCTTTTTAAAAAATATGGAACAACTTATGAAAATTTAAAGACCGTTATTAGTGGAATATTAGTTAGTGGTAACTATCCAACTGGTGTTATTCAAGGTACTTTAAGAGCTGTATCTGAACTAGATTCCGTTGTTCACGGGGATATAATTGTTACTACTAGTATGGTTGATGCTGTTGATAAATCTATTCAAGCTGGTGCTTCTGTTATTATTGTTTGTTGTGATGAGAATGATTTTATTAGTCCTAGAATTGGTTGTGACTGTGCAATTATTCGAGTTCATGCTCCACTTTTTAAAACGGTAAGACTTATAAGTCAATCTATCTCTATTTCTTCAATAATTAGTCAAAGTAATTTTTATAGTTTTAAAACTGAAGATTTCTTACACGATATAAAAGATATAATGAAAGAGGCAAGTCAAACTAACTTTCCAGTTATTCATCAAAATGGTGAAGTTTATGGAACTATTAGAACAAAAAATTTAATTAATTTCACGAGAAAAAGAGTTGCTCTTTTAGATCATAATGAAATGACTCAATCTGTTGATGGATTGCAAGATGCTAGAATTTTACAAGTTGTAGATCACCATAAATTCGCTAATTTTGAAACTAACGAACCTGTTAAAATTAATGCAGAAGCTGTTGGTTGTACTTGTACTATAGTTTACGGTTTATATAAAGAAGCTAACATAGTTCCTAAGAAAAATATAGCTGGACTTTTAATGAGTGCTATTTTATCCGATACTTTAATTTTTAAATCTCCCACTTGCACTTCAAAAGATAAAGAGGCAGTTTTGGAACTTTCAAAAATTTGTGAAATAGAAAATTTTGAAGAATATGCTATGAAAATGCTCATTGCTGGTACTTCTTTTGAAGATATGAAAGCTCACGACGTCCTTCATGCAGATATGAAAGAATTTAATATGAGTGGTTTTACAGTGGCAATAGCACAAATAAATACAGTGGATATGGTTGGAGCATTAAATCGAAAAGATGAACTTCTCTCAGTTTTATCAGCTGAAGCTAAAGAGCAAAATTATAACCTTTCACTTTTAGTAATTACTGATATTATAAATTCAGGTTCAAAGGTTTTGATTGTTGGAGATTATCCTCAAATTGTTGAAAAAGCTTTTTATATTTCAATTGAAGATAATACTGCTTGGTTACCTGGTGTAGTCTCTAGAAAAAAACAAATAGTTCCTTTTCTTATGGCTGCAACACAAAGTATGGAAGGATAATAGGTGATTGAATAAATGTTTTTACCTACGACTAAAGAAGAAATGAAAAATTTAAATTGGGAGCAGCTTGATGTTATTTTAATTTCAGGTGATACCTACATTGATTCATCGTATAATGGAGCTGCTGTTATTGGAAAATGGTTAGTTAAACACGGTTTTAAAGTTGGAATAATAGCTCAACCTGATATTAATACCCCTGATGACATAACTCGTTTAGGTGAACCTAAATTATACTGGGCTGTTTCTGCAGGGTGTGTAGACTCAATGGTTGCAAATTATACGGCAACTAGAAAAAAAAGACATAAAGATGATTTTACCCCAGGTGGTGAAAATAATAGAAGACCTGACCGTGCTTCTATGGTTTATACTAATCTTATTAAAAGGTATTTTAAAAACTCTGTTACTCCTATTGTTCTTGGAGGTATAGAGGCTAGTTTAAGAAGAGTTGTTCATTATGATTTTTGGAGTAACTCTCTACGGCGTTCTATTCTTTTTGATGCAAAAGCTGATATACTTTCATATGGAATGGGAGAAAAATCTATGCTTGCTTTAGCTCAGAATTTAAAAGTAGGAAAAGAATGGCGAAACATAAGAGGAATCTCTTATGTTTCCAAAGAAAAAAATGACTCTTATATTACATTACCTTCTTATGATGAGTGTACACAAGATAAAAATATATTTTCTAAATCTTTTGAACTTTTTTATCTAAATTGTGATCCTATTACTGCAAAAGGACTAAATCAACTTCACGGTGATAGATATCTAGTTCAAAATCCACCTTGTGATTTTTTTACAAAACAAGAAATGGATGATATATATGGTATGGTCTTTGAAAGAGCTGTTCATCCTTATTATTCAAAAGATGGTGAGACAAGAGCTTTAGATACAATAAAAACTTCTGTTACGACTCATCGTGGTTGCTACGGTGAATGTAATTTTTGTGCAATTGCTCTTCATCAAGGAAGAACCGTAACCTCTAGAAGTCAAGAGTCTATTGTAAAAGAAGTAGAAACTATAGCAAGTAGCAAAGGTTTTAAGGGGTACATAGCTGATGTAGGAGGTCCTACTGCTAATATGTATGATATAGAATGTGACAAAAAACTTTCCAAGGGTGCCTGTATAAAAAAACAATGCCTTTATCCTAAAACTTGCTCTGTTCTAAACTTAGATCATTCAAATCAAATTACCCTTTTAGATAAATTAAGAAATATTCCTAATATTAAAAAAATTTTTATTGCTTCTGGAATAAGATATGACCTTATCTTAGACGACAAAAAAAATGGGAATATTTATTTAGAAAACCTTATTAAAGAACATGTCTCAGGTCAAATGAAGATAGCTCCAGAGCATACAGAAGACAAAGTTCTTTCTCTTATGGGAAAAAAAGGAAAAGATTATTTAGTAGAATTTAAAAATAGATTCTATGAAATAAATAAAAAACTTGATAAAAAACAATTTTTAACATACTATTTAATAGCAGCTCATCCTGGTTGTGATAATAAAGAGATGACTAATCTTAAAAAGTTTGCTTCTGAAGAATTAAGGCTAAATCCCGAACAGGTACAAATTTTTACACCTACCCCCTCTACATATTCTACACTTATGTACTACACTGAATTAGATCCATTTACTGGAAAAAAACTCTTTGTAGAAAAGGAAACAAGTAGAAAACAAAAACAAAAAGACTTAATAGTGGAGCAACCCTTTAAATCTAAAGTTTTGAAAAAATATACTAAAAAATAAATTTTATATAAAATGGAGGTAGTAAATTTGAAACCAATCGTAGCTATTGTAGGAAGGCCTAATGTTGGAAAATCAACTTTATTCAACAAATTAGTTGGAGATAGAGTTGCCATTGTAGATGACCAACCAGGTGTTACTAGAGATAGACTTTATAGAGAAACTGAGTGGAACGGAACAGAATTTGTCCTAGTTGATACTGGGGGGCTAGAACCTAGAAATAATGAATTTATGATGTCTAAAATAAAACAACAAGCTGAAGTTGCTATGAATGAAGCTGATGTTATTTTGTTCATTGTAGATGGTAAAGCTGGAGTTAATCCTTTAGATGAGGAAATTGCTTATTTGCTTAGAAAAAAAAATAAACCTGTAGTACTTTGTGTTAATAAAATTGATAATTATCTTGCTCAAATGGATGATGTTTATGACTTTTGGGGTCTTGGTTTTGATAATTTAATTGCGGTTTCTGGAGAACATAAAATAAATCTAGGAGATATGCTAGATATGATAATAGGGCTTGTGGAAAAAGTTGAACTTGTTGAAGAGTTTGACGATTCACTAAAACTTGCAATTATTGGAAGACCTAATGCTGGTAAATCTTCTTTAGTTAATAGGTTGTCTGGGGAAGAAAGAACTATTGTTAGTGAAATTGCAGGAACTACAAGAGATGCTATTGATACTCTTATTGAGTTTGAAGATAACAAATACACTCTTATTGATACTGCTGGTATTAGAAGAAAATCAAAAATTGAAGAAGACCTTGAGTATTACTCAGTACTTCGAGCTATTAAAACTATAAAAAGAGCTGATGTTTGTCTATGGATTTTAGACGGAATTGAAGGTCTTACTGAACAAGATAAGAGAATTGCTGGAATTGCTTACGAAGAAAGAAAACCAATTATAATTGTTGTTAATAAATGGGATGCTATGGATAAAAATACTCATACTATGCAAAAAATGAGAGAATATTTACTCGCTGAGCTACCATTTTTAAGTTATGCTCCTATAGAATTCGTTTCTGCTTTAACTGGTCAAAGAACTTCTAAACTTTTAGAACTTTCTGATACTGTTTTTGCTGAATATACAAAAAGAATTTCAACTGGTCTTCTTAACACAGTTATTAAAGATGCTGTTATGATGAATACTCCTCCTACAAGAAAAGGAAGACTTATTAAAATTAACTACGCTACACAAATTTCATCTGCACCACCAAGATTCATTTTATTTTGTAATTATCCTGACCTTGTTCATTTCTCATATTCAAGATATATTGAGAATAAACTAAGAGAAGCTTTTGGTTTTGAAGGTTCTCCTATTGATATCAAATTTGAAAGAAAAAATGACAAAGCTCACGACTAATTTTAGCCCCTTGCTACTGGCATAGGGGCTATTTTTTAAATAATATAATTTTGTACATAGGAGAAATTAGAATGAAAAAATTATTTACAAGCTTATTTATCTTTACTTTTATTTCTAGTTTAGGATTAACTATTCCATCTAAAGAAGAGCTAAACCATGTGGGTAATCTAATATATAAAAATGAAACTGGTCTAAAAAAAGAACTTCTTGTTCATTGGAACAAAGGTGAAGAGTTTCCGTCCTTGGGAATAGGTCATTTTATCTGGTATCCTGAAAATTTTAAAACTGGACCTTTTGATGAAAGTTTCCCCGGATTAATTGAATTCTATAAAGAAAATAATATTTCTGTACCTAATATTCTTTCAACTCGATATTCTCCTTGGTCTAATATTAACGAATTTAATATAGCTAAAAAAAATGGAGATATGAATGAATCAATAATTTTTTTAGAAAATACAAAGGATATTCAAGTTCAATACATTTATAACAGATTAGAGAGTTCACTAAATAAATTAATAGCTATCTCTTCAAATCCAGAACATATAAAAAAACAATTTAATAGAGTTAGTAAATCTAAAAATGGTTTATATCCTCTTATAGATTATGTTAATTTTAAAGGGGAAGGTATTAAAGAAAGTGAAAAATATAATAACAAAGGTTGGGGATTACTTCAAGTTTTAGAACTTATGAAAGGGAGTAAAATAGGAGAAGAAGCCTTAAATGAATTTGCTGATTCTGCAATTTTTGTTTTAAACAGAAGAATTCAGAATTCTCCTAAAGAAAGAGGGGAAGAACGGTGGAAAAAAAACTGGACTAATCGTTGTAATTCTTATAAAAGATAAAATTTAATAATAATAATAATAATAATAATAATAATCGAGTAGGAGGTAGATAATTATTTTACCTACCGACCTCTCACACCACCGTACGTACCGTTCGGTATACGGCGGTTCAATAAATTTAATGTAGTGCTTGATACCTTTCATTTATACTTTTAAGTCCTTGATTTGATAGGTATTCGTTTGTTAGAGATGTGCTCAGAATGAAGCTACCGGCTGTCCGCCAGTAGCTTTTTCTTGTATTAGCATATTCCCACGCTTTGTTCTTTTTAATTCCAAGTTTTACTAGGTTCTTTTGCCTGTTTCGTATCTTTTTCCATTGTTTCCAATAGCACATCCTTATCCGTCTTCTTAGCCAACCATCTAGTTCTAACGTCAGTATTTTCATATCAGCCAAACAAAAGTAGGATACCCAACCTACTAGAGATTGGTTTAGCTTCTTCACTCGGTATTCCATATCAACCGACCATCTTCTACTGGTCAATCTCTTGAGTTTCTCTTTGAATTTTTCAACCGGTTTGGGATGAACTCTAACACCTAATCTCTTTCCTAACCGGTAAAATGAAAAACCCAAAAATTTTACATTCCATGGTCTATCAACTTTACTTTTGTTCTGATTGACTTTTAACTTTAGTTTATTTTCTATGAAATTTGTAATACTTCCCATTACTCGCTCAGCTGACTTTTTACTTTTTACATATATATTACAGTCATCTGCGTAACGACAGAATTTCAATCCTCTTTTTTCTAGTTCTATATCCAGTTCATTCAACATTATATTACTCAGCATTGGCGATAGAGGCCCACCTTGTGGACATCCTTTTTCTGTTTTAAATTTGACACTGTCAATTTCTACTCCACTTGTTAAATATTTACGTATTATACTTAACAAATCTCCATCTTCTATGGTATTGTGGATAAGTTTCATCAATTTGTCATGATTTACTGTATCAAAATATTTCTCAAGGTCTATGTCTACAACCCATGTGTACCCCTCTTCAATATATTCTTTACATCTTTTGATTGCCATCTTTGCATTTCTGCTTCTTCTGAACCCAAAACTATTATCTGAAAATTTCTTTTCATAGATTGGTACTAACACTTGGTTTATAGCTTGTTGAATTACTCTATCAATCGCTGTTGGTATTCCCAACAATCTAACTCCACCATCAGGTTTTGGGATTTCGACTCTCCTCACTGGACTAGGTCTATATTTTCTTTCTCTCAATAACCTTTTGATTTCATTACCATTTTTCTTAAAATATTCTGGTAACTCACTTACTGTCATGTTATCTATACCATGACTTCCTCCATTTGCGATAACTCTATTCATGGCAATTTCAATATTTAAATCTGTTAGTGCCTTTTCAAGAAGATTATTTGTTTTGGAGTTTTCTACACCGCTTTTAGATTCTACTGACGTAATTTCAATACTCTGCATTCTCTCTGTTATCCTCCGATTCCATCTTATTTTCACAGACAAGACCTTACGGTTTCTGCTTTCATTGTAAAGATATTTGTTCTTGTAACCTCTGAAGCATTTATTGTTCAGTCCTTCCCGAAAAAAAA
>JBOFOQ010000004.1:0-126154 GCA_051659505.1 Fusobacteriaceae bacterium
ATATTTAAGCTTGGTAAAAATAGCTACGGAGGTACACCTGGTCACATTTCGAACCCAGAAGTTAAGCCCGTAAACGCTGAAGGTACTTGGTGGGAAGCTGCCTGGGAGAATAGGAATTTGCCAAGCTTTTTTATTGAAAGAAAATAACCTAAAGTTTATGGTTTCATAAGCTTTAGGTTATTTTATATTTAAGAATTTAAAATAATTTTATTAGATTATATTTTATTAAAAATAAATTTTATAAAAATATATTTTTATAGTATAATAGATATAATTTAGATATATAAACATTCATATATTTCTATAAAATAATGTTGGAGGAAGTGAAATGAAAAAGTTTTTATTTGGGGTAGGAATTCTTATGTTAGGATTATCATTTAGTAAAAAGAGTTTTTCTCTTGAGAAAGTTGATATTATAATAACTAATGGAACAATTATGACTATGAATAGTGAGAAAGAAATAATTGAAAATGGAGTAATTGTAGTAAAAGGTAATAAAATATTAGAAGTTGGTGAAAAAGGGATAGAAAAAAAATATAGTTCTAAAAAAATAATAGACGCTAATGAAGGAATTATTATGCCTGGAATGATAAATACTCACACACATGTATCAATGAGTGTTTTTAGAAGTTTAGCTGATGATGTTCCTGATAGGTTAAATAGATATTTATTTCCCCTTGAAAAACAAATGGTAACACCTGAAATGGTTTATTTAGGAGCTATTCATGGGTCGATTGAAATGGCAAAATCAGGAGTGACAACAGTGACAGATATGTACTATTTTGAAGATAAAGTAGCTGAAGCTGTGAAAAAAATTGGAATTAGAGGGATACTTGGAGAGACAGTTATAAAATTTCCTGTAGCAGATGCAAAAGAACCTTTTGGAGGAATAGAGTATGCTAAAAAATTTATAGAAAAATATAAAAATGATGAATTGATAATACCGGCTTTTGCACCGCATGCACCTCACACTAATGATACAAAACATCTTCAAATTATAAATAAATTATCTAGAGAATATAATGTTCCAGTTCTAATGCATGTAGCAGAAACTGAAAAAGAAAGTGAGATATATCAAAATAAATACAAAATGAGTCCTGTTGAATATTTAGATTCAATTGGGGTATTAGATGAAAGATTTGTTGCCGCTCATTTAATTTTTGTAAATGATAAAGATATAGAAATTCTAAAAAAAAGAGATGTAGGAGTAGCTCACAATATGGTTGCTAATATAAAATCAGCTAAGGGAATTTCTCCAGCACTAAAGATGCATGATAAGGGATTAAGAGTAGGTTTAGGGACAGATGGACCTATGAGTGGAAATACTTTGGATATAATTGGACAAATGGGATATGTTGCTAAATTGCATAAATTAGATACTAAGAATAGAACTGCGTTACCACCAGTTAAAGCAGTTGAAATGGCTACGATTGGGGGGGCAAGGGCTCTTCATATGGAGGATAGAATTGGAAGTTTAGAAGTAGGAAAACTTGCAGATATAGTAATTGTAGAAACCCAATCACCTAATATGGTGCCAATATATGATGTATACTCAGCACTTGTATATTCTGCTAATGCTTCCAATGTAGAAACTGTTATTGTGAATGGAAAAATTATAGTAGAAGATAAAAAACTTAAAACATATGATGAAAAATTATCGAGAAAGAATATGAACGAATTTAAAGATAAAGTTATAAAAATAGCTGAAACTTTGTAGTGGGAATTGAGACTAAGAAAAAAAGAGAAACTAGATAAATTTATTTAGTCTCTCTTTTTTTATTATTTTTATTATTATAAACTTCGTAAGTTTTATAGTAGATAAGCCTTATATACCTGTTTAAGTGCTCTGATACAACTTCTTTTTATTCTTTCGTTGTCCTTTAAATTTTTATTTTTAATTGCTTTTTCCAAATAACCTTTATATATATATATTTGAGTTTGACTGAGCATATTTATGTGAGAAGGAGATATATACTTTTCTTTTACCATTTTTAAAAGTAGATATTTATTTCTTTCTTCTAAATTAAGTTTTAGAAGCATGGGATAGAATTTAGAAGAAAGCTCTTTAATATTTTCAGGAAAAAACTTATAAAAATCTTTTATCTCATAATATTCTTCCATTTTATTTTTATGGAATTCAAAGGAAGAAAAAAATATAGAGTAAAAAATTTCAGGGTTTTCAAAAGAACAACTACAAAAAAAATTCCAAACTAAATTATTTTCTTCAAAACTATTCTTAGGTGTTCCTACATAAGTCTCTAAATTTTCATTATAATATCTTAAAAACTTTAGGCTAGATAAAAAAATTAAATGATCAAATTTTTTAAAATGTGAGTAAATAGTACCACTAGTATATCCAGCTCTAGCTGAAACTTTTCTAATTGAAATTCCTGATAATCCCTCCTCATCTAGCATTTGAGAAGTAGTTTCAATTAAAATTCTCTTAACATTGTTGTTTTTATTTTGTTCTTTCATTAGTTTCGCTCCAAATATTATTTTATTTAATTTTACCATTTTCTACATAAAAAGTAAATAATACAAAAAAATTGACATTAGACTCAAAAGAGAGTATAAATATATTAATGTAATCGCGATTAATAAAAATGTGAGGTGAACTATGAAATTAGAATTTGGAAATTTTTATGTGAAAGATGTTAAATTCGGCGACAAGAACTCATATGTTGAGGGAATACTTACAATTAACAAAGTTGAAGCTCTAAATTTTATCAAAGAAGATGAACATATTACGTGGGCGGATATAGTGATAGCCCGTCCTGGGGAAAAGAAAAGAATTGTTCCAATAAAAGAAGCTATTGAAGCAAGAGTTAGACTTGACGGTAAAACTATTTTTCCTGGAGTCACAGGAGAATTAAGACAGTGTGGAGAAGGAAAAATTTATGCATTGAAAAATATGAGTATAATGGGTGTGGGGAAACATTGGGGAAGTTTTGGAGATGGAATAGTAGATATGAGTGGGAAAGGAGCGAAGTACTCGTATTATTCAAAACTAATAAATATATGCCTTGTTGCAGATACAGATGAAGAATTTGAAAGAAATGAACAACAGAAAAAAAATAAAGCGATAAGATGGGGAGCAATGAAGCTTTCAGAATATATAGGGAAAATTGTAGAAAAATCAATTCCAGAAGTAACAGAAATTTTTGAATTGGCTCCAATAACAAAAAGAAATGAAGAAATACAAAAATTACCAAGTGTAGTCTATGTTATGCAACCACAATCACAGATGGAGGAATTAGGATATAACGATCTTTTATATGGTTGGGATATGAATAGGATGTTACCTACGTTTATGCATCCTAATGAAATATTTGATGGAGCAATAATTGGTGGATCGTTCATGCCTTGCTCTTCTAAATGGTCAACTTATGATATGCAAAATTGCCCTATGATAAAAGAACTTTATAAAGAGCATGGAAAAACTATTAATTTTTTAGGTGTAATTATGTCAAATTTAAATGTTTCTTTAGAACAAAAAAATAGAGCAGCTTTGTATGTAGCACAAATAGCTAAATCTTTGGGAGCAGACAGTGCTATTTTAGCAGAAGAGGGGTATGGAAATCCTGATGCAGATTTTATTGCATGTTTTGTAGCCCTTGAAGATGCAGGAGTAAAAACAGTTGGAATTACAAATGAGTGTACAGGAAGAGATGGACGTTCCCAACCTTTAGTGGCATTAGATGAAAAAGCTAATGCGATAGTTTCTTGCGGAAATGTTTCACAACTTTTAGAACTTCCGCCTATGGAAGAGATTATTGGAGAGTTAGAGTCGATTGGAAGAGATGGACTTGCTGGTGGTTGGGAAGGAGATGAAAAGTTAGGACCTTCTGTAAGAGCAGATGGTTCTATAATCATCGAAAATAACTCGATGTTTTGTGGGGATATGGTAATTGGTTGGTCTAAAAAAATAGTTAAGGAGTTTTAGGAGGAAAATTATGAAAAAAGGAATTCTTTATATTAATCAATTTTTTGCTGGGATAGGCGGAGAAGAAAAAGCAGATTTCTCTCCAGAAATAAGAAAAGGAGTTTTTGGACCTGGAATAGCCTTTAATAAAATGTTAAAGGATATTGAGATTACTCATACCATCATCTGTGGAGATAATTTTATGAGTTCTCATACAAAAGAAGCAATAAAAATAATATTTTCTTTAATTAAAGATTTAGAATTTGAGTTCTTCTTTGCAGGACCAGCATTTCAAGCAGGGAGATATGGGGTAGCTTGTGGTACTATAGGGGAAATTATAAAAAAAGAATACAATATTCCAATTTTCTCTTCTATGCATAAAGAAAATCCAGGTGTTGAGATGTTTAAAAAAGAACTTATTATTTTTAAAGGTGGGAAAAGTGCAGCTTCTATGAAAGAAGATGTAGAGGTTATATCAAACTATGTGAATAAAATAACTTCTAATCAAAAATTGGGTGATGCAAAAGAAGAAAACTATTTTGGACGTGGAATAAGATATCAAGTTGAAGAGGAGAGCAGCAGAAAAACTGGAGCAACACGTGCAGTGGAGATGTTAATAAAGAAGATATCAGGTGCTGATTATGTAACAGAACTTCCAATTCCTAAATTAGAAACGGTGGCTATTGCCCCACCTATTAAGGATTTAGCCAGCTCAAAAATAGCTTTAGTGACAACAGGTGGAGTTGTTCCTTTTAACAATCCAGACAGAATTCAATCAGCTTCAGCAACAAGATGGGGTATGTATGACATAACTGGTTTAAAAAAATTAGAAACGAAAATATACAAGACAATACATGCTGGATACGATCCTTCAGCAGTAGATAAAAATCCAGACGTATGTGTCCCATTAGATGCACTTAGAGCATATGAAGAAGAAGGTAAAATAGGTTCCATAGATAATTATTTTTATACAACCGTTGGGACAGGGACAACAGAAGCTGAAGCAGTAAGAATGGCTAAAGAAATAATTATTCATCTGAAAACGCACAATGTTGATGGTGTTATACTAACCTCGACTTGAGGAACTTGTACTCGTTGCGGTGCAACGATGGTAAAAGAAATTGAAAAAGCAGGTTTTCCAGTTGTGCAAATGGCAAATTTAATTCCTGTAGCTAAAAGTGTAGGAGCTAATAAAATAATTCCTACTATTTCAATACCTTATCCTTTAGGAGACCCTAATACATCTATGAATGAACAATGGAAATTGAGATATCATAGAGTAGGTATTGCCTTAGATGCTTTAACAGCTGATATAAAAGAACAAACAGTATTTAGCGTGAAAATTTAATTGTATTTTTAAAAAGCCCTCTTTAAGTGAAAAGAGGACTTTTTTTAAGGAGGGATAAATGAAGAAAAAGTATAGTAATACAGTTTTTTATGTATCTGTTATTATCTCTGTAATAATAGTATTATGGGGATTATTAAGACCTTTAAATTTTCAGAAAGTTGCAAATTGGTTATTTTCTATAATATCTAAAGAATTTGGTTGGGTATATATAATAGCAATGGCAATATTTGTTTTTTTCTCGTTATGGTTAGCATATTTTAGTAGATTTAAAAATATAAAATTAGGAAAAGATAATGAAAAACCAGAATACTCAATGTTTTCTTGGTTTTCAATGCTCTTTTCTGCAGGAATGGGAGTAGGATTAATATTTTGGGGAGTAGCAGAACCTATAAGTTATTATCTAAAACCATTGAATGGGATATCAGGAACAAAAGATGCTGCAGTATTTGCTTTTAATAAATCATTTTTGCATTGGGGACTTCACCCTTGGGCAGCATATTCAGTAATAGGAATGTCTTTAGGATATATGCAGTTTAGAAAAGAGAAAAAAGGTTTAATGAGTTCTCTACTTACACCATTATTTGGTGATAATTTTGGAAATACTATTTATGGAAAAGGGATAGATATCCTTACTGTAATTGCAACAGTGGCAGGAATTGCAACCTCTTTGGGGCTTGGAACTTACCAAATTAATAGTGGACTTAGCTATATATTTGGTGTTCAAAATTCAATAAAAACACAAATAATAATAGTTTCAATAACAACAATAATAGTAATAATATCTGTATCTACTCCACTGGAGAAAGGAATAAAATTAATTTCTAATTTGAATATATATTTTTCTGTTATTCTTCTACTTTTCTGTTTTATATTTGGACCTACAGTAGAAATAATTAATACTTTTATTGATGGAACAGGAATCTATATTTCTAATTTCATAACAAATACTTTTTCAATAGGAGCTTTTGGAGAAAATGCTTGGTATGGTTCTTGGACTTTATTTTATTGGGCATGGTTTATAGCTTGGGCTCCTTTTACAGGTATGTTTATAGCAAGAATATCGAGAGGAAGAACTATTAAAGAATTTGTTACAGGAGTTCTAATTGCTCCAACTTTAGTGTCATTTGTTTGGTTTTCTATATTTGGGAGAATAGGTATAAACTCATCGAATGAAGTTATGAGAAAAGCTGTTGACTCAATTCCAACAGCATATTTTATAGTAATGGAACAATTTTCTTGGGGAACAGCAGTGAGTATATTCACAATTGTTTTATTATTTACATTTTTTATAACATCGGCAAATTCCGCAACTTTTGTTCTTGGAATTTTAAGCTCGGATGGGGATTTGAACCCTTCAAATAATAAAAAAATAATTTGGGCCTTGCTCCAATCAGCTTTTGCTTTAGCCCTAATGATAGGAAGTGAAAATGGTCTTCAAATGTTGCAAACAGCTTCAATTACACTAGCTCTACCTTTTGCAGTTATTATGATTCTTTGTATAGTATCATTTGTGAAAGAACTAAAAAAAGAAGTTTAAATTTTTTTTAATAATGTGTTATAATTTGTTTGTATAAGTTTAAAAATTTAAATTACTATACTATTATAGGAATAATTGTATAAGAATAGTTGAAAATAAAATGGAGGAATAATGCGGTATGAAATTGAGTTAGAATTAAAAGAGAAGATCTTACCTCTAGATTATAGAAGAGAAATTACCATCTTATAAATTACTTATTAAACTAGTCGAGAATAGTAAATTGTTGAATTTCATAAAAAGATTCAAAAAAAGTAACTACTCAGCCATATCAAAAGCTTTATTTCACCTTTATTAATCAAGTAAACGCTAACTTTATTAAAATAAAATTATGTTAAAAAAATCAAAAACTAAAGTTATTGAAGGCATAAACGATAAAATTATCTTTACTACACTTAAATAAATTATATTTACCAATGGTTTCCAATGGCTAAGTATTTACAAATTATTTACATAAAAAAACTTCAAACTAGTCTGTCTTATTACACACTAATTTGAAGTTTTTTACAATTTAAACGATAATTAACTTTAGTAAAAAATATAAATGGATAAAACATATGATAATTAATATATCTCTTAAATACTATTTATTATTCATTTTCATTAAAGCTTTTATTTTCAGAGGTAGTCCATATAAATTTATAAATCCTTCAGCATCATTTTGATTGTATACTGTATCTTCTTCAAATGTAGAAAAATCTTCTAAATGTAAAGAGTATGGAGATTTAGTACCTGCTAAAATCATGTTTCCTTTATAGAGTTTTATTTTAACTTCACCCGTAACGTATTCTTGAGTTATATCTCCAAAAGAACTTATAGCTTCTCTTAAGGTTGTGAACCATTTTCCATTGTACACTAGTTTAGAAAATTCTTGAGCTAGTTGAGCTTTTGTATGAGCGGTATCTTTATCTAAACATAGTCTTTCTAACTCTTCGTGGGCATAAAATAAAATTGTTCCACCAGGTGTTTCATAAATACCTCTAGATTTCATTCCGACTAGTCTATTTTCAACCATATCTAAAACTCCAATTCCGTGAAGTCCACCTATTTTATTTAATTCCTCAATTATTTTTACTCCAGATATTTTTTTACCATTTAAAGCAACTGGGATTCCCTTTAAGAATTCAATGGTAATATACTCACTTTTATCAGGGGTCTTTTCCAAGGTATTAGTCCATTGTAAAATATTTTCGTAATTAGGTTCATTTTCAGGAAGTTCCAAATCAAAGCCTTCATGACTTACATGAAATACATTTTCATCTCTACTATATGGTGATTTTTTAGAAAAAGGTAACGTGATCCCTTTCTTTTCTAAGTATGCAATTTCTTCTTCTCTAGATTTTATATCCCAAATTCTCCAAGGGGCAATAATTTCAATAGTCGGATCTAAAGCCTTCATAGCTAGTTCAAATCTAACTTGATCATTACCTTTTCCTGTAGCTCCATGAGTGATATATTTTGCATTTTCTTTTTGAGCAATTTCAACTAAAGCTTTTGCTATAATTGGTCTTGCCATAGAAGTTCCAAGAAGATACTTATTTTCATAAACAGCACCCATTTTTAAAGTTGGAAACACATACTCATTTACAAACTCTTCGACTTTATCCACACAATAAAATTTATTTGCCCCAATTAAATAAGCTTTTTCTTCCATAGCTTTAAAATCATCTTTTTGTCCAACGTTTACAGCTACAGCAATAACCTCACAATCATAATTATCTTTTAACCAAGGAATTATAACAGAAGTATCTAATCCTCCAGAATAAGCTAAAACTATTTTTTTTTTCATAAATATCCCCCTTAATAAAAAATTATACCAACAATATTATTTGTAATATAAACACAATAACGTTTATGTATTTATTTTTTTTATAATATACAATATTTAAATAAGTTTGTCAATTAAAAGATTACTGACATGCTCACCCATTTTTTAAGCTAAGTTGCATAATGAATTGTCCCCAAAAATTAATCAAAAAAAAACTCATGACAAAATGAATATGCTAAGGCAAAACGCAAATTAAACGTCAGCGAAAGAAGATTAATCATGAGTATATGTAATGGTATCATAAAAAGAAAAAAAATTAAACAATTTACTTATTCAGAGAGATTGCCTAATTATTGCAAAAACACTACGTTCAATAAAAAAGAATAGAACATTGGATGAATAATAATCCAAGAGGAATATTTAAATATAAAATAGAAAATGATATGATAAAACTATATGTTTAAGATCTGTTAGATAGAGAAATCAGATACAAACATCTCAGGGAATATTATTTGATGAATTTTATAGAATATTTACTCTAAGTAAGAGAGAAGAATTACGATATATAAAGACAAATGTAAAGGTTAGAAGAAACTTAAAATAAAAAACTCTACGTATCTAAATTTATTTTTACAAAAAATTAACGGAATATTTATTATATTTTTACATTTTAGTAGTATCCTTTAATCAAATACTAAATAGAAAGTATAGTATAAATAAAATTAGTTCTAGAAAACTGATTTTAGCAACTTAGGAGGAAAAAAATGAACAAAAAGTTATTAATAGTTATATTTGCAGTTTTATTAATTTTAGGAATAGAAATAAAAAGTGGCTTATTATTTGGCGATAAAGAAGAAAAAATTATTTTAGGGTTCTTACCTAATGAAGGCTCTACAGAATTCCAAGGTTTTAGAGATGGATTAGCAGTAGAATTAGAAATAGCAACTGGAAAAAAAATTGAAGTTAGAACCACAGATTCTTATGATGCACTTATAGATGCTATGTTAGCAGGAGAAATAAATTTAGCGTTCAGTGGTGGTAATCAGTATATAATAGCAAAAGATGATGCAGAAGGAAAAAAAAATATCGAAGCGTTATTTACATACGGTCTTAATGAAAAATTAGAGAATGCAGGATATCAAGGATGGATAGCAACAAAGAAAAATTCTGAATTACACAAGGAAATAAAAAATGCAGGAATAGGAGACGATTTAACGCCAGGAGGAAAGGATGAGATAGAAAGAATAAAAAAGATGAAAAATAAAAGATTTTCATTTGTTTCACCAACGTCATCATCAGGATTTAAGGTTCCTAGAGCTATTTTAAATATAGCATTTGGAACAAATGGAACAAATGAGGTTGAAAATAAAGATGATTTTGCAAATCCTCAAAAAATTAAATTTATGGATATTGTATTTTCACCAACAGGAGATCATCAAGGTAATATAAATTTAATTTATAATGAAGGAGTAGACGCAGGTGCTTTTTGTGAAGGATATTTTATTGAAGGTGTTGATGCTAAAGGAATTGATGATTTTTATGTTTTAGCGAAAAGAATTGTTCCAAATGGTCCTGTTTGGGCTAATGTAACTTCTCTTGGAGAAGATAATTTAAAAAATATTAAAAAGCATTTTTCTAATTTGAATTATTCTAGAGCTAGTGAAAAAGGAAAACAATTATGGACATCTAAAGGAACATTATTAAAAGGATTAGATGAAGGTTTTATTCTAGTAGAAGATGATTTTTACGACATACTAAGACAAATGTAGAAAATTAAAGGAGCTATAAATGAAAGAAATTCTGGTAGAAATAAAAAATCTTTTTAAAACATATGACGGCAAAAAAAATATATTAGAAGGTATAGATTTAAAATTAAAAAAAAGTGAATTAGTCTCTATTATAGGTTCTTCTGGGGCAGGAAAAACTACGTTTTTAAGATGTTTAAATAGAATGATATCACCAACTTCTGGAGAAATATTCTTTAATAATGAAAATATAGTTGAAGCTAATAAAGAAAAAATAAAAAAAATCAGATCTAAAATTGGAATGATTTTTCAGCACTATAATATAGTGAAAGAACTGACCGTTATAGAAAATGTACTACACGGAAAATTAGGACAAATGAACTTTATAAAAGGAATTTTAGGGCTTTATAGTGAAAAAGATAAGGAGGAAGCTTTCAGGTTACTTGAAGAATTAGGACTAAAAGGTCACGAATATAAAAAATGTAGAAACCTTTCAGGTGGGCAAAAACAGAGAGTTGGTATAGCTAGAGCTCTTATTCAAAATCCTGATTTAATCCTTTGTGATGAACCAATAGCTTCTCTAGATCCGCAATCGGCAAAAGTAATTATGGATATATTAAAAAATATATCCAAAGAAAAAGGAATAACATGTGTTGCAAATCTTCATCAAGTTGATGTAGCCCTAAAATACTCTGATAGAATTATAGGCTTAAAAAATGGAAAAGTATTGTTTGATGGAACACCTGCTGAACTAACAGAAGAAATAGTACATGAGATATACGGGGCTAAGTTAGGCGAACTAATAGTGGATGATAATTTAAGTGCATCTTAAGGAGAAGAAATGAAAATTGATATGAATGAATGTATCTTTAAGAAAAAAAGAATTAAATTAACTAAAGTAATTCTATTCACAATATTGATATCTTTAATTTTTATGATGTTATCAGATTTTCAAATTTATAAAGTCATAGCTGGAATAGGGAAAATAGGTGTGTTTTTCAAACAATATTTCCCACCTAAATTTACTGATTTTCATAATACTTTGAAAGAATTATGGATAACAATAATTGTGAGTATTGGAAGTACAGTTTTTGCGGCAGTATTTTCATTTTTCATGAGTTTATTTACCTGTAAATCCATGGCGTTAAATGAAACACTAGGTAAAATTTTTACGGGAATAGGACTATTGTATAGAAATATCCCTATATATGTATGGCAACTTTTATTAGGCATGATATTCTATATGGGCGGGTTCTTCTTAGCGTTTCTAATAATTCTTTTAATATCTTTAGGATTCTTAGTAAGAGCTTTTACAGAAGTGATTGACGAGAGTTCTAGCAGTAGTATAGAAGCTTTAAAATCTACAGGAGCAGGAAAATTAGTGATTATAAAAAATGCAATTATTCCAGATACAATGGCTCAACTTGTGAGTTGGACACTATTTTGTATAGAGACGAATATAAGAAGTTCAGCACTTATAGGATATTTAACAGGATCTGGAATAGGATATTTAATTTCTTTTCATAGAGGATATAAAAGAGATTTTAATACTACTTTAGGTCTAGTTATAATTATTGCAATAACTCTTATTCTATGGGATCTTACAAGTAATAAACTAAGGGGGATAATTTTAAGTGAAGATTAAAAATGGAAAAATTAAAATAAAAAATTATGATTTTCAATATTGGATCCTTCAAGGAATAATCTTAACTTTATTAGCTATAACAGTATATTCCCTAACTAAATTAGGTTTAACAGCAGAAAAACATAATCCTATATTTGACTCTCACTACCATAGAATTTTGCTGATGTTTCGTAGCTTTTTCAAGTTTGATATTAATTTAATAAATTATGTTCAGAAAACAACAGTATCATTTTTATCAACTTTCGGTTTAGCCTTTTTACCAACTATGATAGGTCTTATAATGGGATTTATGTTAGCTTTGCTTTCAGCACGAAATATTTCAAATAAATGGATAAGCTACATTATACGTGGAGTTAGTGCTGCAGTAAGAGCAATTCCTACATTCTTAATAGTATTACTGTGTATATCTATTTACGGAATGACAGGAACAAGTGCTGTAATAGGAATGGGATTTCACAGTACAGTTTTTTTTGTAAAGGTATTAGGTGAAGATTTTGAAGAGGTTGAAGAGGGAACAATAGAAGCGATAAAAGCCTTAGGAGGAAAATGGGTCGATATAATTAATGCGGCTGTAGTCCCAGCAAGTAAAAATCAAATTATAGCATGGTCAGCTTTTAGACTAGAAATAAATTTTGGGGTAGCTGTTGTAATGGGACCTTTTGCTGCAGTAAAAAATTCCCTTGGTTCAGACTTAAAACAGGCAGTTTCTGCATATAATTTTACAGAAATTTTCTTAACAATATCGATTATATTTTTTACAATGTATATTTTACAAAAATTAGCTGAAAAACTCAAAATGGAATCAAAACAAAATTAATAATAAGGAGTGTAATTTGAACTTTAATAGAATAACACCAGTTATAGTGAATGAAGCATATTTTGAAAAAGCAATGAAAAGTAAAAGTAGTTTTGTTATTTTTGAAATGGGAGATTTTATCTCTTTAAAAGAACGAGTAGAACAGTTAAAAATAGTAGGGAAAGAAGTTTTTGTAAAAATAAATGAAATAGAAGGATTAAAAGAAGAAGATGATGCCACTATGGTCTTTTTAAAAAGTATTGGAGTAATTGGGGTAACATCCAATAAGACAAAAGTTTTAGCAAAAGCCAAAAAAGTAGGATTAAAAACAGTTTATACCGCTTTTATATTTGATACTAAATCTTTTGGGACAACACTAAAAAATATTAAAATATCTAAACCAGATATAATAGAGATAAGACCTGGTTTAATGACTAAAGTTATAAAAATAATTAAAGCAGAGAATGAAAATATTCCTATATGGTCCACTGGACTTATAACAGAAGAATATGAAATTCAAGAGGCATTAAAATGTGGAGCTCAAACAGTTGTTACGAGCAAAATAGAACTTTGGTAAATATTGAAAGTTATTCAAAATAAAAAAAATAAAATTTAACACAGAGGTTGAGACCGCGAGATATTCCTAAGTGTCGAAAAATTAATTTCCAGCTAACTTTAGCTCTATTTTTCGATTATTTAGGTTTTTTTTATAAAAAAAATATTATATATCATTATACGAGGAGAGAATATGAAAAAAAGAAGGTTATCATTTATTTTATCTAACACCGAAATAGAACACTTAAAAGAAGAAGTAAAAAAAATAGAAAAATTACATAAAATTAGTGTTGTAAAAAAACCAGAAATGGGTTTAGTGATGGTTAAAGTAAAAGATGGAGTTTACAACGAAAATTTTTATATAGGTGAAGTTTTAATAACTGAGTGTTCTGTTCACTTAGATGGAATATTAGGAATGGGAATAGTTCAGGATGACAATTCAGAAAGAGCTTATTTAATGGGAGTAATAGATGCTGCTTTTAACTGTGATAAAGTCCTAAAAAATGGTCTTTTAGAAAAAATAGAGTTGTGGGAAAAAAATATAAAAAATAAGTTTCAAGAAGAAAAAGCAATGGTAGAAGGCTCAAAAGTAAAATTTAATGTGATAGGAGAATAAAATGAAAATAGAAAAATTTGATTATGTTCATGATATTCAAAAAAATTATAGGAAAATATTAGATAGCATGTCAAAACCAGGGAAAATAAATGAATTAGCAGATAATATTAAAAATTTAGAAGTACACTCTAGTTTATCAAAAGAAATAATGACTTTAGCATACACACTTTTAAATATAGATAGTAATTTCTATAGTGAAAATAAAGAAGAAGAAAAGTATATACAACTTCATACTTTTGCTAGAGGAGAAAGTGTTGAAAAATCTGAGTTTATATTTATTGATATTAGAAATGAAGAAGTAGATAAGGTCTTGAATATAATGCAAAGAGCCTCAAAAGGCACACTAGAAGCTCCTCATGAGGGTGCAACTCTTATTTTACATGTAGAAGAGATAATAAAATCACAGGGATTAGTACTAAGTGGACCAGGTATAAAAGATAAGTCAGATATTTTTGTAGTAGGATTGGATGAAAAGATACTGAAAAATAGGGCAGAAATAAATTCGGAATTTCCTTTAGGAGTCGATTTTATCTTAATTGATAATTCAGGAAAAATAATTTGCTTGCCTAGAACAACTAAAATAGAGGTGATGAATTAATGGCTTATGTTGCTGTTACAGGTGGAAAAGAAGCGATAGAGCATTCTAATAATTTGATTAAATATTACAGGGTTAGAGGTGGAAACGATTTAACTGTAGATATGATTAAAAATCAAATGAGAGGTCTAGTTGATAGAGTTATGAGTGAAGGGGGATTATATGCTCCAGAACTTGCTGCTTTATCTATAAAGCAAGGAGAAGGAAATATAGAAGAGTGTGTGTTTTTAATGAGAGCATTTAGATCAACTCTTCCTAGAAAATATTACTCTAATTCAGTTGATACAGAAAATATGAAAGTAATAAGAAGAATTTCAGCAGCTTTTAAAGATATACCAGGTGGGCAACTTTTAGGTCCAACATATGATTATTCTCATAGACTTTTAAATTTTAATTTATTTCAAGAAAAAGATTGTAAAACATGGATAGAAAATATGAAAAAAGAAGTTAAAGAAAATTATTTACATGAGGAAGTAGAATATCCTAAAATTTCAAATCTACTAAGAGATGAAGGACTAATAAAAAGACATGTCTTAAAAGAAAATCAACCATTTGATGTTACAAGAGATAAAATAATATTTCCTTTACCTAGATCTGCCAGACTCCAGATGTTGTCAAGAGGTGAAAATGGAGCAGTTTCTGCAATAGGGTATAGTAGTTTAAGAGGATTTGGTGGAAATATTCATCCTACAGTTGGAGAATTAAGAGTTGGCAATGTTGAGATAGAAATTCCTTACCCTCTAGACAATGATGATAGTTATTACATAGGCGAAATGATGTTAACAGAGGTAGAGAATATCTTCCCTGAAGCTGAAGGAGAGGAATTAGAATTTCAATTAGGATATGGGTTAGTAATGGGTCAAAATGAGACAAAAGCTATAGCAATGTCCGTACTAGACAGAACGTTATCTACTGTAGGTGACAGTCCTGCACATAATGAGGAGTTTGTTTTATATCATATAGATAGTATAGAATCATCAGGTTTTGTTTCACACTTAAAACTCCCACATTACGTAACATTTCAATCTAAATTAGATAGAATAAGAAGTATCAAAAAGGAGAAAAATAATGAATATCAATTATAATTATAATTATGGATTTTTAGATGAAGATTCAAAGAAAGAGATAAGAAGAGCAACTCTAAAAGCTCTTGCAATACCAGGATATCAAGTGCCATTTGCTTCAAGAGAGTTGCCAATAGCTAGAGGATGGGGAACAGGAGGATTACAACTAACACTATCATTAATAGGGAAAGAAGATACTTTAAAAGTGATTGATCAAGGAACAGATGATAGCGTTAATGCTATAAATTTAAAAAAATTAATATCAAATTGTACAGGCGTTAATATAACTACAGATACTGAAAAAGCTACTTTAATTCAAACAAGACATAGAGTCCCTGAAACAGTTATGAGAGATGATCAAATTTTAATATTACAAGTGCCCATTCCTGAACCTCTTAGAGAGATAGAAGGAAGTGAAAAAGAAACGAAAAAACTTCATGCTGATGCTGAATATAGTGGAGTATGGCTCTCTCTTTATGAAGATATTATAAAATATGACGAGATTACACATGGCGCAGATTACCCAACACTAGTAAATAATAGATATATAATGAGTCCTAGTCCAATTCCTAGGTACGATAATAGTAAATTACATATGAGTGAAACTCTTTATTTGTTTGGTGCAGGACGTGAAAAAAAAATATATGCAATACCTCCTTATACTAACGTAGTATCTTTATCATTTGAAGATTTCCCTTTTAAAGTTGAAAATTTTGAAGATAAAAGTTGCAATATTTGTGGAGCTACAGGCATATTTTTAGATGAAGTATTTACTAAAAATACAGGTAAAATTTATTATCAATGTTCAGACACAGATTATTGTAAAAAAAGAAAAGAAGAGGTGTAAAATGCAAGAAAAACCAATTTTAAAAATAACAAATTTAAGAAGAAAATTTGGAAATGGATGTAACAACTGTTTAGAAAATCCAAAAAACTTCAAAATGAATAAATGCCCACAATGTGGTACTGTGTGGGGCTGTAAGGACCTGACTTTTGAAATATACCCTGGTGAAATTTTAGGGGTTGTAGGTGAGTCGGGCTCAGGAAAATCTACTATGATGAAATGTTTATATTTTGATCAAGAAATTGATGGTGGAATTGGTATAATTAATGGATATGAAAGTAAAAATATATTTTCTGAAAACTCTCAAAAGAGAAGATATATCAGAAATAATTTAATGGGAATGGTTTATCAAAACCCTTTACTTGGCCTACGTTTGGATTATACAAGTCTAGGAAATATAGCTGAAAAATTAATAGCAGCTGGCGACAGAAATGTTAAAAGAATGACAGATAGAGCCAAAGAACTTTTAACACATGTGGAGATACCATTAACAAGAATGAAGGAACTTCCTAAAAATTTTAGTGGTGGAATGCAACAAAGGGTTCAAATATCAAAGGCTTTAGCTAATAATCCACCCATTTTGTTATTAGATGAGGTAACAACAGGATTAGATCTTTCAGTTCAAGCTAAAGTTTTAGACTTAATCAAATCTATTCAAAGAGACTTAGGGGTATCAATGATAGTTGTTTCTCATGATTTAGGTGTTATAAGAATGTTAGCTGACAGAACAATAGTTATGTTAAATGGAGAAATTATAGAGCAGGGGCTAACTGATCAAATTTTAGATGATCCACAGCATTATTATACACAACAGCTTGTTCACTCGCTTTTATAAAATAGGAGGATAGATATGAAAATATGCATATATAATGGAAAAATAGTTACACCTGACAGCATTGCAAAAGGAGCGATATACATTGTTGATGGAAAAATTGATAAAATAGTTTCAGAAGAATCGACCAACTTAACAAATGAATATGAAAATTTAAACGCTAATGAAAATTGGATTTTACCAGGAATTATAGATTGTCATAGTGATGCTGTGGAACTAGAATTACAACCACGACCCACGAGTCTTTTTTCTATGGACATAGCTTTTAAGGAGTTAGAAAAAAAACTTGTTTTAGCAGGGATAACCACTATGTATCATTCTTTATCTATTTCTAAAAATGTTTTTGGAGAAGAAAAAATAAAGAAATATTACCGAACAGAAAAAGGTGTTGATGAATTATCTGAATGGCTCTATAAAAACAAAGAAAAATCAATTATAAATCATAAACTTCATATAAGATATGAAATAGATAATTCAGAGGGAATAGAACAACTAAAAGAAATGATAAGAAATGGAAAAGTTGATTTTTTCTCAATAATGGATCATACTCCAGGACAGGGTCAGTTTAGAAACTTAGAAAAATATAAAAAAGTTATTATAGCATACAGAAACTGTTCTGAAAAAGAAGCTGAAAAATTTATAGAAAAATCAATAAAAGATGATAAAATGGAGATTGAAGATATTGAAAATATAATAAAGTTCGCTAGAACCTATAATATTCCTGTTGCCTCACATGATGATGATTTAATAGAAAAGATTGATTTAATAAAACCTTGGGATGTTAAAATAAGTGAATTCCCTATAATGTTAAAAGTAGCGAAATACGCTAAAGAAAAAGGACTATACACAGTAATGGGGGCTCCCAATATTTTGTTAGGTGGCTCTCATAGCGGTAATTTATCAGCAGAAGAGGCTATAAATAATAATGCAGTTGATATTTTATGTTCTGATTATTATCCCGCGTCTCTCCTTCATTCTATATTTTATATGAAGAGAAAAGGTAGTTGTATCAAAGAAATGGTAAAATTAATATCTTTGAATCCAGCTAAAGCTCTAAATTTAGATAATATAACAGGTTCTTTAGAAAATAGAAAAAATGCCGACATATTAATCGTTGAAGAAAAAGATGGATTACCCTTATTAAAAAATGTATTTTCATCTGGAAAGATGATAATGAGTATGGGAGGATAGAGTGGATATGTTAACAGAGAAAGGATTTTTTCATGAAAGGTCTGAAATAATAGAGACGAAATTCGGAAAATGGAATGAAGTGGAGAAAAATTGTGTGTTTTTAGAAAGTGAAATTGGAGATTTTACTTATTTTGGTTCAGGATGTGATGTAGCACATGCAGAAATAGGAAAGTTTTGCTCTGTAGCAAAAAATGTTAGAGTAAACCCTGCAAATCATCCAATAGAGCGAGTTAGCCAACATCATTTCACATATAGAAGAATAAAATTTCAAATGGATGACAAAGATGATGAAGGGATATTCCAGTGGAGAAGAGATAAAAAAGTAAAAATTGGAGATGATGTTTGGATAGGGCATAATGCTATTATAATGGGAGGAGTAAGAATAGGGTCTGGAGCAGTTATTGCAAGTGGAAGTGTAATTACAAAGGATGTGGAACCTTATACTGTAGTAGGTGGTATTCCTGGTAAATTTATAAAAAGAAGATTTGACGAAAAAACTTCAAAAAGTCTTTTAAATATTAAATGGTGGAATTGGTCTTATGAACAAATAAAAGAACGATTTGATGAGTTTTTAGGTGATAGAAAGGAATTTGTTAAAAAATATGAAGATAAAAAACCATTACTTGAGATAAAAGAACTTTATAAAAATTTTGATTTATATAACTTAGATGTTGATATAAAAGGTTGTCAAAATATAAATATGTCAGTTTATGAAGGGGAGTTTATAGGAATAACGGGAACGAGTGGAAGTGGAAAGTCTACAATATTGAAGTGTATATACAGAAATTATTTACCAACAAGTGGAAAAATTTTATACAATTCTAAAAATTATGGAATGATAGACTTAGCTAAAGCGATTGAAAGAGAAATAATAAAAATAAGAAAAGATGAAATTGGCTATGTTTCACAATTTTTGAAGGTAATGCCGAGAGTAACAGCAAAAGAATTTTTAAAAGAAAACATTATAAACATTAGTGGTGATTCCGCATTAGCAGAAGAAGAAACTATAAAAATGTTAAAACATTTTAAGATTTCACCTGAATTGTGGGATGCTTATCCAAATACATTTAGTGGTGGAGAAAAGTTAAGATTAAATATAGCAAAAGCTATGATAAAAAAACCTAAACTCTTGATATTAGATGAGCCTACAGCCTCTCTAGACAATGGTTCTAAAATATTAGTTAAAGAACTAATTGAAGAGCTAAAAAAACAAGGGACAACAATGTTAGGAATATTTCACGATATTGAATTTATGGAAAATGTTATAGACCGAGAGTATAAAATGTGATATGAAAAAAATTAGTTATAGGAGAATAAAATGAAAGTAGATCTACATATTCATTCCATAGTATCAGATTGTAATTATACAATAGAAAATATAATTAAAAAAGCAAAAGAAAGTGGACTTACTCATATTTCTATAACTGATCATGACACACTACTAGGTATAAATGAGACAATTGAACTTAGTAAAAAATATGGTATAAATGCAACACCAGGAATTGAGATATCAGCATATGATTTTAAAAGAAAAAGAAAAGTTCACATACTAGGGTATAAGAATATCGGTGAAAATGTTAATAAATTATGTGAAGAAATACCTAAAAAAAGAGAAGAGCAGTCTAAAAAATATTTTGATGAAATAAAGAAGAAAGGATACAACATTTCATGGGATAAAATTAAAAAAAATGCAGGAAAAACAGGGGTTTTTAAACAACATATAATGCTAAATTTAATAGAACGTGGATACACTGATGAAATATATGGTGAATTATACAATGTTTTATTTAAGAAAGAAACTATGGTTAGTGATATGGAATATATAGATGTTTATGATGCTGTTAAAGCTATAAAAAACGATGGAGGTATTGTTGTTATTGCTCATCCTTGTATATATAAAAATGAAGAATTGATAAAAGAGCTAATTCCTCATGGATTAGATGGTATAGAAGTATATCATCCAAAGCACTCATCTAAAAATATAGAAATATTAGAGAAAATTGCAAAGGAAAATAACATTTTAATAACTGGAGGAAGTGATTTTCATGGTGATATGGATGATGTTAAAATAAATTTAGGGGAATTTTTCTACTCTCCTGATGATTTATATAATTTATTTTAATTTTGTTAAAAAATACGTTTTGAAAATTGGGGACAATTAAACTTGCAATTTAGCTTTTTTATTCACAGAGGAAAAAAATATTGACGTAAATATAAAAAGTGTGGTATTGTTGTGTTGAAGTTGCAACATTTAATTTGTAAGGGAACATGTAGTAATTAATAGGTATTTAATTATTTCAAAATTTATTTAGGAGGAAAAATGAAAGTTTTTGCACAGATTCAAAAGATAGGAAAAGCTCTAATGACGCCAATTGCAATATTACCAGCAGCTGGATTGTTTTTAGCTTTTGGAAACAAACTAGGAATTCCAATGATGGAGGCAGCAGGAGGGGTAATCTTTTCTAATTTACCTTTGTTGTTTGCAGTAGGTTCAGCAATAGGTTTAGTAGGTGGAGACGGAGTAGCGGCTCTAGCAGCAGTAGTGGCTATTCTAATAATGAATACAACTATGGGAATGGTTGTTGGAATAACACCAGAAATGGCAGCAGCAGGGGGGAAATATGCACTTGTAATGGGGATTCCAACTCTGCAAACAGGAGTTTTTGGAGGTTTAATAGCAGGAATAATAGCGGCTGTATCCTATAATTATTTTCATAAAACGGAACTTCCAGCATTTTTAGGATTTTTCTCTGGAAAAAGATTAGTACCAATAGTAACAGCAGTAGTAGCTTTCTTAGTAGGACTTGCTATGCCAATAATTTGGGGACCAGTTCAAACAGGATTAGCTGCACTATCTTCAGTAGCTAATGAAGGAAATACAAATGTATCAACATTTTTGTTTGGATTAGTTGAAAGAGCCTTAATACCATTTGGTTTACATCATATATTTTACGCTCCATTTTGGTTTCAATTTGGAGAATATACAGATAAAGCAGGAAATTTAGTAAATGGAGACCAAGCAATTTGGTTTGCCATGTTAAAAGATGGTGTTCACAATTTCTCATCTGCTACATACCAAGGAGCAGGAAAGTTTATGACAGGAAAGTTTCCTTTCATGATGTTTGGATTACCTGCAGCAGCTTTAGCTATGTATCATGAAGCGAAACCTGAAAATAAAAAAATAGTTGGAGGATTGCTTTTCTCTGCAGCTTTAACTTCATTTTTAACAGGAATAACAGAGCCGTTAGAATTCTCGTTCTTGTTTGTAGCACCAATTTTATACGGAATACATTGTTTATTTGCAGCAACATCATTTATGCTAATGAATATGTTTAACGTTAGAATTGGAATGACATTCTCAGGTGGAGCTATAGATTTCGCTGTGTTTGGAATATTACCAGGGACAGATGGATTTGCAACTAATTGGCCAATGGCAATAGCAGTAGGATTAGGATTAGCTATAGTTTATTACTTTGGATTCAGATTTGCTATAAGAACTTGGAATTTAATGACTCCAGGTAGAGAAGAAATGAGTAGTAATGAAGGGGAAAATACGACTATAGCAAATGGAGAATTAGCAGTTTTAGTTCAAAATGCTTTAGGTGGAAAAGATAATTTAGTTAGTATAGATGCTTGTATAACAAGATTAAGATTAGAAGTAAAAAATACAGCTTTAGTAAATGATTCTGAACTTAAAAAATTAGGTGCAGCTGGCGTTTTAAAAGTTGGTCAAAATGGAGTTCAAGTAATATTTGGAGCTAAAGCTCAATTTATTGCAAATGATTTAAAAAATCTTTAAAAATAAAAAAGTAGTCCTAAAATAAAATTCAGGACTACTTTTTTTTATAAAAATAATTTACTCTCCACCAAAATAAAGAACTTCAGCACTAGCCTCATACCAAGGACCATCTTCATCTTCTCCAATTTCAATAAAAAACTCAACTTGAGTATCTTCAAGTGTAAACCCAATAGAATTTAGACTGTCATCATTAAAAAATTCTATATTGTTAAATTTTATTTTATCAATTTTTTCAACTAAGTCAGGTTGTTCTTTTAATAATTCAGTAATATCCTCTTTTAAATAATCATAACCTCTTCTAGAAAAAGCATCAGAAATTTTCTCTATTCTAGCAAGTGTTTTTTCAGTAAACATAATATAAACTCCTTTGATAATTATTTTTTAAAAATTTTTTTAAGAGAGTTAAAATATTTTAAAAAGAAAAGATAAATCTTAACTTTTTTCATTTGGAAAGGAATTTTATTTAAACTTTCAAAAATTTTTTTATCTATTTCTTCTTCAGATAGATTTATTCTATTCATTATTTTATTCACCTCATGAAATAATTTTTTATCTCTAATTATACCTAATTTTTAAATAAAGATAAAGAGATAGTTTTGTAGAAATGAATAAAAATATTTTTATACTTGCTAAGACAATAATAAAGTGCATAATTATTGATATTTTTTTTGTTTTAATATATAATATAAAAGAGTAAAAAAATGAGATTAATTGAAACATATAATTTTGGAGGTTGAAAAAGGTGGAAAATTGTATTTTTATAGGTGTGGCTGGGGGAAGTGGAAGTGGAAAAACAACAGTGGCACATAACCTTGTGAAAGCTTTCAGTGAAGAGGATGCTATTCTTGTAGAGCAAGATGTATATTATAGAGAGTTATCTCATTTAACTTTGGAAGAAAGAGCTTTAACAAATTTTGATCATCCCAATGCAATAGATTTTGAATTAATGGGAGAACATTTAAATAATTTGAAAAAGGGCATAAATATTGAAAGACCAACTTATGATTTTAAGACACATTCTAGAAAATTAGAAAATGTATTATTAAAACCTTCGAGAATAATAATTGTAGAAGGAATATTAATATTTGCAGTTAAAGAAATAAGAGACCTTTTTGATGTGAAAATATTTGTAGATACAGATGCTGATGAAATGCTACTTAGAAGGATTGAGAGAGATATAAAAGAAAGAGGTAGGAGTTTTGATTCTGTAAAAAAGCAATATTTAAATACAGTTAAACCTATGTATTTAGAATTTTGCGAGCCAAGTAAAAGATATGCGGATTTAATTATTCCAAGAGGTGGAGAAAATAAAATAGCAATAAGCATGATAATTGCAAAATTAAAAAGATATCTTCAAAAATAAAATAGTGAAAAAACTTAAAATGTTAGAAAAAATAAAAAATTTTTAATAAATTGATATAAAAATAGAGTATTGGAAAATAAATTAATTTGGAGGTAAAATTTTGTTTATACTTTTTTTAAAAGGAATAGGAACAGGGTTAGTGTTATCTCTTCCTTTTGGACCAATAGGAATCTATTGTATGGAAAAAACCCTAGTAGAAGGAGAAAAAGAAGGTTATATTTCTGCACTGGGAATGGTTACAGTGGATTTGATATATGGGGTAATGGCTTTTTTATTTATAAATATATTAAGAGAAGATATAGAAAAATATGGACCTTTGCTAACTAGTGGAGTTGGAGTATTTCTAATAGTTGTAGGAGTTAAAAAATTTTTTAAAAACCCTGTAGCAGCTAAAATAAAAGATAAAAAAAGAAGCTTATTTCAAAATTATATTACAACATTTTTTGTATCCATGGTAAATATTTCTACAATACTCGTGATAATTGGAGTATATACAATAATTGATAAATGGATAAAGGTTTCTGATATATGGAGGATAAAACTTCCTACAGAACTAGAGACTAAAGTTTTATCAGCTTGCTTTTTTGCGACTGGAATATTCATAGGGGGAGCAACTCTTTGGTTTCTAACAACGTATATATTATATCACTGTAGAAAAAAAATAAATACAGGAACTCTGGTGAAAATAACTAAAGCAGCGGGAATTTTAATCCTGATTTTTGGAGTTATAACACTAATAACTACGATAAAACATTTAAGGCATAATTTTTGAGAACTAGTTTAAGGAGAAATAAAATATGGTAAATATTAGTGAGTTAACAAAATATAACGAAGAGAATAAAAATATAAAAATAGCAGTAGCTATGAGCGGGGGAGTTGATAGCTCTACAGTAGCTTATTTACTCAAAGCTCAGGGGTATGATATTATTGGAATAACAATGAAAACTTGCAAAGAAGCAGATGAAGATGCTAAAAAAGTATGTGACGAACTAGGAATTGAATATTATTTATGTGATGTAACGAAAAAATTTAAAACAGATGTAATGGACTATTTTGTAGATGAATATTTAAAAGGAAAAACACCTAATCCATGTATGGTTTGTAATAGATATATAAAATTTGGAGAATTACTTGAGTTTTCAAAATCATTAGGTGCTAAATTTATGGCAACAGGACACTATGCAAAAATGAAAGATGGAACTCTAGCTATGGGAAATGACTCTAAAAAAGACCAAGTGTATTTTTTATCACAAATAAAAAAAGAAAATTTAAAACATATAATATTCCCAATAGGGGAAATAGAAAAGCCTGTAGTTAGAGAGTTAGCAAAAGAACTAGGAGTGAGAGTGTATAACAAAAAAGATTCTCAAGAGATTTGTTTTGTTGAAGATGGGATGTTAAAAGAATTTTTAAATGAAAAATCTGATGGAAAAGCAACTCAAAAGGGAAATATAGTAGATAAAAAAGGTGAAATACTAGGTTCGCATAATGGAATATCTTTTTATACAATAGGACAAAGAAAAGGACTAGGAATTTCTAAAAAAGAACCACTTTATGTTATAGCTTTAAATGCTGAAAAAAATGAAGTTATAGTTGGGAGTAACGAAGAGTTGTTTAAAGATAAAATTATTGGTATAAATTTAAATCTTTTAACAGTGGAAAAAATTAAAGATTTAGAAACCTTAGAACTTTATGCAAAAACAAGGTCTAGAGATATGTTACATCCTTGTTCAGTTAAAGTTTTAGAAGAGGATAGAATAGAGGTTACAATGATAGGAAATTTAGTTAGAGCAGTAACGCCAGGTCAGGGAATAGTTTTGTATGACAAGGAAAATAAAGTTGTAGCAAGTGCTTTTATAATTTAGTAAAAAAATATTGATACACTATTTTTATATATTCTTTTTTAGAATAAACTATTGTTTTTTAGATTTTATTGTAGTAAAATAATACTATAAATATTTTCAATTTAAAATATAGAATTTTAGGAGGAAAGGAATGAAGAAATTTGAGTATATGAAAGAGTTTAAACATGAGCAATTAATTTATTTTTATGATGAAGTAACAGGATTGAAAGGAATAACTTGTATTCACGATACAACTTTAGGTCCAGCTCTTGGAGGAACAAGACTTTGGAATTATGAAACAGAGGAAGATGCCGTTTTAGATGCTTTAAGACTAGGAAGAGGTATGACATATAAAGCAGCTTGTTCAGGGCTAAATCTAGGTGGAGGAAAAACTGTTCTTATAGGAGACCCTAAAAAAGTAAAAAGTGAAGCATATTTTAGAGCCTTAGGAAGATATGTTCAAAGTTTAAATGGACGTTATATAACAGCTGAAGATGTAAATACAGCAACTAAAGATATGGTATATTTATCAATGGAAACAGACCATGTAGTTGGATTACCTGGAAAATCTGGAAATCCATCTCCAGTAACAGCTTGGGGAGCTTTTATGGGGATAAGAGCGGCTCTTAAAGAGGTTTACGGTTCTCCTTCTGTTGCAGGAAAAAGTTTTGCTATTCAAGGAACAGGTCAAACAGGATATTACTTAATTAAATATTTACTTGGAAATTATGAAGATGTTAGTAATTGGAAAAAATATGATGAAAAAGTTAAAAAGATATATTTTACAGAGATAAATCAAGAATATATTGACAGATTGAAAAGAGAATATCCAGAGGTAGAATTTGTAAAACCAGAAGATATATATAGTTTAGACGTAGATGTTTTCTGCCCTTGTGCATTAGGAGCAGTATTAAATGATGATACAATACCTACAATAAAAGCTAAAATAGTTTCTGGAACATCAAATAACGTATTAAAAGAAGCTAGACACGGAGATATGCTTAAAGATAAAGGGATACTTTATTCTCCAGATTATGTTATAAATGCTGGTGGCTTAATAAATGTTTATCACGAATTAAAGCAAGGTGGTTATGTTTTTGAAAATGCTATGAATGATGTAGATTTAATTTATGATAGATTACTAGAAATTTATGCTATTGCTAAAAAAGAAAATATAGCAGTTTCTAAAGCAGCAGATACATTTGCAGAAAGAAGAATTGAAACTTTAAAAAATATGAGAGCAACTTATATACCTAGATAAAATTATATTGGGAATAAAATTTAAGGAGTGAATACATGGATTTTTTTTCAGAATTAATGATAAAAGCTAAAAAAAAGAAAGTAAAGATTTTAGCAGTGGCTTGTGCCGAAGATTCAGTTGTTTTAGAGGCTCTTGAAGTGGTTAGAGTTACTGGAGTAGTAAATTGTATTTTAGTAGGAGACGAAAGAAAAATAAGGAAAATAGCAGAAGAGATAAATATAGATATATATAGATATCAAATTATAGATATTCCTGATATGGTAAAAGCGGCGAGAAAAGCTGTAGAATTAGTTTCAACTGGCAAGGCAGATGTTTTGATGAAAGGACTAGTTGACACTTCTATTATACTAAAAGCAGTATTAGATCCTGAAATTGGACTGCGAATTCCAGGGAATCTTATATCACATATTGGAATGTTTAATATTGACGGATATAAAAGACCTTTTTTAATAACAGATTCAGCTATGAATATCTCCCCTACACTAGAAGAGAAGAAAAAAATAATTATAAATGCAGTGAATGTTATGAAAAAATTAGGTTATGAAACTCCAAAAGTTGCTTGCCTTTGTGCTAAAGAAAAAGTTTCAGAGAAGATGATAGCAACAGTTCATGCAGCAGAGTTACAGAGTATGAACGAAGGGGGGGGAATAAAAGATTGTTTAATAGCTGGACCAATAGCGTTAGATGTAGCAGTTTCAGAAGAGGCAGCAAAACATAAAAATTATACTCATCCAGTTGGAGGAAAGGCGGATATATTAATGGTTCCTGAAATAGAATCTGGAAATATATTATACAAATCTATGGTTTATTTTTCAAAATCCCATAGTGCAGGAATAATATTAGGCGCTTCTGCCCCTATTGTACTTACTTCTAGAGCTGATTCTAACGAAACAAAAATTAACTCAATTTTACTTGCAATATCTTTATAATTAAAAGGAAATACTGAAAATAGAGGAGATTTATAATGAAAAAGTATAAAATTCTATCCATAAATCCAGGTTCTACATCTACTAAAATTGCTGTTTATGAAAATGAAAAAGAAATAATGGAAAAAGTAATAAGACATTCTACTGAGGAAATTGAAAAATTTAAAAATATATATTCCCAAAAATCTTTTAGAGAAGAGATGATATTAAACTCTTTAGTGGAGTCTAATATAGACTTGAAAAAATTAAGCGCAGTAGTGGGAAGAGGTGGATTATTAAAACCTATCTCAGGTGGAACTTATTTAGTTACAGAAGAGATGATTGAAGATTTAAAAAAAGGTGTTTTAGGTGAGCATGCCTCAAACTTAGGTGGGGTAATAGCTAAAGAAATAGCGGATAAAATAGAAAAAAAAGCATATATAGTAGACCCTGTTGTAGTGGACGAATTAGAAGAGGTAGCACGTATTTCAGGAATACCAGAAATAGAAAGAAAATCAATATTTCATGCATTGAATCAAAAAGCAGTGGCTAGAAAATATTGTAAAGAAAATAATTTGAGATATGAAGAGATAAATTTAATTGTAACTCATATGGGTGGGGGGATATCTACTGGAATCCACAAAAATGGAAAAGTTGTAGATGTTAATAATGCATTAGATGGGGAAGGAGCTTTCTCTCCAGAAAGAGCAGGAACGTTACCAGCTGGAGATTTAGTAGAAATGTGTTTTTCTGGTAAGTATTCTGAAGCTTTTATAAAGAAAAGACTTAAAGGAAATGGTGGAATGGTATCTTATCTTAATACTAATGATATGAGAGATGTGATAAAAATGGCAGAAACTGGTGATAAAAAAGCAAAAATAATATTTGAAGCTATGGTTTATCAAATCGCTAAGGATATAGGTGCTATGGCCACAGTGGTTTCTGGAGAGGTTAAACAGATAATCTTAACTGGTGGAATTGCTTATTCTACTCTTTTAGTAGAGGCTTTAAAAGAAAAAATCGGATTTATATCAGGAATTACAGTTTATCCAGGAGAAGAAGAAATGGTAGCTTTAACCCTTGGAGCTCTTAGAGTGGAAAGAGGAGAAGAAGAGGCTAAAAAATATTAACTCTTTAATGTTTAACACTGAAAAATTTAATATTAAAAACTGAATATTTAAGATAATAGAAAACTAATGATGAAGATATTTATCATTAGTTTTTTTTTATTAATTATTAAAATGTGTGAAAGTGTAAAAGTAATTCTTGACAAAACTTAATCCATTTGATATCATTAATCAAATACTTTGTAATTCAAAACATTTTATTTGCAAATTATATATAGGGGTGTAAACATGGTAGCGATTATAGGTGGAGTAAAAAAATGTGAGCGAGAATATATTGAACTATTAAAAAAAGATAACATTAAATGTAAAGTTTTTAATACTATGTGTAGTGATTTCAAAAAGAAAATAGAAGGATGCGAAACTTGTGTTGTTTTTGTTAATGTGGTCAGCCATAAATTAGTAAAAAGTTGTAATGAGATTTGTAAAAAGAAAAATATAAAACTTTTATACTTAAAAACAAATGGTATTAACGGTTTAAAAGAGAACATAGAGTTTTTAAAATAAAAAACAATAACAATTAAATATTTTTAGTAAATAAAAATAGAGTTTGATAATACAAATTCTATTTTTTAATTTTCTTTAATTAGACAATGTTCTACTTTTTATGATATAATATAGCTTGAAAAACTATAATTTAATTAAGTAAAAGGGGAAATATGGATAAGGTTTTTGAAATAGTTAGTAAAAAGTTAAATTTATCAATGGAACAAATAACAAAAACTATGGAGTTACTAGATGAAGGAGCAACAATACCTTTTATCTCGAGATATAGAAAAGAAGTAACAGGTAATTTAGATGAAGTTGCTATTGAAAGTATTCAAACTGAAATAAACTACTTGAGAGGTTTAAATAAAAGGAAAGAAGAAGTTTTAAGATTAATAGAGGAGCAAGGAAAACTTACTGAGGAATTAAAAACTCAAATTTCTAATGCTATTAAGCTACAAGAGGTGGAAGATATATATTTTCCATATAGAAAAAAAAGAAAAACTAAAGCTGATGTAGCAAAAGAAAAAGGATTAGAACCTCTTTCAGTTCTTTTTATGTCAGTTAAAAATATAGAGGAACTAGAAAATCAAAGTATTAGTTTTTTAAATGATGATGTTTTAACAAAAGAGGAAGCTCTAGAAGGGGCTAAATTAATATTAGCTGAAAAAATTTCAGAAATACCTGAATATAGAGAGAAAATAAGAGAAGATATGCTAAAATTAGCAGTACTTACATGTAAAGAAACTAAAAAAGCAAAAGAATTAGATGAAAAAAAAGTATATGTAGACTATTATGCGTATAGTGAGCCAATTGTAAAAATGCCTCCTCATAGAATTTTAGCTATTAACAGAGGAGATAATGAGGGGATTTTAAATATATCTATAAGTTTTACAGAGGAAAAACTTGCTTTAATAGAAGGGAGAATTTTAATTAATTTCTTTGGTAAAGAAATTAATTTATTAGAAGAAAAAAAGGAAATAATAAAAGATGCTTTAACAAGATTAATATTTCCTTCTATTGATAGAGAAGTTAGAAATATATTAACGGAAAAAGCAGAAATAGAAGCTATTGGGTCTTTTAAACTTAATTTAAAAAATCTTTTAATGCAGTCACCACTTAAAAATATGGCTGTAATGGCTTTAGACCCAGGATACAGAACAGGTTGTAAAGTTGCTCTTATAGACAAAAATGGTTTTTATAAGCATTATGATGTATTTTTTCTCGTGGAAGCAATGCATGCCCCAAATCAATTAGCTACTGCTAAGAAAAAAATGGTGGATTATATAACTAAATATGAAATAGATATTATTGCAATAGGTAATGGAACTGCATCACGTGAAACTGAAAGTTTTGTCGCAGGAATATTAAAAGAAGTAAAAAGAGATGTGAAATATCTAATTGTAAATGAAGCTGGAGCTTCAATATATTCAGCGTCAAAAATAGCGGCAGAAGAGTTTCCAGATTTAGACGTAACAGTGAGAGGAGCAATATCTATAGGGAGAAGAATTCAAGACCCTATGGCTGAACTTGTAAAAATTGATCCTAAATCGATTGGAATTGGTATGTATCAACATGATGTAAATCAAAAAAAAATAGAGGAATCTTTAAATAATGTAATAGAAGGAGTGGTTAATACAGTAGGAGCAAGTTTGAACTCAGCTTCTTGGGCACTACTTTCTCATGTTTCTGGAATTAAAAAAAATATAGCAAAGAATATAGTAGATTACAGACAGGAAAATGGAAATTTCAAAAATAGAAAAGAACTTTTAAAAGTAAAAGGTTTAGGAAGCAAAGCTTATGAGCAAATGGCTGGGTTTTTAGTTATACAAGACGGGGAAAAAGCATTGGATGGAACTATCATTCACCCAGAATCATATCATATAGCAGAGGAAATTTTACTTTCTTCTGGAAGTAGTTTAAAAGAATATGAAAAAGACAGAGAAATATCAAGAAAAAAAATTGAAGGAATAAAATTAGAGGAATTTATAAAAGAAAAAGGATATGGAATAGAAACAACAAAGGATATATACGGAGCTCTTCTTAGAGACAGACGTGATCCTAGAGAAAATTTTGATAAACCATTACTAAAATCTGATATACTAAAAATAAATGATTTGAAAATTGGAATGGAAATTGAGGGGACAGTAAGAAACGTAATTGCTTTTGGTGCATTTATAGATATTGGACTTAAAAATGATGCTTTACTTCATATTTCAGAAATATCAGATACTTTTGTTTCTGATCCCAATAAAGTACTATCAGTAGGACAAATAATTAAAGTAAAAATAAAAGATATTAATTTAGAAAGACAAAGAGTTGGCTTAACAAGAAAAGGGAGTTAAATAATGAGTTTTAAAAAGAATTCTCTAGTTTTTAAAATAGTACTTTATAATGTTTTAGCAATTGTAATATCTTCAGTAGTTATAGCTTTTATTCTTATTTTTTCAGATTTTAGAGAGAGAGAAAAGAACATAAAAAATATAACTCATGAAAAAATAAAATTATTAGATGAGTCGGTCAATGAATATTTTTTTAAATTAAAAGAAGAAATTATAGCTACTCCTAACTTAGTATCTTTAAGTGATAAAGATAATATTGATAGAAAAATAGAATTACTAGAAATTTCAGAAAATATTAAAAAAAATCTTTTAGCTAGAAAGATAGAAACCAATGATAAAGTAATAATATCAAGGGAAAAGCTGATAGAAAGTAAAGTAGATACTATATTAGGAGTACTATTAATCCTTTTAATTTTTATTCTTTTATTTATAAATATATTCTCGAGATTTATTAAAAAAATATTACGCCCCTTAATAAAAATAACGGAAGCAACAACAGAAATTAGTAGTGGAAACTATAATTATAACTTAGATGTTTATACAAATGAACTGGGAGAAGTTCATGAACTTGTTTCTTCTTTTAAAAAAATGATGAAAGAGGTAAAGTATACTCAAAATAAAATGAGTATACAGAATATTCAACTAAAAGAAAATATAATAAGAATAGAGGTAATAGAAAGACTCTTAATGGGGTTACACATAGAATCTGATATGACAATGGCAATTAAAACTTTACTTTCTGCACTGACATCTGATATGGGACTAGGGTATAGTAGAGCAATGTATTTTAGATATACCAGAGAAAGAGATTGCTTTTTAGGTGATATGACATGTGTAAATAGAAATCTTGATTTGGAAGAAAATGTAATAAATAAAGGGTTCAAATTTCAGGTAACTGAATTAGACCGATTAATAAAAACTATAAGAGTTCCTTATCAAGAAGAGAATATTATAGGGAAATCTTTAAAAGAGTCTAAGGTTATGTTTTTTAATCATAAAGGTTATAAATATGATTTAGGTAACGATCTTTTCAAAAGTTTAGGAATTCATAATTTCATGATAATACCAATATATAGTAAGACTAGAAATTATGGTTGTATTTTAGTTGATTATTTTGGTAAGAATAAAGTTATAACTCATGAAGAATACGAACTTACAACACTTTTAGCAATGAACATATCTATTAGAATAAGTAATAAGCTAATGGAAGAGGAAAAAATAGATAATGAAAGAGAATTTACAATAACTAAACTAACAGAAAGATTTTTAGGGTCGAGAAATGAAACTTTAAAAGTTTATATGGATATAATAAATAAATATAAATCAGGAGTAAGGGAACTTAGAGAGGAATTTACAATTTTAGAACCAATGGTTAATAAAATGGAAAAAGAAAATAAAACTTTAAAAGAATACTCTGAAATTATGAAAGACAATTTTGAACTTTTAGATGTAGAGACAATATTTAGTGAAATAATAGAAGAACAAAAAGAAGAGTGTGATAGAAATAAAGTAACAGTATCTATATTTATGAACTATACAGGAAAAGTTTATGGAAACAGACGCTCTTTAAAGAAAGCTTTTTATGAGCTTATTAAAAATTCGTATTTATCACTACTGAAATCTGAAAAAAAAGAAAAAAAGATTAATATTATAGTTACAAAAGATAAAAATATAGATAAAGTCAAAATTGCTATAATTGATAATGGAATTGGAATGGAAGAAAATTTATTAGAAAAAATATACCAACCATTTTTAAGCGTAGCAGGAGAAGTTCCAGGTCTGGGATTATCTCTCGTATATAGAATAGTTAAAGAACATTTTGGGGTTATAAAATTTTTCTCAAAATACTTAGAAGGCACAGAAGCGCGAATAACTTTAAACGCATATGAGGAGGAAACAAAATAATGTTAGAAGAAAAAAAAGATTATGGAAAAACACTAAATCTTCCAAAAACAAGCTTTCAAATGAAAGCTAATTTACCTGGGAAAGAACCAGCTTTTATAGAACGATGGACTGAAAATAAAATTTATGAAAAGGGTCAAAATGAAATTAAAAAAGAATTTGTTCTTCATGATGGACCTCCTTACGCAAATGGAAATCTTCATATAGGACATGCACTAAATAAAATATTAAAAGATATTATATTAAAACATAAAAGAATGACAGGATATAATGCTCCTTTCGTTCCTGGTTGGGATACTCATGGATTGCCAATAGAATTAAAAGTAAGTGAAGAATTAGGTGAAGCAATGAAAACAATGTCTCAAGAAGAGATAAGACTTAAATGTGCTTCTTATGCTAAAAAATGGGTAAAAATACAAAAAGACCAATTTATAAGATTAGGAATATTAGCAGATTGGGAAAATCCTTATTTGACTTTAAACCCTCAGTACGAGGCAAAACAACTTGAAGTTTTTGGAGAGTTATACGAAAATGGCTACATATTTAAAGGATTAAAACCTATCTATTGGTCACCAGTTACAGAAACAGCTTTAGCAGAAGCAGAAATAGAATATAAAAACCACACTTCTACAGCTATTTATGTTAAAATGCAAGGAAATCAAGATGTTTTAGATAAATTAAATGTTCCTAGTGCTGATTTTATAATCTGGACAACAACACCATGGACTCTTCCAGCTAATACAGGAATAGCTCTAAATGGAGAGTTTGAATATGCTATATATAAAACAGAAAAAGGAAATCTTATCCTAGCAAAAGAATTAGCTGAAAAAGCTTTTTCTGAAATGGGAATAACAGAATATACATTAATAAAAGAATTTTTAGGTGATTTATTAGAAAGAACAACATATAAGCACCCGTTCTTAAATAAAAATGGAACAGTTATACTTGGAACGCATGTAACTTTAGGTGCAGGATCAGGTTGTGTTCATACTGCACCTGGTCATGGACAAGATGACTATGTAGCAGGGACAAGATATGGTTTAGATGTTATATCGCCTGTTAATAATAAAGGTGTTATGACAGAAGAAGCTGGGAAATATGCAGGGTTATACTATGCTAAAGCAAATAAAGTTATTTGTGAAGATTTAACAGTAAGTGGTCATATTTTGCATGAAGCAAAAATAGAACATTCATATCCACATGATTGGAGATCTAAAACTCCAGTAATTTTTAGAGCTACTGAACAGTGGTTTGTAAAGGCTGAAGGGTCAGATTTAAGAGAAAAAGCACTAAAAGCTCTAGATTCAGTTGAATTTATCCCAACTTGGGGAAGAAATAGAATTGGGTCTATGCTAGAAACAAGACCAGATTGGTGTATCTCTAGACAAAGAACTTGGGGAGTTCCTATTCCTATTTTCTATAATGAAAAAACAGGAGCAGAAATATTTGAAAGAGAAATACTAAATAGAGTTATAGAAATAGTTAAAACAGAAGGAACAAATGCTTGGGTTAAATATTCTGCGGAAGAATTAATTGGAGAAGAATTATTAGTAAAATATAAATTAAAAGGTATAGAGTTAAGAAAAGAAACGAATATAATGGATGTATGGTTTGATTCTGGAGTTTCTCATAGAGCAGTTCTTGAACCAAGAGGACTTAAGAGACCAGCAGACTTATACTTAGAAGGTTCAGACCAGCATAGAGGGTGGTTTCAAACTTCACTCCTAACATCTATAGGTTCAACTCATGATGCACCATACAAAACTATATTAACACATGGATTTGTAAATGATGGAAAAGGTAAAAAAATGTCTAAATCAGTTGGGAATGTAGTTTCACCTGATGATATAACAAAAGTATATGGTGCTGATATATTAAGATTATGGTGTGCTTCAGTGGACTATACAGAAGATGTTAAAATTTCAGATAACATTGTAAAACAAATGGCAGAAGCATATAGAAGAGTTAGAAATACAGCTAGATACATACTGGGAAATAGTGATGATTTTAATCCTCAAATAGACTCACTTCCATACTGTGAATTATTAGAAGTAGATAGATGGGCACTGGATAAATTAGAGAGACTTAAAAGAAAAGTATCTGTTGCTTATGAAAAATATGAGTTTTATAATCTTTTCCAAGAAATTCACTATTTTGCTGGAATAGATATGTCTGCATTTTATTTAGATATAATAAAGGATAGACTGTATGCAGAAAAAACAGACTCAAGAGAGAGAAGATCTGCTCAAACTGTAATGTCAGAAATTTTAATTACTTTAACTAAAATGATAGCTCCAATTCTTTCATTTACAGCTGAAGAGATTTGGGATAATTTACCCGAGTCAATGAAAGATGCAGAGTCGGTATTATTAACAAAGTGGTATACTGAAAATGATCAACATCTGGATGAAACTTTAGCAGCTAAGTGGGACGAAATTCTTAAAATAAGAAGAGATAGTAATAAACTTCTTGAAAAAGCTAGACAAGGTGAAGTAAAGATAATAGGAAACTCTCTTGATGCAAAATTAACTATAACAACTACAAACCCTGAATTATTAAGTTTTATAAAAGAAAATAGAGAATTAATAGAACTTGCAACACTTGTTTCAGAAGTAAAAATATCATCTGATTCAGATGAAAGTTTTACAGTGGGAGAAGAATTGCCAACTTTATTATTGCAAGTATCTCATGCTGAAGGGGAAAAATGTGAAAGATGTTGGAAATACTCTAAAGAATTAGGAACTAGTCCAGAGGAACCAACTTTATGTCCTAGATGTACAACAGTAATGGCATAGAAAAAGGAGAACAAAATGTTATATACTTTACTAATTTTTATACTTTTAGTTTTAGATCAAGCAAGTAAATATGTTATGGTAGACAAGTTTATGTACGGAGAAACTCTTCCTATTGTTGAAAACTTTTTCCATCTTACCTATGTTAAAAATATGGGGATAGCTTTTGGACTTTTTCAAGATAAAACTAGAATAATTTCAGTTGTAACTGTTTTTGCCGTTATAGGTATTGCAATATATATGTATAAAGAATTAAAAAATGCACCAATATGTGAAAAGTTAGCTTATTCTTTTATTTTATCAGGAGCTTTAGGTAATATGTTTGACCGTGTAATTAGAGAATTTGTTGTGGATATGATAGATTTTAGAGGTATATGGCAGTATGTATTTAATTTAGCAGATATGTGGATAAATATAGGTGTGTTTTTACTAATAGTAGATTATTTTATTAGGAGGAAACAAAAATGAATTTTCAGGAAATGATATTTGCACTGCAACAATATTGGAGTTCAAAAGGGTGTATAATAGGGAATCCTTATGACATAGAAACAGGAGCAGGAACTTTTAATCCAAATACATTTTTAATGTCTCTTGGACCTGAACCTTGGAATGTGGCATATGTTGAACCATCAAGAAGACCTAAAGATGGAAGATACGGCGAAAATCCAAATAGAGTTTATCAACATCATCAGTTTCAAGTAATAATGAAACCTTCACCACTTGATATTCAAGAATTGTATTTAGAAAGTTTAAGAGTAATAGGAATAGACCCTTTAAAACATGATATAAGATTTGTTGAAGATGACTGGGAATCGCCAACATTAGGTGCTTGGGGACTTGGTTGGGAAGTGTGGCTAGATGGAATGGAAGTAACACAGTTTACATATTTTCAGCAAGTTGGAGGAATAGAATTAGAAGTTGTTCCTGCAGAACTAACGTATGGGTTAGAAAGATTGGCATTATACATTCAAAATAAAGAGAGTGTATATGATTTAGAATGGACTAAAGGTGTTAAGTATGGAGAAATGAGATTTCAATATGAATTTGAAAATTCAAAATATTCATTTGAGGTGGCTAATTTAGAAAGGCATTTTAGATGGTTTGATGACTATGAGAGTGAAGCAACGTTAGCTTTGGACAATAGCTTAGTTTATCCTGCATATGACTTTGTGCTAAAATGTTCGCATATATTTAATGTATTAGATTCAAGAGGGGCAATATCTACAACAGAAAGAATGGCTTATATATTAAGAGTTAGAAATTTAGCAAAAAGATGTGCTGAAATTTTTATTCAAAATAGAAAAGAGTTGGGATATCCTCTTTTAAAAAAAAATAATTCATAAAATAGAGGGTGATGAAAAAAATGAGATTGCTTTTTGAAATCGGAATGGAAGAGATGCCAGCAAGATTTTTAAATGTTGCGCTAAAAGATTTAAAAGAAAATATAGAGAAAAAATTTGTGGAGAATAGAATAGGTTATACTTCAGTAAAAACTTATGGAACACCTAGAAGACTTATTTTTGTAATGGAAGGTATTTCAGAAAAACAAGAAGATTTAAATGTTCTTAATATGGGACCAGGAAAAGCAGTAGCCTATGACCAAAATGGAGAAATATCAAGAGCAGGGTTAGGATTTTTAAAATCTCAAGAAGTTGAAGTTAGCGATTTAGAAATTATAGAAACTCCTAAAGGTGAATATATCGCTGTTAGAAAATTTATGGAAGGGAAAAAAACAGAAGAAGTATTACCTGAAATATTAAAAACATCTGTTTTAGAACTTACTTTTCAAAAGTCTATGAAATGGTCTGATAAAAAAATGAAGTTTGCTAGACCTGTAAAATGGTTTTTAGCTCTTCTAGATGAAGAAATAGTTAATTTTGAAATAGAAGGATTAAAAAGTAGTAATAAATCAAGAGGACATAGATTTTTTGGAGAAGATTTTCAAGTTAATTCCATTGAAGAATATTTTGAAAAAATAAGAAAAAATAATGTAATCGTAGATATTGAGGAAAGAAAAAACCTAATAAGAGAAACAATAAAAGAGAAATGCATAAATGAAGATGAAGAAGTTTTAATAGACGAGGACCTTCTAGACGAAGTTACTAACCTAGTAGAATATCCGTATCCTATAGTAGGTACTTTTAATTCTGAATTTTTAGAAGTTCCACAAGAAGTACTTATAATAAGCATGCAAGTTCACCAAAGATATTTTCCAATTTTGAATAAAGCTGGAAAATTACAGGCAAAATTTGTTGTTATAAGAAATGGTATAGAAGATTCTGAATGTGTGAAAAAAGGAAATGAGAAAGTTCTTTCAGCTAGACTAGCAGATGCAAGATTTTTCTATAATGAAGATTTGAAAAATAATTTAGAAAATAATATTGAAAAATTAAAAACAGTAGTATATCAAAAAGATTTAGGAACTATTTATGATAAGCTTACAAGAATGAAAAAAATATCAGAAAAGTTAATAGAAGAACTTAAACTAGAAAATGCAAAAGAAAATATACTTAGAACAGTGGAACTATGCAAAACTGACCTTGTCTCTAACATGATTGGAGAAAAAGAATTTACAAAGCTTCAAGGATTTATAGGGGAAGAGTACGCACTTAAATTTGGTGAAGATAAGAATGTTGCCACAGGAATTAGAGAACACTACTTACCTAAGTTTCAAGGAGATGTTTGCCCTACAACAAAAGAAGGTGTTATAGTGGCATTGGCAGATAGATTTGATACTTTAGTAGGATGTTTTTCTGTTGGATTAATTCCAACTGGTTCAAAAGACCCTTTTGCGCTTAGAAGAGCTGCTCTTGGAATTGTAAATATAATACTAAATTCAAATTTAGAATTTTCTATTTTTGATATTATTAACGTATCTTTAGATGTTTTAGAGGAAAAGAATTTGTTGAAAGCCCCTAGAAAAGAGATATATGCTGAACTGATAGAGTTTTTTAAACAAAGAATAATAAATATATTTTCAGATTTAGGATATAGAAGAGATATAGTTGCTTCTGTTTTAGATGTTGAAAATAGCTCTTTAATTGAAATAAAATTAAAAATAGAAGCACTGGAAAAATTTAAACTTAATGAAGATTTTAATAAATTTATAACAGTGGTAAAAAGAATTGGAAATATTTCTAAAGAATGTGAACATATGAATTTTGATAAAAAATTATTATTAGAGCAAGCAGAAATAAATCTTTGTGAATTTACAAATTCTTTTGAAGTGAAAACTGAGAAAAATTTAAAAGATAGAAATTATTCAAATTATATAAGTGATGTACTATCAAGTATAGAACTAATAGATGATTATTTTACCAAAGTAATGATAATGGATAAAGATGAAGCTGTAAAAAATAATAGATTATCTCAAATGAAAATATTAGATGTTTTGTTTGATAAAATGGTTAATTTAAAATTAATTGAAAATATTTAAAAATAATTAAGAGGAGCTCGGGACTGTCGTCTTTGAGCTTTTCTTTGTATAGGATTAAAAAGGGGGAGTAATGAAATTTTTAGGAGTTATACCTGCAAGATATGCTTCAACAAGACTAGAAGGAAAACCATTAAAGAGTATTGAGGGACACAGTATGATTGAATGGGTTTATAAAAGAAGTTTAAAATCTAATTTAGACAAAGTAGTTATAGCCACTGATGATATTAGAATATATGAAGAGATAAAAAGATTTGGTGGAGAAGTTATAATGACTAGTACTGAACATGAAAATGGTACAAGTAGAATAGCTGAAGTTACTAAAAATTATAAAGAGTATGATGTTGTAATAAATATTCAAGGAGATGAACCATTAATAGAAGTTAGCATGATAAACTCCTTAATAGATGCTTTTAAAAAAGAACCAAAACTTATTATGGGAACTTTAAAACATAAACTTCATACAATGAAAGATATAGAAAATCCAAATGTTGTAAAAGTGGTAACAGATAAAAATGATTATGCAATTTACTTTTCTCGAAGTATAATACCTTATCCTAGAAATTTAAATATGTGTAACTACTATAAGCATATTGGGATATATGGTTATAAATCTGCTTTTGTAAAAGAATATTCAGAGTTAGCCACAACTTCTCTTGAGTCTTCAGAATCTTTAGAGCAATTAAGAGTATTGGAAAATGGATATAAAATAAAAGTATTAGAAACACCTTATGAAATAATAGGTGTAGATACAGAGGAAGAACTAATTAAAGTTAGAGAATATGTAAAGAAACATAATATTAAAATTTAATCATAAAATAATAAATTAGGGGGAAAAAACTATTGAAGGGATTAATAGGAATAATATTACTATTGTTTGTAGGATGTAGTAGCATTGAAAAAAAAGTAGAAAAAGACTATAAAGGGGATAATAACAATTACAGAGAAAAAAGACTTCCAGTAAGAGAGTTTAATCAAGGTAAGATTGTTCCTTATTTTAATTTAGTTAATGATGTTAAAAATGGAAAAAGAATAACAGGGTCTAAAGAATCAAAGTATGTGGAATTTTATAAAGATAAAGAAATTCAAGGTAATGGTTCTAATTCTGGGTATTGGAGATGGTCAATTAGTTTTTCAAATGAAGATATGAATAAAATGTTAAATAAAAATTTATATAATTTGAAAAAAAATTCAAGAACTTCAGTATATACTTTAAAGAGAGGAAAATGGATTTTGGATAATTTAAGCCCTAACCCCATAGGAGAATTAAAGGATATAACTGTTGTTAGAAGAGGACATTCTGGAATAGTAATGGATCTTTTAATAGTGGGAACTAAAGGAAGTTTTATAGTTGTAAAAGAAGGAAATATAAGAAGAGTTTTAAATTTTTCCGCTGATAATTTAGGAAAAAAAATATCATTGAAAGATAAAAATGGAAAAATATTAAGAAACAATACGAGAATGTTTCCATCAGGATTTTTTGCAATAGAAAAAAAGGGGAATAATTATAATTTCTATGGTGGAGGATTTGGTCATGGAGTAGGAATGCCCCAGTGGACAGCTTATGATTTAGCTAAAAATGAAGGATATGATTATAAAGATATATTAATGAGATACTATAACGGAGCTAACCTTGAAAAAGCTACATCAGTAAAAAACTTTAAAAATGAGTTAAGAGTTGGAATAACAAATAATTCATCTCTACTACATAAAAATATAAAATTATTGTCTGGTGGAACAATAACACTAAAAGGAAGCACTGGAAAAGCTAAAGTAAGCTCTAAAAAAACAGTGGAATTTGTGAAAAGTGGAAACAATGTTATTGTTAAAGTTTCAGGGAAAACAATTATGACCTCTAAAACTCCTATAAGAGTGAGCTCAAGTAAAGATATTCAGGTTTTATCTATTAAAAGAAATCTAAAAAAAGAAAAATATCCAACATACAAAGGGAAGTTTGAAGTAAAAACTTATGGATCATCTCTTTTATTAGTAAATGTGGTTAATATAGAAGATTATTTGAAAAAAGTTGTAGCTAGTGAAATGCCTATTAGTTTTGGATTAGAGCCATTAAAAGCTCAAGCAGTCGCTGCTAGAACTTTTGCTGTAAGTGGATTTTTAAGCAAAAAGTATTCTAAATACGGAATTAATGTTGACGATACTGTAAATAGTCAGGTATACAATAATTTAGATGGAGCATCTATTGTGGATAAAGCAGTAAATGAAACAAAAGGAAAAATACTAATGTATAAAAATCGTCCTATTGAAGCTTATTTTTATTCAACATCTTCAGGTTATTCAGCTACACCGCGAGAGGTATGGTAGCATTTATGAGAAGTAAAAAATTAAAAATACTTAATGGAAAGCAGAATAAGTATAATTATAGGGGGATTAAATGAAAAAAATAGGGAAATTAATAAGTGTTTTTATTATGTTGTTTAGTTTATCAAGTGTTAATTATGCTAAGGAAATTAAAGTGGGCTTACTTTTATCAATGGGAGGCTTAGGTGATAAATCATTTAATGATTCGGCATATGCTGGTCTATTGAGAGCAGAGAAAGATTTTAAGATAAAAACTAAGTACATAGAACCTTCTTCATGGTCGGAAGATGCGATGTTTTTAAATGAATTTGTTGAAAATGATTTTGATTTAATTATTGCAACTTCTTATACAACACAAGATGCTTTAGAAGAAATAGCAATTAAGTATCCAAAAATAAAATTTGCAATAATAGATACAGAGGCAAAGGGAGATAATATTGCTTCATTAATGTTTAAAGAAGAAGAAGGATCATTTCTAGTAGGAGCACTAGCTGGAATGATGAGTAAAAGTAAAAAAATAGGATTTATAGGAGCTGCTGATATTCCTCTTATTAACAACTTCAAAAAAGGATATGAGCAAGGAGCTTTATATATTGATCCGAGCATTAAAATTTTAACACCTTATATAGGTGGAGATTCACCTTACAGTGACCCAATAAAGGGAAAAGAACATTCAATATCAATGATAAAACAAAATGTAGATATTATTTATCATGCTACTGGGAATACAGGGAATGGAATTATGGAAGCAATAAAAGAATATAATATTTATGCAATTGGAGTAGATAGTAATCAAGATGAGATAGTTCCAGGAAAAGTTTTAACATCTATGCTTAAAAATATTGATAATGTTATTTATGATTTAATATCAGATACTGTTAATAATAAATTTGTTGGAGGAGTTCATTATTTTGGAATAAAAGAAAATGGAGTAGGAACTACAGATTTTAAATATACCTCTGAAATTATAGGAAAAGAAAACTTAAATAAGTTAGAACGGATAAAAGATGATATAAGCAATAATAAAATAAAAGTGAAGAAATAAGTTATAAAAAAAAATCATATTAAAAAAAGAGGGGATTTCTAAAAAAGATTTCCCTTCTTTTTGTCTAAAACTTTAAAACAAGCTCAACAGGACAATGATCTGAGCCTAAAATTTCATTGTGTATCTTTGATATCTCTATATTTTTTTTCAAAGAATCAGCGACTATAAAATAATCAATTCTCCACCCTATATTTTTTTCTCTAGCATGAAATCTATAAGACCACCAAGAATAAGCACCTTCTAAATCAGGATAAAGATATCTAAAACTATCAGTAAAACCAGAATTTAAAAGAATAGTCATTTTATCTCTTTCTTCGTCAGAAAAACCTGGATTTCTTTTATTTGATTTGGGATTTTTTAGATCAATTTCTAAATGAGCAACATTTAAATCCCCACATAGAACAACAGGTTTAGATTTATTAAGTTCTAATAAATGTTTTCTAAACTCATCTTCCCAGTCCATTCTATCATCTAATCTAGCCAGTGCTTCTTTGGAGTTAGGAGTATATACATTAACTAAAAAGAAGTTTTCAAACTCTAAGGAAATAACTCTTCCTTCTTTATCGTGATGTTCTACACCTAAATCATATTTAACTGAAAGAGGTTTAATTTTTGTGAAAATAGCGGTTCCAGAGTATCCTTTTTTTTCTGCTGAGTTCCAATATTGATGGTAATCAGGTAAATCTAAAATTATTTGTCCTTCTTGACACTTAGTTTCTTGAATGGAAAAAAAATCAGCATCTATCTCTTTAAAAAATTCAAGAAATCCTTTTTGAGCACAAGCTCTTATTCCGTTTACATTCCATGATATAAATTTCATATTTCTCCTATTTTAACTCTATTCATAGTCTATTAAATATTTAATTAGATCAACTTCAGGTCTAGGAGACTCCATATCTCCATCAACATAATGAGCACCTTGTTCAAAAGCTATCTCAACTAATCCTTTGTATTCGCCAATATAAGGAATTTCTATTTTAGTAATACCAAAATTAAGTCCAATTTGGTGAAGTTCAGCTAAAAACTTTTGAAGTTCATTAATAGAATATTTGCCTCTATTTATATAATCAGTAAATAATACTATAATATTTTGAATTTTTTCTAAGCTCTTATCTTTATTTCCGTATAAAATATATAGTTTATCAAGTAAATCATTTAAAGAAATTTTCATATCCTGAGGTAGCTCATATTTACTATAGTTCCAAGAAATTTGTCTAGGGAAAGTTTCAGAAAAATAGTATTCTAGGAGCTCTCTTCCTGTTTTAAAAGCTCTTACAGTAGACAAACTTAACCATTCCTCATCATGTTTTTCGTATTCTATATCAAGGGCTAATATTTTATCTAAATCATTTTCATCTTCAAATATATATTTTTCACTATTCCAAGTTACATATTCTTGTTCTAAAATCATATCTCCTCCAAGTTATTTTTGAGAACTACTTATTTTTTATTTCCTCTATATTATACATTAAGAATGAAAAAAAAACTAGAATAAGCTTAAAATTGTGGCTCCCTCTAAATTATCAACTTCTGAAACAATAATATTATCTTTATTTAAAATTTTCATTATAAATAAAAGAATTAGTGTTCCAGCAATAATAAATTCAGCTCTTTTACCTTCTAAACCAATAATATTTTTTCTTTCTTCTAAAGTTTTATTTTTCAGTAAAGTTAAATTATTTTCAATAATTTCTTTTGTTAAATTAAAAAGATTAATTTTTTCACCATTATAAATTTCCATTTGCTCAAAAATAGTAACATGAGTTGTAACAGTGGCTGCAACTCCTATAAGAGTAAAATTTAAGAGAGAGATATCATAAAGAGGAGAGAAACCTTCTTTTAACCATTGAGAGCATTTTTGTATATTTTCATCACTATAATCTTGAGTGGGAAAGAACTTTTCAGTAGCTCGAACAGCTCCAACATCAAAACTTTTTAGAAATTCAACAGAACCATTTTCTCCAATAGAAATTTCTGTACTACCTCCACCTATATCAAGAACAGCAATTTTATCTTTAGAAAAAACCTCACTTAATCCAGTAAAACTTAGTGTAGCTTCAGTTTCTCCAGAGATACATCTAATATTAATATCGTGATTTCTAACAGTAGTCATAAAATCTTCTCTATTAGTGGCATCTCTTACTGCAGAAGTAGCAAAAGCTTCTATTTCTGTAGCTCCATAAGATAGTGCAATCTCCTTAAATTTAATTATGGCTTTCACTGTTCTTTCCATTGCTTCACTGCTTAAACAGTTAGAGGAATTGACTCCTTGACCTAGAGAAGTTATTTCTATACCTTTGAATAAAGATTTGGTGATTTTATTTTTAAAAATTGAATTTTTAGAATGTTCATTTACTATTGTTTCAGAAATAAATACTCTAACAGAATTTGTCCCAATATCTAAAACTGCTTTTATTTTAGGATTAACTTTATTACAAAATGTATTATTAAATTTAATTATATTTTCTTCCTTAAGTGTTATGCTAGCTAACTGTCCAAAATTTTTAAAAGAGATAAAAGTTAAACCTAAAGTAGAATTTTTTTTATCTTTTTTCATAGAATTTATAAGAATATTATCTTTTATATACACAGGTAAGGGATTTATTTTGTATTTTTCAAAAATAGTTATGATTTCTTTTTTTATTTTCAAAAGAGGAGAGAGAATAGTCTCATTATTTTTATTAATATACTCTACAAGTTCTATTTCAAAAAGAATCCCCTTAGCAACACCTTCTCCATGGGGAATATTTTTAAATTTGTAGATAGATTCAAGAGCATGCCCATAGGTATGTCCAAAATTGAGAATACTTCTTATACCATTTTCTTTTTCATCATGTTCAACTATATATTTTTTTATTTCACAGGAATATTTTATCATTTTTATTAGTAATTCCTCATTTAAAGCTAAAATTTTATCTGAATTAACATCTAAAAAATCAAAATAATCTCTATTGTCTTTAATTAAAGAATGTTTTATAACTTCTCCCATTCCAGAAATAAATTCTTTTTTATCTAAAGTTTTCAAAAAGTTCGTATCTATAATAACAGCTTTTGGTTGATAAAAAGCTCCAATTAAATTTTTACTATTTCTATGATTAATAGCAACTTTCCCCCCAATACTAGCATCAACTTGAGCAAGTAGTGAAGTAGGAATTTGAATGAAATCAATTCCTCTCATGTAGCTTGAAGCAACATAGCCCCCTATATCACAAATAACTCCTCCACCTAAAGAGATAATAAGAGAGTTTCTATAAAAATTATTTTCTTCCATAAAATCATATATTTTTTCAATATTATTATAATCTTTATATTCCTCTCCGTCAGGAAGTTGAAAATATTTACCTTGTGGTATAAGGGATAAAATATTTTTTTTATATAACGTTCCAACTTTATCATTGCTTAATAATAATATGGAGTCATATTTTTCTATATATTCTTTCAATTTAACTATAGAATTAGGACCAATATAAATATTATAATTTTCATCTTTTAAACTAATATTTAAAATCTCCATTTTTATATCCCTCACATTATTTTATATTATATTTATATTATATTTATATTATATTTCAGGAAAATATTTTTCCCCTAGAAGATGGATAATCTTTTCAGTTCCCTCTTCTATTGTTTGGTAGAATAGTTCTTCTCTAAATTCATACTTATCTATACTTTTTTGATAGAGAGAATCATAGTAATTAGTCATAAGTTTTTCAGCAATTAAATTAAGTTTTCCCTCTTCAAGAAGGAGTAAAAGTTCATCTACATATGAATGAGGAGCGTATCTTTTTATTTTTAAGATACATTCTTTAATCTCATCTGCACTGGTATTAGTGTAGTCATCTAAAACAATATTCACTCTATGAGATATAGGAGTATCTACAAAAATATGTCTACCATTTAATAAAGAATGATAGATACACTCTGGAACGTAAACATTACCTATTCTTTTACTTTCACTTTCTGCAATAACATAGGTTGGTTTGTTGTTTCTAAAAAATTCGTACAAGAGAGATTCAAACCGTTTTTGACTTTGAGGTCTTTTTTCACAAAGTGCACCAAAAAATGACCCTTTATGATCTGCAAATTTTTCTAAATCTAAAACGCTGTAACCTTTAGACTCTAGTGAGTTTAAAAGTTTTGTTTTTCCAACACCAGTTTTACCGTGAAGAATAATATATTCTACCCCTTCATTAAGAGGTGGCAGGTTTTCACTAATAAACTCACGATAATTTTTATAACCTCCGTCTAATTTAACTACTCTATACCCAACAGAGGAAAAAAGTGCTGTCATAGACCCACTTCTCATTCCACCTCTAGCACAGTAAAAAACAATTTTTTTTGTTTGTTTAGAAATTTTATTTATCGCTCTAAAAATTTCAGGTAATCTTTTTGAAACTGATTCGATACCTAAAAGTTTTGCTATTTCAGGAGACTCTTGCTTATAAGCCGTTCCTACAAGTGCTCTTTCATCATCTAAAAGAAGTGGAATATTTATAGCACCAGGAATCCCTTCAGCTTGAAATTCAGTAGGAGTTCTAACATCAACTAAAATATAACTTCTCTCTTTTATTAACTCTTCGTAAGGAATAGTCTTCATAAAACCTCCAAAATTTTTGTTAATTATCTCTATTAAATATATCTATTAGTGTATATTTTACACTGAAATATAAAAAAATAAAAGTTTTTTTTAGTATTTTAAAATTAAATAAAAAAAATATGAGAAAATCAACTTATATTTAGAGTCATTGTTTGGTATCTATTATAAAATATGGTATACTTTCTTTAAACCATAGAATAAAATAGAACGAAATAAAATAGAGAGAAATAAATTAAAGTAAAATTCATAATGAAATTTATTATAGGAGAAAAATGTTAAAAAAAGCAAAGGAATTATTAAAGTCAATATATGGTTATGATGATTTTAGAGATGGACAAAGTAACATAATTGAATCAGTATTAGATGGAAAAGATACTGTGGGAATAATCGCCACTGGAGGGGGGAAATCTATTTGTTATCAAATCCCAGCTCTTTTATTTAACGGGGTAACTATAGTGATATCGCCTCTTATATCCCTTATGAAAGACCAAGTAGACGCACTAAAAATTTTAGGAATAAAAGGAGCATATATAAATTCAAGTTTAAAAAAAGATGAATATAGAGATATTTTTTCAGGACTTAGGAGTAAAAAAATTAAAATTCTTTATGTATCTCCAGAAAGATTAGAAAATCAAAATTTTATTGAGTTTATGAAAAAAATAGAAATATCTCTAATTGCAGTTGATGAAGCTCACTGCATTTCACATTGGGGCCATGACTTTAGAAAAACATATCTTGAAATAACAAAATTTAGAGATATATGTAATGAAAAAATTCAAATGTTAGCACTAACAGCAACAGCTACAAATGAGGTTAAAGAAGATATAATTGATAAGTTGAAACTAAAAGAACCAAATGTATTTATTGATGGATTCGATAGAGGGAATATATTTTTTAGAGTAGAACGGGGAAAAGATGCTGAGCCTTTTATTGTAAACTACTTAAATAGTAATAAAAATAGATCAGGAATAATCTATGCAAGTACAAGAAAAGAAGTTGATAACTTGTATTCCTATTTAACTTTGAAAAAATTTCATGTGGGAAAATATCATGCTGGTCTTAGTGATGAAGAAAGAAAAGTAGTACAGGAAGAATTTGTAAAAGATGAACTTAAAATAATAGTAGCAACAAATGCTTTTGGAATGGGGATAGACAAATCCAATGTGAGATTTGTAATTCATAGAAATATTCCAAAAGATTTAGAAAGTTACTATCAAGAAATTGGAAGAGCAGGGAGAGACGGAGCACCAGCAGAAGCTGTACTCTTGTTTTATGAAGAAGACGAAGGAGTTCAGAAATATTTTATAGAGAATAATACTGATGTTGATTTTGAATATAAGAAAAAAAAATTAGAAAAATTAGATGAAATGATAGAATATGCCTATTTAGAAAGTTGTTATAGAGAGTATATTCTAAAATATTTTGGAGATAAAAGAATTAGAAGTTACTGTGGTAATTGTAATAATTGCTCAAAAATTAAAGATGTTGAAAACTCAACAATTGAAGCTCAAAAAATATTTTCTTGCATAGGGAGAACTAAAGAGACTATTGGAATTTCAACTTTAGTAAATATTTTGCAAGGGAGAGCAGATACTAAATTAGAAAAAAAAGGTTATCACACTCTTTCAACTTTTGGAATTATGAAAGAGTGTAAAAGAGTTTGGTTAGAGGAATTTATAAATTTTTTAATTTCAGAAAAATATTTAATTCAAAGTGCAGGGAGTTTTCCAGTTCTTCATCTCACTGAAAAAGCTCTAACTGTTGTAAGAAATTTGAAAAAAGTTGTAAGAAGAAAAGAGGAAAGAGTAAGTTTTGATTACTATAAAGACCCGATATTTACTAAACTTTTAAACCTTAGAAAAGAGATTGCAGAAGAGGAAAAAGTAGCACCTTATATTATCTTTTCAGACTTAACACTTATGGAAATAGCGGAAAAATTACCTTTAACTAGGTGGGATATGTTAAAAATAAAAGGGATAGGAAATCAAAAATTCAAAAACTATGGTGAAAGATTTTTAGAGGTAATGAATGGAAGTGTAAAAGCAAGTTATTATTATAATAAAGAAAAATTAGAGGAATTAAAAAAAGAATTAAAAATTGACCATTCACTAATAGAATTAGACAGAATTTTAAAAAGAATTTTAGATTAAAAATTTAGATTTAATTTCTAAAACAAATATTTTTATGGTAAGTAAAATTAAAAAAATCTTAAATTAAGGAGGATATTTTGATAGAATTTTTTATTGCAAAAAAGCAAATGTTAGACAGAAAAAAACAAAGTTTAATCTCTATATTAGGAATAATGATAGGGGTAACAGTATTAACTGTGTCCATTGGAATATCTAATGGTTTAGATAAAAATATGATACAAGGTGTCTTATCAATAAATAGTCATATACTTTATCAACCTTCTTCTCCCATTGAAAATTATAAAGAATTAAAAGACGAAATAGAAAAAATACCAGGAGTAAAAGGTGTTGTAAGTAGTATTCCAATACAAGGAATTATTAAATATCAAAATGAAAATAGAGAATATATAGCAGGAGTAAAAATACAAGGTTTTGATTTAGAAAGTACAATTACAGCTATGGATTTAGACAAAAAAATACTATTGGGAGAGATAGATACAAAACCTAATACAGTACTAATAGGAGAAGAGTTAGCTGTTAATCTAGGTGCTTTTGTTGGAGATACAGTAACCTTAATATCCCCAGATGGAAAAGAGATTAGACTAGTAGTTTCCGGTATATTTAGAACTGGATATTATGATTATGATTTAAATGTTATTATGATTAATTTAAAAACTGCTCAATATATGTCTTATTTAGGAGAAGCAACTAGCGAATTTAATATTATCTTGGATGATCCTTATGATGCTGATAAAATATCAAAAGAATTATTTAAAAAGCATGGAATCACCACAAGAACTTGGGGAGAATTAAATAGAAATTTATTGTCTGCATTATCCCTTGAGAAAACAGTTATGATAATTGTATTTTCTTTAATTATAGTAATTGCAGGATTTGTAGTGTGGTCTACCTTAAACATGATTGTAAGGGAAAAAATTAAAGATATAGGAATATTAAGAGCTATGGGATTTCCAAAACAAAGTATAATGAGAATTTATTTAATGCAGGGATTAAGTCTAGGAAGTATAGGAATATTTTTAGGAATAATAATTTCTTTGGGCATTCTTTGGTATATAAAAAACTATTCTATACCAGGGGTAAGTTCTATTTACTATATTCAAAAAGTACCAATAGAGATATCCATAAAAGAAATTATAGTTATAATATTCTCAAATTTTGCGATATTATTTCTTTCAAGTATATTACCAGCTTACAGAGCAGCAAGTCTAGAAACTCAGGAGGCATTAAAATATGAATGAAAAAGTAGTACTAAAGCTAGAAAATATAAATAAAACTTATGAAGGCGCTAATGAGAGTATTCATATTATTAGAGATTTAAATGTAGAGATAAAGGAAGGGGATTTTATTTCTATAATGGGAAAGTCGGGAAGTGGAAAATCAACATTACTTAACTTAATAGGACTTTTGGACAAACCTAATAATGGGAAATTGTTTATTGATGGCATTGATACAACTCAAGCAAGTGATTATGAAAAAAATATTATAAAAAATCAAAAACTAGGATTTGTGTTTCAATTTCACTACTTATTAAAAGAGTTTACAGCATTAGAAAATGTAATGTTGCCTGGTTTATTAAAGAATTATAAAAATAAAAATGAAGTTAGAGAAAAAGCTTCAAATTTACTAAAAGAAGTTGGGCTAGAAAACAGGCAACATCATAAACCAACAGAACTTTCAGGGGGAGAAAAACAAAGAGTTGCCATAGCAAGAGCTATGATAAATTCACCTAAAATAATTTTAGCAGATGAACCAACAGGAAATTTAGATGAAGAAACCAGTGAAATAATTCATGAAATATTTAAAAAAATAAATAAAGAATTTAATCAAACCATAATTGTAGTAACACATTCTAAAGAACTTGCCAGCATAACAGATAAAAGTTTAATTTTAAAAAAAGGAAAAATAGAATTCTTGTAGAATAAATAAGTAACACAATAAATAATCATAATAGAAAATTTTATATCTCGAATACTGTTAAGGAGGTTTTTTAGAAATAACTAACTAGTTTACTGTAGTTACATATAAAGTTTAAGGAGTGGTAATTATGAAAATGGTAATTCATGGAAGACATCTAGCAATAACACCTGCAATGAGAGAATATGCTGAGGAAAAAATAGGAAGAGTTAAAAAGTATTATGAAAATATTTTAGAAATAGATGTAACTCTTTCAGCAGTAAAATCAAAAACAGGACCTGCACATACTGTAGAAGCATTAGTTTTTATAAACGGAGCTACTATTAAAGGAAGTTCTACAGAATCTGATTTATATGCAGCGATAGACGCTGTTTCAGATATATTAGAAACTCAAGTTAAGAAAAGAAAAGAAAAGAAAAATGAAGAAAAATATACTAGTGGTGTAAAAGAGTTAAAAGTTGTTTCAAAGGAAGGTGGATTGAATAAAGAGATTTCAAAAACTGTATTGAGTACTTCTCTTTCTCCAAGACCTATGAGTATAGAGGAAGCTATCTTACAACTTGAGTGTTTAAAAAGAAGTTTTTACGCTTTTATAAATGCAGAAACAAGAGAGATGAATGTAGTTTATCATAGAGAAGATGGTGACTACGGACATATAGAATCTGGAACAAAAGGTTAGAATAGAAAGGGTAGCTCTAAATAGCTACCCTTTTTAAGTATAGAAATATAGTCTTGATGGGAACACATAAAAGATTTTTTATAAATTTAGAGAAAAACAAAAAAATATGATATAATCTAGAGCAAGACATTAAAAAAAATATATAGTGAAAACAATGTGAGGAAAAATGGAGAAAATTATTTATATAACAGGCGGAGCTAGAAGTGGAAAAAGTCTTTATGCTGAAAAATATATAGCAAACCAAGTTGAAAAAACTAAAATATATTTAGCAACAGGAATAGCATTTGACAATGAAATGAAAGAAAGAGTAAAAAAACATAAAGCTCAGAGGGGAAGTGATTGGATAACTATTGAAGAATATGAAAATTTAGATATTCATCTGGAAAAAGTTTTAAATAACTTGAAAAAACAGAATAAAAAAAGCCAAGACATTATAATATTGCTAGATTGCCTAACTAATATGGTTTCTAATATGATGATAATGAATGTAGAAAGAGATTGGGATAAATTAGCACAAGATGAAGTGAAAAAAATTGAAAATAATATAAAAATACAACTTGAAAATTTGTTTAGATTTGTAAAAAAAAATAAGCTTTCACTAGTTGTAGTATCTAACGAAGTTGGAATGGGTATTGTCCCTGAAAATTCTTTAGCTAGATACTTTAGAGATATAGCAGGAAGAATGAATCAGTTAGTTGCACAAGAGTCTAAAGAAGCTTATTTATTAGTTTCTGGTATAGATGTAAAGTTAAAATAATAAAAATAAAATTATAATATAAAGTGGAGGAATTAAAAAATGAAAGGTTTAGTACAACTTTTTAAATTTATGACTAGATTACCAATTTATGATAAAGGTGAATTTAATTCTGAAGAATTAGGAAAAAGTATGAAGTTTTTCCCAATAGTTGGAATAATTATAGGAATAATAATGTATTCGATACAGAGTTTATTATCACTATATATAAACTCTTCAATACTAATATCAATTTTAGTTGTTATAACCTATGTTGTGTTAACTGGAGGACTTCATTTAGACGGACTTTCAGATACATTTGATGGAATTTTTAGTTATAGAAGTAAACAAAAAATGTTAGAAATTATGAAGGATTCAAGAATAGGTGCTAATGGTGCTATTGCTATAACACTTTATTTTATTACAAACATAATACTTTTATCTGAATTAGAAACAATAGAAGTTCCCATGGGAGCATTTATATTAATTTATCCTGTTATAGGTAGAATGTGTAGTGTAGTAAATTGTGCTACAGCTCAATATGCAAAATCAAGTGGAATGGCAAAATCCTTTGTAGATAGCACTAATATAAATGATTTGCTAATTTCTCTTGTAATTACAGTAGGTTATGCTTATTTCATTTTAAATTATTTTGATTTAACTTTAAACTATTTATTGCTAATACCCATTATAGGAATATTAGGTTATTATTTTGCTAGGCTAATGACTAAAAAAATAGGTGGAATAACAGGAGATACCCTAGGAGCAGTAGTAGAATTAAGTCAGATAATAACTTTACTATTAATATATTTTATTAAATAGGGAGAGGAAATCATGGGGAAATTAATTTTAGTTAGACACGGAGAAACAAACCATAATAAAGATAAAGTATATTATGGTTGGACAGATGTAAGGTTAAATGAAACTGGAAAAATACAAGTGGAAAAAGCAAAAAAAATTATATTTAATATAAATTATGATAAAATATATACAAGTCCACTTTTAAGAGCTCGTGAAACTGCTGAAATAATAAATATAAAAAAAATAGAGTTGATAGAGAAAGATGATTTAAAAGAACTTAATTTTGGAATATTTGAAGGTTTTACTTATGATGAAATATTAAAAAAATATCCAAAGGAAGCCAAAATAGCATTTTCTGACTGGGAAAATTATACTTATGAAACAGGGGAAAGTCCTAAACAGTTACAAGAAAGAGTAATAAAACTAATTGAAAAAGATATTGATTTAAAAGATGAAATAACTGTTTTAGTTACTCATTGGGGAGTTATAAGTTGTATATTAAGTTATTATTTTTCAAATAAATTAGAAGGATATTGGAAATATAATTCTAAAAATGGTGGTATCAGTATAATTTCATTTGGTGATAATAATTTTCCAACACTAGAAGGGTTTAATATAGGGGAAAATAATGGATAAATTAAAAAGTTGTATAACAAAAATAAACGAAATAGATATTTTAGCTAAAAAAAGAGCTGAAAAATATCTAGATTCAAGAATGAAGCCTGTGGGAAGCCTAGGATTTTTAGAAGAACTTGGAATAAAAATATCAGGAATAACAGGAGATGAGTTTTATCAAATAAAAAATTCTTGCCATATAGTAGCCGCTAGTGATAACGGTGTTGTGGAAGAGGGAGTTTCTAGTTGCCCAACAGAATATACTGCAATAGTTTCTGAAGCTATGCTACAAGAGATAGCAGCAATTGGTATTCTTTCAAAAAATTTAAAAGTGGATTTAAAAGTAGTAGATGTAGGAATAAATGGAGATATAAAAAAAAACTATCCAAACTTATATAAAAGAAAGATAAGTTATGGTACGAAAAATTTCACTAAAGAATTTGCTATGACTAGAAAACAGGCTATAGAAGCTATTGAAATAGGAATTGATTTAATAGAAGAATTTTCAAACTCTTATGATATTTTTTCCAATGGAGAGATGGGCATAGGAAATACAACAACGAGTTCTGCAATATTATACTCACTTACAAGAGATAATTTAGATGAGGTAGTAGGTCGTGGAGGCGGGCTTTCAGATTTAGCTTTCATAGAAAAAAAAAGAGTAATAAAGGAAAGTTGCGAAAAATATAATACATTTAATATGGACCCCATAGATATAGTAGCAGCAGTGGGAGGTTATGATATAGCTTGTATGATAGGAATGTATTTAGGAGCTGCAGCTAAAAGAAGGCCTATGTTAACTGATGGTTTTATATCTTCAGTAGCAGCTATTGTTGCCACTAAGATAGAACCGAAAGTGAAAAACTATATTATAATGACTCATAAAAGTGAAGAACCAGGTATGGATATAATTTTAAAAGAATTAAAGTTAAAAGCTCCTTTAAACATGAATATGAGGCTAGGAGAGGGAACAGGAGCAATTTTTGTTCATTCCATGGCAAAATGTGCTATGGAAATAATAAGGACAATGAAAACAAAAGAGGAAGTGTATAATATAATTCTTTAGTGTAATTCTTTAGAGGAGGCATATTGGACAATGGACATCGAAAAAGGTTAAGAGATAAATATCTGAGTCAAGGATTTTCAGGATTCTACCAAGATTATGAAAAGTTAGAATTTTTATTAACTTTTACTATTTTTCAAAAAGATGTAAAACCAATAGCAAAAAATCTTATAGAAACATTTTTAACTATTGAAGGAGTTCTTAAAGCAGATACTAAGGAGTTAAAAAAAATAAATGGTTTAGGAGATATTTCAATTTGTTTTTTAAAATTTATTGCTGATTTAAACAGTGATATTTTTAAAACTCATAGTAAAAAAAATCCAATAACTATAAGCAATAAAAATGAAGTAATAGGATATTTGAAAAATGAAATAGGTTTTGAAAGTAGAGAAAATTTTGTAGTTTTATATTTAAATTCAGCTAACCAATTATTAAATAATAAAGATATAGAAAGCAATGTATTATTTAAAGGAACTTTAGATAGAAGTGCTATTTATCCTAGAGAAATTATAAAAAAAATATTTGAACAATATGAATCTATTGAAGAAGCTATTCAAGGAAAAATAATTAATAAATTAGAAAATAAAGAGATTATTTTAGATAAAGGAATGAAAAAAATAATAGAAGATGCTTTTAGATATAAAGCTAAATCAGTGATTTTATCACACAATCACCCAAGCGGAAATATAATACCGTCTAAGGCGGATATAGATATTACAAAAAATATGAAAAAAATATTAAACATGGTAGATATAAGATTATTAGATCATATAATAGTAACCAAGGAAGCTTATTTCAGCTTTTTAGAAGAAGGTTTACTTGAAATTTAGGAGGGCAAAGTGGAAGATTTTAAAGAGGGAAAAGATAAAGAGGTAGAAAATAAAACTGTGGAAAATAGTGAAGGGATAGATAAAGTAGAACTGTATAATGTTTTAGGAGTTATGTTTGAAGTTACTAAAAAAAGATATTATTTTGGAATATTAGATGGTGAAACTTATACAAAAGGGGACAGAGTAGTTGTAGATACAGTAAGAGGAAAAGAAATTGGCGTTGTTTATGGAAAACCTATGCAGTTACCAGAAAGAATGGTAGTACTTCCTCTTAAACCAGTGCTAAAAAAAGCAAGTGAAGAAGAAGTACTTTTCTACGAACAGTTAAAATCAGAGTCAAAAGAGGCATATAAAGTTTGTAAAGAAAAAATTATTGAGCATAAATTATCAATGAAGTTAATAGAAACAGAATATACTTTTGACAAGACAAAACTTATATTTTATTTCACTGCAGAGGGAAGAATAGATTTTAGAGAACTAGTAAAAGATTTAGCTATAATATTTAAAGTAAGAATAGAATTAAGACAAATAGGCGTGAGAGATGAAGCTAGAATATTAGGAAATATTGGTATTTGTGGAAAAGAACTATGTTGTAGAACTTTTATAAGTAAATTTGATTCAGTATCAATAAAAATGGCAAGAGATCAAGGATTAGTAATAAATCCAGCTAAAATATCTGGTGTTTGTGGAAGATTATTATGTTGTATTAATTATGAATACTTTCAATATGAAGAAGCTCTTAGAAACTATCCAGCTGTTCATCAAAGTGTAAAAACAGAATTTGGAGATGCAAGAGTAATGAGTATAAGTCCATTAAATGGATTTTTATATGTAAGTACAGTGGCAAAAGGAGTAATGAAACTTAAAATAGAAGAGATAACATTTAATAAGAAAGAAGCCTCAAAGTTAAAAAGTACAGCTCCAACAGCTGAAAAAGTACATAAAATACTTGAAAAGGAATAAAAAATGACTGATATAACAGAATTATTTCAAGGTTATAAACTAATTCAAGAAAAAGCTGGATTTAGATTTTCTTCAGACGCCGTTGTACTAGCAGAGTTTATTGAAGATGTAAAAGGAAAAAAGGTTTTAGAAATAGGAACTGGAAGTTGTATTATCCCTATTTTACTAAAAATTCAAGATAAAATAGAACAAATAACAACTTTAGAGATTCAAAATTCTGTATTTCAATTAGCTAAAAAAAATATTGAAATAAATAATTTAGAATCTAGTATAGAAGGGATAAATATAGATGTAAAAGATTATGGAAAAAGTAATTTTTATGATACAGTAATATCCAATCCACCTTATATGAAAATTGATGGAAAAAATATAAATAAAAATGAAAAAAAAACAATAGCTAGACATGAGGTAAGTTTAGAATTAAAAGATTTAATTCTTCATGTAAAACGTCTTTTAAAACCAAGAGGTAATTTTTATATGGTTCATAGAACTTATAGACTTCCTGAAATAATAGTTGAACTTAACAAAAATAATATGTTTTTAGAGAAATTAAAATTTGTTTATCATAGTGAAGGTCAAAAATCAAATTTGGTGTTGATAAAAGCAAATAAGGGTAAAAACATTATATTGGAAGTTGAAGAGCCACTATACTTAGAGGGGAAATAATATTGTAGAATACCTCCATGAAAATGGAGGTATTTTAACACTTGAGGTGAGATATGTTTAAAATATTTTCTAAATATAAACCTACTGGAGACCAACCAGAAGCAATAGAAAAAATAAGTAAAAATATTATAAATGGTGTGGAAAATCAAACTTTATTAGGAGTTACAGGATCAGGGAAAACGTTCACAATTGCAAGTGTTATAGAAAAAGTTCAAAGACCAGCTTTAATATTAGCTCCGAATAAAACTTTAGCAGCTCAACTTTATGAAGAATATAAAAAGTTTTTTCCTGAAAATGCAGTGGAGTATTTTGTATCTTACTACGATTATTATCAACCAGAAGCTTACATAGCCTCAACAGACACATATATAGAAAAAGATTCATCTGTAAATGAAGAGATAGATAAATTGAGAAATTCAGCAACAGCAGCACTTATTCATAGGAAAGATGTTATAATAGTAGCATCAGTATCAGCGATTTATGGCTTAGGTTCTCCAGAAATATATAGGAAAACAACTATTCCAATAGATTTAAAAACAGGTATTGAAAGAAAGAAACTTATTCAAAAATTAATAGCGTTGAGATATGAAAGAAATGATATAAATTTTGAAAGAGGAAAATTCAGAATAAAAGGAGAGGTAATAGATATTTATCCCTCATATATGGAAACAGGATATAGACTTGAATATTTTGATGAAGAATTAGAACGAATTTCTGAGATAAATACTCTTACAGGTCAAAAACTAAAGAAAAATCTAGAAAGAATTGTTATATACCCTGCCACACACTACATAACTGAAGAAGATTCAACAGATAGAATTATATTTCAAATAGAAAGAGATTTAAAAATTGAAGTTGAAGATTTTATGAAAAAAGGGAAATTACTTGAAGCTCAAAGATTACAACAAAGAACTATGTATGATATAGAGATGATAAGAGAGATTGGATATTGTAAAGGTGTAGAGAATTATTCTAGATATTTATCTAATAGAGAGGAAGGGTCGACACCAGAAACACTAATTGATTATTTTCCGAAAGATTTTGTTGTGTACCTTGATGAGTCACATGTTGGAATACCACAAATAAGAGGAATGTATAATGGGGACAGAGCGAGAAAAACAAATTTAGTGGAAAATGGTTTTAGATTAAAATCAGCACTGGACAACAGACCTTTAATGTTTGAAGAGTTTAGAAAGTTAACTAAACAAACAGTTTTTGTATCAGCTACACCAGGAGATTTTGAAATAGAAACATCTAAAACTAATATTATAGACCAGTTAATAAGACCAACTGGAATAATAGACCCACCTATTGAAGTTAAAACAACTAAAAATCAAGTTGATGATCTTTTTGACCAAATAAAAATAGAAATTGAAAAAGGAAATAGAACATTAGTAACAACTTTAACGAAAAAAATGGCAGAAGAGCTAACAGAATACTATACAGGATTAGGAATAAAAGTAAAATATATTCATTCAGATATAGATACATTAGAAAGAATAAGTATTATAAAATCTCTTAGACGGGGAGAATTTGATGTTCTTGTAGGAATAAATTTATTAAGAGAGGGGTTAGATATTCCAGAAGTTGCTCTAGTTGCAATACTAGAAGCAGATAAGGAAGGTTTTTTAAGAAGTAGACGTTCTCTTATCCAAACAATAGGAAGAGCAGCTAGAAATATAGAAGGAAGAGTTATATTGTACGGAGATAAAATAACTGACTCCATGAGAACAGCAATGGAAGAAACAGAGAGAAGAAGAAAAAAACAAAGAGAGTATAATATCTTTAATAATATAGACCCTAAAAATATTATAAATGAGATAGGAGAAGATATTATGAATTTAGATTATGGTCTTCCTCTTGAAGATTTAAGAACCATAGATGAAAAGGTATTTACTTCTAAAAAAGATATTGAAAAAACTATTTTAAAGTTAAATAAAGAGATAGAGGTTTTAGCCAAGGAACTTAACTATGAGTTGGCTATAAAGAAAAGAGATGAGATGTTTAAACTGAAAAAATTACTCTTAGATTTTTAAAGTTTTCCATTAAAAAATAGGCGGTGCATATAATAAAAATGAGTGAGAGAATATATTCAGTAACAGAATTTAATAAAATGCTAAAAAGAAATATAGAAGATAATCCAATATTTAGTGATTTTTTCTTAAAAGGAGAGTTATCTAGTGTCTCATATTATAAGAGTGGCCATTTGTATTTTAACTTAAAAGATAAAGATGCCCAAATAAAATGCGCTGCTTTTAATTATAAAATGAAAAGAATTCCTGAAGATTTAAAAGAAGGGGATGAAGTAAAGATATTTTGTGATGCTGGAGTCTATGAAAATAGAGGAGAGTTACAAATTCTAGTAAGAAATATAGAGAAAAAAAATAAAATAGGAGCACTATTTTTAGCTTTAGAGAAATTAAAAAAAGATTTAGAAGCAGAGGGATATTTTTTATTAAACCATAAAAAAAAATTACCAAAATACCCTAAAAATATAGGTGTTGTAACAGCATATACTGGAGCAGCAGTTCAAGATATAATAAAAACAATTAGAAAAAGAGATGATAGAATTAATATATACATATATCCAGCTAAAGTTCAAGGAATTGGAGCTAAAGAAGAGATAGTAGCAGGAATAAAAGCTCTTAACAAAATAGAGGAGTTAGACTTCATAATAGCAGGTCGTGGTGGTGGAAGTATAGAGGATTTATGGTGCTTTAATGAAAAGGAAGTTGCTATGGAGTTTTTTCATTCAAAAAAACCAATTATTTCAGCTGTAGGACATGAATCAGATAATTTATTATCAGATTTAACTGCTGATGTAAGAGCAGCAACTCCTACACAAGCTGTTGAACTTTCAGTTCCAGAGAAAATAATATTATTAAAAGACCTGGAAGAAAGAAAAAAAAGAATAATCAGAGTTATAAATGTTATAATGAATAATAGTATAAAGGAATTGGAAAAACTAAAAGATAGTTATTACTTGAAAAATTTTCCAAAAGAAATAAATAGATTGAATCAAGAGATTGTGAATAATGAAAAAAAAATATATGAGCAAATAACAAAAATTATAAAATTTAAAGAAAATTTATTACAAGTAAGAACAGAAAGAATTATAGGATTAAATCCAATGAAAATACTTTCTAACGGCTATTCTATTACAACTTTTAATGAAAACTCTTTAAAAAATATTGAGAATTTAAAATTAGGTGATTTAATAGAAACAAAATTAAAAACAGGAAAAATAAAAAGTATAATAAAGGAGTTGGTAAAAGATGTTTAAAAAGTATTTTTTAATAATATTAAGCTTATTAGCTATAACTATATCTAGCTATTCTCAAGGACCGATCAGTAATAAAGATATAAATGAAATGGAAAAAGAGTTAATAGAAGAAGCGAATATTGCAGTAGGAGCAGAAGAAAACTTTGTAATAGGTGATAAACTTTTTAAAATAGGAAAATATCAAAGTGCTCTAAATATATTTGAAAAAAACCTCAATGAAAATAAAAATCTTTTTGGAGCAGCAACTAGTGCTAGATTTGTAAATAATGATAAAAATGCAGTTAAATATTATACACAGTTAATAGATAGAAATGCAAATATAGAGGAAGCTTATTTTGGTAGAGCCTTAGCCTATAGAAAACTAGAGGAATATGAAAAATCCATAAGAGATTTAAATGAATATTTAGAAAAGAATGAGTCTAATGAGTATGCTTATGCTGGTCTTGGGGATTTATATATTTTAATAAATAGAAATGAAGAAGCTAAGAGAATATTAGAAAAAGGAAGTGAAAAATTTCCTGATTCTGCACTAATAAAAAGTTTATTAGTGAAGGCCTATAAAAAAAGCTAATTTTGATATAATAATAAATAAAAATTAGGAGAAATTATGAAAAAAAAATTATGTTTATTTTTAATGACTTTATTTTTTATATCTTGTAGTAGTGAAAAAATAGATTTATCTAAATTAAAAGTAAAAAATGGAATTTATTATACAAATAATGGAGAAAAAGAATTTGAGGGAACAGGGATTTATAAAGGGGAAAATGGCCAAATAAAATGGGAAGGAAATTATAGAGCTGGAAAATTAGAAGGAGTAAAAAAATCATACTACAAAAAAAAATTATTAAAGTTTTATTCTAAAACTGGAGAATTACAAAGCGAAGAAAATTATAGAGCTGGAAAATTGGAAGGGGTAAAAAAAATATATACAATAACAGGTCAAGTAAAATTAGAAGAAAACTATGTAGCGGGAGAATTGGAAGGACCAAGAAAAGAATACTATGATAATGGGCAACTGAAATTGGAAAGGAACTATAAAGCTGGGAAACTTGAAGGAGTAACTAAATTATATTCAAAAATAGGGCACCTAAAACTTGAAGAAAACTATAAAGCTGGAGAATCAGAGGGGATAATAAAAAAATATTATGAGGATAGAAAGTTACAGTGGGATGAATCCAAAAAAGAATATTATATAGGAACAGGTCAATTAAACTGGGAAGGGAACTATAAAGCTGGAAGATTAGAGGGGCCAGCAAGAACATATTATGAAAGAGGTCAGCTAAAGGTAGAAGTGAATTATAAAGCAGGAAAACTAGATGGAACGAAAAAAGTATACGATCAGTTAGGTAATATGAGACTGGAAGAAAATTATAAAGCAGGAAAACTAGACGGACCAGTAGTAGTATTTTTTAGATATGGTTCAGTAGATGCTGAAAGGAATTATAAAGCAGGAAAAAGAGAGGGGGTATCCAAACTATACTATCCTAGTAGAGAATTAAGTAAAGGACTGGGAAGAAAAGGATCACTAAAAAAAGAAGAGAATTACAAAGTGGGGAAAAGAGAGGGGGTATCAAGGTTATACTATGAAAGAAGAGGTGAAAACTTAAATTCGATAACAGGACCTCTAGAGAGTATAGAAAATTATAAAGCAGCTCAACTAGATGGCTTACAAATAAAATATTATGAAAATGGACAAATAAAAGTGAAAGAAAATTATAAATTAGGCAAAAGAGAAGGCAAAAGAATTGTATATTATGAAAATAATTTAATAGAAATAGAAGAAGAGTATAAATCAGGATATAGAGATGGGGTAAGAAGAGCCTATTATAAAAATGGTCAACTAAAATCGGAAGAAAATTATAAAAAATTTAGACCTGAAGGAACACAAAAGTTTTATTATGAAAATGGTAAACTAAAAAAAGTACAAACTTATAGAGGCAAAAAAGCGGTGGGAACAACGAAAGAATACTATGAAAACGGTCAGTTACAATGGTCAGAGGACGAGGGAGAGGACGGTTCTTTAAAAAAATATTATAAAAATGGTCAACTAAAATCGGAAGTAAATTATAAGTCAGGATATAGAGAAGGGGTAAGAAGAACCTATTATGAAAATGGTCAGTTAAAATGGTCAGATAACTTAAAAAGAGATAAGCGAGAAGGTTTGGCAAAACACTATTATGATACAGGTGAGCTAAGTTTAGAAGTTTTTTATAAAAATGATAAGCAAGAAGGTATAGAAAAAAAATATTATAAAAGTGGTCAGTTAGAATGGGAAATTAATTACAAAGCAGGAGATAAAGAAGGTTTGAGGCTATACTATTCTGAAAGTAAGGAGTAAGTTTAATAAAATTTGGAAGTAATTAAGACTACACTCTATAAGATATAACAAAATATAAAAAAAACTGGAGAAAAATGAAAAAAGAAAAAAGAAAAAAATATATATTGTATAAAATATTATTGATAATAGTTTATACATTAATAAGCTGTAATGATCAAAATCAAGTACCAAAAAAGAGTGAACAAGAAAAAGCAAAAGAAGAAATAGGAATAAAAAAAGATTATGAATATATAATGAGTGAAGAATTTAAGCCAGAGATATCTGAAATATTAAAAAAAAGAATACTAAAAGTATATAAAGAGAAGTTTCCAGAGGAAGAATTTTATTATTTAGCCGAGCCAAGATTAATGACTGAAAAATATGCATACGCTGCAGCTTTAGATCTCTATAAGGAAAGTCGATATGTAGCGTTTCTAGCAACGCCTAAAATGAATGGAGCACAGCGCTATTCCATAGAGGCAGTATACGTCAAAAGTGAAGAAGAATTAGACATAGATACTGCAAGATATAAAGAAGAATTAGACATAGATACTGCAAGATATGAAAAAGAACAAGATCTGATCGCGGTTAATGGAAAAGTAGGAGATATACTAGAAGAAGTATTTGGGCGTAAAGGAAGTTTTGAATTTTCACTTAATATTAATAGTAGTGAGCTAACAGAAAAACACTATAGATGGCTACTAACTGGAGAAAACACATTTGAAAAATCAGAAGAATCACGTTCGGAAGAAGTATCATTTGGACTATATTCAACTATATACATTAATTTTATAGTTGACGATATAGAAAAAATAAATGAACAGGAAATAGGAGACAAGTTAATAGTATTTGGTGAAAGACTAAAAGCAGAAGTAAATATAGCAGGAGGTATTGATTTAAGCATATCCGATAAAAAAAATTATTTACCCATAGAAAGTCTATATAGAAGAATAGGCCCGACATTATTAGCTACTCCTAGAGTAAGAGAAATAGTAAAAAACTGGAAGAAGCCAATAACAAAAGATTTAGACTATATAGCACAGTATATGACACCAAGGGATGGAAGAAAGTATTGGTTTAGATATAATATTGATAGTATAAATGCTATGCAAGAAGGAGTTAGGGGGCGATATACCTATTATAAGGAAAATATCTCAAGGGATATAAAATGGGAGAAGAAAAAATGATATTAAAAGATGTAGAATATTTAGCCTTTGCAAACTTAGCATATTACGATTGACACAAGTTATACGAAACTAAAGAGGGAATAGAAATTACTGAAAATATGACGGTTTATGACATATTAGAGAAACTAAAAAACAAACTAAATCCATATGGGGAAAAACTAGTATTACTAAGTGAAGAAAGAGAATTACTAAAAAAAGAAGAAAAACAAAAAATTAATGAATTAATAAAAATACAGTACGAATATCATGTCTTCAGTTATAATAATAATTTATATTTAAATCCAAATGCAGTATATGGTTTTGATATTTTTGAGAAAAAAAGAATATTCTATGAGAAAATAAATCAGCTTAATAAAGAGAGAAAAATTATTGAAAAGAAGATAACAGAAGTTAATAAAAAAGAAGAAAAATTAAGAATGTTATATAAAGAAGTAGTGATCAAAGATAGTGAGATTTCAACAATAGAACCACAAGTTGACGAAGAAAAGATAAAATTAATGTTAAGTATAATTCCAAGAAGAAAGAAACCAGTATATATGCCAAAACCAGTATTTAATAAATTAAAAAATAAAACAATAGAGATGTTTCAAGAAGGTAATCAAGCGATATTTTTCTTTTATTCGGAAGATGACAATAAAAAAGATGGGAAATATATAGAGAATAAAGGATATTTATCAGAGTGGAAATTAATAGATTCAGAAGAAGAAATAAACAGTTCATTTCAAGCAACAGCATTTAGCAAAAGAGATGATATAATTGTAGCATATAGAGGAACAGAATTTTTTGAAGATTATGATATAAATCATTTTATAAAAGATTTATTAGCTGATAAAAAATTATATTTAGATATTAGAGAAACAGAGCAAAGAAAATTAGCTCATAAATTTTTAGAAAAAATTAAAAATGATCCCAAAAATAAAAATAAAAAAATACATGTTGTAGGTCATAGTTTAGGAGGTGCATTAGCAAATTATGCTGTTGTAGATTTAAAAAATCTAGAAAATATAAAAAGTTTAGTAACTTTTAATTCCTTAGGAATAATTCATAATAACCTTTACAACGAGACGTGGGATTTGAAATTATTTAAAGATGTAGAAGCTAGATACCGATTAAGAGGAAAAGAAAGACCAAAATTAGAAGAGGTTATAATAGATCAAGATGGAGCTTTACAGCAATTTGAAGAGTGGGCCAAGTATGACGAACTAGAAAACGAAAGAAAATCTAGAGATTTAATAATAAGTAAATTACAAAGTATAGTGACTAAAAATTATGTTTTAGTAGATGATACAGTACCAAAGTTAAAAGAGAATGTTGGGAAATTGGTAGTAGATAAAGACGAAAGAAATAAAGGTAAATCATCAAAATCAAATTTTAATTTATTCAAAGATGCTAAATTACAATATCATTCACTATATTCATTTTTGATTTACTTAAATGATGAAGGTAATTTTCAAAACAATGAAGTAAATAAAGGGTTAAAATCAAAAAAATTAGAAAATAAAATAAAAGAAATACATGTAATAAATGCAATAAAAAGTAGCTTAGAAGAAAAATATGGAAAAGGGGCATTAATATTAGAAGCTGAACTAAATTCCAACTGTACAGAGTTAGAAGAAATGAAAAAATATTTAAATGAAAAAATTAGTGATTCGGTAAAACATTATTATAAAAACAAAAGAGAAAATAAAGATAATTTTAAATTATTAATAAAAGAACAAATAGAGAAACTAGAAAAGGAAGGCTATTATTTTATACATAGAGAAGAGGACAATGAAAACACGTATAAAATAAAAATAGGAAAATATAATAATTATGAAAGTGTATTAGGAATAAAAGGAAATTATCCGATAATATTGACATGGAGTCGAAATAAAGAGATAAGAGCAACAGGGTTACCTGTACTGGATGGTGCAACACTAAAGTGTGATAAAGGAAGTAAATTAAGCGAGTTTAAAGTTACAAATCAAAATAAGATTTATATTGAAGGTAAATTGCAAGGAACTCAAAAGGATTGTGTGGGTAAAAAGAATATAGGTGATTTTGGAGTGTGTTTAGTTGACCAAATAGCTCCTAAACCTTGTGTTAGTTTAATATCAACAACTGAATGGCAAGAAACTAGTAAAAAGAAAATATGTGATGCTAAAATAATATTAGAATCATCATATTGTAAATGTAGTATTGGAGGAAAAATAACTGTAGATGCTAGTTTATGCCAAAAAATAAATTGTGACTAGTTAATAATTACTTATTTATACAGAAGTTATTCCACTAATAATTTTAATTTTTGCTAACTAAATTATTTTAGCTTCATAACAGGTTAATGATAAAATTTCATAGGGAGGAAAAATGTGGAATGGTATAGACTTAGATGTGTAGGATTAAGTGATTCAAAAATAAATTTACTTTTAAAATTAACTAAAGATTATTTTGAGATTTTCAAATTAGATAGGGAACAGTTAATAAAATATCTGAAATTTTCTCAAGATGATTTAGAGAAGTTAAACAAATCTAAAGATATAGATTTAGATAAAGAATTAAATTATTTAAATGAAAAAAAGATTAAATTACTTTTTATTCATGATGAAGATTATTCAGTAAGTCTAAAAAATATAAGCCAACCACCTATTTTTCTATACTATAAAGGTGATGTAAAAATACTAAGCACTTTTATAATTGGAGTAGTTGGAACGAGAAATGCAACTAGATATGGAAAAATTGCCTGTGAAAAATTCACAACAGGACTAATAGATGCAGGGATTACCACTGTAAGCGGAGTAGCTTTAGGAATAGATACAGTGTGTCATACTAAAACTCTAGAGAAAAAAGGAGTTACAATAGGAGTAGTAGGAAGTGGTTTAGACATTATTTATCCTAAAGAAAATAAATGGTTGTGGGAAGAGATACCAAAAACAGGGGTTTTAATTTCAGAGTTCCCCCTAGGGACTGAACCTATGCCTTACAACTTTCCACAAAGAAATAGAATTATTGTAGGTCTCTCAAAGGGGATTTTAATCGTTGAAAGTAAAGAAAAAGGTGGAAGCTTAATTAGTGCAGAAATTGCTCTAGAAGAGGGAAGGGATATATTTGCTATTCCTGGAGAAATCTTTTCTATGTTTTCAGTTGGTTGTAATCAGCTAATAAAAAATAGCCAAGCAAAACTAGTAACTAAGGTAGAAGATATTTTAGATGATTATGGCATTAAAATTAATAAAGAAGTTCCAAAATTAAGTTTAAAACTTAGTGATCTTGAAACAAAAGTTTACGAAGCACTTAACACTACTAAAAATTTAGATGAAATTATTTTAACTGTGAAAATGAAAGCACCAGATGTGTTGTCAATACTCATGGATTTAGAGATGAAAAAACTGATATTAAGTGTATCAGGAGGTTGTTACAGAAAGAATCCTTTATAAAAACCTTGACAAAGTAATAGAAAATAAACTATAAAGTAGATATAAAAAATTAATTTGTTAGGAGAGGGTATATTTGTCTAAGAAAAAATTAGTGATAGTAGAGTCACCTGCTAAAGCAAAAACAATAGAGAAAATTTTAGGAGATTCATATTCTGTAACTGCATCATTTGGTCATGTGAGAGATTTACCTAAAACAACCTTAGGAATAAAAATAGAAGAAAATTTTAAACCGAATTATTCTATATTAAAAGATAAAAAAGAATTAGTTAATAATTTAAAAGCTATGGCAAAAAAATCATCAAAAGTTTACTTAGCCTCAGATCCAGATAGAGAAGGGGAAGCAATTGCATGGCATATAGCTAAAGCACTTAAATTAGATGAAAATGAATTAAACCGTATTGAGTTTAATGAAATTACACAGTCAGCAGTTGGAGATTCAATAAAGAATGTAAGAAAAATAGATATGGAAATGGTAAATGCTCAACAAACTAGAAGAATACTAGACAGAATAGTAGGTTATAAAATAAGCCCAATGCTTTGGAGAACAATATCAGCTAATACAAGTGCTGGTAGAGTTCAATCTGTAGCGCTAAAACTAATTTGTGATTTAGAAGATCTAATAAAAATTTTTGTTCCAGAAAGATATTGGACAGTGGGTGGGGAGTTTCAAGATAATTTAAAACTTTCATTAAATAAAGTTGATGGTCAAAAATTTACTCTTTTAAAAGATGAGTCTGTTATTATCGAATTAGAAAAGATTAAAAAAAATTCTGAATTTATAGTAACAACTTCTAAGGTTACAAGAAGAACAAAAAATCCACCACAACCACTTAAAACAAGCACATTACAGCAGTTATCGGCGTCATATTTAGGTTATTCAGCAACAAAAACAATGAGAGTAGCACAAGGGTTATATGAAGGATTAACAATTAATGGAGAGCAAAAAGGTCTGATAACATATATGAGAACAGATTCTGTGAGAATCTCAGAAGAAGCTAAAATTATGGCAAAAGAATTTATAACAAGTGCTTATGGTGTAGAGTATACAGGTTCAGAAAAAGCCTCTAAAACTAAACAGAAAATTCAAGATGCCCATGAAGCAGTAAGACCTTCAGATGTAAAATTAGAACCAGAGAAAATAAAAAAATGGTTGGATAATGACCAGTTTAAACTTTATAAATTAATATGGGATAGATTTGTAATTTCACAAATGGCAAGTATGAATTATGACCAGTTTGAAGTTGTTTTAAATAAAGATAGATTTGACTTTAGAGGAAGTTTAAATAAAATAATATTTGACGGTTATTATAAAATATTTAAAGATGAAGATGAATTACCTCTTGGGGATTTTCCTGATATAAATATTGGAGATATAAAGAAAATTCAAAAGATGAATATAAAAGAAGAGTACACAAAGCCACCAGCTAGACTAACAGAATCTTCTTTAGTAAAGAGATTAGAGCAAGAAGGAATAGGTAGACCTTCTACTTATGCAAGTATAGTTGAAACTCTGAAAAAAAGAGATTATGTAGCCTTAGAAGGGAAAAGTTTCGTTCCAACAGAATTAGGATATTCTGTTGAAAAAGAATTACAGGTGCATTTTCCAAATGTTATGAATATAAAATTCACAGCTGAATTAGAAAATAGACTAGATATGATTGCAGCAGGAGACCTTGTTTGGACTGATGTTTTAGACGAATTTTATGGAGAGTTATCCATATATCTAGAAAAATACCAAGCAATTTTAGATGAAGAGGAAAAAAGAAGAATAACTTCTGATGTAACTTGTGAGTGTTCTAATGGACCTATGGTTATGAAAACAGGAATTTTTGGGAAATATCTAATTTGTGAAAATGAAGAATGTAAAAGTAAAATAACTTTAAAAGGTATAGATATATCTAAAGAACAACTTTTAAATGGGCATCTATTAGTAAAAGAACAAATAGATACTAGAAATAAAATAAGAAATGGGAAACCTACAGATGTCTATACTGAAAGTGGTAGTAAGTGTCTTTTAAAATTAGGAAGATTTGGAAGTTATTTAGAAAGTGAAAATTTTAAAGAGGACGAAATTAGACTATCTTTACCTGGAGAAATAAAAAAACATATAATAAATGGAACATTAGAAGAGAAAGATGGTGTTTCTTTAATAAAAGATATGTTGGATAAAATATTAGAAGAAGAAAATGCTATTTTAAAATCTGCAGGTTTTTGTGAAAAATGTGGAAGCCCTTTTAAGATAAATAGGGGTAGATGGGGTAAATTTTTAAGCTGTACAGGATATCCACAGTGTAAAAATATAAAAAAATTAGATAGTTCTGGAAATATAGTGGAACCATCTAATAAAGATAAAAAAGAAGAAGAGAAAACACTAAAAAAACCAGCTAAAAAAAAGATTTTAAAATCAACAGTTAAAGTAGAAAAAAGCAAAGAAAAAAATAAAGAAAAAAATAAAGAAAAAAATAAAGAAAAAAATAAAGAAAAAAATAAAGGTAAATAATTGAGGAGTTTTCAATGAAACATGAGGTTATAGTAATAGGAGCAGGATTAGCAGGAAGTGAAGCAGCATACCAATTAGCCCAAAGAGGGATAAAAGTAAAGTTATATGAGATGAGACCAAGCAAAACAACAGAAGCGCATACAAGTGAAAAGTTTGGAGAGCTAGTTTGCAGTAACTCTCTAGGTGGCGACCATTTAGGTAATGCTTCAGGACTAATGAAAGAAGAACTTAGACGATTAGGGTCAAAACTTATTGAGATAGCTGATAAAAATCGTGTTCCTGCAGGGCAAGCCCTAGCTGTGGACAGAGAAGGGTTTTCAGAAGAAATAACTAAAACTTTAGAAAATAATGGAAATATTGAAATTATAAGGGAAGAAATAATTAATATTCCAAAGGACAAAATTGTACTAATAGCTTCAGGACCATTAACATCTGAAAGTTTATCTAAAAAAATAGCGGAGTTAACTGATTCAGACTATCTCTATTTTTATGATGCAGCAGCACCTATTGTAACTTTAGAATCAATAGACCAAGAAAAAGTTTATTATCAATCAAGATATGATAAAGGGGACGGGGAATATATTAATTGCCCTATGAATAAAGAAGAGTACAAAGTTTTTTATGACGCTTTAATAGGTGCTGAAAGAGCTCCTTTAAAAGTATTTGAAGAGGAAAAACTTTTTGAAGCTTGTATGCCTGTGGAGAGAATGGCTAGTAGAGGGGAAAAAACATTATTATTTGGTCCTCTAAAACCTAAAGGATTAACAAATCCTAAAACAGATAGATGGGACCATGCAGTGGTTCAATTAAGACAAGATGACAAAGATGGAAGATTATATAATTTAGTTGGATTTCAAACTAATTTAAAATTTAAGGAACAAAAAAGAGTATTCTCTTTAATTCCAGGATTGGAAAATGCAGAATTTGTAAGATATGGAGTTATGCATAGAAACACATTTATAAATTCAACAAAAGTGTTAAATTCAACTTTAAATATGAAAAAAAATGAAAATATATATTTTGCAGGTCAAATAACAGGTGGAGAGGGCTATGTATGTGCTATAGCAACGGGGCTAATGGCAGCAATAAATATCTCTAATAAACTAGAGGGGAAACCTAGTTTTGTATTAGATGATAGATCAGCAATTGGTTCTATTATAAAATATATAACAGAGGAAAAGAAAAACTTTCAACCAATGGGTCCTAATTTTGGAATAATAAAATCATTAGAAGAAAGAATTAGAGATAAAAAAGAAAAATATAAAATAATTTCTAATATTGCTTTGGATTATTTGAAAATAGAGATGGATAAGATGGTGAAGTAAAGGTTAAAAATAAATTAGGGGGATAAAATGTTGAACTTAGAATTGCTATTTAAAGAGTTTCTCTATTGTTTAGAATATGAAAAAAATAAAAATCTAAATAGTATAAAATCATTTAAAAGTGACTTGAAACAGTTTGGTGAATTTTTATCCACAAGGGAAGAATTGGAAAATTTAAAGGACATAACAAAATTAACAATAAGAAGTTTTATAAATTGGATACAAAAACAAAATGTAAGTAAAAGGTCCTCAAATAGAAAACTATCAACTCTTAGAGCTTTTTTTAAGTATCTTATAGATGAAGAGAAAATAGAGAAAAATCCTGCAATACTTGTTGATTTTCCAACTTATGAAATAGAAACTCCTGATATATTGACTATCCAAGAAATAAAATCTATAAGAGAAACTATTTTGGATTCTACAGCTAATGGTCAAAGAGATAAACTTATTTTTGAACTTCTTTATTCTTCTGGTATAACTTCCCAAGAACTTCTATCACTAGGAGAAGGGGTTTTTAATTTAGAAATGCGAGAGCTTAAAGTTATTAATGGGAAACATAGTAGAACAGTTTTTTTCAGTGAAAGAACAAAGGAAAGTTTCAAAAAATATACAGAGATTAAAAAAGAGAAATATAAAGAAAAATATAACGAGGATATACTTTTTATAAACTCTTCTGGCACAAGACTAAGTGACCGCTCTCTTAGAAGAATTATTGGGAAATATATTGTAAAAGCAAATATAAAAAGAGATATTAGCCCATATATATTTAGACATACATTTGCAGTTTATATGTTAGAAAAAGGAATGAATATACATTACTTAAAAGAATTAATGGGGCATTCATCTCTTGAAATTACTAAAAACTATGAAATAATGATAAAAACAGAGTTAAGATAGATAAAGTAGAAGAGAAAATAAAGTTAAGTAAAATAAGGTATTTAAAGAAATAAGGAGACGAGAAATAAATGAAAAAAAACTGTGTTGGATGTGGAATAGGATTGCAATGTGAATATCCTAATAGAGATGGATATTTACAAGCAGATGTTTTAAACTCAAAAAGAGAACATCACTATTGTCAAAGATGTTTCAAAATAAAAAATTATGGAAAAAATATTGCTTCAGAACTAAGTAGAGAGGATTATAAGAAAGAAGTGGCAATAGCTTCTGATTCTGCTGAATTAGCTCTAGCTGTATTTGATATAATAGATTTTGAAGGGTCTTTTGATGATGAGATATTAGATATTTTAAGAGAAAAAGAGTCAATTATTATAATAAATAAATTAGATTTAATTCCTGATGATAAACATCCTTCAGAAGTTGCTACTTGGGTAAAAGGAAGATTAGCAGAGGAAGGAATCGCTCCCTTAGACATAGCTATTGTTAGTACAAAAAACTCATACGGAATAAATGGAATTTATAAAAAGATAAATCATTTTTTCCCTAAAGGAGTTGTAGCTGTAGTATTAGGAGTTACCAATGTGGGTAAATCAAGTATTATAAACAGATTAATAGGAGCTAAAACTATAACAGTTTCTAAATATCCAGGTACCACATTAAAAATAAATAGACAAACAATTCCACAAACAAATATAGTGTTGTTAGATACTCCAGGGCTTATTCCTCATGGTAGAGTCTCTGATTTAATATGTGAAGAGTGTACACTGAAAATAATACCTTCTGGAGAAATATCTAGAAAAACATTTAAGTTAGATGAGGATAGAGTTATATTTTTAGGTGATTTAATTAATTTTAGAGTAGTTAAAATAGAAGAATCTAAGCCAATTATTTCAATATATGCCTCTCAAAATGTAAATTTTTTAGAGACAAATATTGAAAAACAAAAAGAATATATGGAGAATAAAAGAGTAGATGTACTAGGTATACCTTGTGAAGAATGTATTGATAAATATAAAGAACAAAAATTTAAAAAAGAATTAATAACTATTGAAGCAGGGGAAGAGTTAGCAATTAAAGGACTAGGATGGATAACTGTAAAAAGAGGACCATTACATATAGAAATTACTTTACCTGAAGTTATAGAGTGTGTAATTAGAAAAGCTTTTATTGTTCCTAAAAGATAGAGGTGAAAGAGAAGTATGCAAATAAAAGAAAGTTATAAATTTTTAATTGAAACAGTAGCAGTAATTTTAATTGTTATCTTAGTTATATCCTATATTTCTTATTATAAAATAAATGATTTAAAAGATGCTAATAGAGCTGAAAAAACAACTGTTAATTTAGTAAAATTAAGAGTTGCACTGGAAGAGTACTATAAAGTTACAGGAACTTATCCTGATTTAACTAAAGAAAGTGTATGGAATGATTTATCTTTATTAGATTATGAAAATGAAGCAGGAATAAAAGTATCCTTTGCTAAGATATATGGAAAAAATAAAATATATTCTACTGAAACAACAAAAAAAATTAAAGGAAACAATGAGATTTATGATATATCTGATTTTGAAGCTGGAAGTATGAATGGCGGTTGGAACTACAATTTTAAAGAAAAGACAGGAGAAATTCACGCAAATCTACCTGAGAGTGCTTATGGTCAAAATATAATTTGGAGTAAAGAATAACAAATTACAACTATGAGGGAGAGTATAATGAAATACGATATGATTTTTGTAGGTGGAGGACAAGCGGGAGTTTTTGGAGCTTATGAAGCTATAAAATTAAATCCTAAAGCCAAAATTTTAGTATTAGATAAAGGGAAAATGTTAGGGCAGAGAATTTGTCCTAAAGAAAAATTAGGTCACTGTGTAAAATGTCCTATTTGCTCTATAATATATGGAGTAAGTGGAGCAGGAGCTTTTTCAGACTCAAAATTTAATATGGATTATAGAGTTGGTGGAGATGTTCATACAGTTGTTGGAAAAAAAATAGTAAATGAAACAATAAATTATGTTGTTGATATATATAAAGAATTTGGATTTAATGAAAAACCAACTGGACTTATATATAATTCGGAAATGGAAGAAATAAAAAAAAGATGTATTGAAAATGGTGTTCAACTTGTAGATACTCCTACTATGCATTTAGGAACAGATGGGTCACGTGAACTTTATGGGAGACTTTTAGAAACTTTAATAGCTAAGGGTATTGAATTTGTAACAGAAAGAAATTTAGAAAATTTTATTATAGAAAATAATGGTATTAAAGGTGTAAAAGTAAGTTATAAAGAAAAAGAAGAAATTTATACCTCAGAAAATATTATAGTGGCTATTGGTAGAAGTGGAGCAAAACAACTTAAAGATATTTGCGTGAAACAAGATATAAAGTTTGAGAATGGTGCTATAGATGTTGGTGTAAGAGTAGAAGTTCCAGACATAATAATGAAAGATATAAACAAAAATTTTTATGAAGCAAAAATGATTTATTATACCCCAGTGTACAAGGATAAAATGAGAACTTTTTGCAGCAATCCAAGTGGTTTTATAGCAGCAGAAAAACATGATGATGATGTTATATTAGCAAATGGGCATTCATATAAAGATAAAAAATCGACAAATACAAATTTAGCTTTGCTCTGTACAAAAACATTTACTTATCCTTTTAACCAACCATTTGAATATGCTACATCTATTGCTAAGATGACTTCTATGCTAACTGGTGGAAAGTTAATGGTTCAATCCTATGGAGACTTAAAAGCAGGACAAAGGTCTACAGATCAGACTTTATCTAGACTAAATATAATTCCTACAACAGATGATTATGTAGCTGGAGATATTGCCCTTGCTTGCCCTAAAAGAATATTGGATAATATTATGGAATTTATAGAAGTTCACGATAAAATAACTCCTGGATTTGCATCAAGTGACCTTTTACTTTATTTTCCTGAAATTAAATTTAGAAGTACAAGAATAGAGATTGATAAAAATATGGAGACTAATATAAAAGGTCTTTATGCAGCTGGAGATGGATCAGGATATGGGTCTGGACTTAACATAGCTGCTGTAATGGGAATATTAGCAGTGAGAAGTATATTGGAAAAATAAAAAATAGTAGAGATTCTAATTTTATACTTAGAATCTTTTTTTACTGCTTTCAAAAATAAAAAATTATGGTTTGTTGAAATCAATTACTAAATATGATATATTTAGTAATATATATATTATAAATAAAGGAGATGTTAAATGGGGTTTTTCAATAAATTATTTGGTAAAAAAGAAGAAAAAGAAAAAAATAAAACAGAATTTGAAATGAAAGATGAAACTAAAGAATCGAAATTAATAGAGAAATTAAATGCAGAAGTTACAGTGGAAAGTGAAGAAAAAGAAGAAATAATCCCCCCAAAAAGAAGTAATGTTATTGAGAGCTTAAAAAATAAACTTTCTAATTCGAGAAGTGGACTTTTTGGAGTTATAAAGAATTTTTTTATAGGGAGAACAATAATAAATGAAGAGATGTATGAAGAGCTAGAAGAGCTTTTAGTACAATCAGATATAGGGCTTAGCATGACAACAAAAATAATAACAGCTTTAGAAGAAAAAATTAAATTAAATAAAGTAAAAAATCCTGAAGAAGTTTTTCCTTTACTAAAAGAGGTCATGGAGGAATTTTTAATAACAGAAGGAACATCTATTGTTTTAAATGAAAAAGAAATGAATGTTATTTTAATTGTAGGAGTTAATGGAGTAGGAAAAACAACGACTATAGGAAAAATGGCTTCAAAATATAGAGCTATGGGAAAAAAAGTTGTTATAGGTGCTGGTGATACTTTTAGAGCAGCAGCAGTGGAACAGGTGGAAGAGTGGGCAAAAAGAGCAGGAGCTGAAATAATAAAATCAAATAAAGATGGAGGAGATCCTGGAGCTGTAGTTTTTGATACTCTTAAAAGAGCCGAAGAAATAGGAGCTGACGTAGTAATAATAGATACTGCTGGAAGACTTCATAATAAAAATAATTTGATGGATGAACTTTCTAAAATAAACAACATTATAAAAAAGAGTATTGGTGACAGATTTTATGAAACTATTTTAGTAATAGATGGAACTACAGGACAAAATGGTTTGGCTCAAGCAAAAGTTTTTAATGAGGTAACAAAATTAACAGGTTTTATAGTAACTAAATTAGATGGGACTGCTAAAGGTGGAGTCTTATTTAGTATTTCAGAGGAAATAAAAAAACCTATAAAATATATAGGGATTGGTGAAAAAATTGAAGATTTAAGAGAGTTTAATGTTAAAGAATATATAAAAGCAATATTTGATTAAAATAACAATGTTTAAGAATAATTTTTAAATTTTATTGTAAAAAAAAAAAAAAATTGGTAGAATATAAGTAGATCAAAAAGTAAACTATTATAAAAATAGTTTGTTTAAATATTAGGGAGGATTTACAGAATGGGAATTATAAGTAAAATTAAAGAAAAATCAAGGTCTTTAGGGAAAAAAATTGTTTTACCTGAAGGAACAGATGAAAGAGTAGTGAGAGCTGCATCTATTATTGCAGCAGAAGAGCTTTTAACACCAATCATAATAGGAAATGAAGAAGTGATTAAATATATAGCAAAAAAAGCAAGAGTTTCATTAGAAGGAACAGTGATTTTAGATCCAAAATATTTTGATAAAATAGATGCCTATGCAACAAAATTAGCAGAATTAAGAGCTGCTAAAGGAATGACCTTTGAAAAGGCTAAAGAACTTCTTTTAGGGGATGTAAACTTTTTTGGTGCAATGATGGTAAAAATGGGAGATGCTGATGGTATGGTTTCTGGTTCAGAATCACCGACAGCTAATGTGTTAAGAGCAGCTCTTCAAATAGTAGGAACTAAATCAGGTATAAAAACAGTATCTTCAGTTGTTCTAATGGAGTTATTACTAAATCAAGACAAATACGGTGAAGTTTTAGTATTTGGAGATTGTGCAGTTATTCCAGTTCCAACAGCAGAGCAATTGGCTGATATCGCAGTTGGAGCAGCAGAAACAGCAAGAGTAGTAGCTAAAATAGAGCCTAAAGTTGCACTACTTTCATTCTCAACAAAGGGTTCAGCAAAACATGAATCAGTAGATGCTGTTATTGAGGCAGGAAAGATATTAAGAGAAAGAAATGTTACTTTTGAATTTGAAGAAGAGTTACAAGCTGATGCAGCTTTAGTTGAATCTGTTGGATTATTAAAATCTCCAAACTCTAAAGTAGCAGGAAAAGCAAATGTAATGATATTTCCTAATTTAGCAGCAGGAAATATTGGATATAAATTAGTACAAAGATTAGCTAATGCTAAAGCATATGGTCCTTTATTACAAGGGTTAGCAATGCCAATTAATGACTTATCAAGAGGTTGTTCTGTTGAAGATATAGTAAATGTATCTGCAATAACAGCTGTTCAATCTGAAGTTTAATATTTAAATCAAGTATATATAGAATAAAGGAGAAAAAATGAAAGTATTAGTAGTTAATTGTGGAAGTTCATCACTGAAATATCAACTTTTAAATCCGTCAACAGGGGAAGTATTTGCAATTGGTCTTTGTGACAGAATAGGAATAGCTAATTCTAAATTAGAATATGAGATTCCAGCAACAGATTTTGAGTTAGAAATAAATCAAGATTTACCAAACCATAAAATTGCATTAGAATTAGTAGTTAAAACAATAACTAATAAAGAACATGGAGTTGTAGCTTCAATAGAAGAAATAGACGCTATTGGTCATAGAATTGTTCATGGTGGAGAAAAATTTGCTTATTCAGTTATGTTAGATGAAGTTGTACTAGCTGCAATAGAAGAAAACAATGAGTTAGCTCCATTACACAATCCAGCTAATTTAATGGGTGTTAGAACTTGTATGGAGTTAATGCCTGGAAAGCCAAATGTTGGTGTATTTGATACTGCATTTCATCAGACAATGCCTGGAAAAGCATTTATGTACCCACTACCACATGCAGATTATACAGAATTAAAAGTTAGAAAATATGGATTCCACGGAACTTCTCACTTATTTGTTTCAGAAGAGATGAATAAAATAATGGGAAATCCTAAGCATTCTAAAGTGATAGTTTGTCATTTAGGAAACGGGGCATCTATAACAGCTGTTCAAGATGGAAAATCTGTAGATACATCTATGGGTCTTACACCTTTACAGGGACTAATGATGGGAACTAGATGTGGAGATATAGACCCTGCAGCTGTTTTATTTATAAAACATAAAAGAAATTTAACTGATAAAGAAATGGATGATAGATTAAACAAGCAATCTGGAATATTAGGTATTTTCGGAAAATCTTCAGATTGTAGAGATATGGAAAATGGAATTAAAGGTGGAGATGAAAGAGCCATATTAGCAGAAGATATGATGATATATAGACTTAAATCTTACATAGGAGCTTATGCAGCTGCTATGGGAGGAATAGACGCAATATGTTTCACAGGTGGAATAGGTGAAAATTCAGCAACAATAAGAGAAGGTGCAGTGGAAGGGCTAGAATTTATGGGTGTTAAAATTGATCAAACTATAAATTCAACTAGAAAAAAAGGTATAGTAAAATTATCAACAGAAGATTCAAAAGTGTTGATTTATAAAATACCAACTAATGAAGAATTGGTAATTGCAAGAGATACTTATAAAATTATAAATAAAAAATAAATAAATAAACTGAAATAGCAAGTGTTTATCTTGAGTTGCTATAATTTATTATGTTAACAGATAGATAAATACTTGACAAATTATAAAAAAAAGCATAATAATATATGGGGAAGGTTTTTTTACTTTATAAAATAGTTTTTTACAACAGTTCACAAAAGAAATTGAAATATAATTTATAGGAGGAAAAACATGGCAATTAAAATGAAAACTATGGATGGAAACGAAGCTGCAGCATGGGCGTCATATGCCTTTACGGAAGTTTCAGGAATTTATCCAATTACACCATCTACACCAATGGCAGAGTACACAGACGAATGGGCAGCAAGAGGACACAAAAATCTTTTTGGAATGCCAGTAAAAGTTGTAGAAATGCAGTCTGAAGCAGGAGCAGCAGGAGCAGTTCATGGTTCTTTACAAGCAGGAGCATTAACAACTACATACACAGCATCTCAAGGACTTTTACTGAAAATACCTAATATGTACAAAATGGCTGGAGAGCTTTTACCTTCTGTTATTCATGTTTCAGCAAGAGCATTAGCTTCACAAGCACTTTCAATATTTGGAGATCATCAAGATATATATGCAGCAAGAATGACTGGTTATGCAATGTTAGCAACAAACTCAGTTCAAGAAGTAATGGATCTTGCAGGAGTAGCACATTTAGCTGCTATAAAATCAAGAGTTCCATTTTTACATTTCTTTGATGGATTTAGAACTTCACACGAAATTCAGAAAGTTGAAGTAATGGATTATTCTGTATTTGATAGATTATTAGATAGAAATGCAATAGCAGAATTTAGACAGAGAGCTTTAAATCCTGAGCATCCAACAACTAAAGGAACAGCTCAAAATGATGATATATATTTCCAAACAAGAGAAGCAGCAAATAAATTTTATGATGCAGTACCTGATATTGTTGCTGGATATATGAGTGAAATTTCAAAAGTTACAGGAAGAGATTATAAGCCGTTTAATTATTACGGATCACCAACAGCTGAAAATATAATAATAGCTATGGGTTCAGTAATAGAAGCAGCAAAAGAAACTGTAGATTATTTAAATTCCAAGGGAGGAAATGTTGGAGTAATGGCTGTACATTTATACAGACCTTTTTCAGCAAAATACTTCTTTGATCAATTGCCAAAAACTGTAAAGAAAATATCAGTATTAGATAGAACAAAAGAGCCGGGAGCATTAGGAGAGCCTTTATATCTTGATGTAAGAGCATTATTCTACGGAATGAAAGATGCACCAGTGATAATAGGTGGAAGATATGGACTTTCTTCTAAAGATACAACACCAGCACAAATAGTTGCAGTTTATGAAAACTTAGCTAAAGCTGAGCCAATGAACGGATTTACTGTTGGAATAGTTGATGACGTTACTTTTAAATCTTTAACAGTAGGGGAAAATTTAGTTGTAACTAAAGACGATGTAAGAGAATGTTTATTCTACGGTTTAGGTGCTGATGGAACTGTTGGTGCTAACAAAAACTCAATAAAAATAATCGGAGATAGAACAAATATGTATGCACAAGCTTACTTTGCATATGATTCAAAGAAATCTGGTGGAGTAACTAAATCTCACTTAAGATTTGGAAAAGACCCAATTAGATCAACATACTTAGTAACGACACCTAATTTTGTTGCTTGTTCTGTACCATCATATTTAACAAAGTATGATATGGTTGGTGGATTAAGAAAAGGTGGAACTTTTTTACTTAACTGTATTTGGGATAAAAATGAGGTAGTAAATCATTTACCAGTAAATGTAAAAAGAGATCTGGCTAAAAAAGGAGCTAAATTCTATATCTTAGATGCAAATAAACTTGCAGGAGAAATCGGATTAGGTGGAAGAACAAATACAATAATGCAAGCATCATTCTTTAAATTAGCTGATATTATTGATTTTACAGAAGCACAAAAATATATGAAAGAATTTGTAGAAAAAACATATGGTAAAAAAGGTGCAGAGATAGTAGAAATGAACAACCTAGCAATAGATAAAGGAGCAGCAGAATTAGTAGAAGTAACTGTTGAACCAGCTTGGGCTAATCTTACTGATGAAGTAGTAGAAGCAGCTTGTACAGGGTGTGGGTGTGGCTGTGGAGATTCTTCAAAAGAAACTAAGCTAGACACATTTGTTAAAAATATAGTTGAACCTATAAACAACATGGAAGGAGATTCATTACCAGTTTCAGCATTTAACGGGTATGAAGATGGAACTTTCGAAAATGGAACTTCAGCGAAAGAAAAAAGAGGAATAGCAACACATGTACCAGAGTGGATGTCAGAGCACTGTATTCAGTGTAATCAATGTGCTTATGTTTGTCCTCATGCTGTAATAAGACCATTTTTACTAACTGAAGAAGAAAAAGCAGCATCTCCTAATAAATTAGAAACACTAAAAGCTATGGGGAAAGGTTTAGAAGGACTTTCATTCAAACTTCAAGTTTCAACTTTAGATTGTACAGGATGTGGAGTATGTGTAAATACATGTCCAGCTAAAGAAAAAGCTATAAAAATGGTACCAATAGCTCATGAATTAGAAAAAGGTGAAGATGTAAATGCTAATTACCTATTTAATGAAGTAACTTATAAAGATAATTTAATGGATAAATTCACAGTAAAAGGTTCACAATTTGCACAACCGTTATTTGAATTCCACGGAGCATGTGCAGGTTGTGGAGAAACTCCATACATCAAATCAATAACTCAATTATTTGGTGATAGAATGATGATAGCTAATGCAACAGGATGTTCATCAATATATGGAGGATCTGCACCAGCAACTCCTTATACAACAAATGCATGTGGAGAGGGACCTTCATGGGGGAACTCATTATTTGAGGATAACGCAGAATTTGGAATGGGAATGCATACAGCAGTAGAATCTTTAAGAGATAATATTGCAATGTTAATGGGAAAAGCAATAGAATCAGGAAAAGCTCCAGCTGAGATATTAGCATTAATGGAAGAATGGTTAATGAATAGAACTAATGGAGAAAAAACAAAAGAAATAAAAAATAAATTAGTTCCAATGTTAGAAGCATCTTCACAAAAAGGTTGTGAAATTTGTAAAGAAATATTAGGATTAAAGCATTACTTAGTGAAAAAATCTCAGTGGATGTTCGGTGGAGATGGATGGGCATATGATATCGGTTATGGTGGATTAGATCATGTTCTAGCTTCAAACGAAGATATAAATATATTAGTAATGGATACAGAGATATATTCAAATACTGGAGGACAAGCTTCTAAATCTACACAAACTGGAGCAGTAGCTAAGTTCGCAGCAGATGGAATGCCAAACAAGAAAAAAGATCTTGGAGCTATATCTATGTCTTATGGACATATATATGTAGCACAAGTATCAATGGGTGCAAGTCAAGCCCAATACCTAAAAGCAATTAAAGAAGCAGAAGCTCACAAAGGTCCTTCTTTAATAATAGCTTACTCACCTTGTATTTCACATGGACTAAAAAAAGGAATGGGAAAATCACAAACTGAGGAAAAATTAGCTACAGAATGTGGATACTGGCCAATATACAGATACAACCCTGCTTTAGAATTTGAAGGAAAAAATCCTTTACAGATAGATTGTAAAGCACCAAATTGGGAAGTATACAATGATTATTTAATGGGAGAAGTAAGATATGCAACTCTTGAAAAATCAAATCCAGAAAGAGCAAAAACTTTATTCGCTCAAAATAAAGAGGAATCTATGAGAAGATGGAGACAATACGAAAGATTAGCTTCAATGGATTTTTCTACAGAAAAAAAATAATAAAAGAATTTAAAACTTTTGACTCAGTCTTTTTATAGGCTGAGTTTTTTTTATTTTGGAAAAAATGTGGTATAATAATATGTAATAAATAAAACTAAGATTGAGGTGGAAGATTTGCTATTACTTATAAAATTAATTTTAATATTAATAAATGGAGCAGTATCAGTTTATTTTTATACTATTAAAAGCTATTCATTAGGAGTATTTTTTACTTTATTAATTCTATATCAAATATATATTTATATATCAATTAAAAATTTAAAAAAAATTTCATATTTTAATAAAAGAGCAAAAATATCATCAATGATACTTAATTTTTTCTTATTAATTATATTATCTAGAGCAGTGAATATTCAAATTTTTAATGGTGACTACTACGAAAAACTTGCACATAATCAAGTTAGTTCTGATTTAATAAAAAAAGGGAAACGTGGAACAATATATGATTCTACTGGAAAAAAATTAGCATTTAACACGTATATCTACAATGTGATTGTAGATCCTACAAGGGTTTCAACAGATAAGAATGCAATGGAAATACTAGAATTATTAAAAAAAAGAAAAATAATAAAAGGAAACTTTAAATCTTTAGAGAGGGAAATAGACAAATTAGCTACTAAGGGAAATCGTTATAAAGTTATTGAGAAAAAAATAGATGAAAGTAAAAAAAATGAAATAGAAATGCTAATTAAAGAAAAAAAAATAAAAAATAATTCAATATTTTTTGAAAAAATAGTAGAAAGAAAATATTATAGAAAAAAAATCTATGAAAACTTAGTAGGTAATATAGGATATCCTCCTAATAAAATAGGGATTCAAAAACACGGTATTTATGGAATAGAAAAATCTTATGAGATGTACTTAAGAGAAAAAATATTAAAAACTAAAGATGAGTTTACAAAAAAAAGAGAGATGAAATTGCCTACAAGTGATGATAAATTTGAAAAAACATTAAATGGAAGAAATGTATATTTAACAATTGATGATGAACTAAACTATATATTAAACTCAGAAATTGAAAAACAGTTCAAAGCAACTAAAGCTGAATCAGCATACGGAATAATAATGAATCCACAAAATGGAAAAATATTGGGAACATCATATTTCAGTCAAGATAAAAGACAATTAAGAAACCCTATATTTCAAGATCAATTTGAACCAGGCTCAACATTTAAACCTATAGTTGTAGCTTCTGCTTTAGAAAAAAAACTAGTGAAAGAAGATGAAAAATTTGATGTTGGAAATGGAACTATAAGAAAATATAATCACACGATAAAAGAAAGTACAAGATCAACTAGAGGAATATTAACAATAGAGGAAATAATAAAAAAATCTAGTAATGTTGGAATGGTATTAATTAGTGATAAATTTACAAATGAGCAATTTGAGGATACATTAAAAGAGTTTGGTTTATATGAAAAAACAGGAGTAGATTTTTCTAGTGAATTAAAGCCTTATGCACAACATCATAAAAAATGGGATAAATTGAAAAAAAGTACAATGTCATTTGGTCAGGGGATTGTTACAACTCCTATTCAATTAATAACAGCATTTTCAGCAGTTATTAATGGAGGAACACTATATACTCCGCATATTGTGGATAGAATTGAAGCTCAAGATGGAGTAGTAATAAGGAGGAATTTACCAAAAGAGGTAAGAAGAGTAATATCTTCTGAAGTTTCTGATAATTTAAAAGGAATGTTAGAAAATAATGTCTTAGATGGAAGTGGGAAAAGAGCCATAGTAAATGGTTATAGAGTAGGAGGAAAAACAGGAACAGCTCAAATAAGCAACCCTAAAGGTGGCTATATTAAAAATCAGTATTTAGCTTCATTTATTGGGTTTTTACCAGTTGAAAAACCTGAATATGCAATACTCATAATGTTTATGAAACCACAAGGTGAAACTATATATACAAGATTTGGAAGTTCAGTAGGAGCTCCAGTTTTTGGAGAAATAGTTAGTAGAATAACAAGAAATAAAAATATATTATCAAAAGATATAAGAAAATTATCTAAGCATGAAGTGAGAAAAGAAGACAAGGGAGCTAGACTTTCCAATGAAGTTGAAGTTGGAGATGAAATAATGCCAAGTCTAATAGGGTTAAATACAAGGGAAGTTTTAAGTATACTTTCAAAAACAAGATATAAAATAGAATTTCAAGGTAAAGGGTTAGTAAGAGAACAATTTCCAAAAGAAGGAGAAAATCTTTTAGAAGTTGAAACTATAACTATTAAATTAGGTTTATAAGAGGAGAAAAATAAAAAATGAAATATTACAATCTCTATATAACTAATACCAACGATTTATTCACATACTGTGATGAAAATTCTAAATATAAAATTGGGGATTTTGTCCTTGTAAACTTTAGACATCAAGAAAAAGTAGCAGTTATAGTTGAGCAATGTAAGGAAGAAAAATTTGAATTTAAAGTTTTACCAATTAAAGGAATAGTAGAAGATAGCATAAGTTATACTAAAGAATATATCCAGTTATTAATATGGGTAAAAAATTACTATATGACTGGATTTTCACATATTTTCAATTTAGGAAACAGCAAAAAAACCAAGGTAAGTTACAAAGAAGTGTATAGATATAATAGAGAATATATTCCTGTTTCTGAAAATGAAAAATTACTAGAAAAATATTTTAGAAAGAAAGATATAGGAACTGCAAATAGTATTGAAAAAAAATACACGAAGGAACTTTTAAATGAATTTTTAGAATCTAAAATACTGTTATATGAAAAAGTTATTGTAAAAAAAGAGAAAGCTGATTTAAAAGTTGAGTATAGTGATGAAAACATTAGTAAAATAAGTAAAGAATTATCCTCAGAGCAACTATTAGTAAAAAATGCCATAGAAGAGGATGAAGGGAAATATTTTTTAATAAAAGGTGTTACAGGGTCTGGAAAAACTGAAGTGTATATTGCACTTATAAAAACAGCTTTAAAAAAAGGGAAAGGATCTATTTTTTTAGTTCCAGAAATAGCTCTTACTCCTCAAATGGTAAAAAGATTTAGAGAAGAGTTTAAAGATATAGTTGCTATTATGCATAGCAAAATGACTGATAGTGAAAGAAAAGTAGAGTGGGACGATATAGGAAGGGGAGTAAAAAAAGTTGTATTAGGAGTTAGATCAGCTATCTTTGCACCAATAAAAAACCTTGAGTATATAATAATAGATGAAGAACATGAAACTACTTATAAACAAGATAGCAATCCACGTTATCATGCAAAATATGTGGCGTTTAAGAGAGCGGAGCTAGAAAATTGTAAGGTGGTTTTAGGCTCTGCCACTCCTTCTGTTGAATCCTATTATTATGCTAAAAAAAATATTTTTAAACTTCTCTCTATGAATAATAGATATAACGGAGCAATACTTCCTGATATTGAAATAGTTGATATGAAAAATCAAGAAAACGAATTTTTTAGTAGGGAGTTACTTGAAAGTATTCAGGAAAAACTAATAAAAAAAGAACAAGTTTTAATTTTATTAAATAGAAAAGGTTATTCAACATATATCCAATGCAAAAGTTGTGGGCATGTTGAAGAATGCCCTCATTGTTCGATAAAGTATAGCTATTATCAAAATGAAGGAAAATTAAAATGTAATTACTGTGGAATAGAAAAAAAATATATAGGAAAATGTAGCAGTTGCTCAAGTGAAGAACTTATTCATAGTGGAAAAGGTGTGGAGAAAATATATGAAGAGTTGAAAAATATTTTTCCTGTAGAGATAATAAGAGTAGATTCAGAAGCGTCTAAGGAAAAGAATTTTCATACTAAAATGTACGAAGATTTTTTAGATGAAAAATATCAAATTATGGTAGGAACTCAAATGATAACAAAAGGATTACATTTTCCAAATGTAACATTAGTAGGGGTTATAAGTGCTGATATGAGTTTGTCTTTTCCAGATTTCAGATCACTTGAACGAACATTTCAACTTTTAACTCAAGTTTCAGGAAGAGCTGGAAGAGGGACTAAGGAAGGGAAAGTTATTATTCAAACATTCCAATCAGAGAACAATATCTTTAAAAATATTGTAGAGGGAGACTATGAAAAGTTTTATGAAAAAGAAATAGAAGAAAGAGAAATGTTGTTTTATCCCCCTTTTTCAAAAATAATAAATATAGGAATTTCCTCAAATTCTGAAATTGAACTTGAACATTTCTGTAAAAATGTTTATAATGATATAAAAAGCGATAAAGTTGAAGTATATGGTCCAATGAAAAGTTTAGTCTATAAAGTAAAAGATAGATATAGATATAATATTTTTATAAAAGGTCATAAAGAAAATATTAGTAATTATAAAAAAATATTAAAAGAAAATTTAAAAAAATTTGAAAAAGAAAAAAAATATAGAATAGTAATAGACGTAGATCCAATTAATTTAATTTAGAATAAGAGAGGTACTAGAAAAATGGTTTTAGAGATAAAAATATATGGTGAAGAATCTTTAAGAATTAAATCTGAAGAAGTAAAAGAAATAGATTCTGAAATAATAGAAATTTTAAATAATATGGTTGAAACAATGGAGAAAATAAAAGGTGTAGGTCTAGCAGCACCACAAATAGGAGTAAATAAGAGAATGTTTGTTTTAAATATAGGAGACGGAATTATTAGAAAAGTAATTAATCCTAAAATTGAATATTCTAAAGAAACAGTAGAGTGTGAAGAAGGGTGTTTAAGTATACCAGGAATCTACCGAAATGTAAAAAGGGCTGAAACTGTAAAGGTGGAATATACAAATGAGAAGAATGAAAAAATTGTAGAAGAAGCAACAGAATTATTAGCTAGGGCTTTCCAACATGAAAATGATCATTTAGACGGAGTTCTCTTTACAGACAAGGTATCTCCTGTGGCTAAAAGACTAATTAGAAAAAAACTTCAAGCAATGACAAAAAAAGTAAAGGGATAGTTGATAGAATATGAAAAAAATAATTTTCTCCATAGTAATAGTAAGTTTTTTAAGTGTTAATATTATTATATTTTTTCCACAAATACAGAGAAGTTATACAAAAATTAAAAGAATAGAAAAAAAAATAGAAGAGATAGAATCAAAATCATTAGGGCTTAAGGAAGAGATAAAAGACTATAGTGAAAAAATTGAAAAATTAAAAATACCATACTATAGAGAAAAAATAGGTAGAGAAAAACTACAAATGGTAAAAGAAGGGGAAGAAGTTTATAAATTAGCAAATTAATATAGAGTTTAAGTAATTGATATTTGGAGGAAATAATGAAAAGAGAATTAGCACTTGAATTTGCAAGAGTAACAGAGGCTGCAGCACTAGCGGCACATAAATGGGTAGGAAGAGGGGACAAAGATTCAGCAGATCAAGCAGCTGTAGACGCCATGAGAAAAATGTTAAATGAAATTAATATTGACGGAGAAATTGTAATAGGTGAAGGGGAAATAGATGAAGCCCCTATGCTTTACATAGGTGAAAAAGTCGGAAATAAAAATTATGATAGATTAGTGGCTGTTGATATAGCTGTAGACCCTGTTGAAGGAACAAGAATGACTGCTCAAGGACAAGCAAATGCCATAGCAGTATTAGCTGTTGCTAATAAAGGGAGTTTTTTAAAAGCACCTGATATGTATATGGAGAAACTTGTAGTAGGTCCAGAAGCTAAAGGATTAATTGATTTAGAAAAATCTTTAATAGAAAATATTCATATTGTAGCTAAAGCTGTAAAAAAAGAGCTATGTGATTTAACAGTAGTAGTTCTAGATAAACCAAGACATAAAAAAATAATAACAGAACTTCAAGCTTTAAAAATAAAAGTTTATGCTCTTCCAGATGGAGATGTAGCAGGGTCAATACTAACATGTATAATAGATTCAGATGTGGATATGTTATACGGAGTAGGTGGGGCACCAGAGGGAGTTATATCCGCTGCAGTAATAAAAGCTTTAGGTGGAGATATGCAAGCAAGACTGAAGTTAAGAAATGAAGTTAAAGGAATTTCTCTAGAAAACGATAAAATTTCAAATTTTGAAAAGTCTAGATGTAAAGAAATGGGGATTAATGTAGGGGATATTCTTAGAATGGACGACATGGTAAAAGATGATGAGGTTATCTTCTCAGCAACTGGAATAACAAGTGGAGATTTATTAGAAGGGGTTAAAAGAAAAGGAAATATTGCAAGAACTCAAACTCTTTTAATAAGAGGAAAGACAAAAACTGTAAGATATATAAATGCTGTGCATAATTTAGATTATAAATCTGATGATGTAATTAAATTAGTTGAATCAAGTGAGGTATAATGGTATTTTATGAAGATTTTATAAAGAAAATAAATTTAAATCCAGAAAAACAGTTTAAAAGTGTAGAAAAGTTTTCATTGGAATTTAGAAAAAAAATAATGTGGATTGGAACAGGAGTTCCAATGTTACTTATAGCCCTCTATCAGCTCTATGAGGGGTATCTAAATGATTACAGGGTAATTAATATGCTAACTGGTATAATATTCTTCTATATAGGGTTTAAACACCTTAAAACTGTTTTTAGTTACAAAATAAAAATAGATGGAATTTCTAATAATATTTACTATGAAAAAATTGTTATTAATTTTGATGATATTGAAAGTTGTATTTTAAAGGAAGCTAAAATAGGAAAAAAAGGTCTTTTTCAAGTAGTTATAGATATAGTAACAAAAGAGGGGAAACAATTTATTATTCCTCTAATAATGAATAGAAAGTTAGATTTTGTAAAAATTTTAAATAGAAAATTAAAAAATAAATTTAAAGTGATAAAATAAAAAAAAATCTTAAGAAAAAATAAAGTATCAAGAAAAGATAAAGTGCCAAGAAAAAATAAAGTTGACAAAAACTGTTAAAACTGATATTATTAATATTGTCTGCGTCATTAGCTCAGCTGGTAGAGCACACGACTTTTAATCGTGTTGCCACAGGTTCAAGTCCTGTATGACGCACCAAATCAGAGTGCCCCGTTCGTCCAGTGGTGAGGACAACAGATTTTCACTCTGTAAACAGGGGTTCAATTCCCCTACGGGGTACCAAAAACGGTCGCATAGCTCAGTTGGGAGAGCACCTGCCTTACAAGCAGGGGGTCACAGGTTCAAGTCCTGTTGTGACCACCATTTAAATTTGGGGGTGTAGCTCAGTTGGTTAGAGCGCATGCCTGTCACGCATGAGGTCGCGAGTTCGAGCCTCGTCACTCCCGCCATTTTTTTAATTATATTTATGCCGCTTTAGCTCATATGGTAGAGCAACTGACTTGTAATCAGTAGGTGGTTGGTTCGATTCCGACAAGCGGCACCATTTTTCACAATTTTAAGTAGATAATATCTACTTTTTTTATTTTTTGTGAATAAGATATTATAGGGATTTGAATTATTAATAAGATAAAGTTTATTTAAAAGTTCATTTAAATAATGAAAAAATATTTGTAAATAATAAAAAAAAGTATTACAATAGTAATTACTTTCCTTGTTTTTTATTTAAAAGAGATTTGTAAGTATTATTTATGGGGGATTAATTTTTATGAAGCACAATTTAGGTTCAGAGAGTAACATTAAATTTTTACAAAAAAAAAATAGTAGTCTTTACTTTATATGTTTGCTAATTGGGCTAGCAACAGGACTTACAGTTTCGGTTTATAAGTATGGATTACAACAGGCAGAGCATTTAAGAAATATGTTTTTTTCACATAAGGATTTAATAAATCCATTATTTTTATTAAAACTTTGGTTGATTTTTATAATTATAGGAATAATTACAGATTTTTTAGTTAAAAAACTTCCAACAACATCTGGAAGCGGAATACCTCAAGTTAAAGCAATAATTTAAAAAAAATTAAAATATAATTCATGGTTTAAGGAATTTATAGGGAAATTTGTAGGTGGAATATTAGGAATAGGAGCTGGATTATCTCTAGGAAGAGAGGGACCCTCTATTCAATTAGGTTCTTATATTGCTTATGGAATGAGTAATATTTTTAAAAAAAATGAGATAGAGAAAAAATATTTAATAACAAGTGGAGCAAGTGCAGGACTTTCAGGAGCTTTTGGAGCTCCTCTAGCAGGAGTTATATTTAGTTTAGAAGAGTTACACAAACATTTTTCTTCTAAATTACTAATATGTACTCTAATTGCAAGTATAAGTTCTAATTTTATAAGTAGAAGAATTTTTGGAGTTTCCACAGCTTTTAATTTTTCTGTAACTTATCCAGAAGCTTTAAGTCCATATTCTCAATTTATACTATTTATTATATTTGGAGTAATAATAGCTTTATGTGGAAAGTTATTTACAATGATTCTTATAGGGACTCAAAATATATATAAAAAGTGTATATTACCAAGATGGATTAAAGTTTGTGCAGTTATGACTTTGTCTTTTACTTTATGTTTTATTTTGCCAGAAGTAACAGGAGGAGGGCACGAACTTGCAGAAGAACTTGCAAAAGTAAATTCAACAATAATGTTTTTAATAGTTCTATTCATAGTAAAGCTTCTTTTTACTGCATTGTCCTATTCTACAAGTTTTCCTGGGGGAATATTTCTTCCAATGCTAGTTTTAGGTGCAATCTTAGGAAAAATATATGCACTTTTTCTAATAAATATATTAGGTGTAGGCTTGGATTTTGTACCTCATTATATGGTATTAGGAATGGCAGCATATTTTGTAGCAGTTGTAAGAGCTCCAATAACAGGTATTATACTAATACTAGAAATGACCGGAACTTTCGAACATCTTCTTGCATTAGCAACAGTATCATTAGTAGCATATTATATTACTGAAATATTAAAGTTAGAGCCGATCTATGACATTCTCTATAAAAGGATAGAAAAAAATGTAGAAGTAGAAGGAGATGAAGACGTAACTAAAAAAACAGTAATATTAATTCCAGTTATTTCAGAATCATATTTAGATAATAAAAAAATATCTGAAGTTTCTTGGCCTTTAGAAACTCTTATAGTGGGAATACAACATGACGGGGTTGAAAAAATACCTAATGGTTCTACATTAATTAAAGCTGGAGACAAATTAGTTGTGTTAATGAGTGAGAATAAAGCTAGATTATTAACAGAAATGCTGAGTGAAATGGGAACAGAAAATCATACTGTATAATAAAGGGGAATAATGAAATTTTATTTAGAATTTTTTATGATATTTTTTAAAATAGGTTTGTTCACTCTTGGAGGAGGCTATGCAATGATTCCTTTAATAAAAGAACAAATTGTAGATAAAAAAAAATGGATGGAGGAGATAGAGTTTATAGATGTGTTGGGAGTGGCTCAGAGTTGTCCTGGTGCACTGGCAGTAAATGTTTCGGTATTTGTAGGGTGGAAACTAAGAAAGTGTATAGGTATCCTTGTAGCTGTATTAGGAACAGTACTCCCGTCTTTTATTATTATATTAATAATAGCTATATTTTTTAAAAATTTAGAAAATAACGCTTTATTCATATCTGTGTTCAAAGGGATAAAACCAGCTATAGTTGCTCTTATAATTGCACCAGCAATAGGAATGGGGCAAGCTTTAAAGCTAAAACCTCAAAAATGGATTATCTCTATAATAATAGGAGTCGTTATTGCATTTACTGAAATATCGCCAATTTTATTTATAGTGGGAAGTATGATACTAGGGAATATTCTTTCTAGAGAAAAGGGGAGAGAAATATGATTTATTGGGAACTATTTTCAACTTTTTTTAAAATAGGATTATTTAGTTTTGGTGGTGGATATGCTATGCTGTCCATGATAGAACAGGAGATTGTGAGAAATCATAGTTGGATAACAATAGGTCAATTTACAGATATAATAGCAGTGTCCCAAATAACACCAGGTCCAATAGCTATAAATTCAGCAACTTATATTGGGTATATAACAACTAATTCTATTTTAGGTTCTATTTGTTCTACTATTGGTGTAGTACTTCCTTCTATTATAGTTATGAGTATTTTAATTAAATTTATAAAAATGTTTAAAGAGTCTAAATATGTAGAAAAGGCTTTTATTGGACTTAGACCAACTGTTATAGGGTTAATACTAGGTGCTGCTTTTTCCCTTATGAAACCTGATATATTTATAGATTATTACAGTTATATAATTTTCTTAGGAGTACTAATAGCTATTTTAAAATATAAAGTTGGTGTTGTAAAAATTATAATAGTTTCTGCAATTTTGGGAATCTTATTATACTAAAATTAAAAATACTATATGTTTTTTTGTATATGTTGTATAATTAGAAAAGAAAAGATTAATAGGAGAAAGGTATGAATGTAATTAGTAAGGATAAGGAAAAAGGAAAAGCTTATGGTACTATGAAAAAAATAAAAAAAAAGAAAAGATTAACTGAAAAAAAAGAATTAGCCATAAGAGTGGAACATAAAAGAGTTAATGCTGAAGGAAGAAAAGCAAGAAATGAGAGAAATGAAGAGATTGAAAAAGTTTCTGATGTTAAAATATTAGATTTTGTAAAAAAAATGTTAATAGTTGAAGTTGAGGGGAAACAAGAAAAAAGAGCTCTTTTATATGACAAAAGAAGAATAACTAAAGAAAATTTTGCAGAAAAATTTGGAACTTTTGAAATACAATTATACGGGGAAAATTGGAAAGTTTCAAAGCTAAAAAATTATAAAGAATTATTATCAGATTTATTATGGAAAGTAGAGGACATTTTTAATTAAAAATTAAGTTAATTAGAAAAAAGGGGGGAAAGAGGGAAGATGTTAAGAATATTATTGTATGTAGGGATAATTTTAATTGGAGTATATCTTTCTAAAAAAAAGCTTATTCCTGAGGGAGTAGACAGAAGAACAGGGAAATTACAAACATTATCACTATTTTTTTTATTAGGGACTATGGGGTATAAAATAGGAACAGATGAAGCCATTCTATCTAATCTTCATAGAATAGGACTAGAAAGTTTTATAATTGCATTTTTTACTATTTTAGGAAGTGTTTTGTGTACAAAAATAGTGTTTAAAGTTATTAGTAAAAAAGAGGTGAGATAAGTGTTAGGTATTTCTCTTTCAGTTATAATTGGGGTAATATTTGGTCTTTTTTATAAAAGCACTTTTATTCTTGAAAATATAGATTCTTTTATAGATTTAGGACTGTGCTTACTTTTATTTTTTGTAGGAATTGACATAGGAAAAAATAGTTCTATATTTTCAAACCTGAAAAAATATGGAAAAAGAATATGGTTCTTGCCAATTTCAGTTGTTGTAGGGACTCTTTTAGGTGGTGGGATATCCTCATTGTTTACAAGTTTAAATTGGGGAGAATCAGTAACAGTGGGTGCAGGATTAGGTTGGTATTCTCTTTCTGCTATTGAAATATCTAAGGTTAGCCCTTCTCTAGGTAGTGTGGCATTTTTAACTAATGTATTTAGAGAGTTAATGGCAATATTTTCAATACCATTTATAGCTAAAAGAATAGGGTATTTTGAAGCAATATCCTCAGCAGGTGCTCCTGCAATGGATACGGTTCTCCCTATAATAAATAAATATACAACTTCTGATACTGCAATAATTTCTTTTTTTACTGGAGTGGTGCTCTCTGCATTAGTTCCAATTATAGTACCTTTATTCATCTCTCTATATAATATTGGAGGATAAAAAAATAACTCTATTTCCCAAATAATTTAGACGGGAAGGTAGAGTTATTTTTTATAAATGAAGAATTATTTTTGCCAGATAAAAATAAATAAAAAGAGCTAAAGCATCTACAATAGTTGTGACAAGAGGACCTGCCATTATAGCAGGGTCAAGATTTAGCTTTTTAGCTCCTAGAGGGAGAAGACCTCCTACTAGTTTAGCAGCTATAATTGTAAAAACTAAAGTTATTGACACCACTATAGAAACATGAACACTAACTTTTATAAGATAAACCATTCTTAAAAAGTTAAGAGTACCAAGTCCAAATCCAACAATTAAACTAACTCTAAATTCTTTCCATAAAACAGATAAATAATCTTTTATTTCAATCTCTCCAAGAGCCATTCCTCTTATTATTAAAGTAGAGGATTGAGAACCAGCATTTCCACCTGTATCCATAAGCATAGGGATAGAAGCTGCAAGAATAACCATAGATTGTAAAATATCTTCATATTTACTTATAATACTTCCAGTAAAAGTAGCAGAAACCATTAAAACTAAAAGCCAGAGAAGTCTATTTTTCGCAAGAGAAAAAACACCACTATCTAAATATTCTTCTTTAGAAGGGGTCATAGCAGCCATTTTATGAAAATCTTCTGTATTTTCCTCTTCTATAGCATCTACAACATCATCGATTGTTATTATTCCTAAAAGTTTATTTTCATTGTCTACAACTGGTAAAACTAAAAAATCATATTTTTTAAACAGTTCAATACTAATCTCTCTATCAGCTAAAGTGTTTATAGAGAGAGCGTCATCCATAATATCAATAATTTTATCACTATCTTTAGAAAATAATAGTGACTTTAAAGTAACTATCCCAATAAGTTCTTTACGTTCATTTATTACATAAGAAGTTTCTACAGTTTCACTTTGTGCTCCATAGGTTCTTATGTAGTTTAAAGTTTCTTTAACACTCCATTCTTTTTTTACTGATAAATATTCAGTAGTCATAAGACTTCCAGCTGAATCTTTAGGATAAGATAGAAATTGATTTATTAAAACTCGATTTTTATCACTGGAGTTTTTAAGAACTCTTTTTACAATGGTAGAAGGCATCTCTTCTATAAAATCAATCATATCATCAAAAAATAACTCGTTTAAAATTTCTTGTAAATTTTCATCAGAAATAGAATCAACAATTTTTACCTGTTCATCAGATGAAAGATGTGAAAAGACTTCTGCTGCAAATTCTTTTTTTAACATTCTAAATAGAAGTAATATATTTTCATTATTATTTTCTAAAATTTCTGCTACGTCAAAAGACGTCATGTCATTTAGTAAATTTTTTAATTGAAAATAGTTTTTATTTTCTAAAAGTTCCTCAATTTTTAAAGTTATCATAATTCATCTCCAATTTTTAAATGAGAGGTAACGAATTAAATTCCTCTCATAAGAATTATATATATTAAAAATATTATATTACTATTTTCTCTAAAAATCAAATAACTCTTTTATTATGGGTTATAAAAAACTCTCCCATGTCTATATACATAGGAGAGTTTCTTCAATAATTATTTTATTTTCTATCAGAACTTGTTGTTCTCTCAATTTGCTCTAATCTGATTTTACGTTTTAGATTATTATTGTTTGTTTCTTGTTCACCAGATATAGTATTAGCGAAAGAAAATCCAGACATAATAAGTGTTCCTACTATTAATAATTTTTTCATTTAATTGTTCTCCTTTTATTTTTAATATTTATTGACTCAAGTTATTATAGCAAAACTTTATATCAAAATTGTGTCAAAATAAACTAATTTATTTTTTATTATACTTAGAAATAAAATTTCTTTTTTTTATAAAAAATATTGAAATATCATTTCTAATATGATATTATTATTTGTAAAAATATTATTAAAAATTTAGGAGGAATAAAATGGATAAATTAAATTTAAAAAGTTTAACAACTGAGAGTAGAAATCAAAATACAGTAAATATTGATAGAGTTACAACTACAGAAATGGTAAAATTAATGAATGATGAAGACAAAAAAGTAGCAGTAGCAGTAGAGCAAGAGTTACCACAGATAGCAGAAGCTATTGATGGAATTGTTGAGAGAATGAAGAGAGGTGGGAGATTGATATATATAGGTGCTGGAACATCAGGTAGACTTGGAATATTAGATGCCTCAGAGTGTCCACCTACATATGGAGTATCAGAGGATTTAGTTCAAGGAATTATAGCTGGAGGAGTAGAGGCTATTTTTAGAGCTAAAGAAGGAGCAGAAGATTCAAAAGAACTAGCAATACAAGATTTAAAAGATAGAAATCTAAGTTTAAATGACATAGTAGTAGGACTAGCTGCATCAGGAAGAACTCCATACGTAATAGGTGGACTAGAGTATGCAAATGAAATTGGAGCTTTAACAGTTTCTATAACTTGTAATGCTAATTCATCTGTAGCTAAAGAGGCAAAAATAGCAATATCTCCAGTAGTGGGACCTGAAGTTGTTACAGGTTCAACAAGATTAAAATCAGGAACAGCTCAAAAATTAGTATTAAACATGTTATCAACAGGTACTATGATAAAATTAGGTAAGGTTTATGGAAATTTAATGGTTGATGTACAATCAACAAATGAAAAATTAGTTGAAAGAGCTAAGAAAATAGTTTCCGAAGCAACTGGAGCAACTATAGATACAGCAGCTACTTATTTAAAAGAAACAAATTCAGATGTTAAATTAGCTATATTTATGATATTATCGAAATTAAATTATAAAGACGCTAAAGAAAAGTTAGAAAAAAATTCAGGTTATATAGCAAAAGCGTTGAAAGATACAAAATAATATATTTTAAGGGGGATAAAATGACAAATAAAGAAATTGCTAAAATATTAATAGAATTAATAGGTGGAAAAGAGAATATAATTTCAGTTCAAAGTTGCATGACTCGTTGTAGATTCGAGTTAAAAAACCATTCTCTTGTAAAGATGAAAGAACTTGAAAAATCAGAAGCTGTTCTAGGAGTAGTAGAGGGAGAAGGGCAACTTCAAGTAATATACGGACCAGGAAAAGTAACTAAAATAGCTGGAGAGGTTAAGGGTTTCATTGAAATAAATACTCAATTTGGTGAAGACGTTGCAAAAATTACAAAGGAAAAATTAAAAGAAAAAAATGATACGAAAGTAAAAAATATCTTAAAAAAATTAGGTGCTACATTTATTCCTTTAATACCACTATTTGTATCTTGTGGTCTCGTGCTTGCAATAAATAATATAGCAGGAGTATATTACGGCGATGTTTATAAACTAACAACTGCAGCCAAGATAATTGGATTAATAGGTAATGGAGTGTTCTCTGTACTATCTGTATTAGTAGGAGTAAATGCAGCTAAAGAATTTGCGTCTCAAATGCCAATGATGGGAGGAGTTTTAGGGGGAATATTATCCTCATCAGCACTTTCTAATATTTCATTGTTTGGAAATAAATTAACTCCAGGTAGAGGTGGAATTATTTCAGTTATAATTGTAGTTGTACTTGCTTGTTATATAGAAAAGTTGCTAAAAAAAGTTGTTCCAGATGTACTAGATTTATTTGTAACACCACTAATAACACTAACAGCATCAGTTTTAATGGCTTTAATTGTTCTTCAACCTATAGGTGGATTTATCTCTGATTCTATAGGAACTCTTGTGGCTCAAACTCTTTCTTCAGAAAATTTGTTTATTTCTGTAATATCTGGAACTATCTCTGGAGCTTTATTTTTACCTTTAGTTATGACTGGAATGCACCAAGCTTTAACTCCTATTCATGCAGATTTAATAACTAATGTAGGATTTACTGTTTTACTTCCTGTACTTGCAACAAGTGGTATGGCTCAAGTTGGGGCAACAGTTGCAGTATATAGAAAAACTAAAAATCAGAAATTAAAAAAGATTGCTAAAAATGGTTTAATAGCAGGAGTTTTAGGAATAGGTGAACCTTTAATTTATGGAGTTACTCTACCACTTGGAAAACCTTTTACAGCAGCATGTTTAGGTGCTGGAGTTGGAGGAGCAGTTATGGCATTTTTTAAAGTTGGAGCACTAGCAATAGGTGTTTCAGGACTTCCTCTTGCTCTGTTAATTGCTGATGGTAAAATGCTTGTATTTTTAATAGGAGTTTTAGTATCATATTTAGCTGGATACATATTTACTATATTACTAGGTTTTGATGATCCTATTGAATAAAAATATTAGTACTAAATTAATTAAAAATTTGGAGGAGTGAGAAATGAGTTTTGGATTTTCAATATATTTTGGTTTAGATAACACAAAAGATGAAAATATAAAATTATTAAAAGATGCACACATGCTAGGTTTTACTAGAATATTTACATCTTTACATATTCCAGAAGTTAATTATAAAATATTAAAAAATGAAGTGAAAGAATTTTTTCAACTAGCCAAAGAAATGAATATGGATATAATAAGTGATATGTCCCCAAATACTTTTAAATTTTTAGATTTAGAAGATATGGATTTAAAAGGATTAAAAGATTTAGGAGTTAAGACAATTAGAATAGATTTTGGATACAGTGAAGAAGAAATAAGTGCTATGAGTAAAAATGAATATGGAATAAAAATACAACTAAATGCTTCAACAGTTACAAAATATTTCTTTGAAAAGTTAGACAAACTTTCTCCAAATTATGAAAAAATAGATGCACTTCACAATTTTTATCCTAGAATAAACACTGGGATTTCAGAGGAGTGTATGGTTTCTAAAAATATTTTATTAAAAGATAGAAAGATAAAAATTTATGCATTTGTACAATCAAATCATAGAAAAAGAAGCCCTATAAAAGAAGGACTACCAACTTTAGAAGACCATAGAGGTATAGAAGTAAAAAAAGCTGCTAATCATCTTTTTGCAATTGGGAATAATGGTGTTTTTATAGGGGACTCTCTCCCTAGTGAAGAGGAGTTAATAGGTCTTTCATCTCTTAATCCTGACTCTGTTGAGCTTAGATTAGCTATAAAAACAGTGGATAAAATTAGTATTGATTTATTAAAAAAAGTACATTCATCAAGAACTGATTCATCAAGAGATGCTATAAGAGCAAGCGAAAGTAGAATTATTTTAGGCGGAAATTTAATAAAACCTGAAAATACAGTTGAAAAAAAATATGGAGATGTAACAATAGATAATGAAAATTACAATCGTTATATGGGAGAGTTACAGATATTATTAACAGATTTAAAAGAAGATGAACGAACAAATGTAGTTGCTTCTATTTTACAAGAAGATATTTATCTATTAAAATATATGGAAGAAGGAAAGAAATTTCATTTTAATTTTTAATATATAGTGTAGGAGGTGATAAAATGAACGTGTTAGAGTATATAAAACAAAACTATCATAATTTCACAGATAGTGAGAAACTTATATCTGATTATTTTTTATCTAATAAAGAGACCGTTATAAAATTATCATCAAAAAAATTAGGAGAACTAACTACCACATCTCCAGCAACAATTATTAGATTTTCTAAAAAATTAGGTTTTTCCAGTTTAAATGAATTAAAATTAAGTTTGAAGTTAAGTCCTCTTGAGGGTGAAAAAAACTTAAGATTTAAATATTTAGATAAAGATTTAAAAACAAAAGATATTATCTATGGGGTGAAAGAGTCGATAGACAGTGTTATGGAAAAAACGGTTAAACTTATTGACGAGAAAAACTTAGATAAGGCAATAAATTTATTAATTAAAGCTAAAAATATTTATATATTTAGTCTTGGTGTGTCAGGTTTAGTTGGACTTGATTTTTACTATAAACTGATTAGAATTAATAAAAAATGTACTTTACATTCAGATATTCATCTTCAAATAACATCTTCAGTTTTAATGGAAGAGGGAGATGTTGCTTTAGCTATATCTTATTCAGGAGAGACAACTGAAATTCTTACTTGTGTAGAAAATGCTAGAAGAAGTAATATCCCTATTATCTCCATAACAAAAGCTTCTGTTAATAATGAACTAGAAAAAATATCTGATATAACTTTGAAAATTCCATTTGTTGAGAAATCTTTAAGAGAAGGAGCTATGAGCTCTAGAATATCTCAATTAGCAGTGATTGACATGATTTTTATTGGAATTGCTAGAAATAATTTTAAAGATATTGAAAAAAAACTAATTTTAACAAGAAATGCTATAAAAAATCTTAAAAAATAAAAAAGACTAGTTTAAGTTTCGTGTAAAATTTAATTAGGAGAGTGAAAATATGAATGGAAAAAATAGAAGTGATGTAAAACCTGGAATAAATGTAAAGATAGTAAAAAAAGAGGATCAAAAAACAGGGAAATTAACTCAAGGTATAGTAAAAGAATTATTGACGAACTCATCTACTCATCCTCATGGAATAAAAGTTAAATTAGTTGATGGGGCTGTTGGAAGGGTTCAAGAGATAATCGGGTAAGAAGAGAAATAAAAATAGTTAAGTATAATAATAAAAAAGTGACTTAAAAAACTTATTTTTAAATCACTTTTTTATTACTATTAATAATTAAATTCAGTTTCATAAGAAGCTGAAAAATATTTGTTTGATTCTAATTTTATTAAATCTTTTTTATCTTTAAAATCACCACAAAAATCAATATCGTCACTTTTTCCAAACCAAGGTTCAATACATATAAAATTACCTGCGAGCTTCTTCCAAAAAGCTAAATATTTAAATCCTTCAATAGTAACTAATATTTTTCTATCACTTTTATTTTCATTAAGAACAACATATTTACTTTTGAAGTCTGAAAAAACAAAAGTTTTATCAAAACCAGGTGTAGCTAAACTAATTTTTTTATCTTTTGTTTCATAAGTAAAAGTTTTACCAGTATAGTCACCATTCTCGTTAAGCTCATGTAAAAGCATTTTTTCTTCAACTTCAAATTCTAAAGAATAATCCTCTAAAGAATGATTAGAATCAAAAGGACATTTAAATGCAGGGTGAGCTCCTAGAGAAAAATATAATAATTTGTTCATTGGGTTGTATACGGAATAAGTAGTAATTAATTTTATTCCTTCCAACTTATAAGTCACAGAAAATTTAAAATCCATAGGAAAAGTATTTTCAGGGAGCATATCTCCAGTTAAAGATAGCACAACTTCAGTGTTGGAAATTTTCATAGAATCAAAAACTGAAGTTCTTGCAAAACCATGATTAGTAGTAAAGGGAAATGATTTGTTATCAAATTTAATTTCTTTATTATTACATTTTCCAACTACAGGAAAAAGAACAGGAGATACTCCGTCCCATATTTTTTTATTCCCATCCCACATATAATTAGCTCCTGTTTCTTTACTTAAAACTTCACGAACTTCAGCACCTAGTAGGTTTATATTAACAGTTAAAAATTCATTGAAAATTTTAATCATAATTTACTCCTTTATTAAGTTGATAGTTTTTTGATTGGTATAAATAACAAATCCAGGTCTTGATCCGTTAGGTTTTGTTACATATTTTTTTCTTGTATAATCGATACTTATTTTATCACCTGAGTTTCCTCTAGAGAAATTAGCTGCATAACTAGCTGCCTTTTCAATAAGTTCAGGAGTTAAATTTTGTTCACTGCACTTTAAAATAACATGAGAACCAGGAATATCTTTAGCATGAAACCATAAATCATCTTTAGTACCTATTTTAAAAGTAATATAGTCATTTTCAATATTATTTCGACCATATACTATAGTGAAAAATTCATCTATAATTGATACACCTAATGATGTTTTCTTTTTATTTTTTTTTATTTTTTTACTTTCTTTCAAACTTTTCTTCAAATATTTTTGATTTTCTAACTCTTCAATAATATTTTTCAAATTTTCTACTGTGGGAACAGTTTTTGTAAAAGTTAAGATAGAATTTAAATAATCTAACTCTGTTTGAACATCTATTTTTCTAGTTTTATTAGCCTCTAATCCTCTTTTCAATTTATTATATTTTTTATAATATGATTCAATGTTTCTTTGGATTGAATGAGTTTTATTAAGGGGAATATTTATAATCTTATCTGTATAAAAATTATATAATTCTACTTTATCAATAAATTTAGGTATTGAATAAATATTTGCTGCTAAAATATCTCCTATTTCTTTATATTCACTTAAATTGTTTTTTTCTATATTATCTTTTTCTATATTAACTAATATTTTTTCTATTTTTTTTATTTTTGTATTTACAGCTCGAGTAATTTTATTTAGTAAAATTTCAAAACTAGAAGATATAGCATTTTTCTCTAAATAAAATTCAACTAATTCACTAAAAGATTGAAATGTAATGAGCTCGTCAAATAGCAAGGGTTCTAGGTTAGGCAAAACAGTTGCTAAAATTATTTTCTTATCTTTCAAATAACATTTAGGAGAAGAAATTGAATTTAAAACATTTTTAAAATCTTTAAAAGTAGAAATAGTCAGTGATAAATTTTTCCCAATACCTTCTATAGAAGACACTAATCCAATATTTTTAAAATCCTCAAAATTTTCCTCTGTTATACTTAAAGGAAGATTTTTTTTAGAGATAATAGGTTGACAATATTCAGCTCCAGGAAGAAGAACTCTTAATCTATTTTCTTCTATTGGAATTTTTTTTATTAAATCTAAAATTTTATTTTCAAAATTAACAATAATAAGATTTGAATGTTTACCCATTATTTCAAAATACAATTTATATATATGAGTTATTCCTAATTCATCAAGTTTTTTAAAAGAAAAACAAAGGATTCTATCCATTCCCACTTGTTCAATTTTTTCTAATGAAGCATTAGAAAAATATTTTCTAAGTGAAAGAACAAAATTGAATTCTTCGTTTAGTCTAGAACTTTTTTCATTAGAAAGAAAACATACAGGTAAAGAGTTATTACAAGATATAATTAAGGACTGTTTTCCAAAAGAAAAAGTAATGGAGGTCTCAGTTTCTTGCGATATTTTCCCTATTTTTTTTCCTACAAGGTTAGAAGAAAATTCTTCTATTATCTTGTGAAGAGATATTCCGTCTAAATAAAACATATTTTCTCCTTATACTTTTGTACAAATAAGATTCTTAGCATCTAAAGCATCTAATTTTATAATTTTCTTATCAAAAGTTGATATTTCAATCTCTTTACCAGTTGTTAAAACTTCAACAGTAGAAAAATTTTTTATCCCATTTTTCTCAAAAAAATCTTGTATAATAGGAGTTCCTTTAATTGCTACAACAGAAACTTTAGTTCCTTTTTCGAATTCATCAAGGGGAAGAGGCTTAAAAAATCCTGTTTTATTTGATAAATTATTTAAAATAACTTCAAAAATTTCAATAAATTTTTCCAAATCAGGAAGAGCCACATTTTCAGTAATAGAGGAAAGTAGCATATTATGGTAATTATTATGATAGATTAATGCTTCAGCACCTTTTTTATCTAAAGCAACATAAACTTTTCTTCTATCTAGATCAGAACGTGTTCTAGTTATAAATCCTTTTTCTGAAAGCTTAGAAATCGCTACAGTTGCTGTTCCCATTGTAGTTCCTAGTCTATCTGAAAGTTCATGCATAGTTAAAGTATCTGAACTTATTGCATCTATAATATGTAACTCTGTATGAGTAAGACCTTTTATTCCAACTTTTAATGCCATATCTTCAGTTTTATAAAAAAGTTTGAAAAACTCTTCTAAAACACCGTTGACTCTATTAACATTTTTCATTTTATACCACAACCTTATCTATTATTTTTAAAGATTCTATTCTTTCTTTATAATTACCTGAAAATATATACGACCCTGCAACAAATATATTTGCTCCAGCTTCGATGCAACTTAAAATAGTTTTATTGGTTATACCACCATCAACTTGAATATCAATTGTTGAACTTATTTTTCTAACATCTTTAATCTTTTGAATAGTTGTTTCTATAAAAGATTGTCCTCCAAAACCTGGATTAACACTCATAATTAATACCATATCTAAATCATCTATAATATATTTCAGACAATCTACTGAAGTTGCGGGATTTAAAGAAACACCTACTTTTTTTCCAAGTGCTTTGATTTGTTGTATCACTCTGTGAAGATGAGTTGTAGATTCGGCGTGAATAGTTATCATATCCGCTCCAGCATTAGCAAAATCCTCTAAATATCTCTCTGGAGTCTCTATCATTAGGTGAACATCAAAAAATAGATTTGAGTGTTTTCTTATAGATTTTATAACTGGAGGGCCAAAAGTTATATTAGGAACAAAATTTCCGTCCATAACATCAATATGAGCCCAATCAGCTCCAGATATTTCTAATGCTTTCATTTCTTCTCTTAAAATACTAAAATCAGCTGAAAGTATAGAAGGTGCTATTTTAATATTAATATTAATATTAATATTATTATTATTATTATTATTATTATTATTATTATTATTCATATTTATTCCACCTTTCATTTTTTAAAGTTTCATATATTTTTTTATAAAAATTGTATCTATATTCTGTTATTTTATGATTTGCTACAAGTTCTTTTATTCCACATTCAGGTTCATTTATATGGATACAATCATTAAATTTACATGGTTTTCTTTCTTGGGAGAACTCAGGAAAAACACTTTCTAAAGTTTTAATATCATTAATTTCAGGAAACTCAACTGATGAAAATCCAGGAGTATCAATAATAAATCCACCAGCGGTTAAATGTAATAGTTTTGTGTCACGAGTAGTATGTTTTCCTCTTTTTAATCTCACACTAGTAACACCAGTTTTAAGTTCTTTTTCATTTTGAAGTAAATTTATGATACTTGATTTACCAACTCCACTAGGACCACCAAAAGCCGTTACATTATCTTTAATAATATTTTCTAATTCTTGTATTCCAATATTTTTTTCTTGTGAAATAAATAGTAAAGGAACTTTTATATCTTTTAAATAAGCTAAATTACTAGCTATGTCTTGCTGTTCTTCCATAGTAATTAAATCGATTTTATTAATAACTATAATTGGTTTTATTTTATTAAAAAAACTATGTAAAAGTAAAATTCCAAGTCTTTCATAATCTATAACTGGATTTCTAGCAGAGAATTGAATAACAAAATAATCTATATTAGAAACTACTGGTCTAAGAAGAAGATTTGTTCTAGGAAAAACATTTATTATGGAATTTTCACTGCTTATCTCAACAATATCTCCAACTACACAATTATCCTTTCTATCACTTCTTTTAAGGAGTCCTCTTAATTTTGATTCAAAAATCCCTTCTCCTGTATCTACATAATAGAATCCTTGTACTTTGTTTATAACTCTTCCTTTTATAAAAATCATCTCCTTTTAGTTCTGTATCTTATTTACTAACTGTAAAGTCTATAAAACTTCCACCAGGGAGTTTTGTTCTATAATCAGCACTTGTTTTTACTACAATATCAGGTTCTATACTTTCAAAATTCTCGTATTTAATATTTCCAAGAAGAAGAGAACTATCTCTTAGTATAGTAGTTGCTTCAGAAAGAGTAAGACCTAATAAATCAGGCATTTCAACTGTGGAAGTTTCAAAGTTTTTATTAATTAAGAAATTAACTTTTTCTGAAGATGAAAGCAATGACGCTGCTGGAGGTTCTGTGGAAATAACTTCCCCAGTAGGAGAGTCAGCAGTAACAGTTAAAATTTCTCCAATTTTATATCCTTTACTTTCTATAATAGATTTAGCGTCTGTATAATTAAGACCAGTAACATCAGGGATTCCAACATTACTTAATCCTTTACTTACCCAAACTTTTATTGCTCTATTTTTTTTAATAACTTTATTAGATATAGGTTCTTGCATAAAAATTGTCCCTTGAGGTTTTTTGGAAAACTCTTGTGAAACTTCCACAATTCTAATCGGACTAGTGCTAGTTAATAACTTAACATCATTAATATTCATTCCTATAAAATCAGGTGTGTAATAAAAAGAATTGTTAAAATATATTTTTAAAGAGATATCAATTGAAAGATAGAACACTCCAACTAGAGATAGAAGTGCGAGTAATCGTAGTAAATTTTTTTTCATGTGAATCCTCCAAAATTATAGTTAAAATTTTAATATTTTATAGTACATTTTAAAACATTTTGACAAATTAATCAAGTAATGATATTTTTCTTTCTGATTTTAATTTTTAATATTTAAAATTATCTTTCTTTATGTTGTTTTTTTTTTAGTATAATGATAGAATTTTAATGAGTTATATTACATAAATATAACTATAAATTTTGGAGGTGATTTTATGAAAAAAATTTTAGATAGATGTTCTATAGGCGGTTGAGCGAATAAAATTGGACCGGAGGTTCTTTCAACAATTATTTCTGATCTTCCAAGAGTGGAAGATAAAAATTTAATAGTAGGTTATGATAAAGCAGATGATGCAGCAGTTTATAAACTTACTGATGATATAGCAATGATTCAAACTTTAGATTTTTTTACACCTATGGTAGATGACCCTTATTTATTTGGACAAATAGCAGCAGCTAACTCCTTAAGTGATGTTTATGCTATGGGAGGTATACCAAAAACAGCGATGAATATTGTATGCTTTCCTGAAAAAGAAGATATTTTAATATTGAAAGAAATATTAAGAGGAGGAGCGGAGAAAATAGCAGAAGCAGGAGCTGTTTTAAGTGGTGGACATTCTGTTCATGACCCCGAAACAAAATATGGGCTTTCAGTTACGGGAATTGCTCATCCTGATAAAATTTGGAAAAATTATGGAGCTAATATAGAAGATATAATAATAATGACAAAACCACTTGGAACAGGAATAATTTCCACTGCTTCAAAAATGGGCAAAGCAACAGAAAAAGCAATAAAAAAAATGGTGGATTATATGGTAATGCTCAATGGTTATTCAGCTAAAATATTACATGATTATCCTATAACCTCTTGTACAGACATAACTGGTTTTGGTTTTTTAGGTCATTTATATGAAATGGCTCGTGGGACTGAAAAAACATTTGTTATAGAATCAGAATTAGTTCCTTATATTGAAGAGGCGAAAGAGTATGCCAATGAATTTTATATTACTGCTGGGGGACAAAAAAATAGACTTTTTGTAGAAAAAAATCTAACATTTGAAAGTATACCTTTTTGGTTACAAGAAATTATGTTAGACCCTCAAACATCAGGAGGGCTACTTTTTACAGTTAGTCCTGAGTATTTAGAAAAAATAATTGAGGAGTTTAATAAAGAAAAAATAGAACTATGGGTTATTGGAACCGTTGAAAAACAACAAGATAAAAGTATTATTATAAGGTAGGAGGAGATATGGATAACGAACTTTTAAAGAAACTTCCCAAAGTAGATAAACTTTTAGCACATAAAGAATTAGAAACTTTGGCTAAAGAAACAACTTATTATGTCTTTGTAGAAACTATTAAATCAGGTATAGAGTTTTTCAGAAACAGAATTTTAGCTAAAGAAATACTAAGTTTTACAGAAGAAGATGTATTAGAAAAAATTAAAGCGTTAGGACAAAGTAATAAACTTTACAGTTTAAGAAAAGTGATAAATGGAACAGGGACAATAATTCATACAAATCTTGGTAGATCTCTAATGTCCACTAAAATGATAGAGAATATGTCAGAAATTTCTTTAAACTATAATAACTTAGAATATGATTTACAAAAAGGTCGTAGAGGTAGTAGATATAGTCATTTAGAATCCCTTATTTGCAAAATTACAGGGGGAGAAAGAGCATTAGTAGTAAACAATAATGCAGCAGCAGTTATTATTTGTCTAAATGAATTTTCAAAAGAAGCAGAAACAATTGTTTCAAGAGGTGAACTAGTAGAAATAGGAGGTTCTTTTAGAATTCCTGATATTATGAGTTTGTCAGGGACTAATTTAGTAGAAGTAGGAACAACTAATAGAACACACAAAATTGATTATGAAAAAGCAATTACTGAAAATACTAATATGCTATTAAAAGTTCACTCATCAAATTATAAAATGTCTGGTTTTGTTAGCTCTGTTACTGTGGAAGAAATAGCTCAAATAGGAAAAGAGAAAAATTTAATAACAATGGAAGATATAGGAAGTGGTATTCTTATAGATTTATCAAAATATGGTATGGTAAAAGAGCCATCTGTTCAAGAAAGTATAAAAGCAGGAATAGATATAGTAACATTCAGTGGTGATAAACTTTTAGGAGGTCCACAAGCAGGAATAATAGTAGGGAAAAAAGAACTTATTGAAAGATTATTAAAAAACCAATATTTAAGAGCCTTTAGAATGAACAAAAATTCCATTGCTTTATTAGAAGTAGTATTTAGCTACTATTTAGATGAACGAGAAGCTATTAAAGAGATTCCAACTTTAAGAATGATTTTAGAACCTAAAGAAAATGTTTATAAAAGAGCAGAGAATCTAAAAAAACTTTTAGAGGAAAATTTAATAAATTCCATAGTTATAGAAACAAGAGCAAAAATAGGTGGTGGGTCAATGCCAGAAGAAACAGTTCCTAGCTATGGACTAAGTTTTTTAGGAAATGCAAATTATTTAGAAGAAAAATTTAGACTTAACGAACCAGCAGTTATAGGTAGAATATATGATAATAGTTTTGTTATTGATATGAAAACTATACAAGAATCTGATTTTCATGAAATTTCAGAAATAGTTAAAAAAATTATGAAAAAAAAGTGAGGGAAAAGTGAGAAATTTAATAATAGGGACAGCTGGGCACATTGATCACGGAAAAACAACACTAATAAAAAATTTAACAGGATTTGATACTGATACCTTGCCTGAAGAATCTAAAAGAGGAATGACTATAAATCTGGGCTTTGCATACTATACTCTTCCTTCAGAAAAAAAAGTAGGAATAATAGATGTTCCTGGTCATGAAAAATTTATAAAAAATATGGTTGCAGGAGCTTCAGGAATAGATTTTATTATGCTTGTTATAGCTTGTGATGACGGAATAATGCCGCAAACAATAGAACATTCTAATATTTGTAAAATATTAGGAGTTGAAAAAGGTATAATAGTATTAACAAAAAGAGATTTAGCTTCAAATGAAAGAGTTTTAGAAATAAAAGAAGAAATAAAAGAGAAATTCAAGGATTCTTTTTTAGGAACTTTACCTATTGTAGAGGTAAGTTCAAAATCTTCAGAATCATATGAAAATTTAAAAAATGTTTTAAATCAAGAATTGGAAAATTTAAGTTTAGAAAATAAAAATGAAACTGATTTTAGAATGGCTGTGGATAGAGTATTTACTGTTAAAGGCTTTGGAACAGTAGTAACTGGAACAACAATTTCAGGAATTATAAATGAAGGTGATACTATAACTTTGTACCCTAATAAAACTATTCATAAAGTAAAAGGTATTCAAAATCACGGTGTTAAAATGCTTAAGTTAGATGCAGGAAACAGATGTGCGCTAAATTTAAGTAATTTAGAAGTACAAGAAGTGAGAAGAGGAGATATTATATCTAAAAATAAAGATTTAGATATTTCTAGTCGTGTAGATTGTATTTTTACTTTATTAAATGAAAAGAATAAAATAAAAAATAATAGTAGAATTAGATTACATATTGGAACTACAGAAGTTATTGGTAGAATAAAATTATTAATGGATGATGAAATAACAACTTCTAAACCAGCTTATGTCCAACTTGAACTAGAGGATAGTATTGTAGCAGTATCTGGAAGTATAGGAGTAATTAGAAATTATTCTCCCCTTGATACAATAGGTGGAGTAAAAATTCTGAACCCTTGTGGAACTAAGACTAAAAAAAGAAATTTAGAATATGTAGAAAGATTAGAGTCTTTAGCTTATGGTGATAAAAATTCAAAAATAGTTTCACTTTTAAAATCTAAAAAACTTACATTTTTAACTTTACAAGAAATTATAAAAGAAATTGGTGAAGATATAAAAGAAGAAGAAATTCAAAGTTTAGTTGAGAACAAAGAAGTGATTTTCCTTGAGAATTTAGATTTAAAAAAATATATTGCTACAACAGAATTTTCAAGAGTTTCTGAACTAGTGAAAAAACTATTAGAAGAATTTCATGAGAAAAATAGGATGAAAAAAGGGATTCAGCGGTCAGAACTAAAAAATAAACTGCTAAACTCTCTTTCTATAAAAGAGTTTAACTCTATTTTAAGCAATCTTCAAAATGAACTATTAGATGTTGAAAATGATATCATATCTATTAAAAACTATAAAATAAAGTTATCTAAAGATGAAAAAAAAATAAAAGATGAAATACTAACAATTTATAAAGAATATGGATTTGCACCTGAAAGCATGGATAAAATATTAGATAAAATAGAAAAAACTAAAAAAATAGAGTTTCTGAAATTACATGAATTTTTATCAGATGGAGGATTTTTAATTTCATTAGTACAAAATATATTTATAATGAGAGGTTTTTTTATAGAAGCGGAAAAACGTTTAAGAGATTTTATTTCTTTGAATCAAAAAATAACTCTTAAGGAATATAAAGATATATTAGATATTAGTAGAAAAGAAGCACTTATTATCTTAGAAAAATTTGATGTATTAGGTGTTACAAAAAGAATAGAAGATTATAGAGTTTTAAAATAAATTTGATTTAGGAGGGGAAATGAGAGAAATTTTAAAAAAAGTGAATGCCATAGGAAAGGTTTGTCCATTACCAGTAATTATGACTAAAAATGCTTTAAAAGAGATAACAGAAGGATTTTTAGAAGTAACGGTAGATAACCTTACAGCTTCACAAAATATTGAAAAGTTATGTAAAGAAATAAAAATGATTTCTACTTTAGAAAAAAAAGATGACCTTTATATTATTCAAATTGAAAAGAAAATTTTATTAAATGAAATTGAAGAAAAAAAAGAAGATAGAAATAATGTAGTTGTAGTAATTGATTCAACAGAAATGGGAAAAGGAAAAGAAGAACTAGGGAAAATATTAATGAAGGGATTTATTTATACTTTAACAGAGTTAGAAACTCTTCCTACAAGTGTTATATTATATAATGCTGGTGTTCTACTTGGTGTTCAAGGTTCTGACTCAGAAGAAGATTTAAAAAAATTAGAAGAACTAGGAGTTTCTATTTTTTTATGTGGAGCATGTACTAATTTTTATAATGTTACAGAAAAAATAAAAATAGGAACAATAACTAATATGTATAATATTCTTAACATTCAAATGAAAGGAGATAAAATAATAAAACCATGATAAGAGAAGAAACATTTTTAATATTAGTTGCAGATTCCACACACTTAATAATAAAAACAGAAGTACTTTTAAAAAATAATAATATAAGATGTAGAGTAATACCTCTTCCTGCTGAGCTAAAAGCAAGTTGTGGTCTTTCAGTAAAGTGTGAAGTTGAAAATTTAAAAGAAATAAAAAAAATATTAAATGAAAATAAAATAGAAGCAGAATTAGAAGTTTATAAAGTTTATAAAGTTGGATTAAAAAAATCCTTTGAAAAGATTTAAGAGATGCTCTATTTGTTATTTTAACCGTTGACACTTGCTATAAATTATGGTAACATTACTTAGTCACGTGGAAGCGGATGGGTAACTGGTGTTCCCTCCAGTCTTCAAAACTGCGTTAGCGACTCTGGTCGTTGGTAGGTTCGATTCCTACACGCTTCCGCCAAATAAATTCTTGTAAATAGTGAAAAAATTTAAATAGTAAACTATTAGTAAATATTAATAGTTTACTATTTTTTATTTATTTTTAATAAATTGTAAAATGAATTGTCCTAAAAGTTAGTCAAAAAAAGTAACTCATGATAAAATCAATATGCTGAGGAAAAACTCAAATTAAACGTCAGCGAAAGAAGATTAATCATGAATAGATATAATGATATCATAAAAAATAAACAATTTACTCTTACTTATATTCGAATATATTTTTAGGAATATTAAATAAATATTTACCAGTTAAGAAAAACAAGAAAAAAAGAAAGTATGTATGAACAATAGAATAAAAAATTATGTTAAAAGTGAGCATATTGAATTAATTAATTTTTTTGAAAATTTGAGACAACTAAACTTGCAATTTAACAAATTTTACCTATAAATACTTGACACTATCAAAATGATAAAAAACATGCTACAATTAAATAAATAACTCCTATACTTAAACCAATTATTAAGGAAACTTAAAAAATGGAGATGGTTATATGAAATTAAAAATTATACTTGAACTTTTGTTAAAACCTTTTAATTCAACTCATACAATTAAAAATTAAAAAAAATATTAAAAGAGACTATGGAAAAAATTAGTTATTAAAATTAAATGGAATAAATTATATTTTCATTAAGAAAACAGACTATAAATAAATAATTTAAAAAATCTAAAAAGGAGATGGGACGTAATGAAATTGCTTAAAGAAAATAATTTAATAACGAAAGATAATAAAATTTATGATGAAAATTTAAAAGAAATAAATGAAGAGAAATTTAGAGAAAGTGTTTTTTTTACAAAAGAAATAACTAAAAATATAAGAAATAAAGATACTAAAATCAGAGTAAACCTGGAATTTAATATAATGGAGCCTTATACAAACTATTCGCAAAACTCTAAGTATATAAAGAAAAATTTTATAAAAAAATTAATAATGAATGAGTTTAAACCGTATATAAGTAAGACATATTTGAAAATTGAAGAAAAACCTGAAGAGTATAAAATATTATTTAATGAGCTCTATAGTATTAAGGATGAGAATATTGAAGAAACATATTTAAAAAATTATATTATTCCTGCAAAATTGAAAAATTTACTAATAAAAACAATTTTAATTAGTATTCTAAGAGATAAATACATGAAGAAAAATGATATTATTGCTGAAGTAAAAAAAATCTTTGACTCATTAAGAAAACAGTATTTAAAAAAACTGAAATCAGAAAAAAAAATAGATATAGATATGGATATATTGAAAGAAGTAGAAACTGTTGCAGAATCTTTTTTTAGCTGTGAAAATATACAAAAAGAGAATGAAATTTATCAGAGGACAAAGATTTCACCAAAAGAAATTTTGAAATACTCTTTGAATAAAAATAATAAAGAATTGATAGAATTCATTTATAATATTTTATTAAAGTTAAAAGGAGAAAAAGTTGAACTTAAAAAAACTTCTGATATTTTAAATATAGAAAAAACATTTGAAAAAATTATAGCAGGAATTTATGGAGAAAAAATTATTAATACAAAAAACGTCGTATTAAAAAATAAAAGAATGACAGCTAAAGAGTATTGGGAAAAAAAATTAAAAGAGAACGATTTCAAGGGTTTCTTAGAGAGAAGTAGGGAAAATTTAGAACTTTTCATTGAAGCTAAAGGCAAAACTCCAGAAAACTATTTTGGAACTTATGTAAAATTATGTGAAGCTGAAAATAATAAAGAGAAATATTTTGAAATAAAATTAGTTTATGAAGCTTTAATGGCAGCGGTAAATAAAAGTAAAACACGAAAAAAATATGGACATACTTACTTATTAAATGAGGAAAAAATAAAAGATTTTGTTATCCATAAAATGAGAAATAGATATAATTTATATAAAATGAATTATGGTAAAGAAAAATATGCTACTATTAATTTAGATGATAACGAAAAAATTACTCATGAAAAAATGGACTCGGCTAAAAGAATTGAGTGTCAAATTGACGAAAGTATGGGTGAAAAAATAAACAACTATATTTCATTTGCTAATTTTAATATTTCAAGAATGCTAAAGATACCTTTTAAAACAGACTGTATAGGCATAAAAATGAATGAAAATGCAATTCCTGCATATATAAAAATACAAGAGGAATGTAATTATATAGGATATAATAATGTAATTTATCCTACTGCTGAAGGCATGATTCAAGGGATAGACTATTCAGAGTTATTAGAGGAACAAGTGAAGTCGTTATCAAGATTAAGACATACCTCTGTCCACTATAGAATAGTTAAGCCAATTGCTTTTAATGAAATAAAATTAGAAAACACGACTAAATTATGTCAACATATCATCAATAATTTTAAAATAACAAAGAAAAAGCAATTAGAAAGTGCTAATTTAAAATATATTATAGATGAAGAGAAACTTAAAACTTTTTTTGAAGGTATTAACTTTACATTAGAAAAATCTAATAAATTTTTAAGTTTTAATCATTTGGTTAGAAATGAGTTTTTAGGTAAATTTATAGAAAAAATAAAGTATGGTGAGTATAGTTTTTTGGATAAATTAAAACTAAAGAAGCTAGTTGAAGATGAATTTAAAAATAAAGAGGAACCAAAATTTGATGAAGTATTAGCTGGAATTTTAAAAAAAGCTAAAGAGAATAGTGAATATAAGGAAGTTAATAAATATATAACTGCGTATACATTTATTTTAAGAGAAATTTATTCCAATAATTTTATTCAACAAAATAGTGAGAAGCTAAAAAAAAATTACTCAAAAGGCAAAGAGATACTAAGAAAGATAAATAGAAATCCAGATTATGATTTTAAAAATAAAAAATCACAAAAAGTAAGGTTTAATTTACAAAGTTACTTGAAAGAATTTGAGAGTGTACAAATAGATGAGTTAAAATCTAGAATTCAAAAAGAGATTGCTTTGTGTGAAGATAAAAAAAATGAAAAGAATGAAAATAAAGAAAAACAAGAACAACGAATAAAGAATTTAAAAAGGTATGAACAATATGTTTTTTCTGCTATGTTTATTGATTATATGAATAAAGAATACTCAAAAATAGATTTGTTTAAAGAAGATTTTGAAGAAGTTTCAGATACAAAGATTGAAGTAGAAATAGAAGTTAATTTAAAAGACATTGATTCATTCGCAAACAAATCTGAAAAGGAGACGAGCACTTTAGATTGGTTTAATTTAGGATTATATTTAGATAATAGAAAAAGAAATAAATTACTAGGTGCATTAAGAAATTATTGTGAAAAAGTTACTAATCAGAAAGATGAAATAAAAAAAATTATTTTACCACTTTCACTCTGCTCATTAATCGGGGAAATAAATTATGAAGTCATAAAAAAAAATGATATGTATTTTAATAGTATAGAAACATCAATTAAAAAATTTATTCCAGGTATAAAAGAATATGATGCTAAAATAAAAAAAGAGCTCACATTAAATGATTTTTATTATGATGCTTCAGGAAAATTAATACAATTTGGAAGTTTTGAAAAAATAAGAAAATACGGTCTAAACGAAATGTTTTTTCTAAATAAAGATAAATTTATCGTTCGGGAAGAGTATGTTAATAAATATATTAAATTTGCTAAAAAAGAGGAAAAAAGTAAGGCTGAGCAATTAATCTTTAGTGAATATTCTAATATTATAAAACTGAATGTTTTAGATGAAGCAATGGCGTTAATAACTGATATTATGGAAAAATATCTATCGTGGATAAGGATTTTAGAAAGAGATATGCTACATATGAAAATATCTGATAAATATAATTGTGGTAAGGAGTTTTATGAAGATATGCTTGTAGAAGTGCCGCAAAAAAATTGGAGATTTTATTTAGAACATAGACGTGATGAGGACTTTCAGAGTACCCTTGAAACAGAAAATTCAAAGACTAAGTTGAAAAAATTAAAAAAATATGATTTGGTCGAAAAACTATTTCCAAAAGGGAGTAATAACTTAACTGATTTTGATAAAGATTTTTATAAAAATTTTAAGTTAGGATATTTTATGTTAAAAATAAGAGACTGTATAGCACACTTAAATATATTTCAATCAAATGATATGAATAAGGAAGAAGTAGATAAGGGATTAGACTTATATATGAGTGAATTAAACAAATTATATGGTAAACCTATAAATTTTTTATTTAATTCAGGAGACGAAACTTCAATATTTGAAAATTTAACATTAATTGCAGGTTATGATATGAAAAAAAGAACTGGAATGTATAGTTCTATAAAACATATTTTTGATACCCATGGATATGAACTAATATTAAATAGAGATAGTAAAAGAATAATTTTAGATTTAAAAGGAAAAAGCAAAAAAATAAAAAATGAAAAGAAAGAAGAAGTAATATACATTCAAAATGAAGAAAAAGCAAAAATAATGAAAAAATTATTATCATTTGAAAGTTTTAACGTATAATCAAAATATTTATTTTGGTTAATAAAAATATTAAAACAAAAGAGTATAATTCATTATTAATATAAAATACTAACAACAAAGAGTATAAAACTTTCACATATTAGTGACAATTAAATTTGCAATTTAAGAAACTTGCAAGTTAGCAATAAATATATGGACAAATAATACTTGAAGGTATATACTGTAAAAGTACTAAATTATACATTAATTAGTATTTATAGGTAAGACTGTATAAAAAATCAGTCTAAAAAGCAAAAAAAAATAGAAAACCCCATAAAATAAGAAAAGCTATGGGATTGAGACTACCCCAAAATTAGAGGGGACTAAAACCTGTAAAATCAGATGCTAAGTCAATACCTTTCAGATTGAGACTACCCCAAAATTAGAGGGGACTAAAACTTATCTTTTCCTATACTTAACGTTACCAATGTGATTGAGACTACCCCAAAATTAGAGGGGACTAAAACTCTTACCTAATTTATACATAAGGACTCCACACGATTGAGACTACCCCAAAATTAGAGGGGACTAAAACCATTTTTTTCGATCTGGGTAATCCCCTCTTTTGATTGAGACTACCCCAAAATTAGAGGGGACTAAAACCTTTCTGTCCAAAATGTAAATCAGATAATATTGATTGAGACTACCCCAAAATTAGAGGGGACTAAAACCTTCTGCTTCTGTTTAGACGAGTTTAGATTTAGATTGAGACTACCCCAAAATTAGAGGGGACTAAAACTGAAATGAATGTAGACTAGGATCAGGATTGATGATTGAGACTACCCCAAAATTAGAGGGGACTAAAACCAATAGTTATAGGTTCTACTAATGTAAGTCTAGATTGAGACTACCCCAAAATTAGAGGGGACTAAAACTAGATGCACGAGTGTGTGTATTGTGTCCTTTGATTGAGACTACCCCAAAATTAGAGGGGACTAAAACTACTACGGCAAATACATCTCCGTTCATTATGATTGAGACTACCCCAAAATTAGAGGGGACTAAAACCATTCATATGATTGTGATATTTTACAATTGAGATTGAGACTACCCCAAAATTAGAGGGGACTAAAACCTAATTGAATTCTTTCTTGTCCGAATGAAACAGATTGAGGTTTCCCCCCAGTATTGAATATGCAGAGGAAAATGAGGTCCAACCATTTATAAATGAAATACAGACCTTACTAACGAAAAAAAACATGAATAGAAAAAGGTGCTAGTACTTTTCAAAGTACCAACACCAAATATTGTAGAAAAATTTTAATTTAATAATGAAAACGGAACTATTAAGAGGTAAAGTCCTTTTGTACCAAAAAATAAAAAAATCATGTAAAAATAGAAGGGATTTCTGAAAAAAGATTTCCCTTTTTTTTTATGGCATGATTATTTTTTTAGTACTAAAAATACTATTAAGCGCAGGTCCCAGTGGAAGTTTACTCTTTTTTAAAGTAGAAATATAACTTCTGATTCTACAGAAATAATCAGCGCCATCTTCACTACTTTACTTCTTTTCTTTTTTGTCCTCTTTTTACTTCTTTGTATTCATCAAAAGGATATTTTAAATTTTCCTCTATCAATCCTATTTGAATTGTTAAAATATATTTATCTATATATTTTGAATTTCTTCTTTCTTGAGCACACCACTATTTTCAACTAGTTTTTTCATAGCCAATAGTTGGTTTATTATTTGTTGGGGAAATTTGAATGTTTCAATTTCCTTGATAAATATTATCTTGTGTCCTTTTGTATGGAAGATGTTGCTGAGTCGCATCAGCTGGAAATTTAGCAACACTTCTTTTGCACAATGAGGATATGCTAAATTGCAAGTTTAATTATCCTAAATTTTAAAAAAAATTAATTAATTCAATATGCTAGTTTTTAACATAATTTTACTTCAATATGGAGGAAGTAAATTAATTATATTTTAGTATTGGATAATGTCTAAACATGGAGTTTTACCATATCAATTCCTATTTTTTATTTGATATTTTTCTTACTATTTCTTCTATTAAAACTAACAGTACATTTTCTCCTTCATTATTTTTTACTTTTTATGACATCATTAGATATACTCATTATTAATCTTTTTTCGCTTATGTTTAATTTACATTTTTCCTCAGTATATTTATTTTATCATGAGTTTTTTTGATTTACTTTTGAGACAATTTATTATACAAGTTAGTACACATTATAATAATGAATATTTATATAGAGTTTTTGTATATTATATTGTATAATATAATAAAAAGTATTAGGGGGTGTTTAAGTGAAAAAGTTACCAATAGGAATAAGTGATTTTAAAAAACTTATAGAAGAAGAGTATTATTTTGTAGATAAATCTTTATTAATTGAAGAACTCTTAAAGAAAAAATCTGAGGTAACATTATTAGCAAGACCTAGAAGATTTGGAAAAACCCTTAATATGAGTATGTTAAAGTATTTTTTTGATATAGAAAATAAAGAAGAAAATATAAAACTTTTTTCAGGATTAGAAATTGAAAATAGTAAATATATGGAAGAGCAAGGAAAATATCCTGTGATCTATTTGTCTTTTAAAGATATAAAGACTAATAGTTGGGAAGATTGTTTAAAGAAAATAAAAATAGAAATTTCGTTACTATATGAAAAATATAGTTTTATTATTCCAAAATTATCACTAACAGATAAAAAAATATTTGAACAAAATTTGAGTAAAGAGGCAGAAACAAATTCTTTAGATAGTTCGATAATTTATTTATCTAAAATGTTAAGTAACTACTATGGAAAGAAGGTAGTTGTTTTAATTGACGAGTATGATACACCTTTAACATCATCACATGTTTCAGGATATTATAACGAAGCTATATTGTTTTTTAGAAATTTATTGAGTGCAGTTTTTAAAGATAATAATTCCTTATCGTTTGGAGTTATGACAGGAATAACAAAAGTCGCAAAAGAAAGCATATTTTCAGGACTTAACAATCTAGAAAATGCTACTATTTTGGACAATAAATATAATCACTTTGGTTTGAAAGAAGATGAAGTAGAAGCTCTTCTTAAACATTATGAATTGGAATATAGTATAGATGAAGTTAAAAAGTGGTATAATGGTTATAAATTCGGAGAAAATAAAGTATATAATCCATGGTCGATTATAAATTATGCTAACGACAGAAAAATAAAATCCTATTGGATCAATACAAGTAGCAACGATTTAATAAAAGAATTACTAAGGAACAAATCAACAGAACTCCAAGAGGAACTAGAAAAATTATTTGTAGGAAATGAAATAGAAAAAACATTAATTGACGAGATAGTCTATACAGATTTGCATAGATTATCAACAATATGGTCGTTATTCTTTTTTTCAGGTTACCTAACTTATGAAAAAGAGATAATATCACCTATAACTGGCGATACAACATACTCATTAAAAATACCAAATGAAGAGGTAAGAAGTTTTTTCAGAGGAGCATTTTTAGAGAACTCAAGTGAAGGGAGACCAGAATTATATTCTAAAATGCTAGAAGAACTTTATTATGGAGATATAGACGGATTTTCAAAGAAATTAAAAGAAAATTATAAGCTAGTAGTAAGTTACCATGATACAGATGTAAATGAGAAATATTATCACAATTTTATGTTGGGATTATTACTGGTTCTTAGTGAAAAATATGAGATAAAATCCAATAGAGAATCAGGGGAAGGAAGATACGACATAGCTATGTATCCTAAAGAAAAAGAGCATCACGGGATAATTTTTGAATTTAAATATTCAAAGAATAAAGTTGGATTAAAAAAAGAAGCTGAAACAGCATTAGAGCAGATAAAAGAAAAAGATTACTTAAGAGAGATGAAAGGAAAAAAAATAGAAAAGATTATTTGTATAGGTATATCTTTTAGTGGGAAGGAACTTTTTGTCCTACACGCTTCCGCCAAATAAATGAAATATACAAATAGTATATTGCTAGATTCACTAGTGATATACTATTTTTTATTTTCATAAAAAATAGTATTACACACTTAAAGGTATAAAGCTAGAATAAGAAATATTATATCTGAACTTTAAAAATAACAGAAAAAATAAAATTATAAAAAACAAAAAAAGAAAATCTCTTTTATTAAAATAATATTCATTGAATCTTGTTTTATTATTATGAAGACTGTAACCTTTTATCTCCATAGCATTTGCTAATTCTTCTGCTCTTATTATAGCTGAAGAAATTAAAGGAACAAGTATCTTACTGTGAAACTTGATTTTCTCTATAAAATTTAATTCTCTTACATCCCAGCCTTTAGATGCTTGAGCATTTTTTATTCTTTCAGATTCTTCAAAAAAAAGTGGAATAAATCTTAAGGCAATAGAAAGAATTAGTGCTAACTCACTTACAGGTAATTTTAATTTTTTTAAAGGTGAAAAAAAATCTTCTAATCCATGAGTGAGTTCTATTGGTGGGGTAGTTAATGTTAAAATAAAAGCTACACCTATCAATAGAAAAAATCTTAATAGAATTAATAAGCCATTACTTAAACTTCCTTGGTAAATAGTAATTATTTTCCATTGAAAGAAAATATCTCCTGTTTTAGTAAAAAGAAGTTGAAAAATTAAAGTCCAAATAAAAATATAAAAAATAGGTTTGATTCCAAATAAAAAATTTTTTAAACCAATACCAGAAAAAATTACTGTACCTAGAAAAATACCAGTCATAATATAGAAAAAAAACATATGAGAGTTAACAATAGAGCAAATAGAAATAGTTAATGCAGTTATAATTTTTGTCACAGGATTTAATCTGTGAAAGAAAGTAGTTCCTTCTTTATATTTACCAATAATTAAGTTATCTTTCATTTTTTTCTCTCCTTCTAAACTCTTTTAAAAGAAAGTTTAAAGAATCAACTTTGGAATTAAGATTAATTTCCTCATCTATATTAAAATTATTTTTTTCTAAAATTTCAATATAATTAGGAAGAAATTTCATTTTTTTATCTATATCTTTAGAAAAATTTAAGAACTCTAATTTGTTTCCGTCAAAATTAATTTCACCGTTATTCATGAATACAACTCTATTAACACATTCCCAAATTGAATTTAAATCATGAGATACTATTATTATAGTTGTTCCTAAGTCATTTAAAACTTTTAAACATTTAAGAAGTGCATCTTTACTTTGAGCATCTAACCCAATAGTAGGTTCGTCTAAAACTAAAATATTAGGTGAGTAAATTGCCATTCCAGCTATGGAAATTTTTTTCTTTTCTCCACCACTTAATTCAAGAGAATTTTTTTTTAACATAGAATCACTAATGTTAAATATATTTTGTATTTTTTTTAATGCTTTTTCTTGCTCTAAAAGAGGCATATTAAATTTAGAAGGAGCAAATAATAGTTCATCTTTAACAGTTTCAGAAAAGAGTTGTTCATCAGAAAATTGAAAAACAACACCAACTTTGGCTCTTAAAGAGTTTAAATTTTTACTTTTAGAATTAATTACTGTATCTAAGATTTCAACTTTTCCAATATCTGATTTTAAAATTCCATTTAAATGTTTAAGAAGAGTAGACTTTCCACTTCCAGATTTTCCAATTATAGCTAAAAATTCACCTTTTTTAACATTTAAATTTATATTTTTTAAAATAAATTCACTTGTTTTATTTTCATATGAAAAAAATAATTTTTCTATATTAATTTGTGTAACCATTTTTTCACCTCAATTGCATCTTCTCCATTTTCAATAAAATAGTTTTCAATTTCATATATTAAAGGGTAATCTAAGGAATAATATTTCATTAACGATGAATTTCTAAAAAATTCACTTGAAGGAAGTATGTTAATAAGTTTACCAGAATCTAAAAGAGCTATTCTATCAGCTAAAATGAGCTCTTCTGGATCGTGTGTTATTAATATAATAGTATGATTTTTTTTTATATTTTTAATTATTTTTAAAAGTGTTTTTTTAGAACTTAAATCTAGCATAGATGTTATTTCATCAAAAATTATAACTGGAGGATTAAAAATTAATATCCCTGCAATAGCAATTATTTGTTTTTGTCCGCCAGAAAGTTCATTTGGATTTTTGTATAAAAGTTCTACTATTCCTAGTTTGCAAGCTATATCTATAATTCTTTTTTTCATTTCTTCACGAGATATCCCTCTATTTTCAAGAGAAAAGGCCAAATCATCTATAACTTTATTTCCAATAATTTGGTTGTTAGGATTTTGAAAAACTAACGAAATATCTCCACGAATTAAAGATATATTTTTATAATCATAGTTTTTACCAAAAAGAGAAATTTCACCAGATTGTGGCTTATCTAACCCTACTAAAAGTTTTCCAAGAGTAGATTTTCCACTTCCATTTTTCCCAGCAATAGCAATAATTTCATTTTCGTGAATATTTAAGTTAATATTAAATAGTACTTGTTCATTTTTATATTTAAAATTCAAATTTTTTATTTCAATAATATTCACCATATTCTCTCCAAAAAATAATTTATTTCTCTAATTTACTCTATATTTATTTGATAAATTTTTATGAATTATTAAATATACAAGACTTTGAAGAATACCTTTAAAAATATTAAAAAAACCATAATAGTAGCATATATATTTAAGAAAAGAATTGTCTTTTTTATCTATCATTTCTATTAAAAAATCCATTTTATAAAGTCTTGCATAAAAGGGAGTAATGTAAAAATAGTTAGCAACAATCATGAAAAAAGTCATAGAGACAGTTCCTAAAAAAAGAGCTATTCCAATTTTTTTTGTTTTCTCATAAAAGATTATAGTTGGTAAAATAAAGGTCAATGCTCCTAGAATATTAGCAATTTGACCAACACCGCCAGTTTGACTTCCTTTTAGTAAAACATAAAGTATTATTTTAACAAAAGCAAGTGCTATTCCCATAAGTGGTCCTCCTACTAAACCTCCAAAGAGAACAATAGTGTCAGATAAATCAAATTTAAGCCAAGGAGCTAAAGGGAAAGGAATCTCAAATATCATTACAATAAAAGCAAGTGCACCTAAGACACCTATTAATGCGATATTTTTGGTTTTTTGCATAAAATCATCCTCCATTAAATCTATTTAAAAAAGTAGTAAATCGTACAAATAAAAAAACTCGAAGAAACTTCGAGTAAAATTGATTCATAAAAAAATAGGGATAATTTTTTTACTTCTCTCATCCAGACTTTAACTGTCGGTTTTGGAATTTCACCAAATCAAGCCTAAGCTTCGCGGACTATAACCGCCGGTTGGGAATTGTAAAATACTCACCCACCCCGAAGTATATATATTTTTTATTAATTCTATGATAAAAAAAAATATATGTCAAGAAAAATAAGTTTTAATCAAAAAATAAAAGTAGACAATTTGTAGAAAAAATTTTAAAATAGAAATATCAATACAGTATATAACAAATTTAACAGGAGAAAATTATGAATGGATTAAAAACATTTTTGCTAATGACAGTTATGACATTTTTACTTATGTTCATTGGAAGTGCTATAGGTGGGAGAAGTGGAATGATGATTGCTCTTATATTTGCAGGAGTTATGAATTTCTTTTCATATTGGTATAGTGATAAAATGGTTTTAGCTATGTATAAAGCTAAACCTTTGGACTCAAGTAGTAAAATTTATCAAATAGTAAAAAGAATTTCACAAAAAGCAGAAATTCCTATGCCTAAAGTATTTATAATTGAGGAAAAACAAGCGAATGCCTTTGCAACTGGAAGAAATCCTTCTCATGCAGCTGTAGCGGTTACTAGAGGGCTAATAGAAATATTAGATGATGAGGAACTATCTGGAGTTATAGGGCATGAACTTGGACATATTAATAATAGAGACATTTTAATAGGAACTATTGCTGCAACTATGGCAGGTGCTGTTATGATGTTGGCTAATATGGCAAAATGGGCAGCTATATTTGGAGGAAGTCAAGATGACGATAGAGAAGGAAGTCCAATAGTTTTAATTGTTGTTGCAATTTTAGCTCCTATAGCTGCGATGATGGTGCAAATGGCAATTTCTCGTACCAGAGAATATAAGGCAGATTTATTTGGTGCCAAAGTTAGTGGGAACCCTTTATATTTAGCAAGAGCTCTTAAAAAATTAGAGTTAGGTGCTGCGAAGACTCCAATGAATGCCAATTTAGCAACTGAAAATATGTTTATAATAAGTCCTTTAGCAGGAAATAAAATGGCAAAATTATTTAGCACTCATCCTCCTACAACAGAAAGAATATTGAAATTAGAGCAAATGCGAGAGATGGGATTATAAAATATTTAAATAAAAAAATGAGTTCAAAATTAATTGAACTCATTTTTTAAATTATTTTAACATCTGAACCATAATTTTTAATTCTTTTTTTATCGTAAAAAAACAAAACTATAAAAGAAATAATTAAAAATAAAAAACAAGAAATAATAGAATTTTTTTCATTAGCACCTAAAAAATCTGCTATTAGATAACCTAAAATCATAAAAATAGCAGGAAAGATATAAGTAATAAGAGATAACTTAAAGATAAGAATATCTTCAATTTCAACTGAAATCTCTTGTCCTAATGTATAATTTTCAACTAGAGAAGCGGAAAGTTTAATTGTACTTCCAAACTTTTTATCATTGCTACATCCTGAGCAATGGGCACATGATGCTTCTTTATAAAATTTAATTGTGATATCATTTTTTTCAATTTTTTCAATAATTCCTTTACTAATCATAAAACTCACCTCGTTAAATAATAATAATTAAATTATAACATGTTTTATATTACTTGAAAACTCTTTTTATATATGATAAAATTAAAAGAATAGAATTTTAATATGGAGAAAGAGAGATAAAATGACAATTAAAAAAGTTTTTACATTTAGAAGTATATATTTATTTTTTCTTATTTATTTTTTTTATAATTATTTTAATACAGGGTTCATTTTAAACTATAATATAGAAACTTTTTTTAATAAATATTTTGGATTAAGTAAATATATAGTTTTCCTAATTTTACTTGGGAATTATTTTATAGAATATACCAAAAAAGAGAAGAGGAATACTATTCTTACAAT
>JBOFOQ010000005.1:0-6890 GCA_051659505.1 Fusobacteriaceae bacterium
TAATGTTTGAGATATTAGATAATATAGGGTATGATTAGTGGTACTCTACTCATTTATACAGCAATAGAGTATCACCCAATCTTAATTCTAGGGTAACCCAAGTACTATTAAATACCTGAGTTACCTCCACAAATCAATCTAAAACCCTATAATTTCCCCAAAATACCTGTAATAGTCTGTACCACTTTTAGTAATATGTGTGTTTATCTCTCTTATCTTTTTTATAAGCACCCTAGCTTCTTCTAATTCTTCAAAACTCCCTAGTGTTATTGTCTCTTTACCCTCAATCTTATTAACTTCATAAGAGTTCTTATTGTACTTGATAAATAGTATGTTACTGCCTTCAAGTGTATTAATGCTTTTAGACATATCCTCTATAATTTTTTGTAACATTTCACAAATCTCTTTTTTTTCTTCTGGATATTTTTTAATAAACTTTTGAATATCCTCTACTAGTCCTGTTTCTTTGTTTTCCATATTTTTATCTTTTTTTAATCCTCTATCATATAACCATACTCATCAAACTCATATATCTCTGGTAGCATTTCAAATTGTCCCCATATAAATCTATTATACACGCTCTTTCTAGCTTCTACCTGTGTAAAATATCTACCTAATATCTTTTTCACACCAGACTTTTCTTCTATTATTAAATATCCTTCTTTGGTTTTAAGTATATATCTTATCTTAGGGTGTTTATCTCTTATCCTTTCTATGGTATTATATTTTCCATGTCCATTGTAAGAGACAATTTTATTCTGGTGTCTTGTACTGTTTAGTTTGTATAAAATAACAGTACGAAGTCCTAGTTCTAGTAGTAGTTGTATAAGGCTAAATGCAAAAGCTACCACTGCAATCACTGTAAGTGAGTCAAAGACTTCCTTACTTACTTCAAATGTAACAAGAATAGCTGTTATGGCTAACAGCAACAAAATAGTCCAACGTATATTTTTCATATAATTCAATTTTTATAGGTTAAAAGTAAAAAGTCGTATATTTTCACTTTTTTATTAATGTTTTTTTGATACTATCTAAATGCTGTTTGTCTTGAGGAGTACCTAAGAAATTGGTATATTCAAACAATTCTATTAAGTCTTTATCTTTCATAGTTCCTTGTACTAGAGAGTCATAATATACCATATTAGCCGTAATCCAATTAAAAGCTTTACTTTGTAAATGTGGGTGTAAGTGTCTATAAAATATAGCATAATTATTTAAGTCATAGACAGGAAACTCTCCATTTATGTAGCCCAAAATAGTTGTGAGTCTTTGTTTACCATCGATAACCAAGTAAGTTGGATGGTCTCTGTATTTCACGTCTATAAAAAGTAGTACAGGAGGTATTTCAATTTCTTTTATTAAAGATAAGATTAGTTGTTCTTTTTGAAAATCAGTCCAGCATAATTCTCTTTGTAGATTAATTCCTGAAGATAATTTTACATCAAAATCAAACTCAAAATATTTTTTATATCCTGGTAAATAAACAGAAGTTCTACTTTCTATTTTTAGAGACATAGGTTTTTGAAAGTCTGTTCTTTTTTTCATTCTTTTTCTTTTCTTTCTTTTGATTTTATCCAAATAGTTCCTTTAACTGTTCCTTTTCCATTACAACAAGAACAGGTAACTGCTTCATATACATTGTGTATATCTATGTTATAGCCAACTATTCCAGAGCCATTACACATTAAGCATAATTTTGTTGCATTTTTTTCTATAGTTTCTTTCATAGTTGATTGTCTTTGTTCATTGTTATCTATATTGTATTTTTTTTAGTGTTAGCCACACCGTCAGTAGCCAGCTGATTGTCATTTGTTTGCAGTGTGATTTTTGTTAAATTATTCTTTAGAAAGCACATACTCAACAACCTCTTCAAGTGTCTCAAAATGAGTTAAATAACTTTTATGTCCAAAGCCATGTCTTATCTCTCTAACTAGCTCTTGAATGTCTTCTAAGATTTGCATATCTCGTTCTAAAAATGTTACATAATCTCTTTGACCTTTCTTTTGAAAGGTAACTTCATAATGACCTGCACCTACTTTTTTTGTTGTTAAAAATTCTAACTTTTCCATCTTTATTTATTTAAAATTAGCCACACTGTCAGTAGCTAGCTGATTATCATTTGTTTGCAGTGTGATTGTTTTGCCATTGTATTCCTATTATTAATGATATAGGGATTAGACCATGTTCTTTTACATAAACCCCAGTCTTATAATTGTTTTCGTTGTTATATATGTCATAAGTGTCAAGTTCTTTATCAACCTCATAAAGATTAGATTTAAACTCTATTATTTTTTCAACCACACCAGTTCTATTTCCGTTTTCTCCTTCAAAAAGGATTGTGTCTCCTACTTTCATAATTTATTTATTTATATTCCATTTATCTATTGGTAAATAAGTTCTACAGATATTTGCTGTTTCCAATTGATTTTTGATTTTAGCAGCAGCATAAGCAACCCCTAGAGGATAGTCTAGGGGTTATCTTTTATGAACCTTTTCTTTTCTCTATTTTTTCATTAATATCTACGTCCCATAAAAAACCATCACTACACCTAACAACATAAATATGGTCTAGTAAGAAATCTATAATTTCTCCTTCAATTTCTTCAGAAATAAAATCAAGGTCTATTTGAAATTTTACTTTAGTTCCAATTTTTAAAATTTGAATCTTTTCCATGTTTTAATTTCTTTTAAATGTTTTTTTTTTTCTTTTTTTTTTACTTTTTGATTAGTTGATAGTCCTTAGTTATTTTGGACAGGATACTTTTCATCAAAGAGATTAACATCATTTCTCATAAGTACTTCTACCCAAAAATCCTTTTTTTCAGTTGAGCTGTACCAGTCAAATCCTCCATCATATCTGTTTGCCGATATAGCCTTTTCAAATATTTCATAGCTAGGCTTATTCCCTTGTAAAATTTGATTTTCTATCATTTTACGAATAATTCTTGTTGGGATATTAGCAATTTCTCCCTTAAATACAATTTTGTTTAAGTCTTCCATTTTGATTTGTTTAAAAGTGTTTTTAGCTATTTATATATTAGCTTTTAATTTGTTTGTTTGTGAAAAATAATATAAGTGTTTTTGGGTGTTTACCGCAACACTTACATTATCACTAATTAAATACTATTTATATATAATTGTCAGTCAATTAAAAATGGTATAAAAAACAATAAAGGTGAAGTTATTCACCTTTATTGTTAATAGTGGATTATAAACCATCCAGAGACACACCAGAATTTCCTTTTGATATTCTTGTCATTTCAACTCCATCTTCATTGATGTAAGTTGTAACAACAAGTTCTCTCAGTTCTTCAATTGGAATAACTCTACCAGTTTCAACAAATTCTGGATTTAATTCAGAAAATTTTTTGCTGAATAATACACAATCACCATCTCTGTTTTCTACAGATGGTGTAAAAATCAAACATGGATACTTGTTTTCTTTTGTTATTACAACAGCACTTACTTTTTTGTAACCATTTTTAGTTACAAACTCTTTAAGTGGTGTGTGCAAGACAACATCTTCTCCAATCACTGTTTTCGCTACTTCGACTCCTTTTACTTCTGTTGGCATAATATATAGTATTAAATTATTACTCAAAATAGGTGAGGGTGTTTCAAGAGAGTTTAAAAATAAATATAAAATATGAAATGGGGCTTTGGAGTGTAAAGAAAAAGATACAGGATATAAATACCCTGCACTATTATTATCTACACACAATAGTTAGCAACATTACAGAGATAATGAGAATACCAATTGCAAGCAGGATACTAAGTGTGTTGTCAGACATCATAATATATTTATTTATAGTTAATACTCAATATTAGTGAGGGTGTTTCAATAATAAAGATATAACAGGAGTATTTCTACTCCTGTTTATCCACTAATTTAAACTCAACACTCTACTTGTAAATGTTTTCTTTTCAGGATTGTAATCAAGTTTTACCTTTACTCTAATCCTATCAGCATAGTCTTTTGGAAACAAAGACTCAATGTTTTCTTCTAAGATGTATTCTTCAAAGAATATTTTTATTCTTTCCCCAAAGGCACTAATAAATGACAAAGATACTTTATTATCTTTATCAATATTAAATTTGTTTTCAAACACTAGATGATTTCTATCACAATAATCATTTAGTTTAATTGGCTCTACCAGCATAATATATAGTTTAATTAGTTAAAAAGTAAAAACCTAGCTGTTACACTAGGTTTGTTATTAAGCATGTTCTTCAGGATACAGAGAGTCTTCTGGCTCATAGGGATAATCACCGTCAAACCTGTAGTCTTCTTCATAGTATTCGTCTTCTTTGATAGTTTGAGCAAGATATTCTGGAGTCTCTACGAAGTCAAGCACAGTAATTTTAGCAGGCTCTGCTGCAAATGGTACAATTGTTGTCATAATATAAAGTATTTAATTAATATTCAGTAATTAGTGAGGGTGTTTCAATTTGTATCAGTACAGATTCAAGACAACAAGTTATGAGTGGCAAGTTGCAATGAATCTGTAGTGTACAACAATGTGTTTAGTTGTTGGGTAAACTAAACATATTATTATATGGCTGCCAAAGAATACCTCTGTTTTTAGAGACAGGGGGGTATTCTGGTTTCCAAAAATAAGTGAGGGTGGGGGATAGGGTAGTTCACACTTTTATAATTTTTCCCAAAAAAATTTTTTAAAAAAAAAAAAAGTAGCCCACTATTTAAAGGGGCTACTTTATCCATCTCAAACAACATTTTTAAATATACGCAAATTGTTTAAGATACCCAAATATTTTTAAATTTTCTCATAAGTTTTGTTAAATATATCTTGGTCGCATGGATATATTTCTCCTTTAATACCAACCATTAAGTAATCACCAGCTTTTCCAACGACTACACCCTCCATAGTATCACAACTAAATGGTTCTGTCATTTGTACATATTGTTTTATTACCTTTTTTGGCATACACTCATTTAGAGTTAATCCATAGGCACTGGTATAATGTTTTATTGTTTCCATATTTATTTGTTTTAATTATTTTATTCCCCTGTAATTCTATGAATAAAAAACTCTTTTAAATCATTTTGTCTAAAACCATAGACTGTTCCATATATATCCATAATACTTATAAGATTTTCTATCCTTTTTTCTATTATTTCCATAAATCGACTTGCTTCATTTTCAAGGATAGTATAAGTAAGTTCTTCTCTATTAAAAAATCTTAATGTTATTCTATAATCTGGTACTTTCGTATCCTCTAAAGTTTTTGGTTCTTTTTCAAATTCTTCTGTATTATCTTCTACTATCTTAATACCATTAGAAATTAAATACTCAAACCATCCTACCCAAACTATATTCTCGTGATTAACTGCATATAAGTTACCATCTTTATCAAAGTCCCAAAGCATAACATTTCTGTATTCTGTTTTGTCTTCTTGATTTTCTTCAAAACGAACTAAGTGTTTCTCTAAGCCATTTGTGTATTCTCCAAACTTTTCAACCCATTTTTTTGTCCCCATATTCATCTATTTTTAAAATTATTCTGCAAAGATACAAAAGATTTTTCACAATTCACTTTTTTCTTAACTCCAAATTTCAAAAACCTCTAAAGAAAGTAAACAAAGAAATATATATTATCATATAAAAACATATAATAATGTTAGTTTATATAAATTATTAATTTATATAGTTATATGTTTTATATGTAGTTGTGGAAATGTTTAAACTGTATAGCTCTCCTGTTTAAACTGTGCTTGCAAAGGTATAAGAAATAAATTAAATAATCAAGTATTTTTATAAAAAATTTTTTTAATAATAAAAAGGCTTAAAAAGTTTTTTTATTAAATATTTTTATTAACTTTGCTGAATAAAAACATGAAAGAAAAATGATGATAAAAAAGGAAATAAATATTGAGCTATATAACTATACTTTTTTTGTATGTATTGTTGAAAAAGAAAATGAAATAAAAGAAATATATGATTCTTTTGAATATGATTCCAGTAAAGAAAATCTTAATATTCAAGGTAGTGTTTGTTCTAGTACCAATAAGAAATTTGCAACTATGATTATATACAAAAACCAGCTTACAGCACAACTCTTAGTGCATGAAATAATCCATCTTGTCTCAGATATATGTAAGCGTTGTGATTTATATCCAGATAGAGATAGAGATGAGCATATAGCATATCTAACTGACCACATATTTGAGAAGATATGTAGGGTTTTAAAAATAAAAGAAATAAAAACATACTAAAACAATGAGAGAAGAAGTAAAATTTTTAACAAAAGAGTTAAAAACAACAAAAGACAATTATTATAAACACCATTTCAGTATCATAAACACATTTCTTCCTAAACAAACTTCAAGAAAAGAAATAGAAATTATTGCAAATTTTCTATCCTTAGACACTTCTATAACAGAAGAAAATATGTTCAATACTATTTCAAGAAATAAGGTAAAAGAAAAAATGGCTATTTCTGATGGCGGTTTAAGTAATCATTTAAAGTCCTTAAAAAGTAAAGGTATAATCGTAAGAAATAAAGAGACTGGGTTTTTAGAAATAAGTAAATTTTTATTGCCTGCAGAAAAAGAGCAAAATTATAATATTAGATTAATTACAGAATGAAATTAAATAATGACGTTTTAATAAAAGAGTTTTATGAAAGAGTGAAAGATAAATACTCTAAAGTTTTAAAAGACCAATATAGAGATGTTTGTTTTTATCCTTGGATATTTCTTAAAGAACAAATGTCTAATGGTTTATTAGAAAATATAAGATTTAAATATTTTGGAGAATTTAAAGTATATAAAAGAAGAACAGAAGAATATTTAAATAATTTAGAAAAGAGTTATGACAAAGGAGAAATAACAGAAAAACATTTTAAAATAGTAAAAGAAAAATTATTAA
>JBOFOQ010000006.1:0-1169 GCA_051659505.1 Fusobacteriaceae bacterium
AAGATGAGGGTGGAAGACATACACCGTTCTTCTCAGGATATAGACCACAATTCTACTTTAGAACAACAGATATCACAGGAGCAATCAACTTACCAGAAGGAGTAGAAATGGTAATGCCAGGAGATAACATAGAAATGACGGTAGAATTAATTCACCCAATCGCAATGGAAACAGGATTAAGATTTGCAATAAGAGAGGGAGGAAGAACAGTTGCCTCAGGTGTAGTAGCAGAGATAACTAAGTAATTCAAAACTTAATACATAATATAATTAAAGAAGATGGAGTATGAAAATTATTTCATCTTCTTTTTTTATTTAAAAATACATTGTAATAAGGATAAAAAAATAGAAATACTTATAAAGATATGATATTATATAATTAAAAGAGTTTGGAGTGAAAAAAAATAATGGAAAAAATAGTAGAAAGTTTGGGGAAATTAAATTTTATGGGAACCGTAATTGCAATAACAGGTTTTTTAGTAGGGTTTAAATTTCCAGACTGGGATTTTAAAATGAGACTTAAACATAGAAATATATTAACACATAGCCCTTTAATAATTTTAATTTTCATATATTTCCATTTAAAACAACCAATGGAAGTAACTAGATATTTTATAGTTGGATTTTCTTTAGCGATAGGTCTTCACTTAATCTTTGATCTTTTTCCAAAGGCATGGGGAGGAGGCTCTCTAATACAAATACCAATTATATCTTATAGTTGTTCCCCACAACTATCTAAGATATTGTTTAGGATTTTTATAATGATTTCTCTTTATATATCTATATTGTATACACGGACAATATCTGAATATTTTATAGTTTTTACCATGGGTATAGTAATTCTTTTTAGAAATATAAAAAAAGAAGAAAAACTTTTTAGACCTTTAAGCATATATTTTATAGTTTTTTTAGTTTTAGGTTCTTTTGAGTATAAAATGCTAGTTGTATATATTGAGAAATATGGTAAAGAAGTAATTTTAGTTTTGGGAAAAATGATGTCAAATGTTATAACATATATTTAGTGTATAAATAGATAGTGTATAATATTTGTAGGTAAAAAAAGAAGAGAATTTCCCCTAATATGATATAATAGTTTAACAGAAACCACATCAAAAAGGAGAAAGACTCTATGGAAGATATTATACTACAAATAATAAAAAAAAGCATCAA
>JBOFOQ010000007.1:0-21912 GCA_051659505.1 Fusobacteriaceae bacterium
TATAACGTTTCTTTAAATGTTTCTCTATTCTTTTTTGATTTTTAATTAATGTTTTTTCCTCTCTTTCTTTATCCGTTGGTAATAACCCTGTACTTGCCATTAATATCATTCCTATTCCCATTATTATCCAACGAATATGAGCTTCTCCCTTTTTTACAAATTCTTGTCTCACTAATATTAAATAGGTTATTATTATTATTATTTTTGCTATTAATGCGTACATTCTTGCTCCTCACTTTTTTTGATCTGCTCCCTGTCAACTAGACAATTTAATTATCTACATTATTTGTTTCAGTAAATTTTTTCATCTTAAAAAACATGACTTTTACAATTGGCTATATTATATATAAACTATAAGTTAGTTTTACTTTATTTAAATATAATTATATCATAAAGTATAGTAATTTTCCATAATAAAAAGAAGTGGAGTTATTTCCACTTCTTCTAAAAAAATTAATATTTTTTCATTAATTCTTTAATTGTAGAAACTGCATCTACTTTATTTATTTCTAATGTTTCACCAGTTTTTCTTATTTTAAGTTCTACTATTCCTTCGTTAGCTCTTTTACCAGAAACAATTTTAAAAGGAAATCCAATTAAATCTGCATCTTTAAATTTAAATCCAGTTCTTTCATCTCTGTCATCTAGCATAACATCTATATTAGCAGAGGTTAAAGCGTTATATATTTCTTCAGCCACTTCCATTTGAGTAGCATCTTTTATAGTAGCAGGGATAACATCCACAACAAAAGGAGCGATAGCTGATGGCCAAATAATTCCATTTTCATCGTTGTTTTGCTCAATAGATGCAGCCATAGTTCTAGAAACACCTACTCCATAACATCCCATAATCATAGTTTTAGTAGCTCCAGCTTCGTCTAAGAAAGTTGCTTTGAGAGCTTTAGAATATTTAGTTCCTAATTTAAATACGTGTCCACACTCTATTCCTCTAGCAGATTTTAAAGTTCCGCCACATTTAGAACATGTTTCCCCTTCTCTAACATTTTTAATATCACCAACAATATCAGCAGTGTAGTCTGTACCATAATTAACATCTATATAGTGCATATCAAGTTGATTTCCACCAGCAGTGTGATTAGGAATAGAAACAACACTAGGATCAGCTATAACTTTAATATTTTTAGCTTTTAAATCAGTTCCATAAGGACCAATAAAACCTTTAATTAAATCTAAATTATTTAATTCTTCGTCATTTAACATAATAACATCTAAAGTATCAATAACATTTTTAAGTTTAGTTTCATTAACTTCAAAATCACCTCTAATGAGAACCATATAAACTTCATCAGTAACCATATCTCTATACATCATTGCTTTTACAGTTCTGTTAGCAGGTATTTTTAAGAAATTAACAACATCCTCAATTTTAGCAACATTTGGAGTATGCATCATGAAAGGTTTTTTTAGTTCCATAGGCTCAGCATTGACAACTTTACTTTTAGCAGTTTCAACATTTGCAGCATAGTCACAAGAATCGCAAAAAATAATTTCATCTTCTCCAGAATCAGCAAGAACATGGAATTCTTGAGAACCACTTCCTCCAATAGCCCCAGAATCAGCTTCCACTGCTCTAAATGACAGACCACATCTTTCAAGTATTCTAGAATAAGCATCTTTCATATTTTCAAATTCTTTATCTAAACATTCAGAAGTGGCATGAAAAGAATAAGCATCTTTCATTAAGAACTCTCTACATCTCATAAGACCAAATCTAGGTCTTCTCTCATCTCTAACTTTAGTTTGAATTTGATAAAGACTTATAGGTAGAGATTTATATGAAGAAATATCATTTCTTATGATGTCTGTAACAACTTCTTCATGTGTTGGTCCAAGAACAAAATCTCTTTGGTGTCTATCTTTAAGCCTTACCATTTCAGGCCCCATAGCAGCCCAACGTCCACTTTCTTTCCAAAGTTCAGCAGGTTGAAGTACTGGCATAAAAATCTCTTGAGAGCCTGCTTTATCCATTTCTTCTCTAACTATTTTTTCCACTTTACGAAGTGCTTTATATCCAAGTGGTAAATATGAATATATTCCACTTGCTAATTTTTTAATCATTCCAGCTCTCATCATAAGGATATGGCTAATAACTTCAGCTTCCTTAGGAGTTTCTTTGAGAGTTTTCACATAGTATTTACTAAATTTCATACTTTTCATCCTCCTAAACTACATATAAATTATATTAGTTTAAATTGTACCAATAAAAAGTATAGTAGTCAAGTTTATCTAATGAATTTACGGAAAAAAATAATTATAAATAAAATTAAGCATAAAAAATTACTCAATGTAAATATTTGTTTTAACTTAGTTCTTTATGTGTGTTATTATTAATGTGGCAATATTTGATTTTAACTTAGTTGTTGTAGAGGGAGAATATTATGTTAATTTTAAAAAAAAATGATTTTGAAAAAAAAATAACTATGGAAGAAATTATTATGATTATTGAAAAATCAATGATTTCTTATGAAGAAAAAACTGCGATATCTCCATTAAGAACTCATGTTTCAGTAAAAAAAAATAATGGGACAGCTTTATTTATGCCAGCATACATCCCTAAATTAAAAGCTTTAGGAGTAAAAATTGTTTCGGTTTTTCCAAATAATTATTTAAAAAATAAAGATGTCGTTTTAGGAGAAATGATATTACTTGACGATGAAACAGGAGAAATTATAAGCATAATGGATGGTACATTTTTAACACAAATAAGGACTGGTGGAGTTGGTGCTATAGGAATAAAATATTTGTCTAATATTGAGTCAGAAGTGATGGGAATTATTGGGGCAGGTGGACAAGCAGAACAGCAAATAAAAGGGGCGTTATCTGTAAGAAAGTTAAAAAAAATTAAAATTTACGATTTGGATATTTCTAAAAGTCTAGAATTAATAAAAAAAATATCAAAAATTTATAAAAATATAAATTTTGAAGTAGCGAGAGATTCAGATGAATGTATTAAAGATGCAGATATAATAGTAACGATTACTACAAGCAGAACTCCTGTTTTTGACTATAAAAAAGTGAAAAAAGGATGTCATATAAACGGAATAGGTTCATATACAAAAGAAATGAATGAAGTTCCACATGAGTTGTTAAAAGAATTTAAAGTGATTAGTGTAGATACAAAAGTGGCTGTATTGGAAAGTGGAGATTTAGTAGAAAATATAGAGTGTAGAGAAATTTCTTCCATTATAAAAAATGGATTTAAAAGAGATAAAAAAGACATAACTTTTTTTAAGTCTACTGGAAATGCTATTTTTGATGTGGCGGTAGCTAAACAGATTTATAATAAATGTATAAATAAATTATAAGAGTCAAAATAATTGCATGAGTAGTCAGTTCAAAATAAACTTGATAATGAACGTAGTGCACTTAATGTGGGGATAAAAATCAGATAAAGTATTTTTTGTACTATAAACAATAAAAAAACTTAACAATTAAAAATAAATATGGTATAGTAAAATAAACTAGGGAGATAAAAAGACCTTAAATTGAGAATGTCGTCTAACTGCAGGTTAGGCTCAAAATGTTTATTGGAGATGATTATAATGTTTAAATTTTTACTGAAAATGCATGTTGGAAATCCCTCTGAACCTACTGTAGAAGTGGGACAGTTAGTAACAAGAGGAGAATGCATAGCTAATCCGATTAAATTGGGAGCAAAAATTCATTCTAGCATAAATGGAAAAGTTATAAAAATAGATGAAGAGGCTATTTTTATTGAATCTACTAAAACTAATAGCGATGAATACAAAAAAATAAAAAAATGTGAAACTATAGCAGAGTACGCTTATGAAGCAGGAATTGTAGGAGCAGGAGGAGCAGGGTTCCCTACTCACATAAAATTACAAACTAAAATTCCAAATGGATTCATAATAGCTAACTGCGTTGAATGCGAACCAAGTTTAGAACATAATATTGTATTTTTAGAAAAAGATTCGACACTAGTAATAAAAGGAATTAGATATACAATGGAGGCAACAGGAGCAACAAAAGGGTATATTGGTATAAAAAGTAAAAATAAAAAAGCGATTAGTGAAACACAAAAGGTAATTGATAAATTAGGCTATGAAAAGACAATAGAGATAAAAGAAGTAAAGAACATATATCCTATGGGGGAGGAAAGAGCATTGATTCATGCGATTTTTGACAAATGGATAGAAGCGAAAGATTTGCCGAGTACTTTAAATTGTGTAGTTATGAATGGAGAGACACTAGCAAATTTAACAAGAGCTATAGAGGATAGAAAGCCAGTGATAGATAAAGATTTTACAGTTGTAGGAGATTTTTCTAATAAAGATACTAGTAATGTTTATTTTAATCTTCCAATAGGAGGGTCAATAAAAGAGTTAACTAAAGAGTATAAATTGAATTATGATTTAGGAGAATTAGTTATAGGAGGGCCTTATACTGGAGTTGCAGGAAAGTTGGAAGAAACTTACCTTACTAAAATATCAGGTGGTGCAATATTTACAATACCTCTTCCAAAATATGAAGGACCTGTTGGACTATTAGTTTGCGCTTGTGGTGCAAATGAAGAAAGACTTAGAGATATAGCTATGAAGATGAATTCAGAAGTAAAAGGGGTTACATTTTGTAAAAATGTAACAGAGAATAAAAAGTGTAATACACCAGGTGTTTGTCCTGGTCAGGCCCAAAGTGTTATGTATTTAAAATCTCAAGGGGCAAAAAGAATAATAATGTCAAACTGTAATGACTGCTCTAACACTGTTATGTGTTGTGCTCCTAAATTAGGGATAGGAGTTTATCACGCAACAGATCATATTTTTAGAACAATCAACTATCCTTTATCACGAAGAATGAGCATAGAAGATTAGTTGAAAAAATGATGTGAAAATGATATTAATTTTTTAATAGTTAATCATAGAAGAAAAATCAAAGATTAAAAAAATTAGGAGGAAGAATTATGTCAATGTCTATGGAACATATCCAGGAGGTTATGGAAAAATCAGCTGTTTCTTGTTGTAGAACAGAGGCTGGAACGGTACTGGGACCTGCAAATTTAGAGGACCCCGCAATATTTCCTGATCTAGAAGATTCGGGACTTTTAGTAATAACTGACGCATGTTTAAAAGTTGAAAATGTTTTAGGGGTAAAGTTAATAAAAACAATAGACTCTTTAACACCGATTACAAGAGAAATGGTTGAAGAAATAGTAGAAAGTAAAAAAGAGTGTGGAACGACGTCTACTGAAGCATATAATGAAGAGTCTTTTGCAGTTTTAAAAGTTAACAAAACGGCTGGAGAAACTATAGAATTAAAAGATTTAGAATCAGAAGAAAATTTTGAAAAATTACAAGATTCATTATTAATTAATTTAGAAAATACATTAAAAATTAAAGAGGTATTGGGGAAAGTACTAGAAGTAGATGTTCCGGGATTAACTCCCCTGAATGGAGAACACTTTGGAGAGAAGAAAGAGGAGGGGATAGCAGCTATGGCTAAAAATTCACTAACATGTAACGGCGGAGTTTTAAGAATTAGAATTGGAGAAGGGAAAAATATTGATATAGAGTTACCTTTGATGAGTCAGGGAACTATGAATACGGAAACAAATTCAATTGTAAAATCTGAAGCTATTAAATCTTTTGAAAAAAAATCAGAAAAAGGTTTAGAATCTAAAATAACAGAAAAGTTAGAAGCTAAAAAAATTAGAAGTTTAGTAAGAAAGCATTTTAAAATTGAAAAAGTTATATTAGCAACAGAAACAAAAATTGATGGGACAACACTATATTTGAGAAAGGATGTGGTAGAAGAAGCCTCTAAAAAAAATGTTTTAGTTGTAGGGATGAAAATAGAAATAATAACGCCAGAAACATATAAAACGTATAGTGAGACAATAATGGATGTTCAGCCTATAGCAACAAAAGAGGGCGAAGATAAAATAGGAAACGGAGTAACAAGAGTCCTAGATGGTGTAGTAATGATGGTAACTGGAACTGATGAAAACGGAGTTCAAATAGGTGAGTTTGGTTCTTCAGAAGGAATATTAGAAGATAATATTATGTGGGGAAGACCAGGAGCTCCTGATAGAGGAGATATAATTATTAAAACACAAGTAACAATAAAAGCTGGAACTAATATGGAAAGACCAGGTCCACTAGCAGCTCATACCGTTAGTGATATTATAACTCAAGAAATTAGAAAAGCTTTGAAAGAAGCTGATGAAAAGTTAATAGTTACAGAAGAAATTCTTAATCAATTTAGAAGACAAGGAAAGAAAAAAGTTGTAGTAATAAAAGAAATAATGGGACAAGGGGCTATGCATGACAACTTAATCTTACCAGTTGAACCAGTTGGAGTATTAGGTGGAAAGCCAAATGTTGACTTAGGAAATATTCCTGTTATGCTATCTCCTTTGGAAGTATTGGATGGGGGTATTCATGCTTTAACTTGTATTGGTCCAGCAAGTAAAGAGTGTTCTAGACACTACTTCAGAGAACCTTTAGTCATTGAAGCAATGAATGATGAAGAAATAGATTTATGTGGTGTTATTTTTGTAGGAAGTCCACAAATAAATAGTGAAAAATTCTATGTATCAGAAAGGTTAGGAATGATCGTAGAAGCCTTAGATGTTCAAGGTGCTATCATAACTACAGAAGGTTTTGGAAATAATCATATAGATTTTGCAAGTCACATTGAACAAGTTGGAATGAGAGGGATAGAGGTTGTAGGAATGTCCTTCGCTGGAGTTCAAGGTGCTTTAGTTGTAGGTAATAAGTATATGAAAAATATGGTGGATAACAATAAATCAGTAGATGGAATAGAAAATGAAATATTAGCGTGTAATACCCTGTGTCAAGAAGATGCAATTAGAGCTCTTTCTATGCTAAAAACTTCAATGCTAGGTGAAAAAGTTTTGGAATCTGAAAGAAAATGGAATCCAAACATAAAAGAATCAAATATAGAAGACATAGAAAAAACTTTAGGAATAAAAATAACAAGATCTCCTAAGTATTAATTCATGAAATTTTGAATAAAGGAAGTTATAAATATGAAATATGGAGATAGAATCATAGAAATGAGAGGCATAATTATCAAAATAGAAGACGGAGCTGTAGAAATGGATCTGAAAGGAAGATTAGGCTTTTTCAAAGTTCCTATGAGAATGTTGATAACAGATTATGCGCTGAAAATAGGACAGGAAGTGGCATTTATGATGAGCTTTCCTGAAGTGATTTCAGAAGAAGTGGATGAAAAATATTTAAAAAATATAGAAAAAAAGGAGAATTAAAGATGAAAGCAATTAAAGGTATGCAATCAGAAATATTTGTACCAATTACACCGAATTCAATTTTTACTCCTGTAACTAAAGCATTGAAAGATATGAAAATAGCTTTAGCTACAGCGTCAGGAGTTCATTTAAAGACAGACGAAAGATTTAACTTTGCAGGTGATTTTAGTTTTAGATTAGTACCAGGAACAGCAAAAGATGAGGAACTAATGGTATCTCATGGTGGATATGATAACGGAGATGTAAATAAGGATATAAATTGTATGTTTCCAATCTCAAGATTGAGAGAGTTACAGGAAACAGGGCTATTTAAAGCTGTAGCTAAAACTCATGTAGGCTTCATGGGTGGTGGAGGAAATCAAGATAAGTTTAAAAATGAAACAGGACCTGCTATTGCTAAAATACTAAAAGATGAAGGGGTTGACGCTGTTGTTTTAACTGCTGGTTGAGGAACTTGTCACCGTTCTGCTGTATTAGTACAGAGAGCCATAGAGGAATCGGGAATTCCTACTATAATAATAGCAGCTTTACCACCAGTTGTAAGACAAACTGGAACTCCAAGAGCAGTTGCTCCATTGGTTCCAATGGGAGCAAATGCAGGAGAACCTCATAATATAGAGATGCAAACTGCTATATTAAAAGATACATTAAGAGAATTAATTGCAATTCAAACACCAGGAAAAATAGTTCCATTACCATATGAATATCATGCAAAAGTTTAATAAAAAATAAAATAAAAAAAATAGTTAAAGGTGGTAAGTGTATCACCTTTAATTATTATTTTACTGTTATTTAAGAGGAGATTTATGAATATAGATGCTCTAAGTATAAAGGTCTTTCATGTGAAAAAAGTATTATTTGGTGATAAAATAAGTTTAAATAATAAAGAATTAATTATAGCTACAAAAGAAAAATATATGGATATTCTAGATAAGAATAAAGAGCTAAAAAAATATATAAAAAATATAAAGATTTCAATAATAAAACCTGAAAGAAAAAATATTTATGTTAACTCTATCATGGATTTTATCCCTATTTCAACAAAAGTTTTAGGTAAGATTGGTTCTGGAATAACTCATACTCTTACAGGAGTTGTGGTTATGCTCACTGGATGCGATGAAAAAAAAAATCAAATTTGTGAGTTTGGAAAATCAGATGGAATATTAGATGAACAAGTTAAATTTTCTCAAGCAGGAACCCCAGAAATAAACGATTATATAATACATATAGACTTTGAAGTATATGAAAAAACACAGGCTCTGAGAGAATGCATAAATTCTTGCCATGAGTTTTCAGATATAATACTTCAAGAGATAAGAATTGTACTAAAGAAAAAAGATGGAAATGAAGCTGATGAAAGGCATGATTACCAAGAGAATAAAGAGAAACTAAGAAAAAAAATAGTTATAATGAAACAAGTAGCAGGTCAAGGAGCTATGTCAGATACAAGAGTTTTTCCCGAAGAACCAAGTGGTTATCTAGGTGGAAACTCAGTTATTGATTTTATGAATATGCCAATTTTAATATCTCCTAACGAATATAGGGATGGAGCCATTAGAGCTATGCACTAGGAGGAGAAATGGGAATAGGTCCTTCAACTAAAGAAACTACTTTACACCATTTTAAAGACCCTATTTTAAAAATAGTTTCTGAAGATAAAGATTTAAATCTAATAGGTATACTCATCGTTGGAACACCACAATCATTTCAAGAAAAGTGTTTTGTTGGAAAGAGAGCCGCTGTTTTACTAGAAAGAATAGGAGTAGATGGAGTTATTTTTTCACTAGATGGTTGGGGAAATAGTCATGTGGATTATGAAAATACTATGAGAGAAATAGGAGAAAGAAAAATTCCTATAGTAGGGTTAAGTTTTATAGGAAAACAAGCAGAATTTGTTGTAAAAAATGAATATATGGATACTATCGTTGATATAAATAAGAGTAAAGAAGGAATAGAAACAGAAATAGTAGGAGAAAATTCTCTATCTATTCTAGATGCAAAAAAAGCAATTGCACTACTTAAATTAAAAATTAGGAGGAGTGAAAATGAAAATATCTAAACAAATAATAGCTGTAGATTCTCACACTATGGGAGAGCCAACAAGAATAATAATAAGTGGTATTCCCCATATACCTGGTGATAACATGCCAGAAAAAAAATCTTTTTTAGAAGCAAATTTAGATCATTTAAGAACAGCAGTGATGCTAGAACCTAGAGGTCATAATGATATGTTTGGTTCTATAATAACAGCTCCAACTGTAAAAGGAGCCGATTTGGGAATTATTTTTATGGATGGAGGCGGTTATCTTAACATGTGCGGTCACGGAACAATAGGGGCGATGACAGTAGCGGTAGAACTTGGAATGGTAGAAGTTAAGGAACCTATAACAGAAATAGTATTAGAAGCTCCTGCAGGTCTTGTAAAAGGTAGAGTAAAAGTAGAAGATGGAAAAGCTAAAGAAGTATCTTTTGCAAATGTTCCAGCATTTTTGTATAAATCAGATGTAAGAGTGGAGGTTCCAGAATTAGGAAAAACATTGAACATTGACATTTCATTTGGGGGAAGTTTTTTTGCAATTGTAGAATCTAAACAGTTAGGAATTGATATTTGTCCTAAAAATACTAATGAATTAAACAGAATGGGAATGGCTATAATGAGAGCTGTAAATGAGCAAATTGAAGTTTCGCATCCAGAGTTAGCTCATATAAAAACAATTGATTTAGTAGAAATATATGGACCAGCTAAAGGAGAGGGAGCCACTCTTCAAAATGTAGTTGTATTTGGAGATGGACAAGTAGATAGATCTCCTTGTGGAACAGGGACATCTGCTAAAATGGCAACATTATTTGCAAAAGGAAAATTGAAATTAGGGGAAGAATTTATATATGAAAGTATAATAGGAACTCAGTTTAAAGGAAAAATATTAGAAAGTTATGAAAAAAATGGAATTCTTTATGTTATTCCAGAAATAACGGCTAGTGCATATATAACAGGAATGAATCATTTACTAATAGATCCTATGGATCCATTAAAATATGGTTTTTCACTAAAATAAAAAAATGGAGGTTTTATGAATTTAATAAACGTTTTATTGGTTTTATTAGTAATTGGAGGAGGGTTATTTTTAGTTGTGTTTTCTAAAGATTACTTAAGTGTTAAAAGCAAAGGGGAGTTAGAAAAAGAAGGCTCTTTAGGGGCTTTTTCACTAACAGGATTTTTTGTTAATTTCTTTGATACGCTAGGAATTGGTGGATTTGCACCAATGACAGCAATATTTAAACAATTTAAACTAGTAAATGACAGAATAATACCAGGAACATTAAATACAGCTATGTGTATACCAGTTATAGTAGAAGCACTAATTTTTATAAAAGAAGTAAAAGTAGAATCAATAACATTAATTAGTATGTTAATAGCAGCAGTTTTAGGAGCAGTAATAGGAGCAGGAATTGTAGCAAAACTAGATGAGAAAAAAGTCCAATTAGGAATGGCCTTAGCATTAGGAGCAGTTTTAATAATAATGTTGGCAGGGAAATTAGGAATTATGCCTTCTGGGGGAGAAGCTATAGCTCTTACAGGGACAAAACTAATAATAGCTATTATTGGTAATTTTATACTAGGTGCTTTGATGACTCTGGGAATAGGATTGTATGCTCCATGCATGGCTTTAGTATATGCATTAGGACTAAGTCCTTTAGTAGCTTTCCCAATTATGATGGGTTCTTGTGCATTTTTAATGCCTGCAGCAAGTATTAGATTTATAAAAGAAAATGCTTACAATAGAAAAGGAACATTTATAATAACTATTACAGGAGTAGTGGGAGTTATTATAGCAGCTTATCTGGTTAAATCTCTTCCTTTGAATATTTTAACATGGCTTGTAATGGTCGTAATTGCTTACACTGCTACAAAATTATTCTTAGATGCTAAAAAAAATAATTGAAAATAAATACAAAATAAAACCCTAGTATTTTAAATACTAGGGTTTTATTTTGTTAAAATATTAAAAAAATTACTAATTAATTTGACATCTAACAATAAAATTGATATGCTAAATTTATAAGTTAAAATGAATAAAAATAGGGAGTGAAAAGTGGAAATAAAGGGGTATTTCTATGGTGGTTTAGCAGGTGTATTATGGGGAACATCTGGTATGTTTGGAAAAAAAATAAGTGAATTGGGATTAAATGGTAGTGAAGTAACCTTTGTAAAAATGTTTTTTGCTACTATTTTAGGTTTAATTTTTTTATTTTATACAGAAAGGAAACTAAGTTTTTTTAAAGTACCTAAAAAAACAATAAAAAATATTTTTTTTATAGGTGTTTTAACTCAAGCATTAATGAATGTTTTCTTATTTATGACTATTATTAGGATAGGAATAATATCAGCTGCTCTTTTAGTCTCTACAGGTCCTATTTTCACATTAGTTTTATCTTCATGGATATTAAAAGAAGAATTGACTATAGAAAAAAAAATAGCGATGTCTTTTACTATAACAGGAGGGATAATAGCAATAACTGAAGGGTCATTACTTAATATAAAATTTGACTTAATAGGAGCAAGTTATGGGTTGCTAGCTAGTTTTTTTTATGGAGTATACCCTATTTTTGGAAAAAAAATAGATAAAAGTATAAATCCCATTTTAGTTACTGTGTATAGTTTTTTAGTAGCACTTATTTTTTTAATTTTTATAGTAGATGTTTCTACAGTGATGGATAAGATATCTTCAATAAAGGGAATTGCGCTAGGAATAGGCTTTGGAGCGATTCCTACTCTTGTGGGGTATTCGCTATTTTTAATGGCTGTAAAGTATTTACCTGCATCTAAAGTTAGCATAATGGCTATGGTTGAAATACCTATTGGTATAATATTAGCTATTATTTTACTTGGAGAGGAGTTTAATAGATACAAATTAACTGGAGTATTATTTATATTAGTTGGAATTTATATTAGTAGCTTAGAATTTAAAAATATTTTTAAGAGAATAAAAATATAGATAAAATAAAATGTAGATGAAAAAAAAGAAGGTATAGCTCCTTCTTTTTTTATTTTATTTTATTTAGATTCCTCGCTTTGCTTTAACTTATCTATTTCAAGAATACAATGGCAGTAACCGTTAGGATTTTTCACAAAATAGTCTTGATGATATTCTTCAGCTAAATAGAAATTTTTTAATTTTAAAACTTCAGTTACTATTTTTTCTTTAAATTCTTTTTGTTTATTTTTTATATAGTTTAAAATAAAAGTTTCCTCTAGAGTTTCAAGATAATAAATTCCAGTTCTATATTGAGAACCAATATCATTTCCTTGTCTGTTAATTATTGTAGGGTCAATAATTGAAAAAAAATGATTTAAAATACTTTCGAAAGAAACAAGAGTTTCATCAAAGGTAACTCTGCATGTTTCAGTAGCTTGAGTTTTTCCACTGCAAACATCCTGATAACTTGGCTCTATAGTAATACTATTACTGTATCCAACTTCTGTATCAATAACTCCCTTAAGATTATGGAAATAGTTTTCAACACCCCAAAAACAACCTCCAGCAAGATATATAGTTTTCATAAAATCCTCCTATAAAAATAAAAAAATTCTTGATTAATTATATCATTAATTAACACAAAAAACTACAAAAAATACTATTAGAAATTTAGCTATTTTTACTTGACTTTTTTTCAATATTGGAGTATATTTTAAGGAGATTTAAATAATTAATTAAAATTAAATTATATTAGGAGGGTTAAAATGTACGTAATAGATAAAGAAACTTGTATTGGATGTGGAGCTTGTGAGGGAACTTGTCCTGTAGGAGCAATATCTGCTGATGAAAATGGAAAATATGAAATTTCTGATGCATGTGTAGATTGTGGAGCTTGTGCTTCTGTATGTCCAGTAGAAGCTATAACAGCATAGTTTTTTTTAATAATCAAGAGTCCTTAGGGCTCTTTTTTTTTGTAAAAATATATTTATAATAATATTATAACACATTTTATTTGAAAGTCAAATAATTTTAAAATGCTAAAATTTGACTAAAGATAAAAAAATATTAGTTAGTGCAATAAAAAAATATGATATTGACAATAATATGGTATAATAACTTGATAAAAGAGCTAAGGAATGGTGAGTACATGTTTAAAGATTGTAGGATGAGTAGAAGTACCCAAAAAGAAGATACTATTATAGTGATAAAAGATATAAAAATAGGCGGAGATAATTTTGTTATTATAGGTGGACCTTGTGCTGTGGAAAATAAAGAGATGATTTTTAAAATAGCAGAAACAATAAAAGAAAGTGGTGGACAAATATTGAGAGGTGGAGCTTTTAAACCTAGAACCTCACCTTACGATTTTCAAGGTTTAGGAAATGAAGGATTAATCTATTTAAGAGAAGCAGCAGATGAGTATGGATTATTAGTTGTTACAGAAGTTATGGACACAAGAGATGTGGAAATTGTTAAAAAATATTCAGATATATTGCAAGTTGGAGCTAGAAATATGCAGAATTTTGCTCTTTTAAAAGAACTGGGAAGTTGTGGAAAGCCAGTACTTTTAAAAAGAGGGATGAGCGCTACAATAAAGGAATTTTTAATGTCTGCAGAATATATAATGGCTTATGGAAATAATGAAGTTATACTTTGTGAAAGAGGAATTAGAACTTACGAAACTTTAACTAGAAATACAGTGGACATAAATGTAATTCCCTTTGTAAAAATACACTCTCATCTTCCTATTATAATAGATGCAAGTCATGGAACAGGAATTAGAGCGTTAGTTGAACCTGTTACATTAGCAGGGGTAATAGCAGGAGCTGATGGGGCTATGATAGAAGTTCATGAAACTCCTGATAAAGCAATTTCAGATGCTGCTCAAACTATGAATTTTAAAGAATTTAAAAAGAGTTGCAAAAAAATTAAAAAATTAGTAGAATTTAGAAAGACTTTATAACAATCTGTGAGAGGTATTTATGTTTGAAAAAGAAAAAAATTATTATTATGTTCAAAAATTAAGAGGTTTAGGTGTTGAAGCAATATATACAACAAAAGATTTTGATCAAGCAGAATATAAAAAAGATTTAATTCAAGTTCATGGAGTTCAAACTCATTCTAAGAATATTTATATTGTAGATGAGAAGGTGCAAAAATCAGATATCCCTTTTGATAATATAGATGGAATGATTACCAATAGAAAAGATGTAGTTTTGTATACTAAACACGCTGATTGTTTAGCTCTATATTTTTATGACATGGAGAACTATGTAATTGGATTATGTCATTCTGGGTGGAAAGGAAGTTATGAAGAAATAGGATTAGAACTTATAAAAAAAATGCAAGAGAAGTATAAAACTAAAATAGAAAAGATAATTGTAGGAATTGGGATAGGAATATCAGAAGAAAACTATGAGGTAAGTGAAAGTTTTTATGAAAATTTTAAAAGAAAATTTAGTTTAGGAATAATAAAAAAAAGTTTTATTAAAAAAGGAAAAAAATATTATTTTGATAACGAGAATTTTAATGCCCACTTAATGGAATATTATGGAGTTATAAAAGAAAATATTATAAAAAGTGAATTATGTACTTACAATAATGAAAATTTCCATTCTTTTAGAAGAGATAAAGAAAAGTCAGGAAGAAATAGAGCATATATAAGTATTTTAAAATAATAGGGGTGGAAGTTTTTTCTATGGAAGCAAAACTAGGGCTAAGGGAAAAAAAAGAAAATATTTATAGAGTGGCACTATTCATGGGAGAAATTCTTCTTAAAAATGGATGTGAAACGTCAAAAGTAGAACAACTATGTAGAGAGTTTTGTGATTCTAAAAAATATCGTCATGTAACAATATTTGTAACACCTACAGTGCTTATGATAGGAGATGATAGAGCTGACGGCATAACTTTTATGAAGGGGATAAAAGATAGAACTACAAATTTACATAAACTTGTTTTAATGAATAAATTTATATTGAAGTTAACAGAAGAATCTGAAATAGATTGCAGTAGAGCATTACAACTTTTAAAAAAAATAGATAGATATGAAATATATTCTATTTTAACAAAACAACTTTGTGCTGGCATAGCTTCTGCTTCTTTTGTTATGGTTTTTAACGCAACACCACAAGATGCAGCTATAACTTTTATTGTTTCAATAATTTCATTATTTATCTCAAGCTTTATATCAAAAATGATACCCACTGTAGTTTTGGGAACTATTGTAGCAAGTTTCTTTATAGGTATATCAGGATTACTTACTAAGCATTATGGAATAGCAACATCTGATTATTTTATAATTGTAGGGTCAATTTTACCACATCTTCCTGGTGTTGCACTAACAAAAAGTATATCTGATTTAGTATCAGGGGATTTTTTATCAGGAAATTCAAGGATAACAGAATCATTTTTAATAGCAACATCAATTGGAATAGGAGTTGCTACTGCTCTTAATGTTTGGGTGAAATTTGGAGGTGTGATAAATGGATAAAGTACCTTTATATCAACATTTAATATATTCTCTAATAACCTCTATTGGATTTGCTGTATATCTATCTGCATCAAAAATTGATGCAATAATTTCAGGCATTATAGGTGGATTAGGTTGGACTCTATATATGATACTTTTAATAAATACTAAAGAGTTAATATTTCCATACTTTATCGCAACAGTAACAATAGGAGTACTGGGGAATATTTGTTCTAAAATTTGGAAGAAACCAACAATTATATATATTCTTCCTGGTATAATTCCCTTAGTTCCAGGATATAGCATGTATTATACAATGTTATATTTAACGACAGCGGAATATAAACTAGCGACAACGAAAGGGATAGAGGCAATTTTCATTGCTTTAGCCATTGCTAGTGCACTTGTTATAACAGAATCTTTTAGAAAGATTACTAATAAAATAATGGATAGTTTAGATAAAAAAAGAAAAAAATTAAAGTTATTGAAAGATATTATATTAAAATAATGAGGAGATGAAATGGCTAGAATAAACGTTGGAGGTCAGGCAGTAATTGAAGGAGTAATGATGAGAGGGCCAGAGTGCCTAGCGACTGCTGTAAGAAAAACTTCTGGAGAGATTGTATATAAAAAATTAAAAATATCAGCAACAAAGGATAAAATATTAAAAGTTCCATTTTTTCGTGGAGGAGTAATGCTTTTTGATGCTATGGTTATGGGAGTAAAAGAGCTAACCTTTTCAGCTAATCAGTCTGAAGATAGTGAAGAAGAACATTTAACAGATAAACAAGCAGTTCTTACTGCAATGTTTTCTGTAGGGTTAGGAATATTATTATTTATAGCTCTCCCTTCTCTTGTTAGCAATTTGATTTTTAAAAATAATAGAATAGCTTCAAATGTTTTAGAAGCTGGATTAAGATTAACTTTTTTCGTTTTATACATTTGGATTATATCTTTTTCAAAAGAAATAAAGAGAGTTTTTCAGTATCACGGTGCTGAGCATAAAGTTATTTTTGCATATGAAAATGAATTGGAATTAAACATAAAAAATTCTCAACAGTTTACAACTCTTCATCCAAGATGTGGGACGAGTTTTTTACTTATTGTAATGCTTGTTTCAATTATATTTTTTAGCGGTATGGATTTTATACTTCCTGTCCCTACAAATATTGTTCAAAAAATTGTAATGAGAGTAGGATTAAGAATAATTTTTATGCCAATTATTGCTGGGATTTCCTATGAATTACAAAGGTATAGTAGCAAGCACTTAGAAAATGGATTTATTAAATTCTTAGCTTCACCAGGATTGTCCCTTCAAAAGATAACTACAAAAGAACCTGATGATTCTCAAGTAGAAGTAGCAATTGTAGCTTTAAAAGTAGCAATAGGAGAAGAGGTTCTTAATGCCAGAGAGGTTTTTAAATAAAAAATATTTAATGTAATGTGGTCTTAGTTTTGTATTTTACAGAGCTAAGACCATTATTTATTTATTTATTTATTTATTTATTTATTTATTTTAAAAAATATTTTACTTAAACAATCTAAAGTTTTTTCAACTCTTCCACTAAAAATATTTTCTCCCATATGACCAATTCTCAAAACTTTATCTTTTAGTATTCCGTAGGAACCTGATATTAAAATATTATATTCGTTTTTTAAACACTGAATTATTTCTTTGCTTTTGTATCCTTCAGGAATAATAAATGCTGTTACAGTGGGAGAAAATCCTTTTTCTAAATAAAGTTGAAGACCTATTTTTTCAAGTGTTTCTCTTGTATAATCAGCTATTTTTTCATGTTCATCAATTAAGTTTTTAATGCCGTACTCTAATATGTTATCAAGAGCGACATCAAGAGCTATTATGTCGCTAACTGGCATGGTGTAAGGAAATAATTTGTTTTCTACACAATTTTCCCATAAAAGCAAGTTACAGTAAAAAGAAATAATAGGTGTTTGTCTATTTTTGATTACTTTCCATGCTCTTTCACTAACAGAGATAATAGTTAAACCTGGAGGCGCTGAAAACACTTTTTGAGAAGCCCCAAGAAGAATATCTATTCCCCAGTTGTCAACATCAATTTTTACTCCTCCCATACTAGCAACACTGTCAACTATGGATAAAATATTATATTTATTTAGAAGTTGACAGATACTTTTTATGTCATTTAGCATTCCTGATGGTGTATCGCAATGAACAACAGTTGCACATTTAAATTGTTTACCGCTATTTAAAATATACTCTTCTAATTTTGCTACTGAAATTGTTTCTTTCCAATCACCTTTAAAAAAATTTATATTCCCACCATAGATATTTACCAAATCTTTAAATCCATCTCCAAATATTCCGTTTCCAATAACTAAAACTTCATCATTTTTTTCTATTAAAGAGCAACAACTAGCATCTAAACCAAGCATACCTTCACCACTCATAACAATATTTGTTGAGTTTTTGGAGTTTAAAATTTCTCCTATTTTATTTGTTACAGATTCATAAAAAGTAAAAAAATCATCATCTAAATCAGGATTTCCAAAAAAAATCATTCTAGCTCTCATAACATTTTCCCGTACCATTGTAGGTCCTGCAGTCATAAGTAAATAATTAGGTTTATACATGTGTGTTTCCTCCTTATTTCAAAAGTTAGTCAAAAAAAGAAACTCATGACAAAATCAATATGCTGATAAAAAGCTCAAATTAAGTGTCAGCGAAAGAAAAATAATCATAAGTACATCTAATGATCTAATGATAGCATAAAAAGAAAAAAAATTAAACAATTTACTTATTCTAACAGATTAAACTTACAATTTAGAGACACTATCATTAAAATATTTTTGATTGACAATTATCATAAAAGAAATTATAATAACTAGTCAGAAAAAAACGGAGGTAACAATATGAAAAAAATTATTATGGTATTAACTATTTTAAGTATGAGTGTTTCGACATTAGCAGGATCTGTAACTTTAAATGGAAAAAAAACATTAACAAAAATTAGAGCTTCAGAAAGGGATAATCATATAAAATTTGAATCAAAAATTCCAAGTTTTACAATGAGAGTAGCTAAAAAAGATGTATTAAAAGGAATGGTTAAACCTGGGAAAACAAGAACTATTATAGAAATTGAAAGAAATGGAATAATTAACACAGATGGAAGAAAAGTAGGGGCAACTCTTGATAGAATTAAAGATGGTTTATGGATTAAAACTAGAACTGCAGAGATGTTCGTTAGTGAAAGAGAATTAGACGCTATTAAAAGATAATAAAAAAAGACTACAAACTATACTCAACCTCCATGCCCTCAAGCATGGGGGTTTTTAATTTTAAATATATTATAAAATGTGTTAGACTTCTTGCTTTTTTATACTGAATATGATATGATTTATCGAAAAATAACAGTTGTAATAAAAGGAGGATTCTTTGACTTTTGTAAAAGATTATAATAAAACAGCCATAATTTATGACGGAAATAATATCTCATATAAAGAAATGATAAGAAAATCTAAAGGATATTCTGAGATAATAGATCTGGAACCTGGAGATAGAGTCGTTATTTACATGGAGAATAGACCTGAATTTTTTTATTCTTTTTTAAGTGTTTGGGAAAAAAAAGGTATTTGTGTTTGTCTTGATTCTAGTTTTACCTCAAAAGAATTAGAGTTTTACTTAGTTGATTCTAATCCAAAATATATTTTTACCTCTGATAAAAATAAAGAAAGTGTAAAACTTGCATTATCAAATTTAAATTTAAGTATTAAAATAATAATAGTAGATGAAGAACAACCAGAATACCAAGGAGAGAGTTTAGTTATTGATTCGCCTAATCCTGAAGATACAGTTCTTATGCTCTATACTTCTGGGACAACTGGAAGTCCAAAGGGAGTTATGTTAACATTTGACAATATCCTTGTAAATATAGAAGGATTAGATACTTATAAGATGTATGAAGACACTGATATTGTACTTGCTCTTTTGCCTATGCATCACATATTTCCTCTTTTAGGTGCTGGAATTGTTCCCTTTGCTAAAGGAGCAACTATAGTATTTTTAAAAGAAATTTCATCTCAGGCAATGATAAACTCTTTTAAAGAAAATAAAGTTACATTTATGATAGGAGTTCCTAGACTTTGGGAAGCTCTTCATAAAAAAATATTAGAGAAAATAAATGCCTCTTTTATAACTAGAGGAATTTTTAAAATTATGGAAAAATTACAAAATAAAAGTTTGAGTAAAAAAATATTTAGAAAAGTTCATGAGGAATTTGGAGGTAATTTAAGATTTTTTGTTTCAGGAGGTTCTAAATTAAATCCACAAATAGCAAAAGATTTCCTTACATTAGGAATAGATATATGTGAAGGGTACGGTCTTACAGAAACAGCACCTATGATATGTTTTACTCCTATAAACCAAGTTATACCTGGAGCAGGAGGAAAACTTCTTCCAGGAGTTGAAGTTAAGTTCACAGAAGAAGGGGAAATTTTAGCAAGAGGTAGAAATGTTATGAAAGGTTATTACAATAATCCTGTAGCTACATCAAAAGTCATAGATAGTGATGGGTGGTTTCATACTGGTGATTTAGGAGAACTTAAAAATGATTATCTATATATTACTGGTAGAAAAAAAGAGATGATTGTTTTATCCAATGGAAAAAATATAAATCCTATTGAAATTGAGATGTGGTTAGAAAAAAACTCGAATTTAATTCAAGAAACTGCAGTAATAGAATATAATTCTTTACTAACTGTTGTTATTTATCCTAACTTTCAAAAGATACATGATGAAGGTATCACAAATATTTTAGAAACATTTAAATGGGGCGTAATAGACAAGTATAATAGTATTGCTCCTAGTTATAAAAAAATTCTAGATATAATAATAATTCAAGAAGAATTTCCTAAGACAAAATTAGGGAAGATTAGAAGATTTTTAATAAAAGACATGATAATAAAAAGAGAAGATAATAAAGTTAACACAGTAGACCCTGATTTTGAAGAATATAGAGAATTAAAAAAATTTTTATTTGATTTAAAAGGGAAAAATTTAGTTTCTACAGCTCATTTAGAACTAGATTTAGGATTAGATTCTTTAGATATAACCGAACTTTTAGTCTTTATTCATTATAAGTTTGGAATAAAAGCTGAACAAGAATTACTTCTAAAGTACTCCACTGTAAAAGAATTAGCTGAGTATTTAAAAGACAATGCAACTGATATAAAAATTGAAGAAAAAAATTGGATTAAGGAATTAAATACAGTCCCACCTAGAAATTTAAAGAATAATATAGTAGGGAAAATTATAAGAATTTTATTTAAACCTTTTTTCTTTTTCTATATTAAACAAAAATCTTTAGGTAAAGAGAATATATTGAAAGAGCCAGCTATCTATGTTGGAAATCATCAAAGTTTTGCTGATTCATTTTTATTTAATAACGCTATAAGCAATGGTACTATGACAAAAATTTATTACTTGGCAAAGGTAAAACATTTTAATTCGAAAATAATGAAATTAATGGCAGATAATTCTAATATTATTATTGTAGATATAAATAAAAATGTTAGTAACGCACTAAAATCTGCTGCTTCTATTCTAAAAAGTGGTGGAAGTATTGTAATTTTTCCAGAGGGTGTTAGAACACGAAACGGTCATATGTTAGAGTTTAAAAAAACTTTTGCTATTTTAGCAAAGGAACTTAATATTCCAATAGTTCCTTTTGGAATTAAAGGAGCTTATGAACTTTTTCCTTCTAATCAAAAATATCCGAAATCTGGAAATGTAGAGTTAAAGTTTTTTGAAAATTTTAGAGTAAAAGATTTATCCTATGATGAAATAGTTTTAAAAACTAGAAATATAATAAAGAACTGGGTTGAATGATATAAATATTATATAGTATTGTTGAAGAGTAGTCTTAAATTTTTTAAGGCTATTTTTTGCTAAGTTGTATAATGAATTGTCCCAAAAGGTTAGTCAAAAAAAGAAACTCATGATAAAATCAATATGCTGAGGAAAAACGCAAATTAAACGTCAGCGAAAGGAGATTAATCATGAGTATAGATAATAATATCATAAAAAAGAAAAAATTTAAACAATTTACTTATTCAGACAGATTAAAATTGGAAGCATTGCTAAAAGTGAAAGAAACAAAGAAGGCAGAAATAGCCGAATTATTGAAGAAAACAGTGCGTTCAATAAACCGAGA
>JBOFOQ010000008.1:0-59397 GCA_051659505.1 Fusobacteriaceae bacterium
ATATTTAAGCTTGGTAAAAATAGCTACGGAGGTACACCTGGTCACATTTCGAACCCAGAAGTTAAGCCCGTAAACGCTGAAGGTACTTGGTGGGAAGCTGCCTGGGAGAATAGGAATTTGCCAAGCTTTTTTATTGAAAAGAAAAGCCTAAAGATTATGAAATATTAATCTTTAGGCTTTTTTTATATTAATTCACTAGTATTTTATTGAAAAATAAGATAAAATATAACGTAAAATAAAAATTAAAATAAAATTTATAACATTTCAATAGGGGAGCTAAACAATGAAAAAAGCTATATTTTTAGACCGAGATGGAACAATAAATATTGAGAAAAATTATCTGTATAAAATAGAAGATTTTGAATTTGAAAAAGGAGCACTAGAAGCTATTAAAATATTTACAGAGTTAGACTATGAAATAATTGTTGTAACTAACCAATCAGGGATAGCTCGTGGATATTTTGATGAAAATGATTTGAAAAAATTAAATGATTATATGATAAAAAAAATAGAAGAATATGGTGGTAAAATTACTGATACATATTTTTGCCCACATCATGAAAAAAATGGAATGGGAATATATAAAAAAAAATGTTCTTGTAGAAAACCAGAGTCTGGAATGCTGTTGAAAGGGATAGAAAAATACAGAATCAATAAAAAAATTTCCTATATGGTTGGAGATAAAATTTCAGATGTAAAAGCTGGATTAAATATCGGAATAGCTTCTATATTAGTAAAAACAGGATATGGGGAAAATAAAATTGAAGAGGAAAATAAACATTTAAAATTTCTAACTTTTGATAATTTGTTAGAATTTGCAATTTTTTTAAAAAAAAATTGTAAATAGTGTTTTTAAATGATAGAATATATAGTTATAATTAATATTATCTTATATATGAATGAAAGGAAAAAAATGAAAAAACTAGCGCTGATAATAAAAGAATATTTAGAAAAAGTTAATATAAAATTAAATGATTTAACTTTTAATAAAATAGAAATGGATAGTAGAAAAATTGAGACTGGAGATTTGTTTTTTGCTATAAATAACGGGAATAATTTTATATTAGAAGTATTAAAAAAAAATCCCAGTTTAATTATTTCTGATCTAAAAAAAAATAGAATTATTGATTCTAGAATTGTTTATGTTGAAGATACTGTGGAAACTATGCAAGAGTTGGCTAAGCTATATAGAATAGCTCTAAAAACAAAAGTTATAGGGATAACAGGAAGTAATGGAAAAACTACGACTAAAGATATATTATATTCTATTTTATCTTCTCACTTTAAAGTGAAAAAAACAGAAGGAAATAATAATAATCAAATAGGGTTACCTTTTACTATATTAAAAACCAGAGAAGAGTGTGATTTTTTAATTTTAGAAATGGGAATGAGTGATTTAGGAGAGATAGATTTTTTGTGTAAAATTTCAAATCCAGATTATGCTATTATTACAAATATTGGAATATCCCATATAGAAATACTAGGGAGCAAGGAAAATATATTTAAAGCAAAATCGGAGATTTTAAAATATGTTAAAAAAGAAAATCTTTTTATATCTGGAGATGACAAATATTTAAAAGCGTTAGAAGGAAATCAAGTAGGAATTGAAAATGGCAGATTCATAATTTCAAATTTTAAAGAGGATTCTAAAGGGATGAGTTTTTATTTTGAGGAAAAAAAGTATAGCATTAAACTGAATGGGACTCATGTAGCAATAGATGCTGGTTTATGCATAGCCTTAAGCTTAGCTCTAGGTCTAGACTCTACAAAGATTCAGGAGGGCTTAAAACTATGTGCTTTAACCCCTATGAGATTTGAAAAGGTGTTTTGGAAAAAAATACTTTGTATTAACGATGCTTATAATGCTAGCCCTGTATCTATGAGTCTAGGTTTAGAAACCTTTGAAAAAATTTATATGGCTAATTATAAAGTAGCTGTTTTAGGGGATATGTTAGAGCTAGGGGAACAGGAACTAGAATATCATATGAAAGTAATAAAAAAAGCCTTAACTTTTGATAAAATATATTTATTAGGAAAAAGAATGGGAAAAGCTTTAGATACATTAAAAATAAATAATAAAAAAATAGAGTACTGTGAAAATAAAAAGGTACTAATAGAAAGGCTTGGAATATTATTAGAAAAAAAAATAATTGATGATAAAATACCTGTATTGTTTCTAAAGGCTTCTAGAGGTATAAAATTAGAAGAAATTTTAGAAGATTAATCTTTTTATTAAAAACAACAAACAATAAGAACAACAAGGAGAATAGAGCATGTTATATTTTATTTCTAAAATATGGGAAAGATTTAATTTTTTATCATCAATTTATATGAGAGCTTTTATCGCCTTCATAATTGCGTTTTCAATGATAATTATATTGGGAAAACCTTTTATATCATATCTAAAAAGAAAAAAATATGGAGAAGGTATAAGAAATGAGGGACCTGAGTCGCATTTTTCAAAAAAAGGAACCCCCACTATGGGTGGTATACTAATAGTATTTGCACTTATCGTGACCAATATAATTACAGGGAATTTAGAGAATCCATACACTCTTCTCCTTATGCTTGTTACAATTTTATTTTCTGCAATTGGATTTTTAGATGACTATAAGAAATTTACAGTAAATAAAAAAGGACTTTCAGGAAAGAAAAAAATATTAGGTCAGTGTTTCATTGCAATAATTTTATGGGTTTTTGTACTTTATTTTAAACCTAATGCAGGAGATATATTAAATTTATCTATAATTAATCCAATTTATCCTAGTAGTTATTTGTATATAGGCTCATTTGGAATGTTTATATTTATAGCAATTATTTTAATAGGGAGTTCCAATGCTGTAAATCTAACTGATGGTCTAGATGGCCTAGCTATAATGCCAGTTGTAATAGCTTCTTTAATTTTTTCAATTATAGCATATTTTACAGGACATGTAGTATTTAGTGAGCACCTTAATTTAAATTATGGAATAGGAATAGGGGAAATAACTATATTTATGGCCTCAATTTGTGGAGCAGGATTAGGTTTTTTATGGTATAATTTTTATCCTGCACAAATTTTCATGGGGGATACAGGTTCTCTTACTCTTGGTGGAATATTGGGAACAGTTGCAATAATATTGAAACAAGAACTATTACTACCTATTATAGGAGCAGTTTTTGTTATGGAAGCAATGTCTGTAATCATACAAGTAGGTTCATTTAAAATAAGAGGAAAAAGGGTGTTTAAAATGGCACCAATACACCATCATTTTGAATTAAGAGGGCAACCAGAAACGAAAGTAACTATGAGATTTTGGATAATTGCAATAATGTTTGGAATTATAGCTTTAGGTTTAATAAGACTTAGAGGGATAATCTAATTAAGTAAAAAATAACCACGGAATACAGCCGTGGTTATAGTTATATCAAGTAAATTTACGAGGTGTAAAATGAAAAAAGCAATTGTTTTTGGAGCTGGAATAAGTGGAATGAGTGCAATGAAAATTTTAGAAACAAATGATTATGAAGTTGTTTTAGTTGATGATAAAATTGGAATGAGCTCCTCAGAGGCTATAAAAATCTTAGATGAAATATCTTTATTTGTAAAAAGTCCAGGAATTCCATATGTTGAAATAGTAAAAAAATCATTGGAAAAAAATATAGAAGTTATAAATGAAATCGAAGTAAGTTATAGAGAATTAAAAAAAAAATCACCTCTAACTAAAATAATAGCAATAACAGGAACTAATGGAAAAACGACTACAACAGCAAAAATAGCAGAACTTATTAATTTTTCAGGGATGAAAGCGGAACCTTGTGGAAATATAGGTAAAGCTTTTGGTGAGATAGTTTTAAAAAATGAGAAACTAGATTATGTTGTATTAGAACTAAGTTCTTTTCAACTTGAAAATTTAAAAGAGTTTAAAGCTGATATTGCTTTAGTAATTAATTTAACTCCAGATCATATTGATAGATACACTAGTTTAGATGAGTATTATGATGTTAAGTTTAATATAGCAAACAACCAAACTAAAGAAGATTATTTTGTGATAAATTTAGATGATAAAGAAAGTATAAAACGTATACATAGAGTGAAAAGCAAAAAAATTAAAATTTCTAAAAACAAAACTGAAAATTCTGATATATTTGTAAAAAATAATGGTTTAATATATAATGAAACTAAAATAATAGATATAGATAAATTATCTTTAAAAGGGGAACATAATTTAGAAAATATGATGTTTGTAGCTGCAGTTGCAAAAATTATAGGAATAAAAAATGAGGTATTAGAAAAATTTTTATGTTCAACAAAATCAATTGAACATAGATTAGAAGATTTTTTTAAAACAAATGAAATAACTTTTATAAACGATTCTAAAGGAACGAATATAGATTCAACTAAGTTTGCATTAGAAGCTTATCCAAATAGTATTTTAATTTGCGGTGGAAAAGATAAAAAATTAAACTTACTACCCTTAGCTAAATTAATAAAACAATTTGCTAAAGAAGTTTATTTAATTGGGGAAAACAGTTCTCTAATAATAAAGGAATTAGAAAAAATAGGGTTTGAAAAAGAAAAAATATTCGATTTGAAAAATCTTGAAAATTGTATTGTATCTTTAAAGGACAGATTAAATTTAAATGAAAAAAATAATATACTTTTTTCCCCAGCTACTTCTAGTTATGATCAGTTTAAAAATTATGAGGAAAGAGGAAAAGAATTTAAAAAAATGATAAGGTTATATTTTGGAGGATAAATGAAAAAAATTATTCTAACAACAGGTGGGACAGGTGGTCATATATATCCCGCTCTAGCAGTTGCTGATAAATTAAAAGAAAGAAATGCAGAAGTTCTCTTTATTGGAAGTTCCTCTCGAATGGAAAAGAAAATAGTTCCTGAGTTAGGCTATAGATTTATAGGGTTAGAGGTTTATCCCCCTAAGACAGTAAAAAAAATATTCTTATTGTTGATTTCTGTATTTAAAGCAATAAAAATAGTATATAATGAGAAACCAGATGCTATAATAGGGTTTGGAAACTATATTTCTATACCTACTATTTTAGCAGGTATAATATTGAGAAAAAAAATATATTTGCAAGAACAAAATGCTAATTTAGGGCTTACTAATAAAATTTTTTATAAATTTTCAAAAAAACTTTTTCTAGCATTTGAATCAACTTTTAATGATATTCCTATTAAATATGAGAAAAAACTTTTAGTAACAGGGAACCCCTTAAGAAAAGAGATTGAAGGGATTAATAGAGAATTAGAAAGAGAACGTTTAAAAGTAGAAGAAAATGAGAGAATATTACTAATAACAGGTGGTAGTTTAGGAGCAGAAGATATAAATACTGCTATAGTAAATGTCTGGAGTAAAATTTATGAAAATAAATCATTAAGAATATATTGGGCAACTGGGGAAGATAATTATGATAAATTAATAAAAAAAATAGAGAAACTAAAAATTAACGATATAGTAAAACCATATTTTAATAATATAATAAATATTATGGCTGCTGCTGATTTAGTACTATGTAGGGCAGGGGCATTAACTATATCAGAAATAATTGAGTTGGAAAAACCATCTATTTTAATTCCTTATAACTCAATAAAAGTTGGACAATATGAAAATGCCAAAATTTTAGAGGAATTATCAGCAACCTATGTATATAAAAATAGCGAGGCTAATTTAGCAGTTGAGAAAGCTTTAGAACTTGTTATGAATAATGAGAGCTTAGAGTTAATGAGTTCAAAAGTTAAAAGTTTAAAGAAAAAAAATTCAGCTGATGAAATAGTTGAAGAGCTTGATATTTGGAGGAATGAATGAAAAAAATATATTTCATAGGTATAAATGGGATTGGCATGAGTGGACTAGCCAAAATTATGAAGATAAAAGGGTACGATGTAATTGGAGCTGACTTATCTAGAAGTTATGTGACAGAAAGTTTGGAGGAAATAGGAATAACTGTTTATAGTGAGCATAACTCAGGAAATATGTTAGGAGTAGATACCGTTATAGCTTCAAGTGCAATAAAAGAGAGTAATCCTGAATACAGCTATGCTATAAAAAACAATATTAAAATAATAAAAAGAGGGGAGTTATTAGCAGAACTTCTAAATAATGAAACTGGAATAGCAGTGGCAGGAACTCATGGAAAAACAACTACAAGCTCAATGTTAGGCTCAGCTATATTAAGTAAAGATCCCACTATAGTAGTAGGAGGGATACTTCCAGAAATTGGTTCTAATGCAAAACCAGGTCTATCAGAATATTTTGTTGCTGAGGCAGATGAAAGTGATAATTCTTTTTTATTTATGAAACCTTCATACTCCATAATAACAAATATAGAAGCTGATCATTTGGAAAATCATGGGTCACTAGAGAATATAAAAAAATCTTTTTCTAAATTTATGGACCAAACAACAAAAGAGATAATAGCTTGTAATGATTGTTCTAATATTAGAGAATTAATAAAAAATAGAAAAAACATTATAACTTATTCTATAAAAACACAAGATGTAAATATTTATGCTAAAAATATTATTGTTGAAAACGAAAAAACAAGGTATAATGTAGTAATAAACAATAAAGATGTAGGAAGATTTTCACTGAGTGTTCCTGGAAATCATAATATAGCAAATTCGTTACCAGTTATATATTTAGCAAATAAATTTAAAGTAGAGGAAACAGAGCTAAAAAATAAAATATTAGCATTTAAAGGTGCAAAGAGAAGATATGATGTTTTATATAATGAGCAAATAAAAATTATTGATGATTATGCTCATCATCCAACTGAGATAAAAGCTACGATACAAGCAGCTAAAAGTATAGAAACAAAAAAAATTGTAGGAATATTTCAACCTCATAGATACAGTAGAGTTAATTTTTTACTAGAAGAATTTAAGCAAGTTTTTCATGGAGTAGATGAACTATATATTTTACCAATTTATTCTGCTGGAGAAAAAAATATACACAATATTACACTGGAAAAACTAAAAGATAAAATAGGACATAGTAATACAAAAATAATTTTAGACAATAAAGAAATAGAAGAATATATTTATTCAAATAAAGAAAATCTAGTATACATATTTATGGGTGCTGGAGATATTTCTAAATTAGCTCATAAAATAGTTGAGAATATGGAAGTGAAAAGATAATGAAAATTATAAAAAATCATTTGATGAAAGAACATTCAAATATGAAAGTTGGTGGAATTGCAAAAAATTATTTTATCGTGGAAAACAAAGAAGAAATAAAAAATATTTTAGATAATTATAGTAATATTTTTATTATTGGAAATGGAACTAATACTTTAATAAAAGATGGAGAATTAAATACAAATTTTTTATCTTTAAAAAAATTAAATAAAATAAACAAAATTGAAGAAAATATTATAGAAGTTCAGGCTGGAGTTGAATTTTCAGATTTAATAAGTTATATGGAAAAAGAAAACTTATCTGGGTTAGAAAATTTATCTGGGATACCTGGAACAGTTGGTGGCTTAGTTTATATGAACGGCGGGGCTTATGGAAGTGAAATATTTGATTGCATTTTAGAAATTGAAGTTCTAGATGAAAATAGAAAAATTAAAAAAATTAAAAAAGAAAATATTAAAACTTCATATAGGAATACAGAGATACAAGAAAAAAAATGGGTTGTAATTTCAGCTAGTTTCAAATTTGAAAAAGGATTTAAAAAAGAGACTATACTTGAGATACAGAAAAAAAGAGAAACAAGACACCCATTAGAACTACCTAATTTAGGAAGTAGTTTTAAAAATCCTAAAGATAATTTTGCAGCTAAGTTGATTATTAAGTCTGGGGTTCAAGGTTATAGAATAGGTGATGCACAAGTATCAGAAAAACATCCTAATTTCATAGTAAACTTAGGTGATGCTTCTTATGAAGATATAATAAATCTTATAACTTATGTAAAAGAAGAAGTTCTAAATAAAACAGGTATAAATTTAGAAGAGGAGATAGTTATAATAAATGAATAATGAAAATAAAAATTTAAGAATAGCAGTATTTATGGGTGGTATTTCATCTGAGAGAGAAATATCTTTGAAAAGTGGAAAAGCTATATTAAAAAGTCTACAAAAACAAGGATATGATGCTTTTGAAGTAGATTTGAAAGAAGAAAATTTTTTACAAGCTTTTATTGATAATAAGTATGATTTAGCGTACTTAGCACTTCATGGAGAATACGGAGAAGATGGAAGAGTTCAATCTGTTTTAGATATTTTAAAAAAACCATATACAGGGTCAGGGGTTACTGCTAGTGCAATAGCAATGGATAAAATATATACTAAAAAAATAGCTGAATCTATAGGAATAAGAGTAGCAAAAAATTATAATTCTCCAGAGGAAATAAATGATTATCCTGTAATAGTAAAACCTGCAAAAGAAGGGTCTAGTTTTGGAATTTTTATTTGTAAAAATTTACAAGAAACAAAAGATGCAATAAAAAAACTAGGAAATAGTAAAAAAATAATAGAGCAATACATAAAAGGGGAAGAACTTACTGCTGGAGTCATGAACGGTGAAAGTTTAGGGGTTCTAAGAATAAAATACTCCAATGAACTTTATGATTTTGAGGCAAAATATTCTGATGGAGGTTGTGTACATGAGGTTCCAGCTAAAATTGTAAAAAGTGCTTATGATGAAGCGGTTTTATCAGCTGTAAAAATTCATGAAGAGCTAGGACTAGCAGGAATTTCTAGAAGTGATTTTATGCTAAAGGATGGAAAATGTTATTTTTTAGAAGTAAACACTTGCCCAGGAATGACAGAAACAAGTTTAATACCTGATTTAGGAACAATAAAAGGATATACCTTTGATAATATAGTAAAAAAAATGGTTGAAACATTTAAAAAATAAAAAATGTTCATAAAAGGAGAGATTTGATTGAAGCTATTTTTAAATTCAATATTTATATTTTTTTCAATATTTTCAATATATCAAATAGAAACATCTTACATATATAATCCTGTTTTTAAAATTAAAGAAATTTCTTTTTTAGGTCAATTTTCTTTAGTGAAAAATGAAGCTTCTAAATTAGCAACTGAGCTTTATGAAAAAAATATTTGGGAAGTTGATACTGATTTATTGGAAAAACAGTTGAAAAAAGATATAAGGATTGAAGAAGTAGATGTTGAATTTAGTGAAATCGGAAAAATTAATATTAAGATAAATCAAAAAAAACCAGAGTACTATGTAAAAATTCAAGAAGAGATTTATTCAATAGACTCAAAAGGGAAAATATACTCTTTTATAAATGAAGATAAAATAAAAGAATTACCAGTAATATTTATTGAGAATGAAAATGAAATTGCAGAAGTTATAAAAATTTTAACCAAAATAAAAGATGAAAATTTACTACAAATGATATCACAAATTTATTATGAAAACTCTAAAGAAGTAAACTTTTCAATAAGTGGTAACACAGTTATAAAAACAAATGAAGAGGTATTAACTGAAAAATATAATGTTTTAAGAGAACTTTTTATAAATCTATCTAAAAATAAAAAAATTGAGTATATAGATTTGAGATTTGATGGTTATGTAGTTAAGAGTACAGGAGATGATAAAGATGGAAAAAAATAAAACTATTATGAAAACTATAGTAGATATTGGAAACTCTAGGATCAGAGTTCTTACAGGAGAACTATCAGAAGATACTGAAGAAATAAAAGTTATAGGTTATAGTGAGTCATCCACTTTAGGGTTAAAAAAATCAGTAGTTGAAAACCCTGAAAACTTGACAAATTCGATTAAAACTGCTATATTTGATGCAGAAAATAAAATGGATTTAAAAATTGAAAGTGTTATAGCAGGAATAAGCAGTCCAAATATAAAATCTAGGACAATAAATAAAAAAATTATTTTTTCAGAATGTGAAATTGGAGAAAGTGAAATTGAAGAGTTATTTTTAGAAGCAGAAAAAGAACTGTTACCTAAAGATGAAAGAGTAATAAAAAAAGAATTATATAATATAAGAGTTGATAATTCAGGAATAATTAAAAATCCATCAGGAATAGTTGGAAAAGAAATACAAGCAGATATTCATATGATATGTATAAACGAATTAGACTATATAAGTTATGAGGAAGTGATAAATAGAGCAGGTCTTACATTAGAGAAACTTGTTCTGAATTCTTATGGTTCTTCTGAATCTGTATTAAATGAAGAAGAAAAAAATATGGGAGTTGCTTTAATTGATATAGGAGAAGGTATTACAGATATACTAATGTTCAAAAATGGAAAATTAATATATTCTAAATCAATTCCTTTAGGTGGTATGCACTATATAAATGATATTAGCTATATTTTAGAAATTCCTAAAGAAGAAGCTTTTGATATTTTAAAAAAGCTTAAAAATAAAAATGTTTTAGATGAAAAAATACTAACAGAAAGTGGAAAAGCCTTTACTATTCAATATATTAAAACAATTATTGATGCTAGAACAGAGGATATAGTTAAATTTATAGTTCAAACAATAGAGGAATCAGGATTTAATGGTTATTTAGGAAAAGGAATAGTAATAACAGGTGGTGCAGTGGTACTAGAAGAATTAATAAAAAAAATAGCACTGGAAACCGGATATAAAGTTACTAAAAAATCCCCTGAACCTATGAAAGGCTTAGAGAAAACAGAACCATCTATGGCTAGTATAGTTGGAATATTAATAGAAACTGTGAGAGATGAAGAAAAAAAAATAAGAGAAAATGAGATAAAAGAACAAAAATATATGGAAATAAAAGAAAAAAAGAATAAAGAAATAGAAGAACTAAGTGAATTATTAGATGACGACTGTACAGAAAGAAATAAAAAAGAAAAAAAAGAAAGTATTTTCAAGCCAATTGTAGATTGGTTATCAAATTATATATAAAATAGGAGGAATAAATATGGTAATCAATGAAGGAAAAGTAAAAATCAAAGTTATAGGAGCTGGGGGAGCTGGAGGAAACGCAATTAATGACATGATAGAAAGTGGTGTTATTGGAGTTGAATTTATTGCAGCCAATACTGATGCTCAAGATTTAAATAAATCCTTAGCAGATGTAAGAATTCAGTTAGGGGAAAAACTAACAAGAGGATTAGGTGCAGGGGCAAATCCAGAAATAGGAAAACTTGCAGCAGAAGAGGATATAGAAAGACTAAAGGCTTTACTAGAAGATACAGACATGTTGTTTATAACTTCTGGAATGGGTGGGGGGACAGGAACAGGGTCATCTCCAGTTATAGCAAAAGTAGCAAAAGAATTAGGGATTTTAACAGTTGGGGTAGTTACAAGACCATTTGGTTTTGAAGGGAAAAAAAGAAAAACAAATTCAGATTTAGGGATAGAAGAATTAAAAAAATGTGTTGATGCTCTAGTTATTATTCCAAATGATAAACTATTTGAATTACCAGATAAGACGATTACTATGTTAAATGCCTTTAAAGAAGCTAATAATATATTAAAAATAGGAATTAAAGGTGTGGCAGATTTAATGATAGGTAACGGATTGATAAATCTAGATTTTGCAGATATAAAAGCAACGATGCAAGATTCAGGAATTGCTGTTCTCGGTTTTGGTGAAGGGTCAGGTGAAAATAGAGCTGTAAAGGCAACAGAAAAAGCATTACAATCACCTTTACTAGAGAAATCTATAAATGGAGCAAGTAAAATACTTATTAATATAACAGGTTCTTCTTCTGTAACTTTACAAGAGTCAAGTACAATATCAGATATGATTAGAGATACTGCAGGTAAAGCTACTGAAGATGTAATGTTCGGATTAATAATAGATGAGGATTATGGAGACACAGTTCAAGTTACAATAATAGCTAATAAATTTATAGATGAAAATGAAAAAAATGAACCATTTATAAGTATTGATGCTAAGAAAAGTGAAGAGATACAAATTGAAAAATCAGAATCTACTTCAATAAAATCAGATTTAGATTTACCACCTTGGGTTAGAAATAGTAAAAATTAATTTAATATACTGAGTCATTTATATTTGGATGGGGGGTTACGTTATAAAAATATTAAAATATATATGTTTTTTTTTAATGCTTTCATTGAATATAATGACAGCTAATATAGAAAAAGCACTAACTTATAAAAAACACACATTAAAAGATACATATACAGTTTCAAAGGAAAAAAGAGAGTTTCAGTGGGATAAAATTTCGAATAAAATAGATGATTTAGTAATGTTTCAAAATGAAAATAGCAATTTTGGAGTTTTAAAAAATTATAGAAACTATAATAAACTACCACCCTTAGTTAAAAATTTAACTAAGGATAAATACGGAACTATAAGGGATAGTTTTGGTGTAACACGAAATCAAGGTATTCCTTTATATAATGAAAATGAAATTGAAATACCTGAAAGATATGCAAGAGATGGTGTTCTTGTCTCTATAGTAGAAACAGGTGATGATTTTGTAAAAATAAAAACTCTTGAAATAGAAGGAGTTTGGCTTGTTCCAAAAAGGTATGTAAAGGGAATAAAAACTTTAGAGTTTAAGAAAGTTATTGTTATAGATAGAAAAAATCAGAATATTTGCACTATGGATAATGTGAATAATATTTGGAAAGTGAGAAGTATGAATCCGATTACCACTGGCCTAGAAAAAGCCCCGCATAAATTTGCAACTCCCCTTGGTATCTATGTGATTCAAGGGAAATTATTAGAGATGTTATATTTAAAAGATGGTAGTAAGGAAGAGATAGATGGCTCAGCTCCTTATGCTAGTAGATTTTCAGCAGGAGCATATTTACACGGTGTTCCAGTAAAATTGCCAGCAACAGAACATATAGAGTATATGTGGTCATTAGGGACAAAACCAAGCTCTCATATGTGTGTTAGAAATGCGACTTCTCACGCTAAATTTATATATGATTGGAGCAGAATAAATAAAACTTTAGTTTTTGTAATTGAATAAAATTTATAATGCTATTTTATTCTAAATTGTTAGGAGGTGAACTAGTTTTGAAAATAAAGAAAATATTAATATTGTTTTTTAGTGTTTTTATTTTTAGTAATACAGCTTTTTCAAAAAAAATAGAAAAACGAACTTTAAAGTCAAAAGAATTATCTTCAGTGGAAAGGTTATATAAAGATTTAAATTTAGAGAAAGAAATTGACTTTAAAGTTTTTAAAATTGCATTAAAAGGATACTCAAAAATAGATAATAAGAAAAAAAAACTATTAACAATAATAGATTTTTCAAAACCTTCATCAGAAAAACGGTTTTATGTTATTGATTTAAAGAATAAAAAAACTGTAATAAAATCCTATGTAGCACATGGAACTAAAAGTGGAGGAAATATAGCAACATCTTTTTCCAATAAATCAAATTCTAAAAAAAGTTCTTTAGGTTTCTATTTAACAGAAAATACTTATAATGGAAGAAATGGTTACTCTATGAGATTAAATGGGTTAGAAGCAGGAATAAATGATAAAGCTAAAGACCGTTCTATTGTTATTCACGGAGCTAGTTATGTAAGTACAGCTATGATAGATGCTCAAGGGCGTATAGGGAGAAGTTTTGGTTGCCCTGCACTTCCTAAAAAAATGAATAAAGAAGTTATCGATACAATAAAAAATGGTTCAGTTATATACATCTATGGAAACGATAATAATTATTTAAAAAAAAGTAACTTAGTATAAAATTTTCAATATAAATAACTGATTCTCTTTATTATTGAGTCAGTTTTTTTTATTTTAATTAAATTATTTTAAAAAATAAAAATAAAATCTAAAATTATGGTATAATATTTATATTGAAAACTACAAATTTTAATATATGTGTGAGGTGTTTTATGCGTTTGTTTTATAATGAGCATATGGGATGGATTGAAGTCATTACTGGAAGTATGTTTTCTGGAAAAAGTGAAGAATTAATAAAAAGGTTAAGAAGAGTTAAATATGCAAATCAAAAGATGGTTGTATTTAAACATGCTTCTGATATGAGATATAATGAAAGTAAAGTTGCATCACATAGCCAAAATTATATAGAAGCTATTCCAGTAAAAACTGTAGAGGATATGTATAGTTTAGTTAAAACTAATTATAATGATGTGGAAGTTATAGGCATAGATGAGATTCAATTTTTTGGTGAAAAAGTAGTTGAGTTTTGCGATAAAATGGCAGATGAAGGAAAAAGAGTCATTGTTGCAGGATTGGACCAAGATTTTAAAGGTGCTCCATTTAGTCCTATGGACAAACTATTAGCAAGGGCAGAATTTATAGATAAGTTTAGTGCTATTTGTATGGTTTGTGGAAGTCCAGCATCAAGAACTCAGAGGTTAGTTAACGGGGAACCGGCGTACTCTGATGATCCAATCGTGATGGTAGGTGCTTCTGAAAGCTATGAAGCGAGGTGTAGAAAACATCATATAGTTAAAGTAAGGGATAGATAGGAGAAAAATGAAATTAAATTTAAGAGCATTAGAAAAAAATGAAAAGTTTGGTTTTATGTTTTATATATCATATGAAGGGACTAAATTTCACTGTTTTGATGAAATGACAGATAAAAAAACAGTTAAAGGTACCTTTAAAGCTATCACTGAAAAACTAGGATTTACTTGGGCAAAAGGGGTTCAGCAAGCAGGACGAACAGATGCAAAAGTTAGTGCTAATGAAAACATTCTTTATGTTAGTAGCTTATACAGTGGAAATTTGCAAAACTTAAAAAAAGAATTTAATAAAAATTCAGAATTTTTAAAAATAAAAGAAATAGCAAAAACATTTCCTAACTTAGAATTTCCAGAGCTAATAGAAAAAAGAGAATATATATACTCTTATCCAGAAAATAAAATAAAAAATTCACTAGAAGAGATAGAAAAAAGATGTAGAGAGCACTCAGGTACACGTAATATGAGTAAATTTACAGATTCAAAAGGATTGGGACTGAAAGAGCATGAAAGAACTGTATTAATAACTTATTCAGAAGGAAAATTAAATTTTATAGGAAATTCTTTTATGCCAAAACAAGTTAGAATAATGGCAAGTTACATATTAAATGGTACTGTAACAGTACTTCCAGGGAAATATTTAACTATGGAAAAATCATATTTAAAAGAAAAACTTAAAAATATGTTGATTACTCCTAATAATGATATACTAGATAAAAATAAAATTGAAGAGGATATAACACTAAGCCCAGAAGAAAAATTAGAAATACAATTTTTAATTCATAGTGTATTAAAGGTTGAAAGAATAGGTGACTCTGCCCTTATTTTTTATGTTAAAAAAGGTAAAAAAACTGATTTTGTTGGAAAGAACGGAAATGTTATAAAAAAACTCAAAAAAAAATATGGAAATATAGTGGTAAGAGAAATGGAAAAGTTTTGGTAAATTAAAATGAGGTCTAAATGATTACATCAAAAGTTATATCACGAATAAAACAGCTTTATACATATATATTTGGAGAATATAATAAAGAGTGGGAAGGGGAAATAAAAAAAATCCTAAATTTAAAAGAATTTGAAATATATATAAATATGATAAAATATGATAGGATACATGGTTATATAATTTTAAAAAAAATATTGTTAGAAGAAGAACTGAAAAATAACAAGCAATATCAAAAATTAGCCCTTTTACATGATTGTGGAAAAGAAAAAATTGGATTATTTAAAAGAGTAAAAAAAGTTTTAGTTGGAGATAAAAAATTAGAGAAACATTCTGAAATAAGTTATAGAAAACTAAAAAAAATTAATATAGAACTAGCAGTACTATGTAAAAATCATCATACAAAAGAGTATGATGAAAACATGAGTATTTTTCAAAAACTAGATGATGAATAAAGAAATAAGGAGAAGAAATGATTGTAGATATAAAAAAACATCTTTTGTATATAGAAAAACCAGCGCGATATTTAGGGAATGAGATAAATAGTGTACATAAAGAAAAATATATAACAAATATGTGTTTATTTTTTCCTGATATATATGAGGTTGGAATGTCGAATTTAGGATTTAGAATACTTTATAGCATAATGAATAAAGTTGACAATTTCTATTTAGAAAGAGGTTTTTCTCCAAATTCTGATATGGAAGAAATCATGAGACGGGAAAAAATTTCCTCGTTTTCTTTAGAAACAAAAACACCTTTAAAAGAATTTGATATAATAGGATTTTCTTTGTCATATGAAATGAGTTACCCAAATGTTTTAAATGCTCTGGACTTAGCTGGTATACCATTTAAAGCAAAAGATAGAGGTGAAACATACCCCCTTATAATGGGTGGGGGAACTTGTATGATGAACCCTTCTATAATGGAGAGTTTTTTTGATTTTATAGTTATAGGTGATGGAGAAGACACCATGCCAGAAATAGCTAGAAGAATGGTAATTAATAAAAGTAAAAATAAAAAAGAAAAGCTATTAGGAATTGAAGAGTTAGATGGAGTTTATATTCCTTCATTACACAAGGGTAAAAAAAATATAAATAGAGCAATAGTAAAAGATTTTAATAATACGTCGTACTACGACGACCAATTAGTGCCATTTATGGGGATAGTCCATGATAGGGCCACAGTTGAAATTCAAAGAGGCTGTACAAGAGGTTGTAGATTTTGTCAAGCGGGAATAGTATATAGACCACTTAGAGAAAGAAGTTTAGAGAAAAATTTAGAATTGATAGAAAAAATGCTTAAAAATACAGGTTATACAGAAGTTTCGTTGTCATCTTTAAGTAGTAGTGACTACTCTAATATAGATGAGCTTATAAACGCTTTGAAAATTAAACCTGAAAATAAAAATTTATCAATATCACTACCCTCTTTAAGAATGAATGTTGATTCTGTAAAAACAGCAGAAGAAATTAGTGGTGGAAAAAGACCAAGTTTTACCTTTGCACCTGAAGCTGGTTCTCAAAGAATGAGAGATGTTATAAATAAAGGTGTTTCAGAAGAAGAAATTATGGAAACAGCAATAGCTGCTATGAAAGCAGGATGGCAAAGTTTTAAGTTTTATTTTATGATAGGACTTCCCTTTGAAACCGACGAAGATGTCATAGGAATTTATGACTTAACTAATAAAGTAGCCTTAGCTTGTCGTGAAATTTCTAAAAGAATTAGTATAACAGTTAGTGTTTCTAATTTTGTCCCTAAACCTCACACACCATTTCAGTGGCATAAACAGATGGATTTTGATGAGATGAAAAGAAAACATAGTTTGCTTAGAAATCTTTTTGACAAATCAAAAGTCTGCAATTTAAAAATTCACAATATGAAAAAATCTTATCTTGAAGGAATGATTTCTCGTGGTGATGAAAAAATTGGTGAATTAGTAGAGCTAGCATGGAAAAAAGGTGCTAAATTAGATGATTATAGAGATAATTTTATTATTTGGGAAGAAGCTATGTCAGAATTAGGAATAGATAGTAAAAAATATCTAGGTGAGAGACAACTAGAGGATGTTTTACCATGGGACATAGTTAATATTGGAGTTTCTAAAGAATTTTTAAAAAAAGAATATAAAGAAGCAAAAGAAGTAAATTTAACTCCAGAATGCAGAGTTAAATGCTCAGCATGTGGAATGACAAAAATATTTCCAAATTGTACTAAAAATGAGAAAAATTAAAGGGTAAAATATCCTCTATAAATAAAAATATATAGTTAGTATTGATATTAAGAATTTGACGAAAAACATTTTATGGTGTACAAGATATAGTAAGGAATTTTATTTCAAACACTATATCTTGTTTTTATTTTAATTAATATGAAAAAAGAGGGGAAAACTTATGTCTAATAAAATTATAAAAAGGAATGGAAAAAAAGTAGATTTTGATAGGGAAAAAATATTTGTAGCAATGTCTAAAGCGTTTCAAGCTATGAAAGAAAAATTTCCTAAAGAAAGAGTTGATGAAATAATAGAGTCAATTGAAAAAGAACTTAAGAAAAAAGAGTTACAAGTTGAAGAAATACAGGATATTGTAGTTAAAAAATTACAAAATTCACCATTTAAAAATGTAGCAGAGCACTATATTTCCTATAGAGCAGTGAGAGCTCAAGAAAGATTAAAATTAAATGAAATGGTAATTTCAATGAATGAAATAATGGAAATTGGTTCTTCTGAAAATTCAAATAAAGATTCATCACTTCCCAATGTAAAAAGAGACTTAATAGCTGGAGAGTATAGTAAACACCTAGCTTTGAAGCATCTACCACCAAGAGTATTAAAAGCTCATGAGATGAAAACAATTCATTATCATGACATGGATTATGCCGGAACTCCCATGACAAATTGCTGTATTTTTAATTTAAAAGATATGCTAGAAAACGGGACCAAAATAAACAACGCAGATATAGAAGAGCCTAAAAGTGTTGAAGTTGCTTCAACAGTTACAAGTCAAATAGTAGCTAATATTGCTCATCAACAATACGGAGGAATATCCATTGGAGATTTTAATGAAATACTAGCCAAATATGCTAAAAAGAATTTTGTTAAAAACTTTAAAGACGCTATATATTTATTAGATATTGAGTATAATAATGAGTTTGGAGAGATATCTTCTTCTAATGTTTTATTACGTGAAAAAATGAAAAAACCCTTTGAGTATGCTAAAAAGAAAACAACAAAAAATATATATGATGCTTGTCAAACCTATGAATATCAAACTAACTCAATAAGTTCAGCAAGTCAAACACCATTTAGTACTATTATGTTTACAATACCAACCTCTTGGGAAAGTGAAGAGATTATAAAATCATATTTTGAAATTAGAAAAAGAGGATTAGGAAAAGAGGGGAAATTAGCTGTTTTTCCTAAAATAAATTATATTGTTGTAGATGGTTTAAATCTTAAAAAAGGCGATAAATATTTTCATCTTACTGAGCTTGCAAGTGAATGCATTAGTAAATGTTACTACCCAGATATTTTGCACTATTCAAAAGAAGATTATAATAAAGGAAAAACATATGCAAGAATGGGGTGTAGAAGTAGAGTTAACCATGACTATTTAGAAAATGGAAAACCTCTTAACTATGGAAGGTTTAACATAGGAGTTCAAACTATTAATTTAGTACAACCAGCACTTAAAGCTTTGGAAAAATATAAAGTAATTGATAAAAATAAAGATTTAAAAAAATTGAAAGAAGAATATTTTAAGTTATTAAAAGAAGCTTCTGAAATAATTGAGGAGGCTGTAGTTTATAGATTTAATTTTTCAACACAATTAAAAGCAGAACAAGCCCCTGTTCTTTTTGTTTACGGAGCCATAGCAAGGTTAAAAAATGATGAAACAATAGAAAAAATTTGTAGAACAGATAAAGCTTCAATTTCATATGGATATGTAGGAATTGATGATGCAGTAAGACTACTAACTGGGGGGAAAACAATAAAAGATCCAGAAGGTCATGAGTTAGGATTAGAAATTATGAAGTTTTTAGATACAGAAGTAAAGCGAATAAAAATAAAATATAATATGCCTTTGAGTCTTTATGGAACTCCTGCAGAAGCTTTGGTTCATAATTTTTATAAAAAAGATTTAGAGAGTTTTTCAAATATGATGCCTAGTTGGCTAAGTGAAAGAGGGTATTATACAAATTCATATCATTTTTCTTCTGAGTTAGAAATAGATGCATTTGAAAAATTGAAAATAGAAGCACCTTTTATTCCATATTCTTCTGGTGGTAATATAGACTATTCTGAAATTGGTTTTGTTAAAAATAATACTCAAGCAATTTTAGAACTAATTGAATATGGACATGAAGTTGGAATTGAATATCAAGGATTTAATGTAAGAAATGATAAGTGTTATGCTTGTAAATATGAAGGTGAAATAAAATATAATTTTGATAACAATACATATACTTGTCCTCAATGTGGTAATACAAATGCTAAAAAACTTTCAGTAATTAAAAGAACTTGTGGTTATTTGTCAAATCTAGCAGAAAGAAAAGCAATAACAGGTAGAATGAAAGAAATTGATAAAAGAAATGTACATGTTAAATAGTGATATTTTATTGAAATATTGATTGGGAGATAAAATGAAAATAGCTGAGATTCATAGAAATGACTGTATAAATTCCGTTACAGGGTTTACTTTGACATTATGGTTTCAAGGGTGCGACCATAGATGTGAGGACTGTTGGAATGCTGCTACATGGAACTATGAAGATGGAGAAAATTATTCAGAAGAAAAAATATTAAAAATTATTGAAGAATCAAGACATAAAAATGTTAGTTTTTTAGGTGGCGATCCTTTTTATTATAAAAATAGAGATGCAGCAATAAAATTAATAAAAAAAATTAATGAAAAATTTCCAGAAAAAAATATATATTTATGGACAGGTTATACTATTGAAGAAGTGCTAAACTTTACAACTGTGGATGTTGTTCAGATGATAGATTATCTAATTGAGGGAAGATTTGAAAAAAGCTTGAAAAATTTAAATCTAAAGCTAAGAGGAAGTAGTAATCAGAGAATATATAATAGAGGAAAGGAAATAATAATCTAAAAAGAGGAAGCCATGTTAGAGATAAACTTAGAAGAATCTTGGAGAAAGTTACTTCAAGAAGAATTAAAAAAAGATTATTTTATAAATTTAATGAATTTTTTAGAGTATGAATATAAAAATGAAAATATTTTTCCTAAAAAAGAAAATATTTTTAATCTTTTTAATAAAATTAAATTTAATGATATAAAAGTTGTTATTTTAGGACAAGACCCATATCACGGTGAAAATCAAGGGAATGGGATTGCTTTTTCAGTAAATGAAAATATTAAAATACCTCCTTCACTAAGGAATATTTATAAAGAATTAGAACTTGAGTATAGAGATACTAATGAAAAATTTGTTGTTCCAAATCATGGTAATTTGCTCTCTTTAGTTGAACAAGGAGTATTCTTACTAAATACAGTATTAACAGTTAGAGAAGGAGTGGCAAATTCCCATGCAAAACAAGGGTGGGAGTTGTTTACTGATGAAATAATAAATTTAATTGGAAAAAAAGAAGATTCGGTTGTTTTTATTTTATGGGGAAATCAAGCTAAATTAAAATCAAAATTAATAAAAAATAAAAATCATCTTATTATTGAAGGAGTTCATCCTAGTCCATTATCAGCTAATAGAGGTTTTTTTAATAAAAATTATTTTGTTAATACTAACAAATTTTTAATCAGTAAAAATAAAGCTCCTATTAATTGGAATATAAGAGTTGAAAAAAAAACTAAAGGAACATTTGTATTAGTTCACGGAGCAGGAGTTGGGGGATGGGTATATAGAGATGTAAGTCGTCTTCTAAAAACTCATGGATATGAAGTATATAGCCCAACCTTAACAGGATTAGGTGAATATCATCATCTTTTAAATAATAAGATAGATTTAAGTTGTCATATAAAGAATATAGTTGAAATTATAATTGATAATAATCTAGAAAATGTTTACTTAGTAGGACACTCCTATGGGGGAGCTGTAATATCTGGAGTGGTAGATAAAATATCTGAAAGAATAAAAAAACAAATATATTTAGATAGCTTTTTTTTAGAAAACAATGAATCTATTTTAGATATTTTTGGTGAAAAGCAAAAAAATAAACTTCTAAAAATTGTAAATAGAGAGGGGCAGGGATGGTTTTTACCTTGGGAATATTTTGGGAAAAATTCAGAGTTAATAAAAAATATGCCATGGAAACCCTATACTGAAAAGATAAAATTAAGTGGAGCTGGAGAAAAAATCCCAGGTGTCTTTATAGACTGTACAAACTCAATTAATTTTGAGCATTTAGTAGAACCTAAAAAAAATATGAAGAAAAAAATAGAAAAAAGAAAATGGGAATATTATACATTAGATTCAGACCATATTCCCATGACAAAATCACCACAGCGAGAAATGTTAGTGGAAATACTTTTAAAAATAGTTAAGGACTAGAAAATAAACTGAAAGTACTAAAATAAAATTTAATAGATTGAACTTTATTTGTTCGTATGTTATTATTTATATAAAAAATTAAGTTATGTGAGGGGGTATATTTAATGAAAAGAAGTTTGTCAGCGATACAACCAAGTGGAATTCTCCATTTGGGAAATTATTTTGGAGCAATAAAGCAGTTTATAGATAATCAAAATCAGTATGAAGGTATGTATTTTGTAGCAGATTACCATTCTTTAACATCTTCTACTAACCCTGAGTCTTTAAGAAAAAATTCATATGATATTATTTTAGATTATTTAGCATTAGGACTAGATCCAGAAAAATCAACTATTTTTTTACAATCTGACGTTCCAGAACACACTGAACTTTACTGGATATTATCAAATTTAACTCCAGTTGCTCTTATGGAAAGAGGACATTCTTTTAAAGATAAAATAGAAAAAGGGATTTCTCCAAGTATGGGTCTGCTATCTTATCCTATTTTAATGGCAGCAGATATCTTGATTTATGATACTGATTTAGTTCCAGTGGGAAAAGACCAAAAACAACATTTGGAAATGACAAGGGATATAGCAATTAAATTTAATGAAAAATACGGTGAAAATATATTTAAATTACCTGAACCACTAATAATAGAAAGTTTAGCTGTAGTTCCAGGTACAGATGGACTAAAAATGAGTAAATCCTATGGGAACACAATAAATATGTTTGCCTCTAAAAAGGATCTTAAAAATCAAATTATGAGTATTGTAACAGATTCTACACCTTTAGAAGAACCTAAAAATCCTGATAATAATATAACGAAATTATATTCTTTATTTGCAACCAAAGAGCAATTAGAAAAAATGAAAGAAAATTTTCTTAAAGGTAATTATGGGTACGGTCATGGTAAAAAAGAACTTTTAGAGATTATTTTAGAGTATTTCAAAGAAGCCAGAGAAAAAAGAGAAGAATTAGAAAAAAATCCAGATTATGTAAAAAATATATTGTTGCAAGGAACTAAAAAAGCTCGCTTTTTAGCTCAAAATAAAATAACAGAAATAAAAAAAACTGTGGGTTTATTAGGGAACAGATATTAGTTAGCATTTTAAATAAAAAATATTGAAAAACAAAATAAATAGAGTATAATATGTATGTAAATATTAATAAAAAATAGGAGGTTTTTAATTATGAAAAGAATAATAAATACACCAAATGCACCAGGAGCAATAGGTCCTTACTCACAAGCGGTTGAAGTAAATGGAACTCTTTATGTTTCAGGACAAATACCTTTTGTTCCAGCAACAATGGCTGTTGTTTCAGAAGATGTAAAAGAACAGACTAGACAGTCTTTAGAAAATGTAAAGGCTATTGTAGAAGCAGCTGGATACACTCTTGCTGATGTTGTAAAAGCTGGAGTTTTTATAAAAGATATGAATGATTTTGCTTTGATAAATGAAGTGTATAATGAGTATTTAGGAGAGATAAAACCTGCTAGAGCTTGTGTAGAGGTAGCAAGACTTCCAAGAGATGTAAAGGTAGAAATAGAGGTAATAGCTGTAAAATCTAATTAATTAAAAAAATGAAAAAAGGGAACTAACTTAAGTTCTCTTTTTTTATCAAAATCTTAAAATGATATCTAGGAGAAAATTATGCAAAGATTTACAGTGGAACCTGAATATCAGGGATATATAGTTGGTGATTATCTTACAGATATCAAAAACTATTCTAGACGTGGCTTAAGAAATGCTGAAGTTTATCTAAACGGAAAAAAAGTAAGGTTGGATAAAAAGATGAAAAATTTAAAAAAGCCTAATAAATTAATAGTAGTAGAAAAGAAAAAAGAAACAGGAATAAAACCTATTCATATGGATTTGAAAATAGCTTACGAAGATAAAAATCTTTTGATATTAGATAAACCACCTTTTATAATAGTACATCCAACTAAGAAAAAAGTTGATATGACTTTAGCTAATGGTGTTGTAGATTATTTTCAGAAGTTAAATATGGGGAATGAAATTCCAAGGTTCTATAATAGATTGGATATGAACACTTCAGGTTTAATTGTTGTGGCTAAAAATGCATATTCACAGTCATTTCTACAAGAGAGCGGAGAAGTAAAAAAATTCTATAAAGCTATTGTCTTGGGTTTAATGCCGGAGGATATTTATATAATTGAAAAACCAATTGGGAAAATTGGAGATGAGCTTAGAAGAGTTGAACTTTCAGTTGAGAATGGTGGGCAAAATGCCAAAACCATAGTTAAGGTTTTAGAAAGAGATTTAAAAAATAATTTAACGTTAGTAGAAGCAGAACTTTTTACAGGACGAACTCATCAAATTAGAGCTCATCTTTCTCTAGAAGGGTTTGCAATACTTGGAGATGAGCTTTATGGGGGCAAGGATAAAAGAGCACTAAGACAAATGCTTCATTCCTACAGATTAAATTATTTGGATCCTGAAACAAAGATGTTGAAAATTGTAGAAGCACCTCTCCCTAAAGATATGTTAGAAATATTAAAAGTATAATTTTTTATCATTTAAAGATTAAAATTAAATCTATAAGTTTATTGACAAAATTAGTAGTATAAAGTATTATCTAAGAGTAATTAAAATAAATTTTAAAATAATATTAAATTATTAAAAATACTAGGAGGCAACAAAATGGCAGTTAAAGTAGCAATAAACGGATTTGGAAGAATAGGAAGATTAGCTTTAAGATTAATGGCAAATAATCCTGAGTTTGAAGTAGTAGCAATAAATGATTTAACAGATGCAAAAACTTTGGCTCATCTTTTTAAGTATGATTCATCACAAGGAAGATTCAACGGAACTATCGACATAGTAGAAGGTGGATTTGTTGTAAATGGAAAAACTATTAAAGTAGTAGCAGAAAGAGATCCAAAAAACTTACCTTGGGGGCAATTAGCTGTAGACGTAGTTCTTGAGTGTACTGGTATATTCACTGCAAAAGAAAAAGCTGAATTACATATAGCTGCTGGAGCAAAGAAAGTAGTTATTTCTGCACCTGCAACAGGAGATATCAAGACTGTTGTTTACAATGTAAACCACAATATACTTGATGGAACAGAAACAGTTATATCAGGAGCTTCTTGTACAACTAACTGTTTAGCACCAATGGTAAAAGTATTACAAGATAAGTTTGGAGTAGTTGAAGGATTAATGACAACTATACATGCTTACACAAATGATCAAAATACATTAGATGGTCCTCACGGAAAGAATGACTTAAGAAGAGGAAGAGCTGCTGCTGCAAATATAGTTCCAAATACAACTGGAGCTGCAAAAGCAATAGGATTAGTAATACCTGCACTAAAAGGAAAATTAGATGGAGCTGCTCAAAGAGTTCCAGTAATAACTGGTTCATTAACTGAGTTAGTAACTGTTTTAGAGAAAACAACTTCTGTTGAAGAAATTAATGCTGCAATGAAAGCTGCTTCAAACGAATCTTTTGGTTATACTGAAGAGGAATTAGTATCTTCTGATATAATTGGTTGTGAATTTGGTTCTTTATTTGATGCAACTCAAACAAAAGTAATGACTGTTGGAGATAAGCAATTAGTTAAAACTGTATCTTGGTACGATAATGAAATGTCTTATACAGCTCAATTAATAAGAACTTTAAAGCTTTTTGTTGAATTAAGCAAGTAATTAAAAAGTTTAAATTATTCTTAAAAAAAATATAATAAAAAAATAAATAGCGGAACTGTAAAGTTCCGCTATTTTTAAAAAATAGAATTGGAGGTTCATTTTAATGAAAAAAATAATAACAGACTTAGAGGTAAAAGGGAAAAAAGTATTAATGAGAGTTGACTTTAACGTTCCTATGAAAGATGGAAAAATAACAGATGAAAACAGAATAATACAGGCTTTACCTTCAATTAAATATGTTTTAGATAATGGTGGAAAGGCAATAATTTTCTCTCATTTAGGGAAAGTTAAAACAGAAGAAGATTTAGCAAAAAGAGATATATCTCCAGTAGCTATAAGATTATCAGAGGTTTTAGGAAAACCTGTAAAATTTATAAATGTAACTAGAGGATTAGAATTAGAAACTGCTATAAATGAAATGAAAGAAGGGGAAATAGTAATGTTCCAAAATACAAGATATGAAGATCTTGTAGAGAAAAAAGAGTCTAAAAATGACGCTGAATTAGGAAAATATTGGGCTTCTTTAGGAGATTTATTTGTAAATGATGCTTTTGGAACTGCTCATAGAGCTCATGCTTCAAATGTAGGAATAGCAGCCAATATTGGAGAAGGGAAGACAGCAGCAGGATTTTTGATGGAAAAAGAAATAAAGTTTATAGGTGGAGTAGTTTCTAATCCAGAAAGACCTCTAATTGCTATATTAGGTGGAGCTAAAGTTTCTGATAAAATAGGGGTAATAGAAAATTTATTAGATAAAGCTGACAAAGTGTTAGTAGGTGGAGCTATGATGTTTACTTTTTTAAAAGCTCAAGGAAAAAATATTGGAAATTCATTAGTTGAAGAGGACAAAATCGATTTAGCTAAAGAATTATTATTAAAAGGAAAAGGAAAACTTATATTACCGCTCGATACTGTAGCTGTTAAGGAATTTAGTAATGACGTAGAGTTCTCAACTGTTTCAGTAGATGCAATACCTGATGGAGTAATGGGGCTTGATGTAGGTTCTGGAACTGTTGAATTATTTGCAAAAGAAATTGCAGGAGCGAAAACAGTTATTTGGAATGGACCAATGGGTGTATTTGAAATGTCTAATTTTGCAAAGGGAACAATTGGTGTTTGTGAATCAATAGCTAATTTAAAAGGAGCTACTACAATAATAGGTGGTGGAGATTCAGCAGCAGCAGCAATTCAACTTGGGTACGCAGAAAAATTTACTCATATATCAACAGGTGGTGGAGCTTCGCTTGAATATTTAGAAGGGAAAGCTTTACCAGGTGTAGAGTCAATATCTAATAAAAAATAATAATAAAAGTAGAAATAAAAAAACAATAATTAAAAAATAAAAAAGATACTGATTTATTGGTATCTTTTTTTATTAAAAATATGTTAAAATTAAAACAAATAAAAATTAAAATTAGTTGTTTTAAAGGAGTGTTTTATGGAAAATATAAAAATAAATAAAAATAAATATAAGAAAATAGAATATGATTCAAGATTAATAGAAGAGGGAGATATTTTTGTAGCATTAACAGGAAAAGAATTTAATGGTCATGACTATATAGAAAAAGCTATTGAAAATGGAGCTAAATGTATTTTACATTCGCAAGAAATAGAAAAAAAAGAAGGGATAGAATATTTTTTAGTAAAAGATTTAAGAAAGAAATTAGGAGAGATAGCCTCTGAATTTTATGATTGGCCTCAAAAAAAAATGAAAATAATAGGAATAACAGGAACTAATGGAAAAACTACAACAACATATTTGTTAGAAGAACTTTTAAACGAACAAGTATCTAGAATAGGAACGATTGAATATAAAATAGGTGATGAGATAATAGAAGCTCCTAACACAACACCAGAATCACTAGATATAATAAAAATGTGTACAAAATCAGTGAAAAAAGGTATTAAATATCTTATAATGGAAGTTAGCTCTCATGCATTAGTTTTAGGTAGGGTAGATATGCTAGAATTTGATGTGGTAATGTTTAGCAACTTAACTCCTGAGCATTTAGATTTTCATAGTAGTATGGAAGAATATTTTTTAGCTAAAAGAGAATTATTCCTGAAAAAAAAGAAAACAGAAGGAAATTTTATAATAAATACAGATGATATTTATGGGGCAAAATACTTTCAAGAGTTTAAAGGTATTTCTTATGGAATTGGCTCTGGGATATTAAAGGCAGAATATATAGATGAAAATAAAAATCTAGTAGAATTTACATATAAAAACACTGAAACAAAAGATGAAGAAAAGAAATCACAAATTAAAATAGCTCTTTTAGGAAGATATAATCTTTATAATATTTTGTCTTCTATAGGTGCAGTTTTAAGCTTAGGTTATAAATGGGAAGAAATAATGGAGAAATTACCGTTTTTAAATGGAGCACCAGGAAGATTTGAGAAAATTGATTGTGGTCAAAATTTTACTGCAATAGTAGATTACGCTCATACAGAAGATGCGTTAGAAAATCTTTTGAAAACAGTTAAGGGTATGATGTATAAAAAAGTAATAACAGTTTTTGGTTGTGGTGGAGACCGAGATAAAGTCAAAAGAGCTAAAATGGCAAAAGTTGCAGAAAAATACAGTGATGTAATAATATTAACTGCAGATAATCCAAGAAAAGAGTCAATAGATAATATAATAAAAGATAGCTTAGAAGGGTTTACAAAGGATATATTAGATAATAAAAATAAAATGAAAAAATTAATAGTTGAAAGAGATAGAGAAGAAGCTATTATAAAAGCAGTGCAACTTTCAGAAAAAAATAGTATAATAGTTGTAGCGGGAAAAGGACATGAGACTTACCAAATTATAAACAAAGAAAAATATCATTTTGATGATAGGGAATATTTAAGAAGAGAAATTTTAAAAAAAATGGAAAAAAATTAGGAGGTTTTCATGATTGTAAATGAAGTTAAAAAAGTAAGAATCGCAGATAAATTCGATATTGGTGGAAAGAATAGATTTACTCTTATAGCAGGTCCTTGTGTTATAGAATCTGAGGAAATGATAATGGAGATAGCTGAAGAGTTAAAAAATATATGTGATAGACTTAAAATAAATTTAATTTTTAAAGCATCTTATGATAAAGCAAATAGATCTTCAATAAATGGATTTAGAGGTCCAGGAATGAAAGAAGGGTTAAGAATATTAAAAAGAGTTAAAGATGAGTTAGGTCTTCCAATAATAACAGATGTTCATGAAAGTTGTCAATGTGAAGAAGCAGCTAAAATTGTTGATATTTTACAAATACCAGCTTTTTTATCAAGACAAACTGATCTACTTATAGCGGCTGCAAAAACAGGTCTTCCTATAAATATAAAAAAAGGTCAGTTTTTAGCTCCTTGGGATATGAAAAATGTAGTGAAAAAAATGGAAGATTCTGGAAACAATAATATACTGTTATGTGAAAGAGGAAGTACTTTTGGCTACAATAATATGGTTGTAGACATGAGGGGACTTCTAGAAATGAGAAAATTTGGTTACCCTGTAGTTTTTGATGTGACTCACGCTGTTCAAAAGCCAGGAGGGCTAGGAGACGCAACATCAGGAGATAGAGAGTACGTTTTCCCGTTAATGAGAGCAGGTCTTGCAATAGGAATAGATGCTATATTTGCAGAAGTGCACCCAAATCCAGAAACGGCTAAATCAGACGGTCCAAATATGTTACGATTATCTGAATTTGAAGAGATATTAAAAATGGCAATAGAGATAGATGATTTAGTAAAAAAAAATTAATTAAGTAAGGAGAACCTTTGAAATGGATTTTGATATAATAAATTATGCAAAAGCTATATTTGATACAGAAATTGAAAGTTTAGAAAAAGTTAAAAATAGAATTTCGGAAAGTTTGGTGAAAATATCTAATTTAATAATAAATTCAGAAGGTAAAGTTGTTATAACAGGAATCGGAAAATCAGGAATAATTGGAAAAAAAATAGCGGCAACTTTGTCATCAACTGGAACTTTAACTGTCTTTATGAACTCTGCAGAGGGACTTCATGGTGATTTAGGAATGATAGGACCAAAAGATGTAGTAATAGCAATTTCAAATAGTGGAAATAGTGATGAGGTAATATCTATACTCCCCTCTATAAAAAAAATAGGTGCAACACTAATAGCAATGACAGGAAACATTAACTCAAAATTAGGAAAAGAAGCTGATTATATATTGGATATAGGAATAAACTTAGAAGCTTGTCCATTGAATTTAGCTCCAATGTCATCAACTACTTGTACTTTGGTTATGGGAGATGCTTTAGCTGCTGTTCTAATAAAGATGAGAAACTTTAAACCAGAAAATTTTGCTGTATATCACCCTGGCGGAAGTCTAGGTAGAAGACTTTTAATGAAAGTTGAAAATGTTATGCATAAAGGGGAAGCAATTCCAATTTGTAGTGAAGAATCTACTATGAATGAAGTTGTTCTTATTATGAGTAAAAAAAGATTGGGAACTGTTTGTGTTGTAAAAAATGGTGTTATGGAAGGAATAATAACTGAAGGGGACTTAAGACGAGCTTTAGGAAGAGAAAAAGAGTTTTTCAGTTTAAAAGCTAAAGATATAATGACTAAGGATTTCTCAGTTGTAGAAAACAATAAAATGGCTATAGATGCTCTTGAAATGATGGAAAATAGAGAAAGTCAAATATCAGTATTACCAGTTTTTGATAATAAAGAACTAGTAGGTATTGTAAGAATACATGATTTGATAAGTGCAATTGGGAAATAAAAGTTACTATTAAACTTACAATTGATATATTAACATAAGATTAATCTAAATATATCTTTTAATTAATTTTTTAATTTTAATTAATTTTTTAATTATAATTAATTCTGTAAAAAAATTTAGGAGGAAAAATGCTAGGAGATACTATTCAAAATATTGTTTTAATAGGTGAAAAAAAGTTTAATTTTTTAAACAAAAATTTATTGCGTTATTTATCTCTATCTGCTTTAGCAGGTAGTTTTGTTGGAGTTGGAATTCTTTTAATTTTTACAATTGGTGGTCTTGCAGGAAATGTTGGTGGACCTTTTCTTGTTAGAACTGCTATGGGAATTGGTTTTGGAATTGCCTTAAGTTTGGTTATTTTTGCTGGAAGTGAATTGTTTACAGGAAATAATCTTATTTTAACTATTTCATCGCTTGAAAAAAAAACAACGTGGATGTCAGCTTTAAAAATTTGGATAATTAGTTATCTAGGTAATTTTATAGGTTCAATTTTTATTGCTTGGCTTTATCATATGACAAAATTAGATGTTCATGCTCCTGGAGCAGTAGAAATACAAAAATTCTTTTTAACCACTGCTACTGGAAAAATGAATGCACCTTTTATGGATCTCTTTTTTAAAGGTTTTTTATGTAATGTTTTAGTTTGTTTAGCTGTTTGGTGTTCTATAAAAATGACAAGCGAGTCAGGAAAACTTATTATGATTTGGTGGTGCTTATTCGCCTTTATAACAATTGGCTTAGAACACAGTATAGCTAATATGACTATTTTTGGAGTTGTTATGTTTAATTCTCCTGAATTTATTTTAGGTATGTTTAAAAATCTAATTCCTGTAACTCTTGGAAATATTCTTGGTGGAGCAGGATTAGGAGCTATTTTCTATTATATTGGTAATAAAAATTAGGGGGAAATATGAAAAAAAGCTTTTCAAAAGAACAATTTAACTCTATTCTTTTAGACCTTTCTAAAGAATATGATATATATGCTCCTGTTACACTTCCGTTTAAAGGAATGTTTTCAGATACAGACTTAATAAAATATGGAAAAGTTAATTCTCTTGATGAGATTAATTTTACTAAAAAATCTTTTTATTCTGCTAAAGAAACAATGATTCCAATGAATCAAGTTTTATTTTATTTTAACGAAAAAGAGTTTAAAGAGCCTGTATTAAAAGAAAAAAAATCTTTGGTATTTTTAAGAAGTTGTGATTTACACTCTATTAAAAAGCTGGATAATATTTATCTAAATAATAAATTTGCTGACAAATATTATAGTGAGTCTATGAAAAATATTAAATATGTTGTCATTGGCTGTAAAACTGGTTGGGATAGTTGTTTTTGTGCTTCTATGGGAACTAATAAAACCGATGAATACAATATTGGGATAAGTTTTGATGAAGATAATATTTTAGTAGATATTAAAGATGAAACATTTCATAAAGATTTTTTACCTGGTGAAATTTATGAATTCAACATGGACTTTGTTGAAACTAACAATGAAATTCTTGAAATACCAGAAAATATTAAATTAACTGACGTAATAGATTTACCTATGTGGAGAGACTATGATAGATGTATTGCTTGTGGTAGATGTAATTTTGTTTGTCCTACTTGCTCTTGTTCTACTACTCAAGATGTTTTCTATAAAGATAATGAAAATGTAGGAGAAAGAAGAAGAGTTTGGGCCTCGTGTCATGTGGATGAATTTACATCAATGGCAGGAGGACATGAGTTTAGAAAAAAAACTGGAGATAGAATGAGGTTTAAAGTTATGCATAAAATTTCTGACTATAAAAAAAGGTTTGGAACTCATATGTGTACTGGGTGTGGAAGATGTGAAGATGCATGTCCTGAATATATTTCATATATTGAATGTATAAAAAAATTAACTGTCCAAGTTAATAAAAAAAAGGGTGATAATAATGAATAATATCTATTTACCTACTGCTTGTGAGATTTTAAAAATAACTAAACAAACAACTATTGAGTGGTTATTTAAAGTGAAAACCGATATTAAACCTGAAAGTGGACAATTTATACAAGTATCTATTCCAAAAGTTGGAGAAGCTCCTATTTCAGTAGCAGATTATTCTCATGAAGAGGGGTGGATTGAATTTCTAATAAGAAAAGTTGGTCGAGTTACAGATTCTATCTTTAATCTTTCAGTTGGGGATACCCTATTTTTGAGAGGGGCTTATGGAAATTCATTTCCTGTATCTGAATATGAAGGGAAACATTTAGTGATAGTATCAGGAGGTAGTGGTCTTGCTCCTGTTAGACCTCTTATAAAAAGATTCATAGATGACAAAAATACTCAAATGGATTTATTATTTGGCTTTAAAGATTCGGATTCTATTTTATTTAAAGATGAAGTGTTAGAATGGAAAAATAAAAGAGCGATGGTTCTTACTGTGGATAAAGCTTGTGGGCTTCAAGGTGAGTGTGTTGGTCTGGTAACAGAATATATCCCACAATTAAATTTAACAAAAGATTTTAATAAATTGGAAATTGTAATAGTTGGGCCACCGATGATGATGAAATACTCAGCACTAGAATTTTTAAAATTAGGTATTCCAGAAGAATCAATCTGGGTTTCTTTTGAAAGAAATATGTCATGCGCTGTTGGTAAATGTGGACACTGTAAAATAGATGAAACTTATGTATGTTTAGAAGGACCAATATTTAGATATACAAAGGCTAAAGAACTTTTAGATTAAAAAATTTAGATTAGGAGGATCCTTTATGGCTCTAGATATTTCAAGAAAAAGCTTTACTAAAAATGCTTTTAGAATAACAAAAGAAAGAAATAAAACTGCTTTGAGAGTTAGAGTGCCTGGTGGAGAAATTTCTGCTGAATTACTTCTTAAAGTTTCAGAAATAGCAAGTGAATTTGGAAATGGAAAAGTTCATATTACTACTAGACAAGGTTTTGAAATAAAAGGGATAGATATTACTAAAATTGAAGAAGTAAATAAAGCTATTCAACCTCTTATTTCAGGTATGAATATAAATCAACCTAATGGTGAAGGAAATGGTTATCCAGCTGCAGGTACTAGAAATATAACTTCATGTATAGGAAATCAAGTCTGTCCAAAAGCACAGTTTGACACTACTAGCTTTGCAAAAAAAATAGAAAAAGCTATTTATCCAAGTGATTTTCATTTTAAAGTTGCTTTAACAGGTTGTCCAAATGACTGTATAAAAGCTAGAATGCATGACTTTGGTATTATAGGCATGACACTTCCGTTATACGATCAAAATAGATGTATCTCATGCAATGCTTGTGTAAAAAAATGCAAAGGTCTTTCAACGGGAGCTCTTAAAATGGAAAATTTTAAAATTGTAAGAGATCATGATAAATGTATAGGGTGTGGAGAGTGTACATTAAATTGTCCTACTTCTGCTTGGACTAGAAGTGAAGATAAATTCTTTAGATTTACGATATTTGGAAGAACTGGAAAGAAAAATCCCCGTTTGGGAGAAGATTGGATTCTATGGGCTGAAGAAAATAATATTTTAGATATAATAAAGAATACTTATAGCTATGTTGGAATCTATATTAATAAAGCTCTTCCAAAAGAACATATAGGTTATATTGTAGATAGAACTGGTTTTGAAGAATTTAAAAATATTGTATTAAAAGATATTGAGTTACCACTTCACTCTATAATAAGAAATAATGTATATTGGAATGGTATTGTTTATCCTGGCGCAGATAATGACATAGGGAAATAACTTTTGAAAATAGTTGACATAGCAAGTAAATTATTGTATTATATTTAAATACTGAATACTAAATACTAAATAGTAAATGAAATAAATAAAAAATAGGAGGATAAGATGAAAATAACTAGAGATATGAATATTTTAGAAGTAGCACAAAAATATCCAATAATATCAAAAGTATTCCAAAAATATGGACTAGGGTGAATCGGATGTATGGTTGCCTCAGGTGAGAGCATAGGAGAAGGAATAGATGCACATGGACTAAATGCAGATATGTTAATAGAGGAAATGAATCTTTTAATAGCAGAAGAAAAGTAAAACAATGTAGAAGAGTGCCTAAAAAAGTGATTTTAGGTGCTTTTTAATTTATTTATAGAGATTAAGGATAGGTTGAAAATGAAAAATAAATATGTTAGAAGCAATATAATAAAAAAATATGAAGAGTTTAGAGAAAAGGAACAGAAAATTATATCTGAAAAAACAAAAAAAAATCTAGAAACAATGATAGAATTTAATAAAAAGTTTAGTGAAAATAAAGAGTATCAAAAATATAATACAGGAAAATTACCAGATAGAAAAATAGTAATATTAACATGTATGGATACAAGATTAGTTGAACTTCTTCCTCAAGCATTAAACATAAAAAATGGAGATGCAAAAATAATAAAAAATGCTGGCGGGACAATAATGCATCCTTTTGGAAGTGCAATGAGAAGTATACTTGTAGCAATATATGAACTAGGAGTTGAGGAAGTGTATATAATACCTCATCATGACTGTGGTATTTGTAATTTAGACACAACTGAGATGGTTGAAAAAATGACAAAAAGAGGAGTAGAAGACTCTTTAATAAATAATCTACTTCACTCAGGAGTTGATGTGAAAAAATGGCTACACGGATTTGAAGATGTTGAAGAATCATTAAATAAAAGTATTTCTGTAGTAAAAAATCATCCTCTTATGCCTAAAAATATTCCTGTTCACGGATTGATAATAGACCCTGAAACAGGGAAGCTAGATTTAGTTGTGAATGGTTGGAATTTTTGTGAAAACTAAAAAAAAAAATTGACATAAAAAAAAATGTATGGTATTATTTTACTTGCATGGAGAGTTATCCTAATTGGTAAGGAATCGGTCTTGAAAACCGACGCGGTAACGCTTCAGAGTTCGAGTCTCTGGCTCTCCGCCATGCAGAAAAGGTGAAATGGCAGAGCGGCCGAATGCGCTCCCCTGCTAAGGGAGTATACGGTTTATAGCCGTATCGAGAGTTCAAATCTCTCTTTCACCGCCACTCTAAACATAATAAGGTAGGTTGACTACCTTTTTTTATTGAAAAAATAAAAGTTAAAAGCATCTATAGCTCAACTGGATAGAGCATCTGACTACGGATCAGAAGGTTGTGGGTTCGAACCCTGCTAGGTGCACCACAAAAAAAGTTTGACACAATAGAAAAAAAATGTTAAACTAAATGAAGTTAAAAAAATATAATTTTTCTAAAAAAATGAAAAATTATAATAATACAAGTAGGAACCCCTGTTTCTCACCTTAAACAAGATTAAATCAATTAAGGTTGTCAATCTGAAAAAAGATATTATTAATGATTGTAATCATTATGTCTTTATTTTAAGGTTATAATAGGGCGTTTAAAACGTCTTTTTTTTATAGAATATTTTGGAGGTGTTTATTATTTCTGACAAAGTTAGAATTAATGAAAAAATAAGAGGGAAAGAGTTTAGAGTTATATCTGACTCAGGAGAGCAATTAGGAATTATGTCTTCTCAAGATGCATTAAACTTAGCAGATGAGCAAGAATTAGATTTAGTTGAAATTTCTCCAACAGCAAATCCACCAGTTTGTAAAATTATGAACTATGGAAAGTTTAAGTATGAGCAAACAAGAAAGCAGAAAGAAGCCAAGAAAAATCAAAAGCAAGTAGTTCTTAAAGAAGTTAAAGTTAGTGCTAGGATAGATGGACATGATTTGGAAACAAAAATGAGTCATATTGAAAAATTCTTGGAAAAAGAAAACAAAGTTAAGGTAACTCTTACTTTATTTGGAAGAGAAAAAATGCACTCTGAATTAGGAATAGGTACACTTGAGATGATAGCAGAGAAATTTGCAGAAGTAGCAGATGCAGACAAGAAATACAGAGATAAACAAAAGCATCTAATACTAACACCAAAGAAAAATAGTTAATATTTGAAAGAGGAGGATACATAACAATGGCAAAAATGAAAACTCATAGAGGGGCTAAAAAAAGAATTAAAGTAACTGGAACAGGAAAGTTCGTAGTGAAACATTCAGGAAAAAGTCACATCTTAACGAAAAAAACAAAGAAAAGAAAGAATAACCTTAAGAAAGATATGGTTGTTACTGAAACTTTAAAAAAACACATGAAAGCTCTATTACCATACGGAGTAGGAAGATAGGTTCAAGAAAAATCGGAACAAAAGATAGGAGGAAAAAGAAATGAGAATTAAAACTGGAATAGTAAGAAGAAGAAGACATAAAAGAGTTTTAAAAGCAGCTAAAGGATTTAGAGGTGCATCTGGTGACGTTTTTAAGCAAGCTAACCAAGCAGTTAATAAAGCAGCTGTTTACTCAACTAGAGATAGATTAGTAAGAAAAAGAAAAATGAGACAACTTTGGATCATAAGAATAAATGCAGCAGCTAGAATAAATGGAATAACTTATTCTGTGCTAATGAATGGTCTAAAAAAAGCAGGGATAACTTTAGATAGAAAAGTACTTTCTGATATTGCTTTAAACAATGCTTCTGAATTTGCAAAATTAGTAGAAGTTGCAAGAAAAGCTAAATAATTGTATAAAAAAAGTTGAACTATAATATGAGTTCAACTTTTTTTTAATTAAGAATTAAAATTATTGAATTAATATGCTATAATAGAATGAAAGGTTTATACTGAAAAGTTAATATTGTTGGATAGGAGGAGCTTAAGTGTTGAGAACAGAAATTTTTAAAAATTATTGTGATAAAGAGCCAGCTCTACTGACTAAAAAAGAAGAAGAAATGAGGATAAAACTTCTTTTAGAGCCAAATAATATAGAGTTTTTAAGACTTTTAGGAGATATTTTATATTTTAAAAAAGATATTATAGGAACAATTAAAATATATGAAAAATTAGTTAAATTAGATGATAATAAATCAGATTTATTAGGTTTTTTAGGATATTTATATTATGAAAATGAAAATTATGATTTAGCTATCGAAAAAATAAGAAAAGCTTTGTTATTAAATGAAAAAGTTGCATTTTTTTATTTTTTATTAGGAAATGTATATTCAAGAATAGGACTGATAAAAGAAGCTATTATAAACTATGACTTAGCTATATTTTTAGATTTGGACATATATGAAGCACATTTAGATTTTGCTAAAAATTATGAAGTTATGGGGTGTGAAAAAAAAGCACTGAAAGAATATATAGCTGCTTATGAAATTGATCCAAGAAAAACTCAACTGCGTGAAAAAATAGAAGAGTTGAAGAAAATGAAAAATATAAATTTAGGATAGAAGAGATTCTATCCTAAATTTCTAAATAATGAGGTGTGGATAATGATAGGAATGATTTTTATGGCAATAATATTTTTTGTCGTAATTGGTGCAGTAACAGGAAAAAACTCAAATTTTTTACCATTAATTTTTTTACTTTTTATATTTTTAATATTTGCATTTGGTTTTCAAATATTAGGATTTTTATTAAGCAATCCCTGGCTTTTATTTCTTCTTTTAGGACTATATGTATTGTCTAAAAAAAATGCACCTAAAAACCCTAGAAAAGGAGCAAAATTTTATTATTATAAATCAGGGAATCAAGCAAATAAAGATTTTGAGGAATTTTTTAGGCAAGCGGGAGAAGGGTTCCAATATGGTGGTAATAATTCAAATAATAACCGAGGAAGTTTTTCTGCTTTTAGAGATAAAAGTGTAGATTATAAAAATCTTGGAATAGTTGAGGGAGCGACAAAGGAAGAAATAAAAAAAGCGTATAGAGATAAAGCGAAACAACATCATCCTGATAAATTTATGAATGCTACAGAAAATGAGAGAGCACTTCATGAAAAAATGTTTAAAGAGGCTAATGAAAGTTATGATAATATAATGAAAGATTTTAGTTAGGATTTAAACTTTTATTTTTTATTTACATTAAATAGAAAATTAAGATTTTTAGGTTAGAAAAATAAAATAAATATGATATAATAAATATCGTAAATATAAAACTTTATATAAATATAGAGGAGTGAAATATGAAATTAAAATCTCTTATTCTTGCAGCGGGAAAAGGAACAAGAATGAAGTCAGAATTACCTAAAGTTATTCATAGTGTAAATGGTGTTACCATGTTAGAAAAAATAATGGATACTTTAGATAAATTAAAGGTTGAAGAAAACATTTTAATATTAGGTCATAAAAAAGAAGAGATATTAAACATTGTAGGAGATGTAACCTATGTAGTTCAAGAGGAACAACTGGGAACAGGACATGCAATTATGATAGCAGAACCTAAGTTAAGAGATTTTGATGGGGATATTTTAGTAGTATGTGGAGATACACCTTTATTAAAAATGGAAACTTTAAAAGAAATGTACGAGTTTCATGTTAAATCAGGAGCAATAACGACACTGCTTACTTCGATTTATGAGAACCCTTTTGGCTACGGGAGGATATTAAAAGATAATGGAAAAATATCTTCAATAGTAGAAGAAAAAGAAGCCACTAAAGAAGAAAAAAAAATTCAAGAAATAAATGCAGGTGTTTATTGTTTTAATTCAAAAGAATTATGGAAGACGTTGAAGAAAGTTGAAAATAAAAATGAAAAAGGTGAATATTATCTTACTGATGTAATTAGTATTCAAGTAAAAGAACAAAAAAAAGTTGAAACATTTTTATTAGAGGATAATTTAGAAGTGTTAGGCATAAATTCTAAAGTGGAACTAGCACAAGCCAGTAAAATATTGAGAGAAAGAAAAAATAATAAATTAATGGAAGAAGGGGTAATATTAATCGATCCTAATAGTACTTATATAGAAGAAAGTGTAAAAATAGGAAGAGATACAATTATTTATCCAGGTGTTTTAATTCAGGGACAGACAACAATAGGTGAAGGCTGTGTAATTTTAGGTAACACTAGAATAATACAGTGTGAAATTGGGGATTCTGTAAAAGTTGAAAGTTCAGTTTTAGAAGAAAGTATAATAGAAAAATTAGCAACAATAGGTCCTTATGCTCATATAAGACCTAAAACTCATCTTAAAGAAAAAGTTCATGTGGGAAATTTTGTTGAAATAAAAAAATCTACATTGGAAAAAGGAGTAAAAGTAGGACACCTTACATATTTAGGAGATGCTATAGTTGGTGATAACACAAATATAGGAGCAGGCACTATAACTTGTAACTATGATGGAAAAAATAAGTTTAAAACTACAATAGGGAAAGAGACCTTTATCGGGAGTAATACAATGTTAGTTGCTCCTGTTACAATAGAAGATAGAGGTATGACAGCAGCAGGGTCAGTAATAACCAAAGATGTTCCGAGTAAATCACTAGCAGTGGCAAGAAGCAAACAAACTATAAAACTAAACTGGAGGAAAGATTAAATGATCAGTGCAGAAAATGTTAAAATATTTTGTGGTACATCTAGCGTTGAATTAGGTGAGAAAATTGCAAAAAATTATGGTGTTGAATTAGGTAAGGCGACTGTAGTACGATTTGAAGATGGTGAAGTATATGTAAGAATAGATGAAACAGTGCGAGGTAGAGATGTTTTCATAATTCAATCAACGTCTAATCCAGTTAATGAGAATTTAATGGAGCTTTTAATTTTTGTAGATGCACTTAAAAGAGCTTCTGCAAGAAGTATTTCTGTTGTTATACCTTATTATGGGTATGCTAGACAAGATAGAAAAGCAAGCCCTAGAGAGCCGATTACAGCCAAATTAGTAGCCAACATTTTAACAACTGCAGGAGTTACAAGAGTAGTAACGATGGATCTTCACGCAGATCAACTACAAGGATTTTTTGATATTCCAGTGGACCACATGCAAGCATTACCTCTACTTGCAAAATATTTTATAAAAAAAGGATTACGTGGTGAAGATGTAGTTGTAGTTTCTCCTGATATTGGTGGAGTTAAAAGAGCAAGAAAATTAGCTGAATGGCTAGACTGTAAAATAGCTATAATAGATAAAAGAAGACCTAAGCCTAATATGTCTGAAGTTATGAACTTAATAGGAGATGTAGAAGGAAAAACAGCTATATTTATAGATGATATGATAGACACTGCTGGAACTATTACAGGGGGAGCAGACGCAATTATAGCAGCTGGTGCAAAAGAAGCTTATGCTTGTTGCTCACATGGAATTTTTTCTGGTCCAGCAATAGAAAGAATAAGAAAATCATCTCTTAAGGAAGTTGTTATAACTGATTCAATAAAGCAAGCTAAAAATAAAGAATTAGATAAAATAGTAGTTTTATCTAGTGCAGGAATATTTGCTGAAGCAATGTTAAGAATTGTAAATAATGAAGCTGTTTCAGATTTATTTGAAAAAAAACCTGTGTAAACAAAATTAAAAAAAAAGGATAAAGAATTAATTACTAGTATATTATATTGTAGTTATCAATAAAAACACTTAGGTGGAAAAGGAGAGTATTGGTTATGTCTAAAGTTATATTAAAAGGTGTGGAAAAAAAATATCCTAATGGGTTTAAAGCGGTTCATGGTATTGATTTAGAAATAAAAGATGGAGAATTCATGGTTTTTGTTGGTCCTTCTGGGTGTGCTAAATCTACAACGTTGAGAATGATAGCAGGATTAGAAGAGATTACAGGTGGGGAAATTATAATAGGTGATAAAGTTGTAAATAATATTCCTCCGAAAGATCGAGGGATAGCAATGGTATTTCAAAATTATGCCTTATATCCTCATATGACAGCTTATGAAAATATGGCATTTGGATTAAAAATGGCTAAAGTTCCAAAGCAAGAGATAGATGAAAGAGTTAGAGAAGCAGCGGTTAAACTAGAGATAACAGATTTGTTAGATAGAAAACCTAAAGAAATGTCCGGTGGACAAAGACAAAGAATTGCAGTAGGAAGAGCTATAGTTAGAAAACCAGATGTCTTTTTATTTGATGAACCTTTATCAAATTTAGATGCGAAATTAAGAGTTTCAATGAGAGTTAGAATAACTCAACTTCATAAAGAATTGAAAAAAGAAGGTCAAACTGCAACCATGATATATGTTACTCATGATCAGGTTGAAGCAATGACAATGGGGGATAGAATCTGTGTATTAAATTATGGAAAAATTATGCAGGTTGACACTCCGTTAAATTTATATAATTTTCCAGTTAATAAATTTGTTGCAGGATTTATAGGTTCGCCTGCTATGAATTTAGTAGAGGGAACTTTAGTTCATACTGAAAATGGAATAGGAGTTAAGCTAAGTCCTGAAGATATAATAATTTTACCTGCAGCAAAAGCAGAAAAAATAAAAGGATATGTAGGTAAAAAAATATGGTTTGGTATAAGACCTGAAAATATTGGGAATTTAAAAACTACTCCAGAAGCAAAAGGGAATATAGTAAAAGGTAGAGTTAATATTGTAGAACAAATGGGAAGTGAAGAATATGTATATTTTTTAATCGGAAATATTCAGTATACTTCAAGAGTTCCTGTTGAAAAAGCAGAAGTTTTATCCTACGGCCAAATTGCTAACTTTGTTTTTGATTTAGAGAAATGCAGTATATTTGATTATGAAACAGAGGAAAATATAGTTTTATAGAATGTGAAAAGAGTAAGTTTACTTACTCTTTTTTCTATATCTTAATAAATATATGTTGTATTACAACAGATTAAATAAGAAAAGAGAAAGATAATTCTCGATTTTCTATTATTTATATGGTAAAATAGAAAAGAAATAATAATAAAAAATAGGATAAAGGTGTTTAATATGGGACATACATTATTTAAACTAGCAGATTTAGATGCTAAACAAATGAGTGAATTTTTTAAAAATGATTCACTTATAATATATCCAACTGATACTGTGTATGGTATTGCTGGAAAGATTGACTCTAAAAATGCATTGGAAAAAATATATGCAGCTAAGAGTAGAGCTTTTTCATCACCGCTAATTGCCTTAATAAGCAATCATAGTTTAATTGATAAAATAGCAGTAGTAGATTTAGATAAAAAAAATATTCTAGAGAAACTAATAAAGTCATTTTGGCCAGGTGGTTTAACAATAATATTAAGAAAAAAAGATTTTGTTCCTAGTATTATGGTATCCAACGGAGAAACTGTAGGAGTTCGAATGCCTAATCATGACTTTGCACTAAGAATAATAGAAAGTGCAGGAGGAATTCTACCCACTACAAGTGCTAATATATCTGGAGAAAAAACACCTAAAACTTATGATGAAATTTCAAAAGAAATAAAAAATAGTGTTGATATTGTTATAGATGGAGGAAAATGTCCAATTGGAATAGAGTCTACTATTTTAGATTTAAGTAAAAAAGAGATAAAAATATTAAGAGAGGGAGCTATTTCTAGAAAACAAATAGAAGACATAATTGGAAAAATAAACTAGGAGGAATAATATATGAAAGCACAGAAAATAAATGCAAATAACCTTAACCCAATGGAGATGAATAACGTTTCATCTATGATGGGTGCTATGAATTTAATACAGAAAATTGGAAAGGGAAAAAGAAAATATAATGTGAACTTGGAAAAGTCAGATAAAAAATTTTTATCAAAATTTTTAACTGAAGCAAAAAAACAATTTTCAGGGGCGAATGACCAGCAAGTAAAACCTCTAGTTGATTTCTTTGATTATGTTAAAGGTATTTGTGATAGTAAAGACAAAAAGGAACTTAGACTTAGCTACGAAGAAATGGAGTTTTTAAAAAAAATATTAGGAGACTCTATTAAAGGAATGGAAGGGATGAGTTTTAAGTGGTACCAAATTTTGAGAAAGTCTATGGTTAAAATAATGGTAAAACAATATAGAGCATTATTAAAAAAAATTAATTAAAACAATGTAAGGAAAGTGAATTTAGACATGTTTTGTCTCAACATATAGATTTTTTATAAGTTTTTTTCAATGTTAGGGATAATTCATTACACAATTTAGTATTTAAAAATAAATTAAATAAAGAGGGGAATTATGAAAAAAAAGTTATGTTTAATTTTAATTGGGTTATTGTTTTTAGCTTTTAATGATAAAGCAATAAACTCATCTCAATTACGAGAAAGAAATGGAGTTTATTATAAAATTAATGAAAAAAATAGTTTTACAGGAGTTGCTATTACTAACTACAAAAATGGTCAATTGTTATATACAGAAAATTATAAAGCAGGAAAGTTAGACGGGTTAGTGAAAAGTTATTATGAAACTGGGGAATTGAAGACGGAAGGAAATTACAAACGAGATGAAAAAGAAGGGATATGGAAAGGATATCATAAAAATGGAGAACTAGAAATAGTAGGGAACTATAAATTAGGAAAACGAGAAGGGGTATGGAAAGGATATCATAAAAATGGAAAACTGGAATCTCAAGGGAGTTATAAATCAGGAAAATTAGAAGGAGTAGTAAAGTTTTATAATAAGAATGGTAAATTAGAACGCGAAGAGAATTAGAAAGCAGATAAAATTCTAAAGTAAGCATGTTATAAAATTCTAAGTTTTGTAATAAAAAATAAATGAAGTACTTATCTCTTAGAAAGTGTGATATAATCACGTCGGTATAACAATTCTAAAAGAAGAAAAAAAGGACAATTAAACTTGCAATTTAGCAGATACTATCGCTAAGCTTAAATTTATTGACACAACAATAAAAAAATGTTAAAATAATTTGTTATTTAAAAAAGCACATTAATTATTTCTAGGCACGGTGATTCTAATGCAGAATAGCCTAGTTTCGAGATTGATGGAAGAATAACCTAATATAAAACTTTGAGGAGGAAAAAAATGGCAGTAATAACAATGAAACAATTATTAGAAGCTGGAGTTCACTTTGGACACCAAGCAAAAAGATGGAATCCAAAAATGAAACCTTATATCTTTACAGAGAGAAATGGTATTCATGTAATTGATTTACACAAATCTCTAAAAAAAATAGAGGTTGCATATGATGCGTTAAGAACTATTGCAGCAAATGGTGGAAAAGTATTATTTGTTGGAACTAAAAAGCAAGCTCAAGATGCAGTAAAAGAGCAAGCTGAGAGATCTGGAATGTATTATGTAAACAACAGATGGTTAGGTGGAATGTTAACTAACTATAAAACAATAAAAGCCAGAATTTCTAGATTAAAAGAATTAGAAATAATGGATGCAGATGGAACTTTAGATACTGCTTACACTAAAAAAGAAGCGTCAAACTTCAGAAAAGAGTTAGTAAAATTATCAAAGAACTTATCAGGAATTAAAAACATGGAAAATGTTCCAGCAGCTATATTTGTTATAGATGTAAAGAAAGAAACATTAGCAGTAGTAGAAGCAGCAAATTTAGGAATTCCTGTATTTGCAATGATAGATACTAATGTAGATCCAGATTTAATAACTTACCCAATTCCAGCAAATGATGATGCTATAAGATCAGTAAAATTAATCTCATCAGTTATAGCTAACGCTGTAATAGAAGGAAATCAAGGGAAAGAAGAAGTAGTAACTGAAGCTGTTAATACAGAAATCGGTTCTGCTGAATAATAAATAAAAATAATAAGAATTGAGTAATGTTAAATTACTCAATTCTTATTATAGAAAATAAAAATATTAATTTATACTTAATATTAGGAGGAATAAAATGGCGGAAATAACAGCGAGTTCAGTAAAAGAACTAAGAGAAAGAACTGGTGCAGGAATGATGGATTGTAAAAAAGCACTAATAGAAATGAACGGAGATATGGAAAAAGCAATAGATTTATTAAGAGAAAAAGGGATCGCTAAAGCTGCTAAAAAAGCAGGAAGAATAGCAGCAGAAGGATTAGTATTTGACGCAGTATCTTCAGATAATAAAACAGCTATAGTACTAGAATTTAATTCTGAAACGGATTTTGTAACTAAAAACCCTGAATTCAAAGAGTTAGGATTAAGAATGACAGAATTAGCATTAAAATCTAATGTTAAAACAGTTGAAGAACTTAACAATACTGAAATTCAACCTGGAAAAACAGTAGCAGTAGCTTTAACAGACTTAATATCTAAAATTGGTGAAAATATGAATGTAAGAAGATTTGAAAAAGTTACAACAACAGGTTTTGTAACTACTTATAATCATTTAGGTGGAAAGTTAGGAGTTATTGTTGAAATGAACGGTGATATTACTACAGAAAATATTGCAAAAGCAAAAGATATAGCTATGCATGTTGCAGCTATGGACCCTGGATATTGTGATAAAGCAGAAGTGACTACTACTGATTTAGATAGAGAGAGAGAAATATCTAGAAAGCAATTAGAATCAGAAGGGAAACCTGCTCAAATAATAGAAAAAATATTAATTGGAAAAATGAATAAATTTTATGAGGATAACTGTTTAGTTAGTCAAATTTTTGTAAAAGCTGAGAACAAAGAAACTGTAGCAGAATTTGCTGGAGCTATGAAAGTTGTTTCATTTAAAAGATACAAAGTAGGAGACGGAATTGAAAAGGCAGAAGTAGACTTCGCAGCAGAAGTTGCAGCTCAACTTAACGCATAATTAGAACTTGAGTAGGGAGTGCAAGAGCATTCCCTATTTTCACATATTTTATAAAACAAAGACTTATATAAAAGGGAGATGTTGACTATGAAATCTATTTATAAAAGAGTTCTATTAAAATTAAGTGGTGAGGCTTTAATGGGGGATCAGGAGTTTGGGATATCTTCAGAAGTAATTACTTCTTATGCAAAACAAATAAAAGAAGTAACAGATTTAGGAGTAGAACTAGCTATTGTTATAGGTGGTGGAAATATATTTAGAGGACTTTCAGGATCAAGCCAAGGGATTGATAGGGTTACAGGAGACCATATGGGAATGCTTGCCACTGTAATAAACTCTTTAGCACTGCAAAATGCAATAGAAAAATTAGGTGTATCAACAAGAGTTCAGTCAGCAATAGAAATGGAAAAAATAGCTGAACCATTTATCAAAAGAAAAGCCCAAAGACATTTAGAAAAGGGAAGAGTAGTAATTTTTGGTGGTGGGACAGGAAACCCTTATTTTACAACTGATACAGCAGCAGCTCTTAGAGCAATAGAAATGAATGCAGATATAGTAATGAAAGCAACAAAAGTTGATGGTATTTATAATAAAGACCCTATGAAGTACTCTGATGCAATAAAATATGAAACAGTAACATATACTGAAGTTTTAAATAAAGATTTAAAAGTAATGGATTCAACAGCAATATCTCTTTGTAGAGAAAACACCTTACCAATTTTAGTTTTTGATTCTGTAGTAGAAGGAAATATAATTAGAGTTATGAAAGGAGAAAAGTTAGGTACAATGGTAATAGAAGGATAAAATTAAATTAAAAAAGGAGAATAAAATGCCAGGAAAAAAAATTATAAACGATGCTAAAGATAAAATGGAAAAAGCAATTGAAGCAACTAGGAATAAATTTACTTCAATTAGAGCAGGAAGAGCTAATGTTTCAATGTTGGACGGAGTAAAAGTAGAAATGTATGGGACAGATACGCCTCTAAACCAAATAGGAACTGTCTCAGCACCAGAAGCTAGATTATTAGTTATAGACCCATGGGATAAATCAGTAATACCTAAAATAGAAAAAGCAATAATGCACTCAAATGTAGGGTTAACTCCAAATAATGACGGAAAAGTAATAAGACTTATGATACCTGATTTAACAGCTGATAGAAGAAAAGAATATGTTAAAATAGCAAAAATAGAAGCAGAAAATGGAAAAGTAGCTGCGAGAAATGTAAGAAAAGATTTAAATGCTAGTTTGAGAAAATTAGAAAAAGATGGTGATATTTCCGAAGATGAGCTTAAAAGATTTGAAGATGAATCACAAAAATTAACTGATTCAACAATAAAAATGATAGATGAACTTTTAGCTAAAAAAGAAAAAGAAATAACAACAGTTTAATTTAAATATATTTTATTTGTTCAAATTATAATAAAAAACTTGTAAAAAGATATATAATTTGCTATAATTTATATTGCCCTGCTTAAAGGAAAAATTCTTTAGGCCAAAACCATAGGGAGGAGGTAATAAAATGAAAAAATATGAAATTATGTACATCATCAACCCAACTATCTTAGAAGAGGGAAGAGAAGCTTTAATTGAAAAAGTAGCAGCTATACTTACAAAAAATGGAGCAACTATTCTTAAAAATGAGAAATGGGGAGAAAGAAAGTTAGCTTATCCAATCGATAAGAAAAAAACTGGTTTCTATGTTCTAACTACTTTTGAAATAGACGGAACTAATTTAATATCAGTTGAAGGAACACTTAACATCACTGAAGGTTTAATGAGATATATTATCGTTAAATAATTACATTCAGTAAGTAAAATCAACTAAAAAAAACGTTTATTCAAAATAAGGAGGAGTTAAGAATGGCAGAGTTCAGAAGAAGAAGAGCAAAGTTAAGAGTAAAAGCACACGAGATTGATTATAAAAATGTGGATCTTTTAAAAAGATTTGTTTCTGATAAAGGAAAAATAAATCCTTCAAGAGTAACTGGAGCTAACGCTAAGTTACAAAGAAAGATTGCTAAGGCTATAAAAAGAGCAAGAAACATTGCTTTAATACCTTATACTAAAATAGAGAAGTAGAAAGATTAAAAGAGAGTTTTTTAACTCTCTTTTTTTTACCTTTAGTAATTATTTAAAGATAATAGTAAAGAATAATTTGTAAAATTAGAGTAATAAAAAAAAGACAGACTAATTAATTTATAGTTTGTCTTTTTTTTATTATTAAAACAAGAAAATTAAATCTTGCTTAATATTTTGTTAAGCTTATTACTTAAAGTACTTGCGTTAGCCTTAAGCATTTGCATAACCTCTACATCATTAGCACCTTTTAAAGCTTTTAAAATTTTAGTACAAACTTTAAGCTTAACAGGAACTCCGTTAATAAGAACCTTAGTAGATTGTAAATTAGGTTTCCAAACTCTACCTGTAACTCTATGAGAGTGAGAAATTTGGTTTCCAAAAATTATTCCTTTTCCAGAAATTTCACATCTTTGCATTATTAGCACCTCCTCTTTTTAATTTGAAATTACAGATTATTTTATCACTATTGAGACAAAATAGCAAGATAAATTTAGATAAATAAGATGTTTAATTAAAAAAAATATGATATAATGGAATTAAAAATAAATAGTGTAGATGTTTAATTATAAGGAGAAACTTAAGATGAATAAACATAGTTATACAGTACTGGAATTTGACAAATTAAGAGAAGAGGTGGCTAACTATAGTTTAATAGCCACAACTTATAATAAGATAACGACATTAGAACCATTTAAAGATTTTTCTCTTTTAAACCGAGAGTTAGAAGTTATAAGAGATTTTATAGATTTTAAGAAATTTGATGGTGATTTTGAACCTACAGGGATAGCTGATATTTGCTATTTAAATAAAAAAATAGAATTAATAGGAACTTATTTAGACGGAGAAGAACTGTGGAAGCTAAATCAAAATTTAAGATTATTTAGAATATTTAAATATAGACTAGAAGAGCTTAATAAATATTCTTATTTAAAATCAAGATATTCAGAAATTCCTATACTTAAGCATATAGAAGATACAATTAATAAAACTGTAGATAATGAAAAAAATATTAAAGATGAAGCTTCTTCTGAACTAAAAGAAATAAGAGTTCATAAAAAAGTTTTAAGTAGTAATATTAAACAAAAATTTGAGGATATATTCAATAGTCCTACCTCATCAAAAGCAATACAAGACAAAGTAATAACCAATAGAGATGGAAGAAGTGTAATACTGGTAAAAACTGATTTTAAAGGGCTTATAAAAGGGATAGAGCATGACAGGTCATCCAGTGGACAGACTGTTTTTTTAGAACCTTTATCAATTGTTTCTCTAAATAATAAAATGAGAGAGTTAGAAGTGCGTGAAAAAGATGAAATTAGAAAAATTTTATTAAAAATAGCAGCACTATTAAGAGAAAATTCTCATAATATTTATTTAATAGGAAATGCTATTTTAGATTTAGATTTTATTAACTCTAAAGCAGCTTATGCAATAGAAAAAAAATCAATAGTTCCCAATATAAATACTAAAGAGATATTGTCTTTAGTAGAAGCTAGACACCCACTATTAAATTCTGATACAGTAGTTCCTTTAACGTTTGAAATAGGAAAAAATTATAATACTTTGCTTATAACAGGACCTAATACTGGTGGAAAAACAGTGGCTCTAAAAACAGCAGGATTAATTACTCTTATGGCACTATCAGGAATACCTGTTCCAGTTGGAGAGGGTAGTAGTATAGGTATATTTTCAGGTATTTATGCAGATATTGGAGATGAACAAAGTATAGAACAAAATTTATCATCTTTTTCTGGTCATTTAAAAAATATACAGGAAATATTAGAAGAGGCGACTAAAAATTCATTGGTTTTATTAGATGAATTAGGTTCAGGAACTGACCCTGTAGAGGGCTCGGCTTTTGCCATGGCAGTTATAGACCACTTTAGAGATAAAAAATGTAAATGTATAGTTACAACTCACTATAGTGAAGTAAAAGCACATGGATATAATGACGAATTAATTGAGACAGCTTCTATGGAGTTTAACGTAGAAACACTTTCACCAACATATAAGCTTTTAATAGGTATACCTGGAGAAAGTAATGCTCTTACCATTGCTAAAAGATTAGGTGTTTCTTTAGATATAATAGAAAAAGCAAAATCATATATAAGTGACGACAATAAAAAAGTAGAAAAAATGATTCTTAATATAAAAGAGAAATCAGATGAACTGGAAATTATGAGAGAACAAATTTCTAAATTAAAATTAGCATTAGAAGAAGAGAAAATAGCTTATGAAGAAAAATTGATTATGTTTGAAAGAGAAAAAAATGAAATATTAAAAGAGACATATGAGAAAGCTGAAATTATGATGAAAGATATGCAAGGAAAAGCTACAGGTCTTATAGAAAAAATTAATAGAGAAGACACCAAAAAAGAAGACTTAAAAGTTATACAAAAAAGTTTAACTCAACTAAGAACAACAATGAGTCAAGAAAAGAAAGTTAATGTTACTCAAAAACCAAAAGTAGAATTGAAAATAGAATTTAAAGAAGGAGATAAAGTCTTTATAAAAAGTTTAAATCAATTTGCCAGTGTGTTGAAAATAAATAAATCGAGGGAAACAGCAATAATACAAGCTGGTATCCTAAAAATGGAACTGCCTTTGATAGATATGAAGAAATCAGTTGAAGAAAAGAAAAAAGTCTATATGTCTGCAGGAAATGGAGTAAGAGGAGATGTTAAATACGAAATAGATATTAGAGGAAGAATGGTAGAAGATGGAATTTATGAGTTGGAAAGTTATCTTGATAGAGCTGTATTAAGTGGATATAACGAAATTTCAATAATACACGGAAAAGGAACAGGAGCCCTAAGAGAGGGAATATTAAAATATTTAAAAACTTGTAGATATGTAAAAGAATATAGAATTGGTGGTCACAATGAAGGAGGATTAGGATGCACTGTGGTGACTCTGAAGTAGACAAATTCACTCTTATTGTAGCAGCAGCAGGAACAGGGAAAAGAATGAGTGGAAGAATAAAAAAACAATTTTTAGAATACAAAGAAAAACCTTTATATTTAAATTGTATTTTAGAAGCTGATACTCTTGATGTTCTTGATAAAATTATAATTGTAACTTCTAAAGAAGATTTAGATATTGTAAAAAATCATTGTATATATTACAAGATAAAAACTCCTGTAGAAATTATAGCTGGAGGAAAAGAAAGACAAGATTCTATATATGCAGGAATTAAAATAGCGGAAAAAGGAATAATAGCTGTTCAAGACGGAGCTAGGCCCTTTATGAAGAAAGAGTATTTAGAGCAGGGGAAAAAAATTTTAGAACTAAATAAAGAGATAGATGGAGTAGTTGTTGGAGTAAAAGTAAAAGATACAGTAAAGTTTATTGATGCTAAGGGGAATATAAAATTTACACCTTTGAGAGATGAGCTGATTTTAGCACAAACACCTCAAATATTCAGAAGTGAAATTTTGAAAAGAGCTTATGAACAAGCTTTTGAAGAAAAATTTTATGGAACTGATGACTCGTCTTTAGTTGAAAAATTAAATGGCAAAATAAAAATTATAGATGGGAGTTATGAAAATATCAAAATAACTACTATTGAAGATTTGAAATATATAGATACAAAATTAGGAGATGATTTTTAGTGAAGTTATGTTTAGCTCAAATGAAACCAAACTTAGGTGATGTAGAAAAAAACTTATTAAAAATGATAGAATTGATAAAAGAGTCAATAGAGAAAAAAGTAGAGATAATAGTTTTTCCAGAACTAGCTCTAACGGGATATTTACTTGAAGATTTAATAGGTCATGTGGCAATAAAGGAAGTCCCTAAGGAATTATTAGATTTAAGTGAAGAAATTTCAATTATATTTGGAGCAGTGGAACTAGGAAATGATGGGTATATATATAACAGTGCTTATTATTTAGAAAATGGTGAAATGCTTTTTAAGCATAGGAAAGTCTATTTGCCAACATATGGAATGTTTGATGAAGGGCGATATTTTAAAGAAGGAAATGAAATAAAAGCATTTAATACTAAACATGGAAGATTTGGTATTTTAATATGTGAAGATATGTGGCATCCAACTTCGTCATTTATACTTGCTCAAGACGGAGCTCAACATATTTTTGCGTTAGTGAGTAGCCCAGGAAGAGGACTAGATAAAGAACTGGAAATAAAAAAAGAGTGGGAGTCTTTGATTCACGCAGCAGCTATAAGTAATACTGTATTTGTAACAATGGTAAACAGGACTGGTGTAGAAGACGGTGTTTCATATTGGGGTGGTTCTCAAGTTGTTGCTCCTACAGGAGAAAAATTAGCTATAGCACCATTGTTTGAAGAAAAATATTTAATTGTAGAGATAAAAGAAAATATTTTAATAAGAAGTAGATTAATGTCTCCAGTAGCTAAAAATGAAAACTTGCCTCTTATACTAAAAGAATTAAAAAGAATTTGGAGGGGGAATGAATAAGAAAAGCGGTGCATTACTTGGGATACTAATTGTAATAGTTTCTATATTTGGTGGTTATAATTTGTATAGAGTTTCTCCTAGAACTTTTTTAGATGAAGAAAAAACTTTTATATATGCAAATGAAAACATAAATAAAAAAAATATAGATGAAATAATAGAGTTAAGCGAAACTTGTTTAAATAAATTAGACATAAAGTTAGATAAAGAAAATGTAAATAAAATATTGGAAAATGTAAAGAGTATATATTTAATTAGCGAGGATAGCTTTATAACTTCAAAAATAAACTTTGTTACAATAATAGACCCAGGTTATCGATATATTTTTTATTTATCAAAAATAAAAAATTATTTTGATAATGTAGAGGGTTATTATTCTTTGAAATTTTCAATGAAAGAAAAATTAAATTTAAAAAAATATGGAATAGATAGTCTTTATATGATAGCTTATAAGGGTAATTTTATTTTAGCTACTAATATAAATCAGCTAAAAAAGATAGAGAATAGGAACGCTTATTCAAATAAAGAAATAGCAAAAAATTTAGATGAGAATATAACGAAAAATTTAGGTGTATTTATTTTAAATTTAGAAAAAGAAAAAATTTATGATTTAAAAACTTTAGTAATCGGAGCAGAATATAAGGATAAAAAATTAAATCAAAGTATTTATTTTGAAACTGTTCAAGGAACAAAGTTGGTAGAAGGTGAAATGAAAAATAGAAGTTTAGATAAATATATATCAAATAATACATTATATATATTTAACTCAGACTATAACCAACTAAAAAGTTTTATATTTAATATTGCAAAAAAATATAACACATTAGAATTTGGATTGAATTTATGGCAAGGGATGTTAGGAGTGAAATTATCTGACCTTATAGATGATATGGATAATGAAATTATCTTTAATTATACAGAAAATAAAGGTATAATAAAAATCAAGAAAAGTGATAACTTCAAAAAAATACTTCCTGAAATAATAAATTTTATAAAAATTCCTATAAAAATTAAAGATAATATGGTTTATATTGGAGAGGAAGAACTCAAAGTTAATATTGAAAATAAGTATAAATTAAAAGAAAATCAATTTTTGTACTTAAGATTAGAAGAAAGTGGAAATGATTTAATAGTTGAGGGAACTACAGAAAAAAATGGTCTTTTATTTTATTTGGAAATTCAAGACGCCATGTTAGAAAAATATTTTAAAAAATTTATACTAGGAGGGAGAGAACAGTGATAAAAATATATAATACACTTACAGGTAAAATGGACAAATTTAAATCTTTAAGAGAAAACGAGATATCAATGTATGTTTGTGGTCCAACTGTATATAACTATATACATATTGGAAATACAAGACCAGCAATTTTCTTTGATACAGTAAGAAGATATTTTGAATATAGAGGTTATAAAGTTAAATATGTTCAAAATTTTACTGATGTAGATGATAAAATGATAAAAAGAGCTAATGAAGAAGGGATAACTTTAAAAGAAGTGGCAGATAAGTATATTGCAGCTTATTTTGAAGATACAGCTAAAATAAATTTAAAAGAAGAGGGAATGATAAGACCTAAGGCAACTGATTATATAGAGCATATGATAAAATTAATTGAAACGCTTATAGAAAAAGATTGTGCTTATGAAGTTAACGGCGACGTTTATTTTAATGTAGCTAATTATAAAGAAGAATATGGGAAACTTTCTAAACAAAATATAGAAGAGCTAAATAGTGGCTCTAGAGTAAATATAAACGAAATAAAAAAATCTCCTTTAGATTTTGCATTATGGAAAAAAGCTAAAGTGGATGAACCAAGTTGGAGTTCACCTTGGGGAGAGGGTAGACCAGGATGGCACATAGAGTGTTCTGCAATGTCCAATGAACTTCTAGGAAAAACATTTGATATTCACGGTGGTGGGCAAGATCTTATATTTCCACACCATGAAAATGAAATTGCACAGTCTAAATGCTCAACAGGTGGAGATTTTGCAAGATACTGGATACACAACGGATATATAAATATTAAAGGTGAAAAAATGTCTAAATCTCTAGGGAATTTTTTTCTTTTAAGAGATGTTTTAAAAGAATATTCAGGGAATGTTTTGAGATTTTTTATATTAAGTTCTCATTATAGAAAACCAATAGATTTTTCTGAAGAGGAATTAAAGCAAAGTAAAGCTGGACTGGAAAGAGTCGAAAATGCTATAGTTAGAGCCAATCAAGTCTTAAAATGCTCTGCCGTGGAAATGGGGATTGAAGCAGAGGAACTAAGTGAAGTACTAAGAGTGTCAAAGGCGAAATTTGTTGCAGGAATGGATGAAGATTTTAATACAGCAATTGGAATTGGTGCTATATTTGAAATAATAAAAGAATTGAATAAAACAATAGAAAATTTAAAATTTTCAGAAAAAGGATTACAGGTGATTCAAAATACTGTTGAGTTTGTAACAGAAGCATTAGAAGATGTATTAGGGGTTAAGTTAATAGTGGAGACTAAAGTAGAGGATTTAACAAAGGAACTAATTGAGTTTATTCTTAAGCTAAGAATGGATGTAAGGGAAGAAAAAAACTGGACTCTTTCTGACAAAATAAGAGATGGATTAAGTGAACTTGGAATAAAAATAAAAGATGGGAAGGACAAAACACAATGGTCAATATAAAAGAAACTAGTGGATTGTTACTTGCTTATTTGGGAGATGCAGTTTGGGAATTAAATGTTAGGAAATATTTTATAGATAAAGGGTATAATATACAAAATGCAAATAAAGCAAGTAAAAATTTAGTCAATGCTAAAAAACAAAGTAAATTATTTTGTGAAATTTATGATGCTCTACCTGAGGAATATAAAAAAATAGTGAATAGAGCTAAGAATAGTAATATTAAAACTTTTCCAAAATCTTGTACTATTATGGAGTATAAAGAGGCAACAGCTTTTGAAGCACTAATAGCCATATTTTATGAAAATAACGAAAATGACAAAATAAAAGAATTGATAAAAAAATTAGAGGGAGATGTTTAATGGGATTTTTTGGTTTTGGAATAGGAAAAAGCATAGGTATAGATTTAGGAACAGCTAATACTTTAGTATATAGTAAAAAACACGGAAAAATTGTTCTAAATGAACCATCAGTTGTAGCAATAGATAGAGAAACTAGGAAAGTTTTAGCAGTTGGAAACGAAGCTAAAGAGATGCTAGGGAAGACGCCAGATACAATAATAGCGGTAAAACCACTAAGTGAAGGAGTTATTGCAGACTACGATATAACAGAGGCTATGATAAAATATTTTATAAGAAAAGTTTTTGGGAAATATAGTTTTATCATGCCAGAGATAATGATTTGTGTCCCAATAGATGTAACAGGAGTAGAAAAAAGAGCTGTATTAGAAGCGGCAATATCAGCAGGAGCTAAAAAAGCATATTTAATAGAGGAAGCAAGAGCAGCAGCCTTAGGTTCAGGAATGGATATAGCCGCTCCCAAAGGAAATATGATAATAGATATAGGTGGTGGGTCAACAGATGTAGCTGTTATATCATTAGGTGGAACTGTAGTGAGTAAAACAATAAGAGTGGCAGGAAACAACTTTGATACAGATATAATTAAATATATTAAGAAAAAGCATAATTTGCTAATAGGAGAAAGAACAGCTGAAGATATAAAGATAAATATTGGAACAGCTATACCGCTAGAAGAGGAAGAGATTATGATAGTAAAGGGAAGAGATATGATAATGGGGCTCCCTAAATCTATAACGATAACTTCAGAAGAAGTAAGAGAAGCACTTAAAGAATCTTTAATGGAAATAGTAGCTTGCGTAAAGTCAGTTTTAGAAAAAACTCCACCAGAGTTATCATCAGATATAGTTGATGAAGGGGTAGTCATGACTGGAGGAGGCTCTCTTATTAGAAATTTTACTGAACTTGTTGCAGGGTGTACAAATTTAAAAGTTAGATTAGCTGAAAATCCATTAGAAAGTGTAGTTATGGGAACGGGGATTGCTCTTAGCCAAATAAATATTTTGAAAAAAATTGAAAAGGCAGAAAGATAATATTATGATAAAAGATTTATCTTGTAGTATCCATGTAAAAAAAAATATAATAAACGAACTAAGCATAAATAAAACCTCTGGAACATATATATTGTATGGGAATGATAAAAATAGATTGTATGAAGTTGCACTGTCTTTTGGAAAATCCTTAAATTGTCAAATTAAAGAAAATGATTTTTGCGGGCAATGCGAATCTTGTATTAGAATGGAAAAAGGTAGTCATGGAGATTTAGAAGTTATTGTAGGAGAAAATGGAATTAAGATAGATTCTATTAGAGAGCTTATTTACAAAGCTTCTACCACAGCCTATGAAGGTAAAAATAAAATTTTTATATTAAAAGATATAGAAAATATGAAGTTGCCAGCTTCTAATGCTCTTTTAAAAACTATAGAAGAGTCTCAGAAAGGAAATTTCTTTTTTTTGTTAACAACTTCTCTAAATATATTGTCAACTATAAAATCCCGTTCAACAATAATTAAAATTACAGAAATGAAAAGAGAAGAACTAGGGGTTTCTATTGAGGAATATGAATTTTTTAATAGAAAGGCTAAGGAAATATTAGAATACAAAGAAAGAAATTTAAATCTAGAATCTTCAGTAGATTATATTAATATAGGGAAATTTATGAAGGATTACTTCTTAGATAAAAGTTTAGAAAATAAAATTAATATTTATAAAGCTTTGAGATATTTTGTAAATGATTTAAAATGGTCTTCAAAAATAGATGTTTTATATATTGTAGAAGAGATAGTTTTAAATTTAAATGAAAAAATTTTTTTAAATGAGATGTTAGAATATGTAGCATCATTAAATTCACCTAATTTAAACTTAGAGAATATTTTGAATGTTAAAAATAGATTGAGGGTTCCTATAAATATAAAATCATTATTAATAAAAATTTTTCTAAAAAAAAATATATGAAAATAATAAAAATATCCTTGTTAAAACTAGATTAATTATTTAGTTTTAGATTTTAAAAGGATATTTTTTTTTATTAAAAATAAAAAAAACTTGCTTAATATTAGGAATCATGGTATAAATTATGAGCGGTAAGTAAATGGTCGCATAGCTCAGTTGGGAGAGCACCTGCCTTACAAGCAGGGGGTCACAGGTTCAAGTCCTGTTGTGACCACCATTTAAAATTTAGGGGGTGTAGCTCAGTTGGTTAGAGCGCATGCCTGTCACGCATGAGGTCGCGAGTTCGAGCCTCGTCACTCCCGCCATATTTTATGCCCAGATAGCTCAGTCGGTAGAGCAGGAGACTGAAAATCTCCGTGTCCGTGGTTCGATTCCGCGTCTGGGCACCACAAAAATACTATAAAGGGCGACGTCGCCAAGCGGTAAGGCAGAGGTCTGCAAAATCTCCACCACCAGTTCAAATCTGGTCGTCGCCTCCAACTAATAATCTAACAGCTTAAGGGCTGTTTTTTTTTATTAAAAAATCTAATAATAGAAAATTTTTTTTTTATATGATAAAATTAGAATTAGGAGGTGGGTTTTATGTATAAATATGTATTTGGACCAGTGCCATCAAGACGGTTAGGGATATCTTTAGGGATAGATTTAGTAGATGCTAAAACTTGTAATTTTAATTGTGTTTATTGTGAATGTGGAGCGACAAAAGAATATAAGGTAGATAGAAAAAAATATATAGATATAGATATACTGAAAAATGAAATTATAAAAATAATGAAACATATAACACCAGACTATATAACATTTTCAGGAAATGGTGAACCAACTTTAAATTTAGAATTAGGTGACGTAGTAAAATGGATAAAGCAAAACTATAATGTGAAAACAGCATTAATAACCAATGCTTCTCTACTACACTTAGATGAAGTGCTAGAAAATGTAATGTTTTTTGATACTATAATACCAACGTTAAACGCAGTGACAGAAGAAGTATTTAAAAAAATAAATAGAGCTGAAAGTAAGTGTCATATAGAAGAAATAAAAATAGGTTTAAAAAAATTAAGTGAAAGATATAACGGGGATATCTTTATTGAAAATTTTATAATAGAAGGAATTAATGATGGCGAGGTGGAACTTGAAAAATATGCTGAATTTTTGAAAACTATAAGATATACGAAATTACAGCTGAATTCTCTAGCCAGACCTGGAGCAGAGAAGTGGGTTAAACCTGTTTCTTACAAATGTATGGAACATATAAAAAAATTTTTTGAAGATAAAAATATTCGTGAGGTTGAAATAATTGGTAAATTCAAAGAATTAGAAAATAAAATAATGCCAAATGAAGAATTAATTCAAAATATGCAGGAAAAAAGAAAATATTCAGAAGTTGAAATGAAAAAAATGTTTATAAAATGATTGATAAATATAGGGTTAATATATTTTTTTTAAAAACACTAAAAAAAAGTTTGACAAAAATTGTAAAATACTATATAATCTTAAATGTTCGAGACGAAAGAAACGAATGCAACAACATAGTATGCCGCTTTAGCTCATATGGTAGAGCAACTGACTTGTAATCAGTAGGTGGTTGGTTCGATTCCGACAAGCGGCACCATTTCAGAGTGCCCCGTTCGTCCAGTGGTGAGGACAACAGATTTTCACTCTGTAAACAGGGGTTCAATTCCCCTACGGGGTACCAAACAATTAAATATGGTGAGGTTCCCGAGCGGTCAAAGGGATCAGACTGTAAATCTGACGGCTCTGCCTTCGAAGGTTCAAATCCTTCTCTCACCACCATTTTCTACACTATAATGTAATTGTGCATAATATGTGTAGTTTTTTTTATAAAAAAAACTTGAGTATAGTATAGACGGAATATAATTAGTAAAAGTAGCGGTAAAATTAAATTAAATATAAAATTAGGAGGCAAGAAAAATGGCAAAAGAAAAATTCGAAAGAAGTAAACCCCATGTAAACGTAGGAACAATAGGTCACGTAGATCACGGAAAGACAACAACAACAGCAGCAATATCAAAAGTATTATCAGATTTAGGATTAGCAAAGAAAGTAGATTTTGCTAATATAGATGCAGCGCCAGAAGAAAGAGAAAGAGGAATAACAATAAACACAGCTCATATAGAGTATGAAACAAAAGAGAGACACTACGCACACGTAGATTGTCCAGGCCATGCAGATTACATAAAGAACATGATAACAGGAGCGGCACAAATGG
>JBOFOQ010000009.1:0-19798 GCA_051659505.1 Fusobacteriaceae bacterium
TACTCATTTTTATTATCATATTTGGGTTATTAGTGATAGAAAAACAGTTGAGCATAGTAGGAAAACATTAGCAAATACTGAAATAAAAAATATAAAAATAAGAAAAAATAATGAATATTAAAAATGATTTTATCTATAAAGTAAGAAAAATTTAAAAATAGTAAAATAATTAAAAAATATCTATATAATATTAAAATAATAAGTGATATGTGAATTATTATCTTTATGTTGTGAGATTAAAAGAAAACTTTGAATGATGAAAATTAATAAAAGAATTAATAAAAAAATTAAAAAAGGAGATATAAAATGTCAGAAAGAACTAAATCAAAAGTTTTTATAAGTTTTTGTTATGAGGAATCAAGTAAACAAAAAGATGAGATTGCAAAGTTTATAGAAAATGAAATAATTAGTAAAAGTGTGAAAGAAGGAGATATAGGTGATAAATTAAAAGATGAAGAAATTAGAAAAATTATAAGAGATGACTATTTAAAAGACTCAACAGTAACAATTGTATTAGTGGGAGAAAAAACAAGAGGAAGAAAGCATGTAGATTGGGAAATATATACATCAATGTATGATCAGAAAGATGGGCATACTAAATCAGGAATTTTAGTAATAGATATAACTGATAAATATTGGTTAAATACTCCTTCTATAAGAGAAAAGCATTATTTATCTGAAGGGAATACATCAACAAAAGAAAGCATAGAAAAAAATATTTCTCATTTTCCAGAAAGATTAATCAAGAATATATTAAAAGATGACGTTATTATAAGAATAGCAACTTATAGTGAAATTATTAATAATAAAGAATATTTTTTAGATTTGATAGATGAAGCAAAAAAAAATAGAGATTCAAATAATTATGATATTTCAGATAAAATGAGAGGAAGAAATGGAAGATAAAATAAAGAATCTTCACAAAAAAGTATATATAGCAATGTTGTTTCAGTATGAGTGTTTCGATAGATTAAAAAAATGGAATTGTATATTTTCAATTGGAACACTTGCTTTATCAATAATTTTATTAAGTATGAATGAAATTATAAAATGGTTTGAATATTTTGGAATGAATGGTAAATATTTAGAATTTATTTATTTTGTATTTAGTTTATTCTTAGTAGTGTTAAGTGTAGCATGGGTAATAATAACATCAAAATATGATATTACTTTAATTGGAATTAGAGCTGAAAAATATAAAGATCTACACTGTAAAATAGAAATGTCAGAAACTATAGAGAAAGCAAAAGAATATTTCAATCAATATATTAATCTTAAACCAGAAACAAATGATATTTTTATGGTAAATAAAAAAAAAATAAATCAAAGATTAAAAGAAAACGGTAAAAATGAATACCTTTATAAAATATAAAGTGAGGTTAAATTAATGGAAAATAAAAAAGACTTAAAATCCTTAGAATTAGAGGTTTTAAGTCTTTTTTATACCTATAATAAAATTAATTGTTAATAAAAACAAAAACTACCCCTTATAATATAAATATAAAAAAAATAGGGGTAAAAATTAAATACAATATATTTTTGAATTTAAAAAAAATATATTTGCTTTTTTAATAATAATAGTTTATTATAAGAATAAGACTATTTAACCCCATTTAAAAAAATGAGGTGATAGTTTGGAAGAAATAAGATGTAAAAAATGCAGAAAATTAATTGCTACCATTGAAAATAAATGGTTTCAAATAAAAGGTACAAATAATATTTCTAGCGATGGAAAAGAATTTCGTATTACTTGCAAATGTGGAGAAGTAAATAATTATAAAATAAAATAGACCCGTGAGGGCGGAGACTCAAGAAGTCCTAAATTGTAGAGATACAGTTTGGGACTTCTTTTTTTTGAAACTTTTTACTAATAGGAGGTAAAAAAATAGAAAAAGATTTTAGAAAAGAACTATATAGTGCAACATACTTAGCTAAATCATATAACTTTAAAAGTGCTAGAGAACTAAATGTAACTTTAGAAAAATTAAAAATTCAAAAAAAAGATAAGTTTTCAGGTATTTGGAGATTTACAGAAGAATTTAGAAATAAAAAATGGGATATATTAACAGAAAAAGAAGTTGCAGCAAATAAAAAAATTCTTAACAGAAAATTTACATGGTTGGGAATGATAGAAATTAGAAAATTACTAAAAGAAAAAGAAATAATATAAAAATATAATTTTATTGTGGTAGGAGGTGAAAAAGAGATGCAAATTGATAAAAACAAATTAAATAAAATTGGAATAGATAGAATTATCATTAATAATTTTAAAATTTTAAATTTTGAAAACCTAGAAAAGAAAATAGTTAATACAAGTACAGAGTATATAGAAAAATTAGAAAAAAATCATCAACTTTTTCATCTTTCTTACTCAATCGTTTTAAAGAAAGATAATCAACTTTATACAATAGCAAGTTTGGAATTTAATCCAAGTAAATTTTTATCAGGTCATAATATATATAATTCAACAACAAAAGAAGTAAAAAAAACTTTAGATCAGATTATTTTAATTTTATCAGGTCAAGGTATTGAAATAGATTTATCTTTAGCAAAAATAAAAGAAATAGAAATAAATGTAACGATAGAACAAGAATTTAGAGAATTAGAAGAAGTATTGTTACTTATTGGTAGAGCTAATTATCAAAAAGCCTTAGGTATGTATAGTTTTAATTTTGAGAACATACCTAGAAAAATAAAATCAGAAAGAAGCCTATATATTAATCATAAAAACCAAGATTATAAAGAAGTTTACGGAAAAACAATTAAAATTTATGATAAAACCTTTGAACTACTAAGAAATCAAGAGTTTAATGTAGATTTAGAATTAACTAGAGTTGAAATATTGTGTGGAAGAGATTTTTATAGAAACTTTATGGAAAATTTAGGAAGAACAAATAGTTTATTTGATATGCTATCAAACCCAGAACTATTAGAAGTTATTTACAAAAATAGCTTATTACAAGAATTATCAGTTAAACCTAAGAAATATCTAGAAACACTAAAAAAAAATTTGAAATATGATTTTAATAATTTTAGAAGAAATGAAATATTAAAAAGAAGTGAGAGAGAAAAGTTTAAGGAGTTAGGGAAAGATATACCTGAAATATATAAAGAAGAAAGAGGAGTATTTGAATATTTAAAAAAAGAATCATGGATTTTTGATTATTCATACTTATATGAAATTGTTATTGATGAGATAGAAATTTCAAATAAAGCAAAATTTATAAAACAAATTAAGAAAAAATATATAAATATCAATAATTTAGAACTATTAAAAGAACTTTTAAAAAAATTAAATATAGAATATTTTTTTTAGTACCTAATATAAAACAGGTACTAAGATAAAAAATGAATTTTAGCCAATATTAATAAGTGTTTAATGAGTTTTTTTTAAAATAAAAAAATACCGATAATCTCTTAAATTAATTAAGTGTTTTATTATATAGTTTTTTTTATCTAAATATTATATTTTTTAGGAGGTGAATTAAGATAGCTAAATTAGATTTAAAAAAAATAAATGAAATTAGAATGAAATATGAATATGGTGAGAATTTAAAAGATTTAGCTGTGGAATATAAAATACCTCTAATTACAATCTATAAAAGAAAAAAGAAAGATACATTAAATAATGATGCTTGGATAAAGGGAATTAGAAAAAAAGAAGGTTATTTAGAATATGCAAAAGAGAATGAAAAAAAGAAAGAAGAACTATTAGAAACTATTCTTAAAGAAGCAGCAGATGAATTAATATACTATGAAACATTGGAAAAAGAACAGAGAAATAAAGATATCAAAGGATTAGATGTTAAAGTAGAAAAAGCTTTTTTAACAAGATTAGAAAGAATATCAATGAAAGTTGAATTAAAGAAGTCATTGAAAAGAGTATATAACGATAAAGACCAATCTATAATAGATAAGATAAAAGCAGAGCTAGACTTAAAGAAGTTAGAGATAAGCACGAAACAACTTGAATATGATAAACAAAAGAAAATAAATGATTATTATCTAAAGAAACAGAGAGGTAAACAATGATATATAAACTGTGTTCAAAGTGTATGACTAAGTATGAGTATAACAGTGTGTGTCCTAATGGTTGTAATGCAACACAAAAGAAAGAAGCTAATAGACTGTATGATAAGTTACTAAGAAAGAATCATGGATTCTATAACTCATTAGCATGGAAGAAGCTTAGGCTAAGAGCTATGACGAGAGATAACTATATATGTTTATGGAGCTATCTTAGACACAATATAATAAAGCAAGGAACAATAGTTCATCACATCATAGAAGTAGATGAGGACAAGGATAAGAGGTTAGACATAGACAACCTTATAACTTTATCAGATGAAGCACACAGAGAGATACATAAACTTTACATCAAGGATAAAGAAGTAATACAAGGTTACTTACTGGACTACCTAAAGGGTAGGGGGGAATAAAAAAGTTTGAGAGAACAGGCTCAATACCGCATCCTCTCCATTCCTTTCACAAATTTGTAAATGAAAATAAAATAGAAAAATTTGAAATAGGAGAAAAACATGGGAAGAAAAAAGAAATTGTCAGAACAAGTTGGAGATTTGACGGATAAAGTTAAAATTCAAAAAAAGCTTGAAGAAGAATCAACATTTGTAGGAAATGAACAACTAGAAATTATCCCCAAATGGCTCATAAATGATAAAGCAATCAATGAATGGAATAGATTGGTTAAAGAATTTAGTAAAAAATCAATGATAAGTAATCTTGATTACAATAATTTAGGTGCTTATTGCAATTCTTTTGCAAAATATATAAATATTGTTGAAGAATTAGGGATAGATCTATTTGTAGGAAGTGAAATAAATCCTTTAATTTCATTAGAGCTTAAATATTCAGAAGAAATGAGAAAATATGCAAATTGTTTAGGTTTAAATATAGAATCAAGATTGAAATTAGGAAGTATTCTAGTTGGAAAAGATGGGCAAAAGGTAGAAAGTAGCTTTGGAGAGATATAATGACTATTCTTGATGAGTTAGTGTCATATACTAACAAATGTATAGCTGGAGAAATAATATCAGGAAAAAAGCATATATGGGCTTGTAAGCGATTTTTAAAAGATATTAATAATAAAAACTTTAAATATACCTGGAATGAAGAAGAAGCAAATAAAATAGTTATCTGGTTTAAATATTTAAAACATTCAAAAGGAGTTTTATCAGGCAAAGAAATAAATTTAACATCATGGCAAAAGTTCTGTTTATGTCAAATATATGGTTGGCGAGACAAACAAACAGGAAATAAGAGGTTTAAATCAAGTTTTATAGAAGTTGCAAGAAAGCAAGCTAAATCACAAATGCAAGCAGGAATATTATTATATGAAATGTCAGTTCAAGCAACAAAAAATAATGAAATATATGAAACTTATTGTGCTGGAACAAAAAGGGAACAATCAAAAATAATATTTAATGAATGTGCAAATTTATTAAACGGAAGCATACTTGCAACAAAATTTAAAATAAATAAAAATGAAATAATACATATTAAAACAAGGTCATTTTTAAAACCATTATCTAAAGAAGATGGAAGAAAAGGAGATGGAACTAATCCAGCTGTTTTAGTCCTAGATGAATACCATCAACATAAGACCACTGAATTTTATGACTTAGGATTAGGCTCTAATACAAAAGAATCAATGCTTATGATTATTACAACAGCAGGAGTTGATTTAAGCTATCCATGCTATACCCAAGAATATAAATATTGTTCAGATATAATTAATCCAGGTAAAAAAGAAGTTATTAATGATGAATATTTTGTTGATATATGTGAAATAGATGTAGGAGATGATATAACAAATGAAGAAAATTGGAAAAAAGCTAATCCTCTTAGAATGTATTATCAAACTGGAGTAGAGCAATTGAGAGCTTCATATAAGATAGCTAAAGATGTACCTGAAAAGATGATAGCCTTTATGACCAAGTGCTTAAATTTGTGGGTACAGGCTAAGGATAACGGATATATGGATATGGGGAAATGGAATAAATGTAAAATGAAGAAAATCCCATATGATCTAAAAGATAGATATGTTTATGTAGGTTTTGATATGTCGGCAAAAATTGATTTAACCAGTGTAGCATTTGTAATTCCTCTAATTGATAATGATATACCAAAATATGCAGTGTTTACTCATTCATTTATTCCTAATAGAGATAAATTAAGAGAAAGAATAATCGTAGATAAAGTACCTTATGACTCTTGGGAAAAACAAGGGTATTTAACAATTACAGATACTCCAATTGTGGACCAAGAGGCTGTTATGAACTATGTTAAAGATACTTGTAAAAACAATAACTGGAATATAAAAATGCTTTGTTTTGACCCTGCTAACTCCTCTAAGCTCATGATGGACTTATCAAGTCAAGGTTATGAGTGTGTAGAAGTGTTTCAATCGCACAAATCACTTAATGAAAGTACTCAAGGTTTTAGAGAGCAGGTATATAGTGGAAATATTATGTATTTAGATAATCCTTTATTAAATTTTTCAATGGGGAATGCAGTCATTAAACAAAATAATGGATTAATTAAAATTGATAAAGATGCTTCTATTAAAAGAATAGATCCTGTAGATGCAATTTTATGTGGATATAAATTAGCTCAATATCATGAATTTGAATTAAATTTAGGTAAATATGCTGAAGATGATTATTTAGAAAAATTATATTCAGGAGGAGGTGATTAATTGAATTTTTTTAATAAAATAAAAAAGAAATTAACTAAAAAAGATACATTGAATTTAAATGATTTAGAAGATTATTTTAACAACTTAGGATTAAATAATGAAAATATTTCAAATCAGAGTGAATTATCAGAAACTATTTATTTCATATGCTTGAAACATTTATCAGAATCTATGTCAAAAATGCCGTGGGAAAAAAGAGCTTTTTCAGTAAAAAAAGGTAGAGAAAAAGAAAATGACGATATTTTAGATGTTTTATTAAATTTAAGACCTAATGAGTATATGAGTGCCTCAACATTTTGGGGAACGATTGAATTGAATAAGTTACATTATGGAAATGCCTATGTCTATATAAAAATGGGATTAAGTGGAAAACCTGAATCCCTTTGGATATTACCCTCACAAGAAGTTCAAATATGGATAGATGATGCAGGTATTATAGATAAGAGCAATGCAAACTGGTATATTTGGACAGATTCAAGGTCCAATACAAAATATAAATTCAGAAAAGATGAAATATTACATTTTAAAACTCAAATGAGTTTTAATGGTTTGGCAGGAATGAGCATAAAAGAAATTTTAAAAACTCAAATATCAACAGGAAAAGCTAGTATAGGGTTTTTAAATAAATTGTATAAAAGTAATATGTTTGGCTCTAAAGTGATTGTTCACTACACTGGGGAACTTGAAAAAAATAGAGAATTAAGCATAGCTAAAAAATTAGAAAGTTTTTCTAGCGACCAGGGTGCAGGAAAATTTATTCCTATCCCTTTTGGAATGCAGGCACAACTACTTGATATGAAACTTGCAGATGCTCAATTCTTTGAAAATAATAAAATATCAGCCTTACAATTAGCTGCTGCTTTTGGAATTAAACCTAATGTGATAAATGATTATACAAAATCATCATATAGCAATTCAGAATCACAACAAATAGATTTTTATGTAAATACTCTACAACCTCTATTTATAAATTATCAACAGGAGTTAACCTATAAGTTATTACCTCAATTTGAAATAAAAAAAGGGGTAAGATTAGAAATAAATGAAAAGATATTATTCAAAATGGATAATAAAACTCAAGCAGAAGTTTATGGAAAGTATTTAATGAATTTTGTGATGACTCCCAATGAAGTGAGAGAAGAGCTTAATTTACCATATATTGAGGGTGGAGATGTGCTTATAGGAAATGGAAATGCAATAAATTTAAGTGGAATTGGAAATCAGTATTTAAAAGGGGGTGAAAAAAAAGAATGAGTGTTTTTAAGTTTGAAAAAAATGGTAAAGTAGCTGGAAATTTTGAAATAAAAAATGTAACAGAAAAAAAAGCAGAATTAGTAATTTATGGAGAAATTGTTACAAGAGCATGGGATAGTTCAGATGTAGAACCTGCTGATGTAAAGAAATTTTTAGATGAAATAGAGGGAAAAGATTTAGATATTTTTATAAACTCTCCAGGTGGTAGTGTGTTTGCTGGAATAACTATTTATAATATGTTAAAGAGGCATACAGGATATAAGAAAGTTTATATAGATGGATTAGCAGCATCTATAGCAAGCGTAATAGCAATGGCAGGAGATGAAATAAATATTCCTAAAAATGCATATTTAATGATACATAAAGCCTGGGGATTTGTTTGTGGAAATGCAGATAAATTTAGAGAAAATGCAGAAATTTTTGATAGACTAGACGGAACATTAAAAACTATTTATCTTGAAAAAGCACTAGAAGGAATAACAGAAGAAAAGTTTGAAGAATTAATGAAAGCAGAAACATGGTTAAATGGAGAAGATGCTAAAAAATATTTTAAAATAAATATATTGGAAGAGAAAGATATAGCAGCAGCAATTAATAGTGAAATATGTTTAAACTACAAATTACCAAGTGAATTAAAAATAATTTCAAATGAAAAAAAAGAAAACAATTTAGAAAAAGAAAAAATAAATATTGCTAAAGCAAAATTATTATTAACATTGGAACTATAGGAGGAATAAAATGAAAAAATCAAATGAGATAAGAGCAAAAATAGCGGTGATGAAAGCACAAATAAAAGAATTAATGAATAAAGAGGGAGTAACTGTACAAGAACTAACAGATGCTCAAAATAATATAGCATTAGAAAACCAAAAATTGGATATAGCAGTACAATTAGAAGCTGATGAAGAGTTAGAAATTCAAGCTAAAATAAATAATGGTACGGGAGTAGTAGTTAGCAATGATATGCTTATTCAAAATGAAACACAAATTAATGCAAGATATGAAGAAGCTTTCTATAACGGGTTAAGAAATAGAGCAACTATAGAAGATAGAGAGATAATAACTGCAAGAAACTCTTTATCATCTCTAGTAGAGGAAGATGGAGGAGCTTTAATACCAATAGACCAAGAAGTGGCTATAAGAGAGCTTAGAAGAGAATTTGTAGAGTTAAGAGAGCATGTAACGGTAGAACCTGTAGGCACAAGATCCGGTTCAAGAATTTTAGAAAAAAATGCTGATATGGTACCATTTGTTGAATTTGTAGAAGGTGCAAAATTAACCGAACTTGAAACACCAAAGTTTACAACTTTAAAATATGAAATAAAAGACAGAGGTGGAATATTACCTATTCCAAGCAATTTACTTAATGATAATAAGGCAAATTTAAAAAATTATTTGAATAAATGGATTGCTAAAAAATCTGTGGCCACTGAAAATCATTTAATTTTAACATTAATTGGAACATTAACAAAAGTACCATTAAAAGGGATAGATGATATAAAAAATATTATTGATGTACAACTAGATCCTGCAATATCAATTAGAAGTAAGTTAATTACTAATCAAGATGGATTTAATTACTTAAATAAATTAAAAGATTCACAAGGAAATTATCTTTTAGAAAAAGATCCAAAATTTCCTACAAAAAAATTAATATCTGGAAGAGAAATTGTAGTTATATCTAATCAAATATTAAAAACTGTAACAAAGAAAGCACCGATAATAATAGGATCATTAACAGATGCTATTGTCTTATTTGATAGACAAGCGACTTCATTATTATCTACAAATATTGGTGGAACAGCATTTGAAAATAATACAGTAAATATAAGAGCTATAATGAGAAATGATATTAAATTATTAGATTCTGCAGCAGTTGTATATGGTCAATTAGATTTAACACCAGTTGTAGGGTAAAAGTGAGGTGGTAAATTGCTAAGTTTAGAAGAGATTAAAGTATATTTAAGAGTTGATGAGGAAGAGGAAGATAGTCTTCTTCTTCAACTTGAAAAATTTAGTAGAGAAGATATAGAAAATGCAACAGGAGTTAGTTATCTCCAGGGAGAAAACTTAGAAACATACAGGTTAGCTCAACTGGTAATAATAAACGACAGGTATGAAAATAGAGGTTCTCAAGATTTAGAATTTAAAAGTAATAATATATTATCAAGTCTTTTTACTAAACTTAAATATAGCGAGGAATAAAATGAGTTATGCAAAGAATAATACTTTAAATAAAAGCTTATCTTCAAAATTAAACAATAGAATTGAAATATGGGGAAATTTGAAAGTTGATAGTGATTTAGGAATGACTATTGCTGAAAGTTTTATAAAAAAAGTTTGGGCAGACATTATTCCTCTAAGTGGGACAATTCAGACAGGAGAAGCAAACACAGAATTGAGTAGTATAAAATTAAAAATAAGAATTAGAAAAACTCAATTAGAAGAAAAAAATTATATTATCTATAAAGAAAAAAGATATGAAATAGAGTATATTCATCAAGATTTTAATAATAATAAATTTTTAGATGTTTTTACAAAATTAAAAACGGAGTAGGCGAGACAATGAGCTTAGAAAATTTATCTAAACAGTTGCTTAATATGGCAATGGAAATAAACAAGGGAAAAGAAGCTAAAAATTTTTTAAAAAAAGAAAGTAATAAATTAAAAGCTAAAACTTTAAGTCGTGCAAAATCAGAAGTAAAAAATAAAACTGGTATTTATTTAAAATCAATTAAAAGTGGAAAGCCTTACGAGTATGAAGGGGATTTAGCAGTCAGAACATACTCAACTGCTCCACATGCTCACTTAATAGAATATGGACATATTGTTAAAAGCAGAGATGGAAAAGAGCATGGCTTTAAAAAAGGACATTACATATTTGAAAATAGTGCTAAAGATTTTGAGAAAACTTTTGAAGATGACATTGAAAATTTTATAGATGAAATGTTAATTAAACATGAATTGGGTTAAGGAGTAGTAAATGGTAGGTTTTAAAGATATTTTAGTTGCTGTAATAAAAAAAATAAAGAATGGGATTCCTGGAGTAACTATTGAATCTCAAGATGTTGAAGAGGGATTTAATAGACCAAGTTTTTTTATCGAACTTGATAATATAAAAATTGAAGATTTTATGAGTAGTTTTCAAGATAGGACATTAACAGCAAGAATTATCTATTTTCCAAGTGATAAAAATAAAAATCAACAAGAATTATTGGAAGTTATGGATAAATTAAATGATGTTTTTGTTAAAGAAAGTTCAATGGCTATAAATGATGAAACCTTAGTGGAGGTTGAAGCAGCAGAAACTAAAATTGTTGATAAAATTTTACATTTTAGCTTTGATATTAGACTTTCAGAAGCGTATTTAAGAGAAATAACAGTTAGAGGAATTAGTGAGTTAAGTTTTAAATAGTAAATAGCACTAGGAGGAAATAAAAATGGCAACAAATAATGGAATGCCTGAATTAGAAATAGCATTTAAGGGATTAGGAGTATCTGCAATAAAAAGAGGTGAACGAGGAACAGCAGTTCTAATAATAGAAGATGAGACTATACTAACTTCAATTGAAAAATATGCAAAATATAAAAGTATTTCTGATTTTACAAGCGAAGAGCAAGAAAAGTACAATGAAGACAATATTTTATATATAAAAGATGCTTTAGAAGGAATACCACTAGAATTATATGTTTTTAAGATTAAAAGTACAGATACAGTTACTGATATATTAAAAACTATAGGGGAGACTGTTCCAAGAAACTGTTGGATAGCAATAGCTTCTCCAACACAAACTAATCAAAATGATTTATGTACTTGGATAAAAGCAGAGAATAAAAATAATAAAAAAAGATATAAAGGTTTTATATATAAAGGTACTACAACTGATGATATGCATATTGTTAATTTTACAACAAATAAATTAATTTTTAATGATGAAAGAGGAGAAGTAACTGGAGATGTAGCTATTCCATTCTTTTTAGGATTTTTAGCAGGCTTACCTCTTACTATGTCAGCGATTGCTAAATCCTTAACTAAATTCATAAGTGCAGAAGAACCTGAGGAATTAAGTGAATCTATTTCCAATGGAGAATATATTTTATTTAATGATGAAGGAGTAGTAAAGGTTGCAAGAGGAGTAAATTCACTAGTAACTTTAACACAAGGAGTTACTCTTGAAATGACACAAATAAATACAGTGGAAAAAATGGATTTAATTTATACCGACATATTAAATGCATGGAATAATGGCTATAAAGGAAAATATCCTAATATATTAAATAATCAAATGCTTTTAATTTCAGCAATTAATGGGTATTTTAAAGGACTTGCAAGAGATTATATATTGGATCCTGAATTTGATAATAGATCATTGGTGGATATAGAAGCTCAAAGAATAGCGAATTACCCTAAATACGGAGAAGAAGCTGTTAATGGATGGGATGATAGTAAAGTAATGAAAATGACTGTGTCAACAGATGTATTTTTAACAAGTGAAATAAAAATATCAGGTATCATGGAATCATTTTTCTTTGATATCTTTATGTAGGAGGTTAAATAAATGGGAGTTCCTAAGGGAAATCAGTATTTTAATGGTAATAAAGGTGAAGTTTGGATTAATGGAATACCAGCAATAACATGTTATAAAGGTGAAATAATAAAAAAAAATAAATATGAAGATATTCCTGCTCCTACAGGAGATGGAACAATAAGAGTTTTTACTGGTCATACAATAGAGGTAAGTTTAGCATACAGAAGAACAGGAGTAGAAGATTTTGAAGCATTTAGAACAAGTGAAGATGTATCACTCATTATCGCAGAAACAAATATTGACGGAAAAATAACAAGAAGAATAAAGGCTGATGGAATTACATTTAATGATGAAACATTATCTAAGTTTGAAAAAAACAAGGTTGGAGAAATTGAATTAAGTGGCCAAGCAGAAACATATGAAGTTTTACAAGAAAAGTAGTATAGAATAGGAGGTTTTATGGACTTACAAGAATTTTTGAGAAAAGCAAGAGAAAAAGAAGGTAAAAAAATAAGAATGATATCATTAGAAGTTGATGAAATAGGAATAGTAGACTTTCAAAGACCAGAGGACAAAGACATACTTGAATATACTTCTGAAATTACTAAAGCAGCACAATTTAAAAAAGAAAAAAAGCTTAATAAAAAAACAAATGAAGTTGAGGACATTGAAGTAGTTGAAAGCATAAATTTAGAGATTATGCATAAAGCTGCTACAAAATTAGTTTATTTATCTTGTTCTCTAATTAGGGCAAAAGAAACGAGAGATGAATTTAAATCTAATGATCCCTTTAACATTCCTAGCTTAATTTTTGGTTCAAACGAGGTTTTAAGAATAGCTGGAGAAATTATGAAAGCTTTTAGTGGAAATAAAATAGCAAAAAAAATAACTGATGATATAAAAAACTAATAGGAGATACTGGAGACTATGGTGAACTATATTGGGTCTCCTACTATCTCCAAAAAGGATTTAAATTAAAATATTTATTAAATTTAAACTCAATTGAAAAACTTTTTTTCAAAAAAGCGATGAATAAACATCTTCAGGAAAAAATAGCTTATGATTCAGAAAAAATGACAGTATTTTTAAAAGCTTTTGGAGGTGAGTAAAATCAGTAAAGTTATAAATACAATATTAAGGTTAAAGGACCAAATGTCAGAACCTATGGCAAGTGCATCTAAAACTGTTTTACAAGCTAACGAAAGCTTAAAAGAAGCAAAAAAGCAAATATCACAATATAGTGCACAAGCAATAAAAAATAATGAAGTACTAAAACAAGCAAAAGAAGCAGTATCAGAAGCTAAAAAACAGTACTCTGAAAATAATAAAGAAATTAAAAGAGCGAAAAATTTAATTGATGAATATAGTAAGTCTACAGGATTAAGTAAAAATCAAATTAAAGAAAATAACAAAGCAAAAATTATAGCACAACAAACATTGTCAAGATTAACGAAAGAACAAATTAATAATACTGAAGTTTTAAAACAGGCTCAAGGAAATTTAGAAAAATATAAAAAAATATCAGAAGATAATAATAAAAATTTAGAAACTGCAAGAGCTAAAACAAGAGAATATAGTGCAGCAATATCTGCTCAAAATAAGCATATAGCTCAAGGTCAAAAATCAATAAATAGCTTTGGACAAGGAGCTATAAAAGCTATAGATGGTGCAATAATAAAGACAATAAAACTAGGAGCAGTACTTGCAACAACAACTTTGGCCATAGCTTCTAAAATGGGATTTTCAGAAGCTATGGATATGGAGGGATATAAAGCACAATTAGTAACAGCAACTAAAGATACAGAAAAAGCAGGTCAATTAATGGCCAGTGCAGTAGAGTTTGCAAATAAAACACCTTTTGAAACTGGAGAAGTAGTTGGAGCGACAGCTAAAATGGAAGCCTATGGAATATCATCAACAAAGTGGTTAGCAGATGTTGCAGATATGGCAGGAGCAACAAATAAGGGAATAGATCAAGCAACAGAGGCAATGGCAGATGCTGTTATGGGAGAATTTGAAAGATTAAAAGAATTTGGAATTAAAAAAGAGGAACTTATTGCAAATGCCTCTAAAAAATATGGAGATGGTGTTGTCTTTAATAAAAAAGGTCAAGTTTTAGATCAAATTAAGCTAGAAGAAATTCTTCAATCCACAATGCAAGAGAAATATAAAGGTGGAGCAGAGTCAATGGCTAATACTGCAAAAGGTTTGTGGTCTACTATTTCAGGGGTTACTAAAAGTTCATTGTCAAATATTATAGGAATGCAAAATGATGGAACTGTTAGGCAAGGTAGTCTCTATGAAATGTTAAAAGAACAAATGCAATTAGTTGTAAATGTCCTTAATAAATGGCAAAGCGATGGAACTATTCAAAAAATAAGTGAAATAGTAATGTCTTCAGTCAAATCTATTATATCAATTATAAAAATTTGTTATAATTTTATATCCGATAACAGCAATATAATAACCGCAATTCTTATATTTATAGGAACTATTTATGCAACTGTAAAAGCATTTGCTTTGTTAAAAGCTATTATATTTGTAGTAAGTGTAGTTATGGGAATTTTAAACGGAACATTGATGATGTCTCCTTTAGCTATAGTAGCAATAGCTATAGGTGCAGTTGTGGCTGTTGGTTATTTGCTATATTCAAATTGGAATTATTTAGTAACAAAAGCAAAAGAATTGTGGGATTGGTTTACTAATTTAATAAAAGGAACAAGTGATTTTGCATTAATATTAATGGGACCAATTGCCCCAATTTTACTATTAATAAAGCATTTTGATAAACTAAAAGAGGTAGTAGGTAATGCCTGGGGATTTGTTAAAGGTATTTTAGGGATTGAAGATAAGAAGGTTGAATTAGGAGTGGAAAAAACTGAAAATTCAAAAGAAACTGTTGATAAGAAAATAACTCAAGAAACTTCAAAAACTGAAGGTCCTAATAAAAATAAAGAAGAATTTAATGTTGTGGCAAATTCTAAAAAAATAGGTAATGTTAAACCACAAGAAATTTCTAAAGAAAATATTCCTAATCAATATAAAGATAAATTTAATGTTACAGCAAATTCTAAAAAAGAAATAAATAATATTAAATCTCAAGAAACTTCGATAAATACAGAAAGTGAAAGCAATAATAAAAAAGATAAAGCAACTCAAAATATAGTTATAAATTTGAATGGTGATTTTTATGGAATGAATGATTTTAATGAAAAAATAGCAGAAGCAGTAGTTAAAATGCTAGAACAAAATAAAGCAAATGTGGTGGGGTAAATATGATTTCAAATATAATTAATTATATATCAAAAGGAATGGAAATATATTTTTCAGTTGCTAACAATAAAGAAATATTTAAAATTCCTTATGTTCCACCTGATATTCAAATATCAAATCCTTTAGAGATTGAATCATTTGAAAATTTTAAAGGTCAATCGCTAACTTTAATTGGAGAACAGGGACTTCGAGAAATAACTTTAGAAAGTTTTTTCCCAAATAGATTTTATAGGTGGCTAGGGAATATAACCCTAGCACCTCTATGTTTAGATTTTTTTGAAAGAAATAGAAATAAAATTTTTAGGATTGTAATTATAAGCTTATCAACAAGAATAAACATGGAGTGCATAATAACACAATTTAGTTACAGCAAAAAACAAAATGGAGATATAAAATATTCGATAACAGTACAAGAATATATAAATCCTCAAAAGAAGGCTGGTGGTAAAAATGCATGAAATAATAATAGTTCAAGCTGATTTAGTAACAGATATAACAAAAATAAGTGGTAATTTAAGTTTAACAACAAGCGTAGATACACTGGGAGCATCACTTGATTTTACAGTTGCAAGAAATGCAAGCGATTCTAATTTTTCTGCAACTGAAACTATTAAAAATGGTGATATTATAAAATTTAAAAACAGTGAAACTAGGAAAAATGTGTTTACTGGTATTATAGTAGAATGCACAACTAATAGATTTACAAAAGATATAAAATGTTTAGATTTTTATTTTTATTTAAACAATAATAAAGTTATTAAGCAATTTAGTTCTCTTAATGCTTCTGCAGCAATAGAAAATTTGCTTAAATCTATAGGAGCGAAAATAGGAAATATAGAAAAAATAGCAACATCAATCACAAAAATTTATAAAAATAAAACAGTTGCTGAAATAATAGATGATATTTTAAAAATAGTTAATTCTGAAATTGGAAAGAAATATATTTTAGAGATAGAGGATACAACATTTAATTTAATTCTGCACAAAAAAGTAAGAGCAGAAGTTACTGATAATGTATTCGGTATGCCAACTTTGAACGAGAGTATAACAAACATGAAAAATGTAGTTCTTGTATCCTCAAATAGTCAAGATAAAGCAAGTATTCTATCTAAAGCAGAAGATAAAAATGGAATAAAAAAATATGGAATGTTGCAAGAAATAATAGAGGTAGATCCAGATAAAGATGATATTTCAAAAATCAGAAATATAGCAAATACAAAATTAAAGGAATTAAATAAAGTATCAACAAAAATAAGTATTTCAGCTTTTGGAAATGACTATTTAAAAGCAGGAAGAGTACTAGAGTTAGATATAAAAGAGTTTGAAATTAAAGGCGAGTTTTTAATAAAGAGTTGTACGCATACATTTCCAAAAGGAAATCATATTTGTAATATGGAATTAGAGGTGAATTGATGGAGAAATATTCAGCTAAAATGGCTAAATTGTTTGTAGAAAGAGAAAATCCTGATTTAATAACAGAACCTTGTATTGGTATTGTAACTATTGCTCCTCCAGAGCTTACAATAAGTATTTGGGATGGACAAGTTACTTTATATCCAAGTCAACTTTATATGAACGATAGATTATACAATGATTATAGTAGAGAATATGAAATAACTGGAGACTTAACAGAAATTACAATAAATACAACTTCAGGGAATACAGAAGCAGGACCAGGTCCTCATAAGCACCAGCATGGAAAAATAAGTGGTACAGGGAAGTATAAAGCGATAGGAACAATAATAAACACTGATACTCTAATAGTAGGTGACTATGTAAAGGTCGTTCCTAGTCAAAATGGTCAAATGTGGTTTGTAGATTCAAAGTTTAGGAAGGTGAAACCATGAATATATTTCCAGAATTAAAAGAAGAAATTTTAACTCAAGATAATTTAGAAAAATATGGAACTAAAGATTTATTGTTTGATTTTAAAACTGAAAGAGTAATATTGAAAGATGGAAAAGTTATCTTTGCAGATAAAATTAAACAGGTTCAACAATGGATAGAACTTCTTATTAAAAGTGAAACTGGTAAATATAAAGTTTATGATGAAACTGACTTTGGGATGACAAACTTATATGGTCTTAGAGGTCATAGTCTTTTTGAAAATCCATTTCTGTTAATGGAATTAGAAAGAGAAATAAAAGAAAAAATAGAAAATAAAAATGAGATAAGAGCTGTTACAAATATATCAACAGAATATAATTTTAATCAACTCTTTATAAAAATAACTGTACAACTAATAACAGGAGAAATTGCAGCAAGTGAGGTGAATATATAGAATGACGACATACAGTGTTCCAAGTGTAAATGAAATAGAAAAAGAAATGTTAAAAAATATTTCAGATGAGTATGTGAAAGATGTTGGAACTTTTACAAGAGATATGGTTAAATCTTTTTCATTAGAAGCGTATAAACATGATTATAAATTAGGAGAATATTTTAAAAAATTAGATGTTTATAATATCACTGGAGAAGAGTTAACAAGATATGTAAAACAGAGAAAAGGATTATATAGAAAAGTAGCTAATTCTTCTAAAGGAATTTTAACTGTGCAAGGTAATGGTCACGTTAAAACTGGAGACATCTTTGAAACAGAATCTGGGAGTAGGTATGCAGCAGTAGAAAGTGTTCTTATAAACACAATTGGAACAGTAAAAATAGAAGCAACAGTTCCTGGAGCAGCTGGAAATGTTGGTTCCAATACAATAATATTTATACCTATAACTATTTCTGGAATTACAAAAGTCACTAATTTACAACCAATTATTGATGGCTATGATGAAGAAAATGATAATTCTTTAAGAGAACGATATTTAATAGAGATACAAAAACCTGCTACATCAGGAAATGTTTATCATTATATGCAATGGAGTAGAGAAGTTCCAGGAGTTGGAGAATCTAGAGTTTTTCCACTTTGGAATGGAAATAACACAGTTAAAATTTTAATAATAGACGATAATAAGAATGTTGCGAATATAGAATTAGTAAGTAGAACACAAGAATATATAGATCCTAAAGGATTAGAAGATGCGACATGGGGTACAGGAGCAGGGCAAGCACCAATTGGAGCTTATTGTACTGTAGCTAGTGCAACTGCAAAAATTATAAATATAGAAAGTACACTTATTTTAAAAGATGGATATTATATAGATAATTTAAAATATTTAATTGAGGTTGAAATAAAAGAATATTTGAAAAGCATAGCTTTTAAGAGAGATACAGTATCATATGCGATATTATCAAGTTGGATATTAAATATTGAAGGTATTCAAGAATGGACAGTTTTTAAACTTAATAATTCACAAGAAAATATAGTAATAGGATTGGAAGAAATAGCTGTATTAGGGGAAGTGATATTAAATGTCACACAAAATTGATATTATAAAAAATTTACATAAAATATTTAGAAAAGATTTATATATTAATAGTTTATTAGGTTCAGCAGGAAGTAAATTAGATGAATTATCAAATAAAGCTAATGATCTAGAAAAAGAGTATTGGTTTGATACTATGTCTGGTATTGGAATAGCTATAATGGAAAATCAGATGAATTATAAATGTTTGGGAGAAAGTATTGAAGAAAAACGTGAAGATATAGAGGGACGGTGGAAAATTTCAGGAAAATGTGATTTGGAGTTGCTTAGAGTTATTGCAAATTCATGGAGAAATGGGCAGGTTGCAATAATGTTTAAAAAGGCAGTTATTGAAGTTACATTTATTTCGATTGTGGGAATACCTCTTGATATAGAAGCGTTAAAAAAATCGATAGGAGAAGCTAAGCCAGCACACTTGCCAATTAACTATAATTTCAGATATAGAGTTTGGGGAATGCTACCTCCTAAAAATTGGAGTTACTATTCACAATACACATGGAAAGATATTTCATAGCCAATTGTAAAAGTCATGTTTTTTAAGATGAAAAAATTCAAATTTTTAAATTTAAGAACATGAAGTCTTAATTTCTAAATTTTTTTTAAAAATTATATAAATTTAGAAAATTTAAGAAAGACAAAAAGCCCTATTT
>JBOFOQ010000010.1:0-1159 GCA_051659505.1 Fusobacteriaceae bacterium
GAAAACAAATGAAAAGAAAAATAAAACCAATAATACTAATATTATTAACAACACTAATGTTATTATTAGTAATAGTATATATAAAAGACCCTAGATATTTTAATCCCAAATTATGGGCAACAAGAAGTAATGCAAAAGATTTAATAGAATTAAGAGCAAAACAAGAATACGGCAAAGAGTTTAAAGTATTATTTTTAGGGAGAAGAAGTAGTCCAAGTGGAGATTGGTATGAAGGAGAAGCAATATTAAAAGAAAAAATAGGAACAGAAGAAGCAAGAGAATATACATTTTTAGCAACCTCAGAGATAGAGAAAGGACTTCTTCAAAATGGAGGAGTTTCTTATTATAAAAAATTACAAGAAGAAGAAATGCAAGAATACTTTAGAGGAGAGATAAAAAAAATATTTGGAGATAAAGTAAAAATAAGCCATAGAGTAGGGTATAAAATATATAATGAAGAAAATGTAATGGAACATTATTTGGGTTATGATGGAGGCTTTAAAAAAGCGATAGAAAAAGTAAAAAGTGATTCAAGAAACAGTATGGAGTTAGTGCAATGGTTATATATATTTGAAGAAGAAAAAAAGTTAGATAATACAGAAGAATATAAGGCGAAGATTTTTAAATATAAAGAATATTTAGATAGAGAAGGATTACTAAATTCAATGGATGTTATTGTATTTATAGTTAATGATAGAGTGCTTTTAAACGGTTATGAAGCTCTATTTAGAGCAATCATAAGAAATGAAGAAAATAGGAAACTAGATGAATCAGGAGATGCTTATTATGATGTGAGTAAATCTTCTAAGAAAAAATTTATAGATGAAATAAATAAATTGAAAAAAAAGGAATCGTTTCACAATATAGATATAAAAATAAATAAATTAAAAATAAAAGATTATAAACTGAAGGGAGATAATACTTTAAATTTATATAATTCAAAGTACATAATAGATATTAAAGAATTAAAATTTGTAAAAAGAAAATCATATATTGAATTAAACGGGGGAATTAATGACTAGAAAAGAATTATTAACATTTTCACAATTATCAAATTTAGAATGGCAATTTTACCAATATAAAATTGATGTGAAAACAAATAAAAAAAAAGATAATAAAATAACGAAAGAAATGTTTAAAACAGAAAACTTCATAAAAG
>JBOFOQ010000011.1:0-7465 GCA_051659505.1 Fusobacteriaceae bacterium
TAAACATGGATTAGAATCCTGGGGAGAAGATTTTGGTGTTCCTAAACCTAAGATAGATGATTGGCAAAATTTATCAATAAAAGAATATATACATCGTTGTAAAGAAGATGTTAGTATAAATTTTTTATTATTCAAAAAAGAGTTTAAATATTTAAAGAAAATATATCCTAGTTATGCAAGAATAAAAAAGATAATAAACTATTTGAATTTTAAACTTGAATGTTTAGAAGAACAAGAAAGAGTAGGAATTAAAATTGATATTCCAAAAATACATGAAAACTTAAAACCATTAGAAAAAATGTTTTTTGATAAACAAAAAATATTGTCTAGTGTAATGCCTAAAGAAGGTGGAAAATTATTAAAAAAGAAACCTTCTGTATTATTTAAAAAGAATGGAGATATATCTGAGAGTGGTTTAAAATGGTTTAAATATTTAGTTGATAATAATTTACCTAGAAATATAAATGAAGTCAGAGAAGAACCAAATCCTGGTTCTAGTACTCAATTAAAATCTTGGTTATTTTCTTTAGGTTGGATACCTGTAGTTTATAAAGAAAATAAAAAAAAAGAATTGATACCTCAAGTTTCAATTCAAGGAGAAGGTTTATGTGAGTCTGTAAAAATTTTATATGAAATAGAACCTCAACTAGAAGAACTAGATATGTATTATAAAATTAGACATAGAATTGGTATGCTAAACTCTTTCTTAAATGAAGAAAAAGATAGTAGAGTAAAAGCTACAGCTCATGGTTTTACAAACACTTTAAGAATGAAACATGCTGTTCCTTGTGTAAATATGCCTAAACCTAGTGTGTTTTATGGAGATGAAATAAGAAGCATTTTAATACCAGATGAAGGTCAAATCATGTGTGGTTCAGATGTTTCTTCATTAGAAGATAACACAAAACAACATTATATATATTTCTTTGACCCTGATTATGTAAATGAGATGAGAGTGCCTGGTTTTGACCCACATCTTGATATTAGTATTCTTGCAAAATTAATTACTATAGAACAGTCTGATTTTTTTAAACTTACGAATAAAAAAATAGAATTAGAAAATTATATATTATTTGATGAAGAAAAAAAGAAATATGCAATAGTAAAAATTGCAAGAGGAAAAGGTAAGACAGTGAATTTTGCATCTACATACGGAGCTGGAGCAGCTAAGATTGCCAAAACCGCTAAAATATCTTTAGAAGAAGGAAAACTATTACATAAAATTTATTGGGAAAGAAATAAAGCAATAAAGGAAGTTGTAAACTCTTGTGAAATAAAAGAAGTAAATGGACAAAAATGGTTATATAATCCTTTAAGTCAATTTTATATATTTTTAAAAAATGAAAAAGATATTTTTAGTAGTCTAAATCAGAATACTGGAGTATATGTTTTTGATAATTGGGTAAAAATTTATAAACAAAATTCTATAATACCAGTAAGATTTCAGGCACATGACGAGCTAATGCTAACTTGTTTCCCAGAACAAAAAGAAATAGTGGATAAAATTCTTAGAGAATCTATGAAAAAAGTAAATGAAATGTTAAAACTAAATGTAGAAATTGGAATATCAATAGATTATGGACATAATTATGCAGAATGTCATTAAAAATAAGATAATGAAAAAAATATATTGTATAGAAAACAGAATTACTGAAAAAATAGATTGCAACCACATACATAATTATGAAAGGGTTCTTTATTTTTCATCAAAATTAAATAGAAACATTCATTTTAAAATGATGTTAGAAATTACTGGAGCAAAATTTGAATACAAAGTATTTAGATATTTTGAAGGTAGTGATATAGAGTGTGTTTTAAGCACTTATGAAATAGAAGCTAGTACTCCAACAGCAAAACAAATTAAAGAATTTATAAATATATAAAATATGCAAATAAATGATTATGAAGTAACAAAATAACAAAATAACAAAATATAAAGAATATAATATGTGACACATAAAGTAATAAAAATAGATGGAGAAAGTATAACTTTTGATAATGATTGGGAACTTTACAGTAACCATGATAGTTCATGTTGTGAATCTCATTATTTAAGTTTTAGCGATATAACTTTAGAAGATTTTAAAGGTTTAGAATTTGACTTATCAGAAAATAAGTTTTTTAAAAAAATTGAAAATTATGGAATTGAATTAATCCCTGTTAAAGGTTTTTCTATCAAAGTTCCAGCTTATGCTGAAAATAATGGGTATTATTCCAGTAATTTATCACTAATTCTTGATAAAAAAGGAAAAGGAGAAAATTTTATAGAAGATATAGAAGATTGTCAAATTTGGAACGAGTAAATATCATTAATGAAAAATAATGCAAATAAATGGTTATGAAGTAACAAAAAAAGTTTTAAAAAATAAAGTAAAAATTTTTATAAAATCTAAAACAGAAAAAATAGAGTTTGCTTTTTCAGGAAAAGATGTAAATTCTGACGATTATTGGTATAGTCTTTCTATTGGTCAACAATTATTTGATATAAATATTGAAGACAGAACAATAGTTTGTCTTTATCCTATAATTAAAAATAAAACTTTTTGTCCAGTAATATATAAATTATGATGACTGAAAAAGATAAAATACAATTAGAAATAGTTAATTCTTTACCTAAAGAACCTAATGGAAGACTTTTATTAGCTCCTAGAGTTGGTAAATCTCGTATTGCAATTGAAATTATAAAAAAGAATAATCCAAAATCAATTTTATGGGTTACTCCTTCTGCTGAATTAGCAAAAAAGGATATACCCAATGAATTTGAAGTTTGGAAAGCTAAAAAGTATTTAAAATGTCTTACAACAATTACTTGGGCTTCATTAAGTAAAATAAGAGGGTATTATGAAATGATAATACTAGATGAAGAACAACTAATTACAGAGAATAATATATCAAACTTTTTACTTTTTAATTTAAAATATAAGTATATATTATCTATGACAGGGACACCTACTAAAGATTCTAGTAAAGAGAAACTTTATAAAATGTTGAATTTAAGCATACTATATCAATTAGATATTAATAAGGCAGTTGATATGGGGTTATTAGCAAATTATGATATAAAAGTTATTAAATTACCTTTAGATACAAAAAGAAATATGGAAATTAAAGGTAAAACTAAGACTTTTTATACTTCCGAAAAAGATAGTTACAATTATATAAATAATAAAATTATTGATGCACAAGAAAACTTTAGTCCTAATTTAAAAACACTGATTAGATTTAGAACTCAAAATATATATAATAGCAGAACTAAAACTAATTATGTAAAAAAATTAATTAAAGAATTAACAGGAAGAAAACTAATTTTTTGTTCTGATATAAAACAAGCAGAAGAATTAAGCCCTTACACATATCATAGTAAAACTAATAATGAACAATTAAGACAATTTATTAGTGGAGAAATAAATACAATTGCTATGGTTAATGCAGGTAGTGTGGGTTTTACCTATAAAGCAATAGACCATCTAATAATTGTACAAACAGGAACTGACACTAATGGCTCAGTAAGTCAAAAAATAGCAAGGACATTAGTAGAACAAAAAAATTATAAAGCTACTATTTGGCTAGTATGTCTTGAAAAAACTAAAGACGAAGAGTGGGTAGAAAAGACTTTAGATAATTTTAATAGAAAAAAAGTTAAATACTTTAATGTACAAATAATATGAAAATAAATTTAAAAAAAGTAAAAGAAAGATTAATTTTAGAAGATGTTGGAGAAATAGACACTTACTTATTATATTTATTAGGTGTAGCTTATGATTTAAACTCTTTCTTTATCCCTCCAAGTTATGGGACAGATATGGAAGAATTTAATATCATAATAAGATTTAATGAAAAAGAAAAAATTAATCCAGAATATTTAGAAGAAGAAATTGTAAGCCCTTTTGATTGGGTAAAAGAAGAGTATATTGCTCTATTTGAAAAAATTGGTAAAGGAGGGCATGTAAAAGAATCAGTTATACGAATGAAAAAACTCTTTACTGAAAATCCAGATATAAGAAAAAAAGAAGTCTTAAAAGCTACTTTTGCATATTTGTCTAATACAGATATAAAATATGTAAGAGAACCACATTATTTTATAGAAAAAGGAGTAGGTACTTCTAAAACGTATGACTTACTTAATTGGATATATAAAGTGAGAGAAAAAGAAGAGATAGAAGAAAGTATAATCGAAGGATTCAATCCCAACAAAGCAAAAGTATGAATTTTGTTACAGCAGTGTTAGAAGGACAAAAAGGACAAAATAAAGGTCTTCCTATGGGAGATGCTTTAAGTTCTTTTTCAAAACACATTGGAGGATTGCAAAGAAGCAGAATTTATGGAGTTGCCGCTTCACCAAAAGTTGGCAAAACTACTTTTGTTGATTTTGGATTTGTTATACAACCTTATCTATATGCTGTTGAAAATAACATAGATGTCGAATGGATTTATTATTCTTTTGAAATGGATAGGATAAGTAAAGAATTTGATTTTGCAACATATTTTTTATACAATGATTTTAATATACTATCAATAAAATTAGAAAAAGGCATTACTTATGATGGTTCAAATACTATCGAATTATGTTCTGATTATTTAAGAGGGAGACTTCTTGATGATAATGAAAAATTAATAAAAATAAATGAAGATATATTTGAAAAATTAAAAGAAATTTATTCAAAAAGAATTATACCCCTCTTTGGACAGTATGATAGTGAAGGAAATAAAATTAAAAAAGGAAAATTAATTCTTATTGAACATAAAGATAATCCAACAGGGATATATAAAAACTTAAAGGAAAAAGCTGAAAAAGAAGGAAAAATTGAGTATGATAAAGATAATTCTAGTAGAATAATTAGTTTTACTCCAAATAATCCTGAAAAATATACAATAGTTGTTATTGACCATTTAAGAAAATTAATCCCTGAGAGAGGTTGGCAAATGAAACAAGTTGTAGATAAGATGTTAGATTATGAAGTTGAATTAAGAAATAATTTTTTGTTTACTTTTGTAAATGTTATTCACACAAACAGGAACGTAGCTTCTGTTGATAAAATGAAATTTCTTGGGGAAGAGTTGTATCCCACATCAGAGGATGTAAAAGACTCAGGGAATGTGTCAGAAGATGCAGATTATGTAATAACATTATTTAATCCTAATGATTCAAAATATGGTTTAAAAACACATTTTGGTTTAAAACTAAAAGATTCTTCAAACAATCAACTTTACCCTTATTTAAGAACAATTCATTTAGTTGAAAGTAGGCACAGTTATTGTCCAGCTCATTTTATAGTAAATATGAAAGCAAATATTAAATCCTTTAAAAAAATAAAAATAAAATAAAATATGGAAGAAGAATGTAAAATTGAATTAACTACAATGTATGAAGAACATTTTATTGACATACATGGAACTAAAGAACAAATACTTGAACTAATAAAATATTGGTATAACCGAAATGAGCTTTTTAAGGAAGGTATAGATATGTTGGTAAAAAGAAATAAAATAGATAAATAAATAAAATATGCACGCACTATTATTAGCAGAAAGTGGTTTTGGTAAAACCACAAGTTTAAAATACTTAAATCCAGAAGAAACTTTTATAATTAGTATGACTACAAAGCCATTACCATGGAAGGGTAGTTCACAACAGTATCCACTAGCAACTTCTTATGACGAAGTTGCAACAAAAAAATTTAGAAGGTTATATTCAAAAGATGCAGAAGAAATTGCTGCAACAATAAAGTTACTATCTTCAAAAAGTTCTCCTTTTAAAAATATTATTATAGATGATTTTAATTATCTAATGCAAGATTTTTATGGAGAAAACAGCAAAACAACAGGTTTTGGTGTTTTTAAAGACATTGGGTATTTTATGGCTATAATTTATAAAGCTATAGAAGAAACCCCTGGAAAAAATTTCATTATACTTGCTCACTATGAAGCAGTGAAAGATGAACAATCAGGAGAAACTAAAAGGATTATGAAAACCGTTGGTAAAATGGTAAAAGACAATATTACACCAGAAGGTAAAGCAGATATTGTTATGTTTATCAAAATGGATTATAATCAAGAAACTGAAGAAGATAGGAGATATTTTGTTGTTAATTATGATGGGGAATTTAGGGGAGCAAAATCTTCTGATATATTTGTAAAAGAAGATGAAGAGGGAAAGAGAAAAATGATAAAATATGTTGATTGTAATATGCAGCTTATAGTTAATGCTGCAAATGAGTATTATGGAAGTTTATAAAAAATAAATAAAAAATGTCAGAAGAAAAAAAACAAATTGTACCTATAAGGATAAAACTGTCTGAATTAAAACATTATGTTAGTGAAGGTTATACAAAAAAAGCATTAGCAGAAACTTATGGTTTTGATGAAAAAACAGTAACAGAGTTACTTAAACAAGCAGAACTTACAATTAAAAAAAGAAAAATGCCAAAGTTCATTTTAGAACAAGAAAATGAAACAATAGGACAAGAAAAGGAAACAATAGAACAAGAATAAATAAATTAATATAAATAATAACTATGGCTATAGATTTTAATGTAAACGAAGAGGACAAAAAACTAACAGGAGGAGGTAGTTTTTTTAAGTTTGGTTTAAACCAAATGTATTTTACTAAAATTGGTATTAAAGAAGAAGTGGGTAGAACACCTCAACTTGAAATTAAGTACAAACCTTTAAACGGGGATAAAGAAATGAATAGGTGGATATACTTAAACCCTGATGATGGGAAAGTAAGTCAAGACACTGTTAATGATAGAACTAAACAATTATTGTCTGTTGTAAAATGGATTTTACTCTCTTTAGGAGTAACTAGAGAACAAATAGATGCAAAAAATGCGAGTTTAAAATCAGGGACAACTCTTGTAGAAGGTATTGAAGCACAACTAACTTTATTACCTAAAGATTATCCAACTAAAAAACTTGATGTCTTTATGAGGTATCAATATTCTATTGCTACTGGAAAAACTCAAACTTATTTAGAAATTCCTAATAATATGTTTGGTGGACATTTTATTTGTCCTGCACAATCTGTTGTTGGAGAGTGGAAAGAAGTAAGAGATACAGAAGGTCTTCATTATGTTGATAATGCAGGAAATAAACATCCTTTCACAAGGGATAATGTTTTTTTAGAAGGGGCTTATGGAAAACAACAAGGAAGTACCGAAACTAAACCAAAAAACACAGCTTTTGCTGATGTAAGTGCTGAAACTTGGGATAAACTTGAAACAACTCCTGCTTCAAAAAAAGATGTCGATGCTGCTAAAGCAGACCCTTGGGCATAATAAAATAATAATCTTTCTAAAACAGAGAAATATGATTTTTGATGTAAATGAAAATAGTGCTTCTTTAATGAAGAAAGATTATATTGATAAAAATACCATTTTAGAAATGATTTCAGAAGAAAACATTTTTAAGATGGTATTTAATTATTATTCAAACGAAGAATATATAACTTCTCCTTTTAGAAAAG
>JBOFOQ010000012.1:0-45249 GCA_051659505.1 Fusobacteriaceae bacterium
CTCAATACAAAATATTAAGCGAATAAAAAAAGTAGCAAATGAAACTTTAAATAATATTCCAGTGCTATCTTCAGGAAACGTAAATCAATTATATAAAACTATGCAAGGAATAAGAGGTTAATAATGTGATTAGAAAAAAACTGTAAAGCCTGATAAACATAAGGTTTTACAGCATTATAGAGCTATAAAAATTTGTCAAAAGCAAAGTATATAAAAATAGACGAAAGTTAAGAGGAGGTAAAGACTATAGAATGGGGAGTTAAAAATTTTCTAAAAAATTTACCTACAAATACTTGACACTATCGTATAAATAGCTTTTCTTGACATTAATAGAGGGTTAGGATTATAATTATAACAAGATAAAAAATTAATGAGAGGAGAAAAAATGAGAGATATTAAAATGTTAAAAACAAATGCAAATGAAATAAGAAAATCTATCATTAAAATGGTTAGTAGCGCTAAATCAGGACATCCAGGAGGGTCGTTATCTGTGGCTGATATTTTATCAGTTCTGTATTTTTCAGAAATGAAAATAGATATAAAAAATCCTAAAGATCCTAATAGAGATAGATTAATTTTGTCTAAGGGGCATGCATCACCTGCAATTTATGCAACATTAGCAGAAAAAGGTTTTTTTGATAAAGAGTTACTAATGAGTTTTAGAACATATGGTTCAATACTACAAGGTCATCCAGATATGAGAAAAGTTCCAGGGATAGATATGTCAACAGGTTCTTTAGGTCAAGGGTTGTCCGTTGGAAATGGTATGGCTTTATCTGGAAGAATGTCAGGACAAGATTATAGAACTTATGTAATAATGGGCGACGGAGAAGTGCAAGAAGGGCAAGTTTGGGAAGCAGCAATGACTACAGCACACTATAAATTAGATAATGTTTGTGCTATACTTGATAGCAATAATTTACAAATTGATGGAAATGTTGATAAAATAATGGGTGTAGAACCTCTTGATAAAAAATGGGAAGCATTTGGGTGGAATGTAATAAAAATAGATGGGCATAATATGGAGAGCATTCTTTGTGGGTTGAAATTAGCTAAAGAGTGCAAAGGGAAACCAACACTTTTACTGGCTACTACAGTTAAAGGAAAAGGTGTTTCTTTTATGGAAAATGCATGTGAGTTTCACGGGGCAGCACCAAATGTTGAGCAAACAGAAAAAGCATTAGTTGAATTAAATAAAACAATAATTGACTAAATTTAGGGAGGATAAAAAAATATGGCTAAGAAATCTACAAGACAAGCTTACGGAGAAGCTCTGGTTGAGCTTGGGAGAATAAATAAAGATGTGGTTGTATTAGATGCTGACCTAACGAAATCAACTAAAACAGCATTGTTTCAAAAAGAATTTCCAGAAAGACATATAAATGTAGGAATATCTGAAGCAGATATGGTTGGAACAGCAGCAGGAATAGCAACGTGTGGTAAAATAGCTTTTGCCTCTACCTTTGCAGTGTTTGCAGCAGGAAGAGCTTTTGATCAAATAAGAAATACAGTTTGTTATCCTAAGCTAAATGTAAAAATAGCTCCTACTCATGCAGGAATTTCTGTGGGAGAAGACGGCGGATCACACCAATCAGTTGAAGATATGGCGCTTATGAGAGCTATACCAGGAATGGTTGTTCTTTCCCCCGCTGATGCAACGGAAACAAGAAAAATGGTTTTTGCAGCAGCAGAATATTTAGGTCCTGTGTATATAAGAATGGGAAGATTAGATACAGAAATACTTTTTGACGATTCCTATGATTTCCAAATTGGAATAGCAAATACAATAAAAGAAGGAACTGATGTAAGTATAGTAGCAACAGGACTTATGGTAGAGCAGGCTCTAAAAGCTGCAGAGATACTAAAAAAAGAAAATATATCTGTAAGAGTAATTAATGTAGGGACAATAAAACCTTTAGATGGGGAAACAATATTAAAAGCGGCTCAAGAAACTAAATTTATTATAACAGCAGAAGAACATTCTGTTATAGGAGGATTAGGTTCTGCAGTATCAGAATTTTTAAGTGAAACTCACCCAACTTTAGTAAAAAAACTAGGAGTTTATGACAAATTTGGTCAAAGTGGAAAAGGTGAAGAACTTTTAATAAAATATGAGCTAACAGCAGAAAAATTAGTAAGTATGGTAAAAGAAAACTTGAAATAAAATAGTTAATAGTGATAAAGGCGAACTTTGTTTCGCCTTTATCACTATTATATTTCATAAAAAAGGAGATTAGTTATGGTGTTTCAAAAAAAAACTAAAAACTTTATAGCTTTAATTTATATATTTTTTATTTTTAGTTTATTTATCTCACTTTTTTTAAATCTAAATGAGGCTAGAAAAAAAATATCTAATAGTAGTTTTATTCAAATAGAACTAGTGTCAAAAATTAACTCTCAGGATTTAGAAAAACTAGAAAAAAAAATACTAGAGTTGAAAGAAGTAAAAAAAGTAAGATATTACTCAAAAGAAGAATCTCTTAAAAATTTGATTAAAGAGCTAGAAATATCGATCTCAGAGGCAAGTAATCCTCTATCAGACATAATTATAGTAAATGTAAGTGATTTAGAAAATGCAAAAATTATAACAGAAAAACTAGAAGTGGAAAAAAATATTTCTACTATACATATAGATGAAAACTTTATAATGAATAATGAACAAAAATTAAAAATAATAAAAATGGAAATAGTAGCAACAATATTTTTAATGTTAGTTCCAATTATAATTTTAATAGTAAAACTATATAGTGATATGGTAGAAAATAATTATATATATTATTACTTAACCTCTAAAAAAAGAAATGATTTAAAAAAGAAAGCTAAAAGAATTTCTGCTATACCAATAGCAGTTTCAGCTATTATAGGGACATTATCATATGTTAATTTTTATTATATTTTTAGAAATAGATTAAAAGCGTACGATTTTAATTTTTCCCTTGTATCTTCTGAGCAAGTTATATTAGTAACAGGAAGTATCTCTTTTTTAGTTGTTTTAGTTTGCTGGTTGAGACCTTTTGCAAAGAAAGAAGTTGATTAGTAATGAATAAAAAAAAATTCAAAGAAATAGCTAAAATCATGATAATGTTGATTTTTTTTCAAAATAATTTATATGGAAAACAAAAAAGTGTTACAGAACTAAAAAAAAATGTAACTAAGATAGAAAGTACAATAAAAACAAAAAATATAAGAATAAATAAAATTGCTACAGAAAAAAATACCATAGAAAAACAAATAGAAAAAAATGAAGAAGAGATAAAAGAAGTGAGAAATGAAAGAGAAAAAATATTGGAAGAAATAAGGAGAGTAACTAAAAACATAGATTATTCTCAAAAAAATTTAGTGATAAGTTCCAAAGAGTTATTGAGAACTAAGCATGAAAATAGTGCTAAAGTAAAGGCTTGGAATAGATTTGCTATTTCTAAAGAAAAAATGGAAATATCTCCTCAAAATAAAGTGTCGTTTAAAAATGTAATAATAACTGATTTTAATAAAATAGAAAGAGTTGAAAATGTTCAAGAAAATATAAAAAAAGCAACAGTTGATGTTGGGAAAGAAAAAAAAGAATTAGTGAGATTACAAAATAAAATAAGTGAAAATGCTAAGTCTTTAGATGATAAAATAAAAAATCAAGAACTGCTTATAAAAAAATTAAATACAGAAAAAAATACTCATGAAAAATCTATAAAAAATTTATTAAGAGAAAAAATAAGAATAGAACAAGCTATAGGGAAAATAATATCCGAAAGAACTAAAGTAGATAAAAAAATAAACTTAACAACTGCTCAATCTAAAGTTGGAAAAATATCTCAGCCAATAAAAGGAAAAATCATAACTAGATATGGACAAAAGAAAAATGGAATAGTAAGTAACGGAATGGAAATAAGAGGGACTCTAGGTTTAGAGATTAACTCTACTGGAGCAGGAAAAGTTATTTATTCTGATATATTTGTAGGTTTAGGTACTGTAGTTATGATAGATTATGGAAGTAATTTAATAGGTGTTTATGGAAACTTAATATCGTCAAATGTAAAAATGGGTCAAGTGGTAAAAAAAGGTCAGAATATAGGAATTTTAGGGTATTCTAATGACTCACAACCAGACCTATACTATGAACTGAGATTTAAATTAAAGGCTATAAATCCAGAAAAATTCTTTTAAAATAGGGGGTAAAAATTTGAAAAAATGTTGTATATTTTATAATAATGAGAAGGAACTAGCTAAAGAATTTCATAAAAAAGTATACGCCTATTTAATAGAAAAAAATGTGGAAATAGTATCTCATGAAAAAATTAAAATAGCTGATTTTGCTATTGTTATTGGTGGGGACGGAACATTACTCCGTGCTTCTAAAGAGATAATACAAAATGAAAATATTCATGTAATAGCTATAAATGCAGGAAGTTTAGGATTTTTAACAGAAATAAAAATGAGTAAGGCAATTATTGTTATTGAAAGATATTTAATGGGTAAGTTTAGGGTAAAAAGTAGAGAATTTTTAGAAGTAAAAATAGGAGAAAAAAAATATGATGTTCTTAATGAAGTTGTAATCTCAAAAGGTGGAGTTATGACTAAGCTATTAAGAATAGGGATATACTCTAATAAAGAATACATGAATACATATAGAGCTGACGGAGTTATAATTTGTACTCCTACAGGGTCAACAGCCTATTCACTAGCAGCAGGAGGTCCTATTGTAGTTCCTAGCCTAAGAGGGATAATAATAACACCAATTGCACCTCATAATTTAAATACAAGACCTGTGGTAATAGACGGCAATGAAAAGCTAACAGTCAAAATAGAAGATGAAGATAGAATTGGATATGCAGTTTTAGATGGCGAAACTTGTGCAAAAATCAATTATAATGACATAGTCTATATTAGATTTTCAGGCAAGAAATTAAATTTAGTTTTACCAGAGGATTTAAGTTATTATGCTATGCTTAGAGAAACTCTAAAATGGGGAGATAATCTATGTTAAGAGAATTAAAGATAGAAAATTTAGCGATTATAGACAAATTAGATTTAGAATTTGAAGATGGACTAATAGCTTTAACAGGGGAAACTGGAGCAGGAAAATCTATAATAATAGAGGGGATAAATCTTTTAATTGGAGAAAAAGCTAGTGTAGACATGATTAGAGATGGAAGTGAAACTTTGTTAGCACAAGGTGTTTTTGAAGTTACACTAGATCAAAGCTTGGAACTAGAAAATAAAGGTATTGAGATAGAAGGGAACGAAGTTATAGTAAGACGAAGCTTAGATAGAAGCGGAAGAGGAAAGGCTTTTGTAAATGGAGTTAGAATTCCTATGACTAGTTTAAAAGAAATTATGTCTACACTAGTTGATATTGTAGGTCAGCATTCACATCAAATGTTACTTACAAAATCAAATCATATAAAATTATTAGATAAATTTCTAGGGGAAACAGGAAAAGTTCTTAAGTTGAAAATTGCTGATTATTATGATAAATATACTACTGTTACAAATAAAATTTCAGAAATTGAAACTTTAAAAAAAGAAATATCTGAAAAACGTGAATTTTATGAATTTCAACTGGAAGAAATTCTAAGAATTAATCCTGTTGTAGGAGAGGATATAAAACTAGAAGAAGAGTATAAAATACTCTTTAATGCTGGAAAAATAAAGGAAAAACTTCAAAGTTCAGAAGTTGCATTAAAAGAAGGGGAATTAAATGCTCTTACTTTTATACATAGTTCAAAAAAATCACTAGAGCTTCTATGTAAATATGGTTTAGAATTTAAAGATGTATTTGAGAGATTGGATAAAATATATTATGAGTTAGAAGACATAACAAATAGTATTAATTCTATAAATAATGAGATAGAATCAGATGATAATAAGCTAGAAAAGGTTATCATAAGGTTAGATGAAATAAATAAATTAAAATTAAAATATGGAAGTACTGTTGAGCAAATAGTAGAGCATAAAGATAAGATAAGTTCTCAGCTAAATTTATTAGAAGAGAATAATTTTGAATTAAAATCTTTAGTAAAAGAAAAAGAAAAAATTCAAGAAGAGTATTATATAAAAGCAGAAGAATTAACAAAGTTAAGAAAGCTAAAAGGTGATGAGATTGAAAAAAACCTTAAATCAGAATTAACATTCTTAAGTATGAAAGAAGCTGAATTTAGTATTAACTATGAAAAAATTAAAGGAATAAGTGTAAATGGTGTAGATTCAGTAGAGTTTTTTATCTCAACTAATATGGGGCAAACAGCTAAACCATTATGGAAAATAGCTTCAGGTGGAGAGGTAAGTAGAATAATGCTAGCACTTAAAGTTATTTTTTCAGAAGTAGATGATATTGCTATGTTACTCTTTGATGAAATTGATTCTGGGGTAGGAGGGGAAACAGTAAAGAAAATTGCTGATAAACTTAAAGAGATTGGAGATAATTCTCAAGTAATTTGCATAACTCATTCTCCAGTGATTGCTTCAAAATCGAAACAACAATTTTATATAGAGAAAAAAAATATAAAGGGAAAAACTATTAGTTCTGTGAAAGTGTTAAATGAAGAAGAAAGAATCCAAGAAATAGCTAGAATGCTTGCTGGAAACGAGGCTTCAGATGCAGTTATAAATCATGCTAAGGAGCTTTTAAATGTTAGATAATTCAAAAAAAATATTAGAAAGCTATACTCTTAATCTTATAAAAAAAGGAAGAGTTTCAAAAGAAACTATAGAAATTTATAAAAATGAGATAGAGAGTTTTCTTAATTTTATTGGAAATGATGATATACTAAAAGTAAGTCCATTAAAAATACTGAACTATATTGAATTTTTAAAAAAAAACTTTTCAGATAGTTCAGTGAAAAGACGGCTAGCTTCAGTAAATGGTTTTTTCAAATATCTACTTAAAAAAGAAAAAATAAACTCTAATCCAATAGAAGGAATTAATGTAAAAATAGAGATTAAACCAATAAAATCAAAAGTTGAAATAAAGGAAATAGATTCTATTTTAGATTGTTGCCCAAAAGACCCAAAAGGACAAAGAGACAAATTGATAATTGAGTTATTTAAAAGTAGTGGGTTAAAGATAAGCGAGATATTAGAAATAAAAACTTCTGATATTATAAAAAATAAAGAGATTAATATATTGAAAAAAACAGGTAAAATAGTTATTAATTTAAATGAAAAAGAAACGGACTCTCTAAAAAAATTTATTGAAGAGTTTAGAAATCAAATAGATGAAAAAAAAGAGAATTATCTTTTTAAAGAGTTAACTAGACAGAATTTCAGAGCAAGATTTATGAAATACTGTAAACTTGCAGGGATAGAAGGGCAAATATCACCTATTGAAATAAAAAAAACAGTAAAAAAACTTAATATAGCCAAAGAAAAAAGTGAATCTTCTAGCTACATAGATAGAATTAGAGATGTATATATGAAAATTGGAATAGGAGATGAGTAGAAATGAAAGCAGGATTTATAGCTGTAGTAGGAAGACCAAATGTAGGAAAATCCACTTTAATAAATAAAATGGTTGCAGAAAAAGTTGCAATTGTATCAGATAAAGCAGGAACAACAAGAGATAACATAAAGGGAATATTAAACTTTAATGATAATCAATATATATTTATAGATACTCCAGGAATTCATAAACCTAAACATCTTTTAGGAGAGCACATGACTAATAGTGCGGTTAAAGTCTTAAAAGATGTAGACGTAATCGTATTTATGTTAGATGGAACCCAAGAAATAAGTACTGGTGATGAGTTTGTTATGGCAAGAGTTATGGAGGCAAAAAAAACTCCAAAAGTTTTATTAATAAATAAAATAGATAAATTAGATGATGAAGAGCTAATTTTGAAAAGAATAGAAATAAAAGAGAAATTAGGTGATTTTGATGCTGTTGTTGAGCTTTCAGGTTTATATTCAATAGGTATCCCTAAATTATTAACAGCACTAGATCCATTTTTAGAAGAAGGAATCAAATATTATCCTGAAGATATGTACACAGATATGCCAATATATAGAATAATAACTGAAGTAGTAAGAGAAAAAATTCTTCATAAAACAAGAGAAGAAATACCACATTCAGTGGCTATTGAAATTGTAAATGTAGAAAAAAGATCCAATGGTAAAGATAAATTTGACATAAATATTTATGTGGAAAGAGATTCTCAAAAAGGGATTGTTATAGGAAAGAATGGTGCTCTATTAAAAGAGATTGGTTCTGAAGCGAGAAAAGATATTGAAACTCTTTTAGGGCAATCAATATATTTGAATCTTTGGGTTAAAGTTAAAGATGATTGGAGAAAGAAAAAACCATTTTTAAAAGAATTAGGTTACACATTTGAAGGATAAGAGGTTATAATGAGAGATATAGATGAGCAAATAGATGGAGAAAATTATAAAGATATAATTTCTATTAATTGTAGTTTAAAAGATGCTGGGAAACGAATAGATGTAGTTATAAATGAGTATATGAGCGAAGTAACTAGAGCCTATATTCAAAATTTAATCGATGGAAATAATGTTGAAATAAAAGGTAAAAATAAAGTTAAAAGCGGAAATAAAATTAAAGGTACTGAAGAAATCACAGTGAAAATACCTGAAGATGTGATGTTAGATATAGTTCCAGAAAATATTCCAATCAATATAATATATCAAGATAAAGATATGGTTGTTATAAATAAAGAGTCTAATATGGTTGTTCACCCTGCAGTGGGAAATTATACAGGAACTCTTGTTCATGCAGTTTTATATCATGTAAAAGACCTATCAAGTATGAACGGAGTAGTGAGACCAGGAATAGTTCATCGATTGGATAAAGACACAAGTGGAGTCATTGTTATAGCGAAAAATGATATAGCTCATCTTAAACTTTCAGAAATGTTTAAAGAAAAAACAATGGAAAAAACATATATATGTATTTGTAAAGGGAATTTTAAAGAACACAAAGGTAGAATAGAAAATTTAATTGGTAGAGATAAAAAAGATAGAAAAAAAATGGCAATAGTTGAAGAAGGTGGAAGAGTTGCCATTAGTAACTATGAAGTTATAGATTCAGCAAACAACTTTTCTCTAGTTAAAGTTAAAATAGAAACAGGAAGAACACATCAGATAAGAGTGCATATGAGAGGGATTAATCACCCTATAGTAGGAGATTCTGTCTATGGAATTACAGGAAGTAAAGAAATGGCAAAAAGACAAATGCTCCACGCCTATACTTTAAAATTTAATCATCCTATAACAGGAGAGCAACTGTTCTTTCAAGGAGAGATACCTGAAGACTTTAAAATTATGGCAAAGAGATTAAAATTAAATTTAGAAAGGTTAAACCCAGATTTCAAAGAAGAATGGGACGAGATAAAATATGAAGACTAATGATAATGAAATGTATTCTTTTGATAAGGAAAACGGGGATATAATAGGTGTTGATGAGGCAGGTCGAGGACCATTAGCTGGTTATGTTGTAGCTGGAGCAGTATATTTAAAAAAATATACTGAAAAATTAAATGAGATAAATGATTCAAAAAAACTTTCAGAAGTAAAAAGAGAAAAATTATTTGACATTATTAAAGAACATTTTGAAGTTGGAATAGGAATCGCAACAGAAAAAGAAATAGATGAAATAAATATATTAAATGCAACTTTCTTGGCAATGAGAAGAGCTTTAGAAGAACTTGAAAAAAAAAATATTTGTATATCTGAAAAAAAAATATTAGTAGATGGAAATCATAATATAAGAGAATATAATGGAAATCAACAGTTTGTAATTAAAGGGGATAGTAAGAGCCTGTCTATAGCTGCAGCTTCAATTATTGCTAAAGTTTTCAGAGATAGATATATGAAAGAGATGTCAAAGAAGTATCCAGATTATGAGTTTGAAAAACATAAGGGATATGGCACAAAAAGACATAGAGAAATATTACTAGAAAAAGGTCCAATAGAGATTCATAGGAAAACTTTTTTGAAGAAGATTCTAGGAGTATAAAATGAATAATAGAGAGAAGGGTTATTTTTATGAAGAAAAAGCTGCTGAACTCTTAAAAAATAAAAATTATATATTATTGGAAAAAAATTATTATTCAAAAAAAGGTGAAATAGATTTAATTGCTAAAAAAAATAATTTAATAGTGTTTATAGAGGTTAAATATAGAAGTTCAGGAAATTTTGGAACAGCTTTTGAAGCAGTAGGGAAATGGAAGTTAAAAAGAATGTATAAGACAGCACAAAAGTATATTCAAAGCAAAAATTATAAAGAGTTAAATTATAGATTTGACCTTATAATTTTTGAAAAAGATAAAATTCAATGGATAGAAAACATCTTATGGGAGGATGAAATTGGATATTAAATGCTTAAAATGTGGTAGTTCTAAATATTATGTAAAAACAGCTATTTTTCCTCAAAAAGACAGTGGATTGAAAATACATTTAGGGACATATTATTTGAAAACTTGCTCAGAATGCGGGTTTACAGAAATGTATGAAGCTGCTATTGTGGATAAAGAAAAGGAGGGAAAACCTGAACCTATTCCAGAGTATTAAAAAAATAATTTTTTCAAATACTTGCTCCATGTGCAAAAAGAACTTAATAAATGATGAAATTTATTTGTGTGATACTTGTTATAGTTATTTAAAAATTAATAGTAAGTTAAAGAAAAATGAGAATATATATTATATCTATCTCTATAACTTCCAAATAAAAAGATTATTAAGTGATTATAAATTAAAAAATAGAAAATATTTAAGAAATATTTTATCAGAAATTGTTGAAAAAAAAATAAAAAAAATAATATTAGAAGAGAAAATAAATATTGTTATACCTGTTCCTATTAGTGAAGAGAGAATGTTGGAAAGAGGCTTTAATCAGGTAGAGGAAATTTTAGATATTTCAAAAATAAAATATGAAAAAATAATAAGAATAAAAAATACAAAACATATGTATATATACAAAAATAAAGAAGAAAGAGTAGCTAATGTAATAAATAGCTTTAAAATAGATTTAGAACTTCAAAATAAAAATATTTTATTAGTAGATGATATTTTAACTACTGGTGCAACTATGGAAGAAATAATTAGAGAGATAAAGAGAAAATATAAAGTAGGGAAAATATGTATTTTTTCATTTGCAACAACGACAAAATTTTTAAAGAGAGGAAAAAAATATGGGAATTGAAATTTATGTGAATAATCAAAAACTTAATTCAAGAAGAAAAAACTTTAAAACCTTAGGTTTAGCAATAAAAGAGATAAATAATATTTTGGGAAAAGAAAAAAAAATTGCTACGAATATATTAATAAATGGTGAAAAATTTAGCGAAAACCATTTATACAATAATGAAAGATGTATAATAGAAGTAATAACTAAAGATCACAGTGCTATTTTACTTGAAAATTTATATAAAGTAGAAACAAATGGAAATAGATATTTTGAGATAATAGAAGAAATTTATTATTACTCCCCAGAGGGACTAGAATTAACAGAACTAATGGCAGAACTACTTAGTATTGTAAGTTGGTTTCATAATTTAATATCAACTTTAAATAGCTACATACTAGAAGATGAGAGTCATATAGAATTTGAAGATTATCTTTCAGATTTTAAAAAAGAATATTTAGCATTAAAAAAAGCTTTTGAACAAGGTGATGAAGATTGTGTTTTAGATATTTTAGAATATGATGTGGCAGGTTTAGTTTCTGAATTTTTAAAAGAAAAAGACAAATACATAGAAGTATTATTAGAACAATGTTCTAATTGTAGATTATTAAGTTAAAAAAATAACGAAAAAAGATTAAATTATAATCAATAACTAAAAAAAAAATTCTAATATTTGAAAATAACTGTAAAACATGCTAAACTAAGTAAAAATAAAGTATATAAGTGTTATAAATATTTTAAAATTAAAAATAAAAGTTTGAAGGAGAATTTAATGAGAAGAAAAGTTGTAGCAGGAAACTGGAAAATGAATAAAACAAATGAAGAAGGAATGGAAACTATAAAAGCATTAAGAGCTTTAGTTGGAGAATATAAAAATGTTGATATAGTTATAGGAGCACCTACAATAATGTTAGCAGACCTTGCTAAAGTAGCTTTAGGGTCAAATGTAAAAATAGCAGCACAAAATATGTATCCAAAAGATTCAGGAGCTTTTACTGGGGAAATATCACCAGTTATGCTAAAATCTATAGGAATTGAATATGTAATTTTAGGACATTCAGAAAGAAGAGAATATTTTCATGAATCTGATGAATTTATTAATGAAAAAGTGAAATCAGCATTAGCTCATGGTTTAACACCTATTTTATGTATTGGTGAAAAACTAGAAGAGAGAGAAACAGGAAAAACATTAGAAGTAAATTCTAAGCAAATAAAAGGTGGTATGGCAGGATTATCAGTGGAAGATGCTAAAAAAGTTATAGTTGCTTATGAACCAGTATGGGCAATAGGAACAGGAAAAACGGCTACTCCAGAAATGGCTCAAGAAACACATAAAGCAATTAGAAAAGTAATACAAGATATGTTCGGGTTAGAAGTATCAGAAAAAACTGTAATTCAATATGGTGGGTCTATGAACGCTGCAAATGCTGCAGAATTAATGGCACAACCTGATATTGATGGTGGATTAGTAGGTGGAGCATCTTTAGAAGCTAAAGTTTTTGAAGTTATTATTAAAGCTGGAAATTAAAATAAAAAAAATAAAAAAGAGAAAATAAAAAAATAAAAAGAAACTACTTAAATTTGAATTTTTTTAAGTAGTTCTTTTTTTAAATGTTTTCAAGGAGAAAAAAATGAAAAAACCTTTAATGTTAATGATTTTAGATGGATGGGGAATAAATACTCACAAAGAAGAAAAAAATGCAATAAAAAATGCAAATCCTGTAAACTTTATAAATCTATTAAAAGAGTATCCAAACTCTGAACTAGAAGCATCTGGAGAAGCAGTTGGATTACCAGAAGGGCAAATGGGAAATTCAGAAGTGGGACATTTAAATATAGGTGCAGGAAGAGTTGTTTATCAACCTTTAGTAGAGATATCAAGAGATGTAAGAACAGGGGATTTTTATAAAAAAGAAAAATTAGTAGAAGCATTTGAAGAAGCAAAAAGAACTGAAAAATCAATACATTTTGCTGGATTACTTTCAAATGGAGGAGTACATTCACATATAAATCACCTTTACGGACTACTTCAAATGGCAAAAAACTACGGATTGAAAAAAGTATATATTCATGTTTTCTTAGATGGGCGAGATACAGCACCAAAATCAGGAATTGAATTTTTAAATCAATTAGAAGAGAAAATAAAAGAAATAGGTGTTGGAGAAATTGCAACAATCTCAGGAAGATATTATGCAATGGATAGAGATAAAAATTATTCAAGAACACAATTAGCCTATGATGCAATGGTAAATGGAATTGGAGAGCATTCAACTTCTGCAAGTGAAGTTATTAAAAAAATATATGAAGAAGGAAAAACAGATGAGTTTGTTACTCCTAGTATAATATCAGAAAAAGGGTTAATAAAAGAAGGGGATGTATTTATTAACTTTAACTATAGACCAGATAGAGCAAGACAAATTACAAGAGCTTTAGTAGACAAAGATTTTAAGGAATTTGATAGAAAATACTTAGGTGTTAAGTACTATTGTATGAGACAGTATGACGTAACAATCGACGCACCTTTTATCTACACTGACAAAGAGTTGGTAAATACTTTAGGGGAAATTTTATCACAAAATAATTTAACTCAATTAAGAACAGCTGAAACAGAAAAATATGCTCATGTTACTTTTTTCTTTAATGGGGGAAAAGAAATTGCATATAAGGGAGAAGAAAGATTATTGGTAAGTTCGCCTAAAGTTGCAACTTATGATCTTCAACCTGAAATGTCGGCAAAAGAATTAACAGAAAATGTAATAAAGGCTATTGACTCTAATAAATTTGATGTAATAATAATAAATTATGCTAATCCTGATATGGTTGGACATACTGGAATAATGGATGCAGCAGTGAAAGCTATTCAAGAGGTTGACTCTTGTGTAAAAAAAGTAACTGATAAAATGTTAGAAAAAGATGGAACAATATTAATTACATCAGACCATGGAAATGCTGAGCTTATGGAAGATCCAATAACTCATGTACCTTTTACAGCACATACAACTAATAATGTTCCCTTTATATTAGTTTCAAAAGAATTTAAAAATAAAAAAGTTCAAAATGGGAAATTAGCAGATTTAGCTCCTACAATGCTTGATATTTTAGGAATTGCTCAACCGAAAGAAATGGACGGGAAAAGTTTGATTATAAAATAAAAAAGTGACATTTTAAAGTGTATAGAGTATAATTTTAAAATCATGTAATCTAAATATTAGGAGGAATAAAAAAATGAGAAAAGAATCAAAAAGTTTTCAAGCAGAAACGAAAGAATTATTAAACCTTATGATACATTCAATTTATACTCATAAGGAGATTTTTTTAAGAGAACTAGTATCTAATAGTTCAGATGCAATAGATAAAATAAAATTTAAATCTTTAACAGATATAGATATTTTAGGTGAAGATAAAGATTTTAAAATAAATATATCTGGTAATAAAGAAAAAAAAATAATAACAATTAAAGATAATGGAATTGGAATGACCTATGAGGAAGTTTTAGAAAATATTGGAACAATAGCAAAATCAGGGTCAAAAGCATTTTCAAAAGAGATGAAAGAAACGGATAAAACAAAAGAAATAGATATAATAGGGCAATTTGGTGTGGGATTTTATTCTGCTTTTATGATAGCAGAGCGTATAGTTTTAGAAACTAAATCTGCTTACTCAGAAATTGGAGTTAGATGGACATCTACAGGTGATGGAAGCTATGAGATAGAGGAGATAGAAAAAAAAGACAGAGGAACTGAAATTATCTTAGAAATAAGAGATACAGAAGAGGATTTAGATTTTACTGATGAAAATAAATTAAGAGAATTAGTAAAAAAATATTCAGATTATGTGAGATATCCAATTACAATAGAGGGAGAGATTGTAAACTCAACTAAACCTATTTGGAAAGAAAAAAAATCAGAATTGTCAGAAGAGAAATATAATGAATTTTATAAATCAAACTTTCATGACTATGAAAATTCAAGTCATCATATTCATATAAATGTTCAAGGTAGTTTAGAGTATACAGCCTTACTTTATATTCCAGGAAGAGCTCCTTATGACTTTTATACAAAAGATTTCAAAAGAGGTCTTCAGTTATACACAAAGAATGTTTTTATAATGGATAAATGTGAAGAGTTGATTCCAGAGTACTTTAGTTTTATTAAAGGACTTGTAGATTGTGATACTCTTTCTTTAAATATTTCAAGAGAGATTCTTCAAAAAAATACTGAGTTATCTAGTATTTCAAAACATTTAGAGAAAAAAATAATATCTGAACTAGAAAAAATTCAAAAAGATGAAAGAGATAAATATATACAAATTTGGGATTCTTTTGGAAGAAATATTAAATTTGGAATTCAAGATATGTTTGGAATGAACAAAGATAAACTTCAAAATCTTTTAATTTTTAAATCTTCAAAAGAGGATAAATATGTAAGTTTAAAAGAATATGTAGAGAGAATGGAATCTGAACAAAAAGAGATATACTATGTAGCAGGGGAAGATATTGAAATATTAAAATATCATCCTAAAATGCAAGGGTTAAAAAATAAAAATATAGAAGTTCTATTTTTAACAGATAAAATAGATGAATTTTCATTAAAAACTTTAATGAAGTTTGAAGAGAAAACATTTAAATCAATAAATGATTCAGATTTTGAAAATCATGATTCAGAAGAAGAGAAAGAGAAACAAAAAGAAATTGAAGGTGAAAATAAAGACCTTTTAGGAAAAATCAAAAATATATTAGCTGAAAAAGTTAAAGAAATTAAAATTAATCCAAATCTAGGAGAATCAGCAGTGGCAATTTCATCAAAGGGGCAAGTTTCACTAGAAATGGAAAAAACATTGTCAGAAATGCAAGGAAATGAAGGGGTTAAAGCTGAGAAAGTTCTAGAATTAAATTCAAATCATTCAATATTTAAAAAATTACAAAATAGTAATGATGAAGAATTAGAAAAATTAGTAGATATTTTATATAATCAAGGTATGTTAATAGAAGGGTTTCAAATAAAAAATCCTGTTGATTTTATAAATAAAATTAACTCTTTAATAAAATAAAAAATGAGAAATAGGTCGAGCTACTGTTATGTTGCTTGACTTATTTTTTATATAGTAATAGGAGAGAAATTTTGAAAACAAAATTAATTTGCAATAACAATAGAGAACTTTTATCAATAATAAAAGAGGGGATAGTAAGTTCAAAGGAATTTTATTTCATAGTTTCATTTATTAGATTTAGTGGGGTACAGATCCTTTTAGATGTATTAAAAGAAGCGGAAAAAAAGGGGATAACAGGGAAAATAATAACTTCTAATTACATGGGGATAACAGAGAGAAAAGCTTTGGAGTCTCTAAATAAATTTGAAAATATTGAAATAAAATTTTATGATGCTAGAAAAATAGGTTTTCATCCTAAGGGATACATATTTAAAAACGACAAAACAAGTAAAATAATAATTGGTTCTTCAAATATGTCTAAAGGTGGATTAAAAAGTAATATTGAGTGGAGTAGTGAAGAGGTGGTCGATAAAAACTCGCCATACTTGGAAAATGTCATGTCAGAGTTTAGATATATTTGGTCTAAGTCATGTGTATACGAACAAAAATATTTTAATGATATTAAATTTAATTATATAAAAACTCCAGAGTACGATACATTTGAAATAGATAATAAAAATATAGATTCCAATATAATAGAACCTAATTATATGCAAGAAAAAACTTTGGATAATTTAAAAAGAGTAAGAAAAAATAAAGAGAAAAAAGCTTTAGTTATAGCAACAACAGGAACAGGGAAAACATATTTAGCAGCTTTTGACGTTATGGAGTTTAAGCCTAAAAGAATACTTTTTATAGCTCATAGAGAGGAACTTATTCAAAATGCAAAAAAAACATTTGAGAAAGTTATATTGAAGAAAAGTATGGGAGTTTTTACAGGGGAAAAAAAAGAAGGGAAAAAAGAATTTGTTTTTGCTACAGTTCAGAGCTTGAATAAACATTTAAACTCTTTTGGTAAGGACTCTTTTGATTACGTTATTGTAGATGAAGCACATCACATTACAAGTGAAACTTACAAAACTACATTAGATTATTTAGAACCAAAATTTTTATTAGGACTTACAGCTACTCCAGAAAGAACAGATGGAAAGGACATCTATAGAATTTTTGATAATAATGTAGTTATGGAACTTAGAATAAAAGAGGCTTTAGAAGAAAAATTAATAGTTCCTTTTCATTATTACGGTATTAGCGATATAAAAGACATAGATTTATCAAATTTAGATTTAACAAAAATAGATGAAGTAGCTAAAAAACTTATGGTGCATAAAAGAACAGATTATATTGTAGAAAAATTAAATTTTTACGGATATTCTGGAGAGAAAAGAAAGATATTAGGTTTTTGTGCTAATATAGCTCATGCAAAATTTATGGCTGAAGAATTTAATAAGTTAGGTATAAAATCCAAAGTATTAACTGGGGAAAATACTCCTGAGGAAAGAAAAAAAAATATTGAGAAATTAAACTCACAAAATTTAGAAGTTATTTTCACTGTGGATATATTTAATGAAGGAATAGATATTCCAAATGTAAATACAATACTAATGTTACGTCCTACAAGCTCCTCAGTAGTGTTTATTCAACAGTTAGGAAGAGGGCTTAGAAAGAGTGAGGGGAAAGAGTTTTTAACAGTTCTAGACTTTATAGGGAATCATAATAAAACTTATTTAATAGCACTAGCTTTAATGGGAAATGAGACAAAGAATAAGGATAAGTTAAGAGTAGCATTAAAAAATAATTTCAGTTATTTTTCCAAAGAAATAGTTATAAGCATGGATGAGATAGCTAAAGAAAACATATTAGACCAAATAAATGCTACTAATTTTTCAGCTTTAAAATATTTTAAAGAGGAGTATAAAACATTTAAAAATATATCTCTAAAAGGAAGAGTACCAACATATTTAGACTATTTAAATTACGAGGGAGCACCAGATATTTTAAGGTTTATAAAAAAAACTAAAACATATATTAAATTTTTAGAAAAAATAGATGAGAAAATATTTAAAATAGAAGAAAATGAAGAGAAAATATTAGAAGAAATAGAAAGTTTTTTACCAATAAAACGTCCATATGAGTATTTGGTTATAAAATATTTATTGAATAATAGTAGCTTGAGTATAACTCAAGCTAAAAAAGAAATACTAAATAAGATAAAAAGCGTAGATATTGAAAGTATAACCCATTGTTTTAAGTATCTCAATCAAGATTTTTATGATAATAGTGAGAAAAAAAGAAAGATAAAGCTTTTTAACTATAATGAAAAGAAAAATATTATTGAAAAAAGTGAAATATTTTTAAAAGTTTTAGAAAATATTAATATAAAAAATTATATAGAAGAAGTACTGACTTATGGAATATTAAAATATGAGCAAGAGTTTGGAAATGAGAATTATGGGCTGCCTTTTTTAAAATTATATTCAAATTATTCCATGGGAGATGTGGCTCTTATAAGTAATTATTCAAAACTACATAGTTCATATAGAAACGGGATAAATCCCAGTGAAGATAAAAAAAATTATTATTTATTTATTAATCTGAATAAAGAAGAACTAAAAGATAAGGATTTACCAGATGAAAAAATAACATATGAAAACACACTGCTAGATATGTTACATTTTTACTGGTACTCAAAAAAAACTACAAGTATTAACTCTGAAAATGGGAAGGATTTTATATTTAGTGAAGAAAGAGGGGTAAGTTTACATTTTTTTATGAGGAAATTTAATAAAATTGATGAGGTAACACAACCATTTATATATTTAGGAAAAGGAATTGTGGAAGAGTACTTTGAAGAAAAACCAATTAAAGCTAAAATAAGGTTAGAAAATAAGATGAAAGAACGTATATATTTTGAGTTTGTTAGAAAATAAATCAAGGATGATAAAATTAAAAGTTGACTTTATATAAAAATTAAGATTAAATGTATAGCATAAAGGGTCTAAATTATTTATAAAATTTAATATAATAAAGGAGGAGAATTGTGAGAGAATTAGGAATTTCAATATATGTAGGACATTCTGATTTAGAAAAAAATAAGGAGTACATGGTCCTTGCAAAAAAATATGGTTTTAAAAGAATTTTCACTTGCTTACTATCTATTGCAGGAGATAAAAATAAAATTATAAAAGATTTTAAAGAAACACTAGATTTTGCAAATTCATTAGGTTTTGAATCTATTGTAGACGTAAGTCCAGCAATATTTAAAGAGCTAAAAATTTCTTATAATGATTTAAAGTTTTTTTCAGAAATTGAAGCTTATGGAGTTAGATTAGATGAAGGTTTTTCAGGAAATGAAGAATCAATGATGACATTTAATCCATACAATTTAAAAATAGAATTAAATATGAGTAATAATACAAGGTATATAGATACTATTATGGATTATGTACCTAATAAACATAATTTGCTAGGGTGTCATAATTTTTATCCTCATAAATACTCTGGTTTAACAAGAGAGCATTTTAGAATCTGTAATCATAATTTCATGAAGTATGGTCTAAAAACCTCAGCATTTATAACCTCGCAAGAGGGGACATTCGGTCCTTGGCCTGTTGATGATGGACTTTGCACATTAGAAGAACATAGAAATCTACCAGTTGAAATTCAGGCAAAAGACCTATTTGCAGAAGGGATAGATGTAGTTATTATATCAAATTGCTATGCTTCTGAAGATGAGTTAAGAAGACTAGGAAATTTAAATAGAGATTTACTAGAGTTTCAAGTGGAAATAATAGAGAATCTTCCTGAAATAGAAACAAAAATAATAGAGGATGAGCTTCATTTTAACAGAGGTGATGTAAGTGAAAATATGATTAGATCAACTCAGTCACGTGTTAAATATAAAGGGCACAAATTTGAACTTATAAATCCTGCAGATATAAAAAGAGGTGACATAATAATAGAAAGTTCTTTATATGGTCATTATTCTGGGGAACTTCAAATAGCTAAAAAAGATATGAAAAATTCAGGAAAAACAAGTGTTGTAGGTAAAATTATAGAAATGGAACATATTTTTTTAGATAGAATAAAACCATGGGAAAAATTTAGATTAAAAAAATTAAATTAAATCTTAAAAATAAAAAAGCCTTTGGAAAAAATCCAAAGGCTTTTACATATTATCTTGGGAGGATTAATATGAAAAAACAAATAATAAATTCAGGGGAGAAAAATATTATTTTAGTTTTATAGTATTTTGACGAGAGAAATAAGAAAAAAGTTTAAAAATAAAAAAAAAGCCTTTGGATTTTATACCAAAGGCTTTTTACACATATTTATCTTGGGGGATTAATATGGAAAAAACAAAATAATAAATTCAGGGAGGAAAATATTATTTTAAGTTTTATAGTATTTTGACGATGGAAATAGGAAAAAAGTTTAAAAATAAAAAAAAGCCTTTGGATTTTATACCAAAGGCTTTTTTATACATATTTATCTTGGGGGATTAATATGGAAAAAACAAAATAATAAATTCAGGGAGGAAAATATTATTTTAAGTTTTATAGTATTTTGACGAGAGAAATAAGAAAAAAGTTTAAAAAAAAAAAAAGCCTTTGGATTTTATACCAAAGGCTTTTTATACATATTTATCTTTGGGGGATTAATATGGAAAAAACAAAATAATAAATTCAGGGAGGAAAATATTATTTTAAGTTTTATAGTATTTTGACGAGAGAAATAAGAAAAAAGTTTAAAAAAAAAAAGCCTTTGGATTTTATACCAAAGGCTTTTTACACATATTTATCTTGGGGGATTAATATGAAAAATAAATAATAAATTCAGGGGAGAAAATATTAATTAAGTTTTATAGTATTTTGACGAGAGAAGTAAGAAAAAAGTTTAAAAATAAAAAAATGATAATGTTTAGTAAAAATAGACACCAATATTTTTACTGATAGAATTTTTTAATATTAAACAGACTCTTTTTCCTTTTTAAAATATAAAAAACATGCTATAATAATACGAATGATAAAAGAAAAATTGGAGGTATAATATGATTGGAATAGGAATTGTCGGGCTTCCAAATGTAGGGAAATCAACACTTTTTAATGCAATAACAAAAGCAGGAGCAGCAGAAGCAGCTAATTATCCTTTTTGCACAATAGAGCCAAATATAGGAATGGTAACAGTGCCAGATAAAAGAATAGATGAGTTATCAAAAATAATTAATCCTCAAAGAGTAGTGCCAGCAACGGTTGAATTTGTAGATATAGCAGGTCTTGTAAAAGGAGCTTCTAAAGGGGAAGGGCTAGGAAATAAATTTCTTTCTAATATAAGAACAACAGCGGCTATTTGCCAAGTAGTTAGATGTTTTGATGACGATAATGTAATTCATGTAGCAGGTCAAATAGATCCTATAGTTGATATTGAAATTATAAACGGAGAATTAATTTTAGCTGATTTAGATACTATTGATAAAGCAATAGAGAAACATTTAAAATTAGTTAAGAATAAAAACAAAGAATCAATGCAATTAATGCCAGTTTTAGAAATGTGTTATAAACATTTAGAAGAGCTTAAACTACTAAAAACATTAAAACTTACAAAGGAAGAAATGGAATTAATTAAAGCTTATCAACTTTTAACAATAAAACCAATGATATTTGCTGCTAATGTTTCCGAAGACGATTTAGCAAGTGGTAATGAATACGTAGAGAAAGTAAGAGTTTATGCTGAAGAATTAGGTTCAGAGGTTGTTATAGTTTCAGCAAAAGTTGAAGCAGAACTCCAAGAAATGGATGATGAAGAATCTAAAAATGAATTTTTAGAAGCATTAGGAGTAGAGGAAGCAGGATTAAATAGATTGATACGAGCAAGCTATAAATTATTAGGTCTTCAGACATATTTTACAGCTGGAGTGAAAGAGGTAAGAGCTTGGACTATAAAAATAGGGGCAACAGCTCCTAAAGCAGCAGCAGAGATTCATACTGATTTTGAAAAAGGGTTTATAAGGGCAAAAGTTGTAGCCTTTAATGATTTTATAAAATATTCAGGTTGGAAGGGTTCACAAGAAGTTGGCTCATTGAGATTAGAAGGAAAAGAATATGTTGTGAAGGATGGAGATTTAATGGAGTTTTTATTTAATGTATAATTTTGTTAAAAATTATGATAAAATATAATGAAATAAGAAATTATTCTTGACAAAACTTGTTTTTTTTTGTAAAATATCCAAGTGAATATAATAAGGGAGGTTATCTTTGAAACTGAAAATTCATGATTTCGTTAGTAGTCAAAATATTAATGAGTTTAATTTTAAATTAGATGCTATTGAGGGACTTGACTATGCCAAAACAGTACTAGTTAATGGAAGTATAACTAAAATTAATGATGTATCTGTTGGAGAAATGTTTATTGTTTCTGGAAATTATTCTGGAAAGATTAAAGTTGAATGTGTAAGATGTCTAAAAGAAATTACCCAAAATATTGATGGAGAATTTAACTGGAGATTTTTAGATCCTAAAAGTTATAGAATACATTTAAAGAGTTTAAAAGAAGAAAATGAAGTTAACCCTGACGAAGCTTTTGAGGAGGCTATTGATGGTGAAATTGATATTGCTGATTTAATAAGGCAGCAAATAATTTTAGACATGGAACCTTATCCAGTGTGTGAAAATTTCTGTGATGATGACTCTGATATTAAAAAGTATTCTGATGATGGAATCGATCACAGATGGGCTAAATTATTAGAATTTTAAAGATTAACCTTTAAAAGATTAGGAGGGAATAGAAATGGCAGTACCTAAGAAAAAAACGTCGAAAGCGAAGAAAAACATGAGAAGATCTCACCATGCTTTAACTGCAACGGGATTATCAACTTGTGGAAAATGTGGAGCTCCAAAAAGATCTCATAGAGTTTGTCTTGAGTGTGGAGATTATAACGGAAGACAAGTTTTAAAAACTGTAGCTGAGTAATAAAAGAAACTTAACTTTAAGATAAAAAAAGACTGGATTAAATCTAGTTTTTTTTTTACTCCTAAAAATTCAATTATTTCACTTTCAATGACTTATTTATGATAATGGAAAAGTAGAGTGTTAAGTAGTTTTTATGAATGGAAAGTTAGTGTTTGCTTGATGAAGAAAGATGAAATAGCTCTTTTCTTAAATAGAGTATACATATTTTAAGAGTAGCATTATGCTAGGGGGATCACAGGTATGAAAAAAATAATAACTATAATAATAACTATAGTAATGACTGTAATGCTTTTTATTAATAGAATTGTAGTGACAACTGCGGTTCTAAAGGTAGAATTTCCAGATTTTTCTTATGAGAAACATTCAAGTGTAGAAAATAAGGCTATTCAGGTTTATTATAACCATGGGAAACGCTATACAGGAAAGGTGATTTTTTCTCATGGTTCATACAAAGAAGAAGGGGAATATAGAAATGGTATACGAGAGGGCATTTGGATAACAAAAGTAAAAAGAAAAAGATGGTTATCCTTTTTTTCAGAAGGTACTTCTTATATAGAAACGATTTATAAAAATGGAATTGAAAACGGAGTCTATAAAAGCTATTATAGAGAATCATTTGAATCGATGAAATTACTAGTAGAGGAAGGAAACTATATAGAAGGTAGAAGAGAAGGACTTTGGAAACTTTATCATAAGGGAAAACTAATGAGAGAATATAATTATAAAAATGATAAATTAGATGGGCCCCAAAGGAACTATGATGAAAAAGGGAAACTTATTTCAACAGACTTTTATGAAAATGGTAAACTGATAAAATAATGAAAGAAATTGGATATGCTATGGTGGTAACTTCAGCATATTGATTTGATTATGAGTTTTTGACTAATTTCGGACAACTCATTATGCAACTTTGTATTTTTTATTTGAATTTAATTTTTTAATTCATTTTTTTTTGAAAAATTTAGACTATATTAAAATAAATAAAAAAATGTTAAACTTAAAATAAGTTAAAAATAAAATAAAAAAATTATCAATTATTTGAGGAGGGGTTGAGGTATGAGTCTAAAAAAATTAATAAGTGAGGATAGTATAATCTTAGATTGTGATTATAAAACAAAAGAAGAAGTTATACGAGGGTTAGTAAATAAATTATACGAAGAAAGAGCAGTAACATCAAAAGAAGAATTTTATAAAGTTGTAATGGAGAGAGAAAAATTATCTCCAACTGGGTTAGAAGAAGGATTAGCTATCCCTCACGGAAAATCTGAATATGTTAAAACTGCAAGAATAGCAGTGGCAAGATTAAAGACATCCTTAGAGGATTGGGAATCAATAGATGAGGCAAATAAAGTGAAATTAGTTTTTCTTATAGCCATTCCTAAAAAAGAAGAGGGAACAACACACATAGATATATTAACTAGACTTTCAACATCATTTATGGAAGAGGGATTTATTGAAAAATTACAAAACTCAAAAACAAAAGAAGAATTTTTAGAGGTTATTTATAATGTGGAAAAAAAGGGAGAAAGCGAGGCGAAAATTCATGGAAATACGAAATATATAATAGGTGTTACAGCTTGTCCAGTTGGAATTGCTCATACTTATATGGCGGCAAGTTCTTTAGAGAAAAAAGGGGAACAGTTAGGGTATGAAGTTAAAATAGAAACTAATGGAAGTGTAGGAATAAAAAATGGACTAACAAAAGAGGATATAGAAAGAGCTGATGGAATAATTCTAGCAATTGATAAAACCATTGAGATGAGCAGATTTTTTGGAAAAAAAATTATTCAAGTTTCAGTAAAAGAGGCAATAAAAAATCCAGAAGAACTCATAAATAAAGCTTTAAGAGGGGAGGGAGAAATTTATCTTTCCGAAAAAGGGGAATTAGATAATAAGAAAAATGAAAATAAAAAAGTTGGAATATATAAACATTTAATGAATGGAGTTTCTAATATGTTACCATTAGTCGTTTGTGGTGGAGTACTAATAGCTCTTTCCATTGCATTAAGTGGAATTAAAGCAGGTTCAGGTGCAGATGTTACAAATCCTTTTTTTAAAGAAATGTTAGAATTAGGTGTTACAGCTTTTGGACTTATGATTCCAATTTTAGCAGGGTACATAGCTATGAGTATAGCAGATAGACCAGGACTAGCACCAGGGCTAATAGGTGGAGCTTTAGCTACTAAAGTTGGTGCAGGATTTTTAGGAGGAATAGTAGCAGGATTTGCAGCAGGATACATAGCTAGATGGGTGAAAGAGTGGAAAGTGCCAGAAAGTTTAAGACCAATTATGCCAATATTTGTAATACCTTTAGTAGCAAGTTCTTTAGTAGGGGTCGTGATGTATTTTATAGGTACTCCTATTACAGGGTTTATGAATATGCTTACAGAGTTTTTAAAAGGATTACAAAGTGGGTCAATAGTTTTAGCGCTTATCTTAGGACTTATGATTGCTTTTGATATGGGGGGTCCAGTTAATAAAGTTGCTTTTTTATTTGGTTCAGCAATGATAACACAAGGAGTACCAGAAGTTATGGGTCCAGTAGCTGTAGCAATTTGTATTCCACCTCTAGGTATGGGAGTAGCGACTCTTCTTTCACCTAAAAAATATGAAACAGAAGAAAGAGAGGCGGGAAAAGCAGCTCTTGCCATGGGAATGATAGGAGTAACAGAAGGTGCAATACCTTTTGCAGCAGCGGACCCTCTAAGAGTAATACCTTCTATAATGATAGGGAGTGCAACAGGTGCAGTAATAGCTGCTATAGGAAAAGTAACGGATCACGCACCTCATGGAGGACCAATAGTTCTTCCTGTTGTAGATAATAAGTTAATGTTTGTTATAGCAATAGTAGTTGGTGTTTTCGTAACAGCAATATTAGTTAATACATTGAAAAAAAATAAAAAAAATTAGTGTGTAAAGAGAGTTAAAGATTATCTTTAATTCTCTTTTTATATTTCAAAACTCATAAAAACATCCTAGTAAATTTATTTTATTGTCAATAAAATAAATTAGGGAGCAAGATTATTAAAAGATTTCAAATATTTTCATAAATATGGTAAAATATAAGGAGAGGTTTTACTTTAGGAGGAAAATAATGAAAATTACTTTAGATGCAATGGGCGGAGACAATGCTCCTTTAGAAACAGTAAAGGGTGGTATATTATTCATAAATGAAACTGAGGATATAAACTTAATATTCGTAGGACAAAAAGAAAAAATAGAAAAAGAACTTGAAAAGTATACTTATGATAAAAAAAGAATAGAAATAAAAGATGCAAGAGAAGTGATAGGAATGCATGAAGATCCTGTCATATCAGTAAGAACTAAAAAAGATGCCTCGATGAATGTAGCTTTAGAGCTTGTAAAAGATGGAGAAGCTGATGCTTCTGTGTCAGCTGGAAATACAGGAGCTTTAATTACTGCTAGTCAATTGAAACTAAAAAGAATAAAAGGTGTTTTAAGACCAGCAATAGCTACTGTTTTTCCAACTAAAAAAGGACATGTTATTGTAATGGATGTAGGTGCTAATTCAGACTGCAGACCTGAATTTTTAGATCATTTTGCAATATTAGGTAGCAAATATGCAGAAATTGCTCTAGGAATAAAAAATCCTAAGGTTGGACTTTTAAATATAGGTTCTGAAGAGGGGAAAGGAAATGAGTTAACAAGAGAATCTTTTACTATTATGAGCAAACAAAACCATATAAATTTTATTGGTAATGTAGAGCCTCACGAAATATTAAATGGTCTTGTGGATGTTGTGGTAACTGATGGATATACAGGGAATATTGTTTTAAAAACAACAGAAGGAACTGCAAAGTTTATAATTGATTTTTTAAGAACAGAAATAAAAAATAGTTTTGTGGCAAAAATAGGAGCAATTTTTTTACAAGGTGTCTTTAAAAAAATGAAAAAGAAAATGGATTCTTCTGAATATGGTGGAGCAATTTTTTTAGGTTTAAACCATATTTCAGTTAAAGCTCATGGGAGTTCAGACGCTAAAGCCATAAAAAATGCGATTAAAGCTGCTTCTGTTTTTGTTAGAGGAGATTTTGTAGAGAAAGTTAAAGTGGAAATGAAAGAATTAGAAAATAGAGATATTGTTTAATAAGGAGAGATAAATGACAATAAAAAATGCAGGGATAATAGGTGTAGGAACATATATTCCAGAAAAAATAATGACAAATTTTGATTTTGAAAAAATGGTAGATACAAGTGATGAATGGATAAGAACAAGAACTGGAGTTGAGGAAAGAAGATTTGCATCTCCAGAGCAAGCTACTTCAGATTTATGTATAAATGCTGCAGAAAAAGCACTAATAAATGCTAAGATAAAGATAGAAGATATAGATATGATTTTAGTTGCAACATGTACACCTGATTTTCAAATCCCTAGTACAGCATGTATAATTCAAAAGAAAATGGGGGCGCTAAAGGCAGGAGCTTTAGACATAAATGCTGCATGCTCAGGATTTATTTACGGATTGACCTTAGCTAATGCATTGATAAAATCTAATATCTATAAAAATGTATTGGTAATAGGAGCTGAAACTCTTTCTAGAATTCTAGATATGGAAGATAGAAATACATGTATATTATTTGGAGACGGAGCAGCAGCAGCAGTTGTTTCTGAGATAGAATCAGGCTATGGAATATTATCAACTTATCTAGGAGCAGACGGAGATTTAGGGGAAGCCTTAACAATAAAAGCAGGGGGAACTAGAAATCCAATAACAGAAGAAAGAATAAAAAATAAAGAACAATTTTTAAGTATGAAAGGACAAGAGGTTTTTAAATTTGCTGTAAAAGTATTACCGAATGCAACATTAGAAGCTCTTAATTTAGCAAAAATATTACCTGAAGATGTAAATTTAGTTATTCCTCATCAAGCCAATGTTAGAATAATAGATGCAGCATCGAAAAAATTAGGTATACCTATTGAAAAATTTTATATGAATTTAAATAAAGTTGGAAATACTTCTGCTGCTTCTATTGGTTTAGCTCTAGGAGAGGCATTGGAAAAAGGATTAGTAAAAAAAGGAGAAAATGTGGTGTTAACAGGGTTTGGAGCAGGCTTAACTTATGGTTCTCTTGTTATGAAATGGGCCTATTAATTAATATTGACACTGAAAGTAAAGAGTGTTAAAATATTACAGGTGTTATAAATGTGAAAGGAGATATAATTATGTCGAAAATAGCTTTTGTGTTTCCTGGTCAAGGAGCACAATATGTAGGAATGGGAAAAGATCTTTATGAAAATAATGAAGATGCAAAAAAATATTTTGATGAAATATTTTCAAAATTAGATTTTGACTTAAAAACTATTATGTTTGAAGGACCAGAAGAGGAATTGAAAAAAACTAAAAATACGCAACCAGCAATAGTTGCTATGAGTTTAGTTTTAGAAAAATTAGTTAGAGACAAAGGGATAGAGCCAGATTATGTAGCTGGGCATTCTGTTGGTGAATATTCAGCAATAGGGGCATCAGGTGTTTTAACTTTAGATGAAACGGTTAAATTAACTGTAGCTAGAGGAAAAGCTATGAATGATATTTCTGAAAAAGTAAATGGTGGAATGGCGGCTATAATTGGTATGGACTCAGAAAAAATACATGATATTTTACTTAATGTAGATGGAATTGCAGAAGCGGTAAACTATAATGAACCTAATCAGACTGTAATAGCAGGAGATGAACTTGGAATAGAATCAGCATGTGCTATTTTAAAGGAAAATGGAGCTAAAAGAGCGATTAAATTAGCTGTATCAGGACCTTTTCACTCTTCACTTATGAAACCAGCAGGGGAAATATTAAAAAAAGAAATAATTAATTACAATTTCAAAAAAGCAAAATGCCCATTAGTGACTAATACAAAAGCAGAGTTCATAGTAGAACCAAAAGATATAAAAGATGAAATTTATTTTCAAAGTTTTGGACCAGTTAAGTGGGTCGATACAATAAAAAACTTAAAAGCTAATGGAGTTACAACTATCTATGAAATTGGTGCTGGTAAAGTATTAGCAGGGCTTGTAAAAAAAATAGACAAAGAAATAATTGTAAAAAATGTAGAAAAGCTTGAAGATTTATCAAATTTAATGTAAAATTAGATTGTATTATTAGTTTGCATTTTAAATATATAAAAAATTAGGAGGAAAAATGTTAGATAAAATTAAAGAAATAGTAGTGGAGCAGTTAGGTGTAGAAATGGAGCAGGTTACTTTAGATTCAAATTTCATAGATGATTTAGGAGCAGATTCATTAGATACAGTTGAGTTAATAATGGCTTTAGAAGAGGAATTTGGAGTAGATATCCCTGATGCAGATGCAGAAAAAATTAAAACTGTTAAAGATGCAGCGGACTACATCGCAGCACACAAATAATAGGTAAAAAGAAGGGGTATAATATATACCCCTTTATTTGTATTTATTAAAAAATAAATTAAATTAATTATAAAGAAAATTTTGGAGGGGTTATATTGAAAAGAGTAGTGGTAACAGGAATAGGGATTATTAGTTCATTGGGAAATTCTATGGAAAAAACATGGTCTAAGATAAAAAAAGGTGAAACAGGAATTGGATACATTGAAGCTTTTGATACTACTGATATGCCAGTTAGAATTGGTGGGGAAGTAAAAGATTTTGATCCTGTTAGTTTTGGAATTGAAAAAAAAGAAATAAAAAAATTAGCAAGAAATACACAATTTGCAATTGCAGCTTCAAAAATGGCACTGGAAGATGCAAAGTTTGAAATAACACCAGAAAATGCAGATTCAGTAGGAGTAATAGTGTCTTCAGGAATTGGTGGAATGGAAATTTTTGAAGAGCAATACAAAAATATGTTAGAAAAAGGGATAAAAAGAATATCTCCTTTTACTATACCTGCTATGATATCTAATATGGCTGCAGGGAATGTAGGGATATACACGGGAGCTAGAGGAATAAATAAAGCGATTGTAACAGCTTGTGCTGCAGGAACAAACTCAATTGGAGATGCTTTTGAAATTGTTAAAATGGGAAGAGCAACAGCTATGATAGCAGGGGGAACAGAAGCAGCAATAACTCCTTTTGCACTAAACGGATTTGCCAATATGAAAGCTTTATCAACTAGAAATCATGAACCTGAAAAAGCATCAAGACCATTTACAGAAGATAGAGATGGATTTGTTATGGGAGAGGGTGCAGGAATATTAATTTTAGAAGAATATGAATCAGCAAAAAAAAGAGGTGCTAAAATGTATGCTGAAGTGGTAGGGTACGGTGAATCTTGTGATGCTTATCATATAACTTCCCCTTCAGAAGGTGGAGAAGGAGCTGTTAGAGCTATAAAAATGGCACTAGAAGAAGCTGGAATAAATCCTGAGTCTGTGGATTATATAAATGCACATGGAACATCTACACCTGCAAATGATAGAAATGAAACAGAAGCAATAAAAACAGTGTTTAAAAGTCATGCTAAGGAACTTATAGTATCATCTACTAAAGGTGCAACAGGACACTGCTTAGGAGCTGCTGGAGGTATAGAGGGAGCTATAATTGCAATGTCAATATACGAAAATGTAATACCACCAACTATAAATTATGACACTCCTGACCCAGCACTGGACTTAAATTATGCACCAAATGTAATGATTGAAAAAAATGTAAATGTTGCAATGTCATCATCACTAGGTTTTGGTGGACATAATGCTGTTATAGTTATGAAAAAAATAAAGTAAGAAAAAAATAGGAGAAAACATGAATAAAAAATTTAAAGAATTAGAAGAAAAAATAGGATATACCTTTTCTAATAAATCTTTTTTAGAAATGGCTTTTATTCATAGATCTTTTGGAAATGAAAACTGGAGATATAAAAATATAAATAATGAAAGAATGGAACTGCTAGGTGACGCAGTATTAGACCTTGTAGTTACGGAATATTTATATAAAAGTTTTGTTAGTTCATCTGAGGGTGAATTAGCAAAACTAAAATCTATGGTTGTTAGTGAACCAGTTTTAGCTAGAATTTCAAAAGAGTTAGGTTTTGGAGAGTTTCTACTTCTAAGTAAAGGAGAAGAAATGACAGGGGGAAGAGAAAGACCCTCTATATTAGGAGATTGTTTTGAATCTATGTTAGGAGCAGTATATTTAGATTCAGATTTTATGACAGCCCAAAAAGTCGCTCTTAGCCATATTAAATATTGGATAGATAATGTTGATGATAACGAAGAAATATTAGATTATAAAACAGTTCTTCAAGAGTATAGCCAAAAAGAATATAAGATAGTTCCAGTTTATGAAGTAGTAAAAGAAACAGGACCAGATCATCAAAAGATTTTTGAAATTGTAGTAAGAATAGGAAAAGATAGTTTAGATAATTCAGTTTTTGGAAAAGGAATAGGAAAAAATAAAAAGTTAGCAGAACAATCAGCAGCTAAAGATTTAGCAAAAAAAGTAGGTGTAAACATTAATGAAACACTATAATATTCCTATTTTTATAAATCATGTGGGATGCCCAAATTCTTGTGTTTTTTGTAGTCAGGAAAAAATAAATGGTATGGAAACTGATATAAAGCCTATAGAGGTAAAAAAGATAATAGAAGAATACTTAGAATATCTGCCAAAAAAATCAACAATAGAAGTAGCTTTTTTTGGCGGAACTTTTACAGGGATTTCATTTGATTTACAAAAAGAATATTTAGAAGTTGTAAAACCGTTTATAGAAAAAGAATTAGTTGCAGGAATAAGACTTTCAACAAGACCAGATTGTATAGATAGCAAAATATTAGAGCAATTGAAAAAATTTGGAGTAACAGTAATAGAATTAGGAGTGCAATCACTAAATCAAAAAGTTTTAGATTTAACAGAAAGAAACTATCCTGTAGAGGCTGTGGAAAAAGCGGTAGAGCTTATAAAAAAGTTTAATATAGATGTTGGAATTCAACTTATGTTAGGACTTCCTGGAGCAACCGAGGAACTAGATGTTGAAACAGCTAAAAAAACGATAGAGTTAAAACCAACCATGACTAGAATTTATCCAACATTAGTTTTAACAGGAACTAAAATGGAGCAAATGTATAATGATGGTAGCTATAAACCATACTCTTTAGAAGAGGCGGTAACAGTTGGAAAAAAAGTTTATTCTTTATTAGAACAAAATAATATAAAAGTAATAAGAGTTGGGCTCCAACCTTCAGAAGATTTAAGGAAAGAAGGGGTTATTATAGCAGGACCATTTCATTCAGCTTTTAGAGAACTTATTGAAGGTGAAATTTATTTGGATTTTATAAAATCACTAATAGCAGAGGGAGACTTTAAAGAAAAAATTGAGATATATTCAAATGAGAAAAATATATCAAAAATAATTGGTATTAATGGTGTGAATAAAAAAAAATTAGAGAATAATTTATTTGTTAAAATAAATAAAGAGTTAAATTTAGATGAAATATTAGTAAATGGAAAAAAATATAGTAGAGAAAATATTTTGAAAAGGATTTCAATATGAAGAGAATCGTAATAAATAAAGATATTTTTGGATATAGAGCAGCTATCATAGAAAATGACAGAGTTATGGAAATTTTTATCGAGAGAGAGGGAGAAGGAGAGCGTAATGGAAATATATATTTGGGGAAAGTGGCCAATGTAATTCCCGGAATGGATTCTTCTTTCGTTAATATTGGATTAGAAAAAAATGGTTTTTTGTATATAGATAATTTAAGAGAATTTGAAGAGAAGTATCCTGAAGGAAAAGTAGGGCATGGGTTAGAAGAGTTTTTAAAAGTTGGAGATGAGGTTATGGTTCAGGCTATAACAGAACCTAATGGCAGCAAAGGAGTGAGGCTTACAACAAATTATACTCTTCCAGGAAAATATATGGTATTACTTCCTAATAATGACCGTATTGCAATTTCTAAAAAAATAAAAGATGAAGAAGAAAGAAATAGATTAGAAGAAATAATAAAAGAGATAAAACCTGATGGAGTAGGAGTTATTTTAAGGACTCAAGGTATAGGGAAATCGGTTTATCATTTTGAAAGAGAAATGGCTTATCTTTTAAATAAATGGAAAAATATATTAAAGAAAAAGAAAAATTCTAAAGTGGGAACAATAGTCTATAAGGATAATGATTTATTAACAAAAATTTCAAGAGATATATTTTGTAGTGAGATAGATGAATTTGTTATTAATGATGAAGAAAGCTATTGGGAAATTTTAAGCTATATTAACACTTTTGGAGATGTTAATAATACAAAAAGAATAAAATTATACAATGATGAGCAGGATATATTTGATTTTTATAAAGTAACTCCAGTTATAGAAAGTTCACTTGAAAAAATTGTATGGCTAGAGTGTGGTGGGTACCTTGTCATTCAAACAACAGAGGCTCTAACTAGTATAGATGTGAATACAGGAAAAAATATAGGTGGGTTTGGACTTGAAAAAACAACATATATAACAAATATTGAAGCAGCAAAAGAGATTCCAAGACAACTTATGCTTAGAAATTTAGGTGGAATCATAATAATAGATTTTATAGATATGAAAGATGAAGAAAATAAAATACTTTTATTAGAGGAATTGGAGAATAATTTAAAAACTGATAGAATAAAAAATAGTATAGTGCATTTTACAGATTTAAGTTTAATAGAGATGACAAGAAAAAGAGTTGGGAACCCACTTAGTCACTACTTTTATGAAGAGTGTCCAATGTGTAAAGGGAAAGGAAAAATAAAATCAAAAGAAGCTCTTATAGAAGATATATTAAAGGATTTAAGAGAAACTTGCAAAGATAAAGACTTTTCTAAAATAAGACTTATAGTTAGTGATGACCTTTATAAAAAAATTCAAAGTGAATATATAGAATTTATTATTGCTTATATTGAAAAATATGGAAAAAAATTAGAACTTTTAAAATTTAAAGAAATATATTTAGATAAGTGGTATGAGATTATTCTTATAAAATAGAGTAAGGAAGTGAAAAGTTATGAGAATTGGAGTTTATTCTGGAAGTTTTGACCCTATAACTAAAGGGCATAATGAAATAATATTAAGAGCAGCTAAATTAGTAGAAAAACTTATAGTTGTAGTGTTAAATAATACTAATAAAAAATATCTCTTCAATTTAAAAGAAAGGGAAGAAATGGTAAAAGAAACTTTTAAAAATATTGGAAATATAGAAGTTAAAAGTTATGAGGGGTTACTTGTGGATTTTCTTCATAAAAATAACTCTACTTTAATAATAAGGGGTCTGAGATCTGTTTCAGATTATGAGTATGAACTAACTATGGCATTTGCTAACAACGAGATTTCAGAAGAGGAGATAGAGACAATATTTATACCAGCTTCTAAAAAATATATGTACTTGAGCTCAACAGTTGTTAGAGAAATTGCGTTAAACGGTGGAAAACTAAATCTTTATTTAGACGAAGTTGTAGAGAAAAAAATAAGAGAAAAAATAGCTTTGAAATGAATATAGGAGAAATATGGCAAAAGCTAAAAGTTTATATATATGTGAAGGATGTGGATATAAAACCTCGAAATGGGTAGGTAAATGCCCTGAGTGTGAAGAATGGGGAACATTTCAAGAGGAAATGGAAGTAAAAATAGGGAGTAATATTAGTAAAAGTACAACATCTTTAGTAGAAACTACAAAAAAAGTTTTTAGTTTTAATGATGTTGTAGTAGATAAAAACTTTAGATATAAAAGTAATATCTCGGAATTTGATAGATTATTAGGTGGTGGATTAGTTGTAGGTGAGGTAGTTTTAATAACAGGAAATCCAGGAATAGGAAAATCAACTCTTTTACTACAGTTAGTGAATGAATATACAAAATATGGTGATGTTTTATATATTTCTGGGGAGGAATCTCCAATGCAGATAAAAAATAGGGGTGAACGATTAGGGGTAGGAAACAAAAATTTATTTTTAATGTCTGAAACAGAGATGCAAGTTATTTATGAGTATATAGCAGCCAAAAAACCAAAGGTTGTAGTTATAGATTCAATTCAAACAATATATAATGCAAGTTATGATTCCATGGCAGGAAATCCTACTCAAGTGAGAGAATGTGCTCTTAGAATAGTGGAACTAGCAAAAACTCTGAATATATCATTTTTTATAGTAGGTCATATAACAAAAGATGGAAAATTAGCTGGTCCTAAACTTTTAGAACATATTGTAGATGCTGTTTTTAGTTTTGAAGGGGAAGAAGGACTTTTTTATAGAATACTTAGAAGTAGTAAAAATAGATTTGGTTCAACTAATGAACTAGCTGTGTTTAGTATGGAAGAAACAGGTATGAAAGAAGTAAAAAATTCTTCTGAGTTTTTTTTAAGTGAAAGAGAAGAAAAAAATATAGGTAGTATGGTGGTTCCTATATTAGAGGGAACTAAGGTGTTTTTACTAGAGGTTCAAGCTCTTTTAACAGATATGACAATTGGAATTCCAAAAAGAGTAGTTCAAGGTTTTGATAGAAATAGAATTCAAATTTTAATAGCAATTGGTGAAAAAAGAATGGGTATGTCTTTAGGGAGTAAAGATATTTTTATAAATATACCTGGTGGAATAGTAATGAAGGACCCTGCAGCTGATTTAGGAGTTTTAATATCTTTGATTTCTATTTATAAAGGAATACCAATTAGTCAGAAAATAGCAGCAATAGGAGAACTAGGTCTTCGTGGAGAGGTTAGGAAAGTGTTTTTTATTGATAGAAGATTAAGAGAACTTGAAAAATTAGGATTCAAAGGTGTTTATGTCCCTCTTTCTAATAAAAAAGAGATAGAGAAAAATAAATACAACCTTAAATTAATATATCTAAAGAATTTGGATGAAGTTATAGAAAGGATGGTGTAGAAAATGAATAGGGATAGTTTACTAGAGATTATATCGCAAGTGACTCCAGGAACAGCTCTTAGAGAAGGTATTTTTAATATACTAGAAGGGGGAAGAGGAGGTCTTGTTGTTGTTGGCTTTAATGAAGAAATAAAGCAGATGTTGGATGGTGGGTTTTTAATAGATTGTAAATATACCCCTGAGAAAATTTTTGAATTGGCAAAAATGGATGGGGCAATAATTATAGATGAAAGTGTAGAAAAAATATATTATGCCAATGTTCATTTGCATCCAGAGAGAACTTTTTTGACTACAGAAAGTGGGACAAGACACAGAACGGCTCAAAGAATGGCTCTTCAAACTAATAAATTAGTAATAGCTATTTCTGAAAGAAAAAAATCTGTGACTTTATATAAAGGGGAAAATAAATATAGACTAAAGAGTATTTCTGTTGTTATTGAGCAAGCAACTCAAGCACTAAAAACTTTAGAAAAATATAGACATGTTTTAGACAACAGCTTAGCAAACTTAACAATTTTAGAATTAGATGACTTAGTTACAATACATGAAATATCATTTGTATTACAGAGATTTGAAATGGTTTATAGAATAAAAAAAGAGTTAAAGGGGTATGTAACAGAACTAGGAACAGATGGAAGACTTATGAGTTTACAAATGCATGAACTTTTTTTAAATGTTAAAGAAGAGAAAACTGATTTTATAAAAGATTATAGTATAACTGAGAAAAAAGATTTTACCCTAACAAGTATTAATGATGAATTAGAAAAACTTACAGATAAAGAATTATTAGAATTAGAAAGATTTTCACAAATTTTGGGATATGGAAAAACTTATAGTAGTCTAGATAATAAAGTAGTATCAAAGGGGTATAGAGTTCTAAATAAAATAAGTAAATTAACAAAAAAAGATATAGATAAAATAATAAGTACTTATGATAATTTAACAGATTTACAAGAAGCAACAGCAGAAGAATTATCTGAAATAAAAGGAATAAGCAAGTTTAAAATTAAAGCAATTCAAAGTGGGCTAAAAAAAGTTATAATAGAGTTAGGAAATAAAAGTTTTAGAGAGGATAACTAAATTAAAAGAAAATATCAAATAAAAAAGAATATCAGGAGAAGAATTGTGAAAAAAACAATTAAAATTCAAGGAATGAGTTGTATGAAGTGTGTTACTTTTGTAAAAGAACTTTTATCAGAAATAAAGGGAATTGAGAGTACTGTAAGTGTAGAAATAGGAAAAGTAGTTATAATAACTAATGATAAATTTGATGAGACTGAAATAAAAAATATATTATCAAAAGAAGAATTTGAAGTTATATCAATAATAAATGATTAAATATAGCTAAAATTTTATAATAAAAAGTTTATATACAAAAGTATTGTTAATTTTTTGTGATTATGTTAAAATATTGTTATATTTATATAATACTAGGAGGAAAAAATGAAAAAATTGTTCTCGAGTTTAGTAGTTTTAACATCTCTTTTTTTAGTTGCTTGTGGTGGTGCAAAAGAGGAAAAAGTTCAGGCAAAAAATCCTTTGAAAGTTGGTATAGTTATGTCAACCGGTGGTTTAGGGGATAAATCATTTAATGATTCAGCATATAGAGGTTTAGAAAATGCTAAAAAAGAATTAGGTATAGATTTTAAATATGTAGAGCCATCTTCATCAGCTGAAGACGAACAGTTTCTTAGAGAGTATGCAGATGCTGGATACAATTTAATAATTGCTACAGGGTTTCAAATGAGAGATGCTGCAGAAAAAGTGGCGAAAGACTATAAAGATATAAAATTTGCAATTATTGATGATGTTGTAAATGAACCAAATACAAGAAGTTTATTATTTAAAGAGCAAGAAGGCTCTTTTCTAGTGGGAGCTTTAGCTGCTATTATGACAAAAACAGATACAGTTGGATTTATAGGAGGAATGCAAGTTCCTTTAATAGATAGATTTAAAAATGGATTTGAGCAAGGTGCTAAGTATATTAAACCAGATGCAAAAGTTGTAGTTTCATATGTTGGTGGTTCTAACGCTTTTAATGATCCTGTAAAAGGAAAAGAAGTAGCTATATCACAAATAAAACAAGGTGTAGATGTTGTGTACCATGCAGCAGGAGCAACAGGGATAGGAGTTATTGATGCAGCAAGAGAAGCTAAAGTTTTTGCACTAGGAGTAGATTCAGATCAAGACGATATAGCGAAAGGTGTTGTGTTAACATCAATGGTTAAAAATGTAGACGTAGCAGTATTTGATACAATTAAATCAGTAATAGATGGAACATTTACTTCAGGAGTGTATAACTTTGGAATTAAAGAAAATGGTGTAGGAACTACAGACTTTAGAAATACTAAAGAGATAATTGGAGCAGAAAATTTAGCTAAAATAGAAGAAATTAAAAAGAAAATAACTTCAGGTGAAATTGTAGTTAAATAATTAAAATTATATAAAATAAAGAGGTTGGAGTTTCAACCTCTTTTATTTTATATAAGAAGATTTTATTATTGTTTATTTGAAGATAAAAGCAGTTTAATTCATAATAAATTATAATTTATTTATTATAATAGAAAAATAAAACTTTCTAGTATATAATAAAATATATAGTTTAGTTTTATTCAAGGAGGAAAGATGCGAGTAGTAGATATTATTGAAAAAAAAAGAGACGGTAAAGTTTTAACAGATGAGGAGATAAAATTTTTATTAAATAATTATTTAAGTGGGAATATTCCAGATTATCAAATTTCAGCATTTTTAATGGCAGTATATTTTAAAGGGATGAATGATAGCGAGTTAAAAGCTTTTACAACAGAGATGATAAATTCAGGAGATACAATAGACTTTCAGGGAGCACATAAATTTTTAGTAGATAAGCACTCAACAGGTGGCGTAGGAGATAAGACTACAATAGCTCTAGCGCCTGTACTAGCAGCTTTAGGAATGGGGACGGCAAAACTATCGGGAAAAGGGCTAGGGCATACTGGTGGAACAATTGACAAGTTTGAGTCGATAAAGGGATTTAAATTTTCTGAAACAAGAGAGGAATTAATAAAATTAGTAAATGAAACTGGAATAGGGATAATGGGTTATTCTGAAAAAATAGTTCCTATGGACAAAAAATTATATTCTTTAAGAGATGTAACAGGGACAGTATCTAGTATTCCTCTAATAGCGAGTTCTATTATGAGTAAAAAATTAGCTGTGCACGCTGATGCAATAATATTAGATGTGAAGGTTGGTTCTGGTGCATTTATGAAAACTTTTGAAGAAGCTAAAAAGTTAGCTGAAACTATGCATAAATTAGGTAAATTATTTAATAGAAATATTGTGTGTATGCTAAGTAATATGGATGAACCATTAGGTTGTGCAGTGGGGAACTCTTTAGAAGTAATTGAAGCTATTGAAACTTTAAAAGGGAGAGGACCTAAAAAATTTAAAGATTTAATAGTTAAACTTTCTGCTCAAGCTTTAAAAATGAAGGGTGATGTAAAAACATTAGAAGAGGGAATAATAATTGTCGAAGAGGTTATAACTTCAGGAAGAGCTCTTGAAAATCTTGAGAACTTTATAAAAGCAAGTGGGGGAAATCCTAAAATATGCAGAGATTATTCATTGCTAGAAGTTGCTAAAGAAGTAACACCGTACTTAGCAGCAGAAGAGGGATATATCTCTCATATAGCAGCTGATGAAATAGGAAGAGCAGCTATGATGTTAGGAGCAGGTAGAAGTACAAAAGAGGATATAATAGATCATAGTGTAGGACTTATAATGAATGCCAAAATTGGAACGTATGTAAAAAAAGGTGATAATATACTAGATTTTTATCATAAAGGAAATTTAACAGAAAATATAGTTGAAATAGTAAAGTCATCTATAAAATATTCCAAAGAAAAAGTAGAAGAGAAAGAAATTATATTAGAAATAATAGGAGGATAATAAAAATGAAAATAAATAATTATATAGACCATACAGTATTAAAGGCAACGACTACTGTTGAGGACATAAAAAAACTTTGTAGAGAGGCTAAAGAACATAATTTTTTTTCAGTGTGTGTAAATAGTTCATATGTGAAAATATCAAAAAAAGAATTAGAGGGAACAGATGTTAAAGTGTGTTCAGTAATAGGTTTTCCACTTGGTGCAATGAGTAAAGAAGCCAAAATATTTGAGGCAAAAGAATGTATAAAACAAGGTGCTACAGAGATTGATATGGTTATTAATGTAGGATTTATGAAATCTGGTATGTATAAGGAAGTAGAGGAAGAAATTAGAGAAATTAAAGAAGCAATAGGAGACAATGTTTTAAAAGTAATTATAGAAAATTGTTATTTAACAGAAACAGAAAAAAAACTAGCAACAGAGATGTGTGTAAATGCTTTGGCAGATTTTGTTAAGACCTCTACTGGATTTGGAACAGGTGGGGCAACACTTGAGGATTTACAACTAATGAAATCTATTGTTAAAGACAAAATAAAAATAAAAGCAGCAGGTGGAGTAAAAGATTTAGAAACAGCAATTAAATTTATAGAAGCTGGAGCTAATAGACTTGGAACTTCATCAGGAGTGCAATTAGTAACTGTTGGAAACACAAAAGACGGAGAATACTAATTACTAGTAAAAAAATAATTTAGGAGGATACTTATGAAAAAGATAGAAAGAGCTACAATAATTGTTTTAGACAGTTTAGGGGTAGGAGAATCTCCAGATTCAAAACTATATGGTGATGAAGGTTCTAATACTTTAGGAAATATTGCTCTTGCAACAGGTGGGCTAACTCTTCCTAATATGCAAAAGTTAGGACTTGGAAATATAATAGAAATTTTAGGAGTTCCTAGAGTGGTAAATTCAACTGGATGTTATGGGAAAGCACAAGAAAAAGCACAAGGAAAAGATACCACAACTGGACATTGGGAAATAGCAGGAATTATTCCTGAAAAAGCATTCCCAACTTATGCTAATGGTTTTTCTGAAAAAGTAATAAAGCTTATTGAGGAAAAAACAGGAAGAAAAGTTTTATGTAATCTTCCATATTCAGGAACAGAAGTTTTAGATGACTATGGAGATGAGCAAATAAAATCAGGAGCTTGGATATTATACACTTCAGCAGATCCAGTTTTACAAATTGCAGCACATGAAGAGCATATTTCACTAGAAGAACTTTATTCAGCTTGTAAAATAGCTTTAGAAATATGTAAAGAGCATTCTCCAGTTGCTAGAGTAATAGCAAGACCATATATAGGAACAGGGAAGGGAAACTTTTCAAGAACAAGTGGAAGACATGACTATTCTGTTTTACCTCCTAAAGAAAGTATGTTAGATAGAATTAAAAACTCAGGATTAGAAGTAGTTGGAATAGGGAAAACATCTGATATTTTTGCTGGAGTAGGAATTACAAGTCAAAAAGGAACAAATAAAGATAATCTAGATGGGATTTTAAAAACAATAGCTGCTCTAAAAGAAGATACTAAAGGATTAATATTTACAAATTTGGTTGATTTTGATATGAAGTACGGTCATAGAAGAGACCCTAAGGGATATAAATTAGCTTTAGAGGAATTTGATAAATATTTACCAGAAATTATAGAAAATTTAAAAGAGGAAGAAATATTAATATTAACAGCTGACCATGGTTGTGACCCAACATACAAAGGAACAGATCATACTAGAGAATACATTCCATTATTAGTATATGGAAAAAACTTAAAATCAGGGGTAAATTTAGGTGTAAGAGAAAGTTTTGCTGATATTGCTGCGACAATTGAGACGTTGCTATTAGGGAAAACAAATTTATCAGGAAGTTTTGCAGAAGAAATTTTAAAATAAAAATAAAAACAAAAACAAAAATTAGGAGGTAACTAAAAGATGAGTATTCATATTAGAGCTAAAAAAGGTGATGTTGCAGAAACAGTTTTATTACCAGGAGATCCGCTTAGAGCAAAATGGATAGCGGAAACATTTTTAACTGATGTAGTTTGCTACAATGACGTGAGAGGAATGTTAGGTTTTACAGGTACTTATAAAGGAAAAAAAGTTTCTGTTCAAGGAACGGGAATGGGAGTCCCATCAATATCTATATATGCTACAGAACTCATTACAGAGTTTGGATGTAAAAATTTAATAAGAGTTGGAACTGCAGGTTCATATAGAGAAGATATAAAAATAAGAGATGTAATTTTTGCAATGTCTAGTTCAACAAATTCTGGGATTAATAAACTTAGATTTAACGGTGCAGACTATGCTCCAACTGCTTCTTTTTCGCTTTTTAGAAAAGCTTTAAAAGCAGCAGATGATAAAGGAATAGAGATAAAAGCAGGAAATGTAATGACTTCAGATGAATTTTATGGTGATGATTTTGATTCATACAAGAAATGGGCAGAATTTGGAGTTCTTTGTGTGGAGATGGAAACAGCGGGTCTTTATACAATTGCAGCGAAACACAATGTAAACGCACTAACAATATTAACAATTTCCGACTCTCTTGTAACTGGAGAAGCCACAACAGCTGAAGAAAGACAAGTAACTTTAAGAGAAATGGTAGAAATAGCTTTAGAAGCTGCTCTTAATTCTTAAAAAATATAGTTAAAAGGAGTAGGGAATGAAAAAAGATGAAATAATTTCTCTGATAGAAGAAGCGATAACTGTAAGAGAAAATGCTTATGCTAAATATTCTAATTTTAAGGTAGGCTCTGTAGTCGTAGATGAAGATGGAAATAAATATAAGGGTGTTAATGTTGAGAACGGTTCTTTTGGACTTACTAACTGTGCAGAAAGAACTGCTATTTTTTCTGGTGTAACTAATGGAATGAAAAAAATAAAAGTTATTTGTGTTGTAGCAGATACTACTGGACCAGTAAGTCCTTGCGGGGCGTGCAGACAAGTAATTAAAGAGTTTGCTGATGAAAATACTATAATAATTTTAGCAAATTTAAAAAAAGATTATAAGTTGGTGACTATAGAAGAGTTATTGCCTTATGGTTTTGTCTTATAATGTGAGAAGAGAGTTGTTCTTAAACCTAAGGAGCTAAAATGAAAAATGAGTATTTTTATGAAATAGAAAAAATATATAAAGAAAAAAAAGACGAAATAAAAGAAAGGTTACAATATTTTAAAAATGTATGGAAAAATGGAAACAACGAAGATATTCATAGCGAACTTTCTTTTTGTATTTTAACTCCTCAATCTAAAGCTAAAAATGCGTGGAAAGCAATTAGTGAACTAAGGGATGCAGGATTATTATTTGTTGGAAAAGAAGAGGAGTTAGTCCCTTATTTAAATATAGTTAGATTTAAAAATAATAAAGCTAAGTACCTCGTTATATTAAGAGAACAAATGATGAATGAAAAAAGAGAACTTATTACTAAAGATTTTTTTTCTTCCATAGAAGATATTTTTGAGAAAAGAGAGTGGATTGTAAAAAATATTAAAGGTATGTCTTATAAAGAAGCTGGTCATTTTTTAAGAAATGTAGGTTTTGGTCAAAATTTAGCTATTCTAGATAGGCATGTTTTAAAAAATCTTTTGAAATTAGAAATAATAACAGAAGTTCCTAAAACAATAAATCCTAAAAATTATAAAGAAATAGAAGAAAAGTTAAGAAAGTTTTGTAAAGAGGTAAAAATACCAATGGACGAAATAGATTTATTACTTTGGTATATAGAAGCTGGTGAGATATTTAAATAAAAATAAAGGGGATTAGCCTAATCCCCTTTATTTTTATTTGTTTATATTTATTTTTTTAGCATATGATTGTTTTCATAATCCTTTAAAGAATCAAAAGCTATTTTAGACATTGGTATTATAGCTATAATATTGAAAATAGTCATAAGAGCTATTCCTAAATCACCTAAGTCCCAAACAAAGGAATACTTAGCAGTTCCTCCTACTAATAGCATAACTATAGCTAAAATTTTATAAGCGTCCTGAGCTATCATCTTATCTCCAAATAAAAAAGCGACATTAGAACGAGCATAAAATAAAATTCCTAAAAATGTACTGAAACTAAAAAGAAATAATATTATAGCCATTAATGGAGTTCCTGAAGCTCCAATATGATAATTCATAGAACTTTGTAACAAATCCATTCCCATTTTTCCTTTTCTTATAGATTCAGGAGTAAGTAACATAACAAAAGCAGTACAGCTACAAAGAACTAAAGTATCTATAAAAACACCCAATGCTTGAATAAGACCTTGTTCAACTGGATGAGCAACATCAGCAGCAGCAGCAGCACAAGGTGCAGAACCACTCCCTGCTTCGTTAGAGAAAAGTCCTCTTTTAATTCCGTGCATAAGAATTGCACCAAAAGTTCCTGAAGCAATTTGCTTAAAACCAAAAGCTTGCTCGAAAATGTTCATAAACATTCCAGGTATGTTTGGGATATTTTTTAAAAGAATAAAAATAGTTAAAATGAAATATAAAATAGCCATAATAGGAACTAATTTGTTAAGAATAGTAACTATTTTATCTTTATGTCCTTTTCCAAAAAGTGCTAAGGTAGCTAAAATAGCCATACCAATAGAAGTGTAAATAGGTTTTATATTAAAGGCATTTAAAAAAGATTCAGAAACAGAATTAGATGCAATTTGAGTAATTCCAACCCATGTTATAAGACCTGAAACAGCAAATAAAATTCCAATAATTCTAAAGCTAGAAACTTTTTTAGAATTTATACCGTCTAAATTAACAGAGATATCCATTTTATTCATAAAATAAGCTGGACCACCTCTCCAACCACCAAAAAGTGGATCTTTTTCTTTATAAATTTGTGCTAAAGTACTTTCAATAAAGGCTGTATTTGCACCAATAATAGAAGCAATCCACATCCAAAAAACTGCTCCTGGTCCACCAAAAGAAATAGCAGCAACTACTCCAGCTAAATTACCCATGCCTACTCTAGAAGCTGTTGCAATAAATAATGCTTGAATCCCTGTTATAGTATTTTTATTTTTAGAAGCTTTTTTTCTTAAAACCAGTCTAATCATTTCTGGAAACAATCGAAATGAAACCATTTTAGTTTTTACACTATAATAAATACCGGTAGGAACTAGTATAAGAACAATTATACTCAGTCCAATTTTAATTTTACCAAAACTTAGAACGATAATATCTCCCCATAAAAAACCATTTAAAGAACCGACAATAGTTTTAAGTGGAGCCAAAACAGCATTTAACATGTCCATACATTTTTCTCCTTTGAATCTATATTATTAGCCGATTGTAAAACTAAAATAACTTAGTAAAACAAAGACTTTTTCTTAATTTTTTTCTTTGAATTTCCTCCACTTTCTGATAAAATTTAGTTATCATCAAAACAAAATCATTAGTGGAGGTAACACATGTAT
>JBOFOQ010000013.1:0-73400 GCA_051659505.1 Fusobacteriaceae bacterium
TTAAAATGAAGTTCTAATACTAAATCATATCTTTGCTTATGAACTTCATTTAAAACGTTACTCATCTCTTTTGAGTAACTTCCACAATATTTTCTAGTATAAATATCTACTTCTATTTCTTTTTTTATTTCTTTTGCTAATTCAGAAAAAAATTCATATTCTGATAAATTTAGATGTTTACTAAATGCACCTTTTCTATTTTCATTGTGTCCTATTACTAATGCTATTTTTTTCAATTTATCATCTCCTAATTTGGAACTTTTTTTTCTAAAGCTTTAATTCTTATTGTGTGTTCAGCGAGTTTTTCATTTGTTTTATTCACTGTATCTATAAGATTTTTTAAATATTCTCTATTATGTTCTCTATCTTTTAGATCCGCTTTAAGTCTTAGTATGTTGTTATAGAGTAGTACCATTAACACAATACCAATTATCCCATATTCTGAAAGCACTCTTAGTAAAATTTGTTCGAATTTCATTATTTAACCTCCCGAATTATCAAATCAACAAAATATAGAAATCTATCCACAATTTTTAATACAAAAACAGTATCTTTAGATAAACAAATAGTTAAAAGTGAACTCATCACAAAAATTATAATTAAAACTTTTTTGAAATCAATTTTTGTTGTTTTTAAATCTGTAATATTTTTAGAAACACTACTGATTGTTTTACCAATCCCCATAAATTTTAACATTTTTTATACCTCCTATTTTAATTTAAATTAATTAAATAATTTCTTCTCATAATGTTTTCTGCTAGATCTGTTTCTATTTCATTTATCCCAAATCCATAACTTTTTAATTTTTCTTTTTTTTCTGATAAAGAGATGAAAGTATCTATTAGCTTACTTACTTCTCTATCTATATCTTCTTTTGTTGCTCCCTCTTCCCACTTTTTTTTCTCTAAAATCCATTTTTTTATAAATAATTCTTCTGGAGCTTTTACAAGAATAATTTCACCATTTTCTAGATATTCCCCTGGAACTAATAGTTCTATTTTATCATCTAAAATTATTAACTCTTCTCTAGTTTTTTCTCTAATTTCATTATTTAGTAAAATAGGATTTATAAAATTTATTTCTGAAGCTAGATGTAAATTTTTATCCCAATCAGGATAAAAAAATTCAGGACCATCTTTAAATTCTTTATATGAAGTTATGGCAGGCTCTGCTATAACCTCTAAATTCTTAATATTATAAATATATAATTTTTTCATTTTATACTCCTTTTGTTATTTTATTTTTTTATTTTAGATAATTTATTTTTTGGTAAATTACAGAATTTAGCAGAAATCACAAATGATAATTACAATGTATCAAATAAAGTATATGATACTATTATAGGACCACATACAGCAAAATCAATTCAATTAGCCACGAATAATCCTAATAATATTGGTAGAACATTTTTATTAAGAACCACCAATCATGGTGCGTTTTCTGAAACTATATCAATATTAACTGTAGGAAATGGGTATTTAAAAAAATTCGATATAACTACAGATGAGAATACTACATTCGTTCTTAATAATTTAGGGACTATAGGTATAACAAATAATCATTCAGGAAATATTGCAGTTCAAATTTCTCCGTTACAGTACTTTGTAAAAGACTTCGGAGTTGAGGAAATCTCATAATATTCTCTAATTTTAATGGTTAATCAGATACGAGGTATAACTCTGGAACTATTGAATATCTTCTCCTTTGTTAGTACCACGATATCATAATCCACTAATTAATACGTGTTATTAATGTTCCATGGAAAGATGGAGCTATTCCAGTCTGAGTTATTGATTTCCCATCAATATTGAAGATGTTATCAATAGTAACAACCCCGACTGACGATAACCCAAAACCTATATTACCACCACTTATACCATTTGCCGTTGCATATGGAATTAGAGTATATGTACTTTCGCAAGATATTTTAAAATCTAAAATGGCATTGCCAATTTCAAATTGTGAACCCTCAACTCCTGGAGCACCAATCTTTACTATAAGTAGCTTATCGGAGATATATGACCCAGTAGTTTGGATAATTCCAGGAACAGCTGTTATCGGTATAATTTTCCTAGTGTATAAATTCTGTAATTTACCCAATAAATCATTATTACTGATAGCTTCAAAAAACTGTGCGTCTGCGTAATTTATATTTGTATTTTTTATACATTTAAATATTTTTTTATTTGCATTGTCATAGTAGGATTTTCCAAGTACTTTTTGTGTAGTATTGTTCAGTATTCCAGAGTACTCTACTCCCAATATTTCTGCTAGTTTTGCTCCTTCTAAAACTGTATCAACTTCTGTTCCTAAATTTTTATTAAATCCTGTGTTTTTTGTAAACGCTTGTTCTTTTTCCTCTAAGTCTACAATTGTTGCAAACATAGTAGAACTAACAACTGCTGTTACTTTTGTGTTTCTGTCAATTCCAAATTCAAAGCTTCTTTGTTTTTGGAGAATATTACCAGTATCTCCAGGAGGGAATGATTCTCCGTATCCATCATTCACATAACAAATTAGTATTTCTTCTTCGTTTTCCAACTTTCCAAAAAGACCTACTTCTGTTATCACTACTTCGGATACAAAATCTTTATTAGTAAAATATGATGTTGCTTTTACAAGACCAGTGTCAGTCATTTTTAAACTGGATAATCCTATGTCCATATAAAAAGATACCAAGTCTGTAAGTCCTTCATATTCTATTATTGTACTTTTATTTCCTGTTCCTATTTTCATTGTTGTGAAATCAACTTTTTTTTCTTGTGCCAAAGCTTTTTTTAATAAATTTAATCCTGCGTTCGTAAAAATTAATTCTTCAGTTCTCAATAATTCACCTTCCCCGTGTTTTTTTTATATGTGCTCGAATAATTGCTAGAAAAATATTTAGTTTCTCCAAAATCTTTACTTTGTTTTCTATATTTTCTCTTATCTAATTTATGGGAAAAATTAAAATTTATTCCAAATATTGATATTTTTTTAGAGTTTATAGCTACGAATTCTAACCCTTCTAAATGCTGACTTGCTCTTTTATAAGAATTTATCATATTTAGAATTCTTTTAGTATTATTGTGGTCTACACTTGAATCTGATATCTGAATTTTGAATGTTCCATTTTCCCCACCGTATTCAAACCATTCTATAATCTTTGATTCTGAAAAAAATATATCCAAAACATCTTGAACTGATTCCCTAGTCCCTTTTGCCATATGCAGTTCAAATGTTTTTTTTACTAAATTTCTTTTTTCTTCTAATTCTAATGTAATCTCATAAAAATCTACATGCAGTTCTATCGCTAGTAAATCTATTTCAAAGTTTTCTAATTCTTCTATACGATCCATAAGAACTAGTTTTTTTATATTATTTACAATATGTTTTTGGTATAACCTATCAATTACTAAAAGCATGTCTTTGTTGTTGGCTTTTAATAGTGAGGGTGCTAAATGGAATATGTTTTTATCAAAGATAGTTTTCATTTATTCCTCCGCCTCTACTATATATTTAATTGAAATAGAATTACATTTTGCTATTTCAAGTTCCGATATTTTTATATCCTCTAATGATTTTAAATTTACTCTTTTTACTCCTTCATCTTTAAATAATTTTATAATATCCTGTATATTTAAATCTTCTCCTATTTTAAAATTTGAAGTAAATAAATTTAATTTTTTTATTATAGTGTCTTCTAATATACTTTTACTGATTATCTGATTATCATAGGTTGTATATTCTACATCAATTTCATAATTTATAAATGTTGGGTCTAATATAGTAACTTTATCACCTAAAGGTCTTATTTTTATAGAATTTACTTCTGAGAGTATTTTATTTTTCTCTTCAGATGACAATTTTTCTATATTTTCTCCTACAACATAAATATTTATCACATTAGGAATTGGAGAATTTATTTTAACTTGTGTTACTAAAGAAGAAGATTTTTTTACTGCAAATTTATATGATTCTTCTGACCCTGCAGTTGTAAAAGATTCAGGTATCATTCTTATTCTTTCTCTATACCTCTCATCATCTTCAATATTTGCTCCACCTAAAACAGGTGTTATATTTTCACAATTTTGATAGTAATCGTATCTATCAATTGAAGTTTTTATTTCTCCGATTAGTATTGGATCTAACTCCCCTTCTTTTTCTGAAACAACAGTAATATCTGCGAATAGTGTTCCAGCTCTTATTATTCCTATTTTTTCATTTCTAAAAATCAAATCATCTTTAGAAAATCTACTTCCTATTGGTATAATTATATCTCTTTCAACAATATCGGATATATAACATCTAATAGTTGTCCTTGCTTTATTTGCTGGTAATCTGTCTCCTCTGCTACCAAATAAATCACCTTTTAAATCTAACCTATCTCCTTTTGCATATTTTAAATAATTGCCTAAAGCTACTTCATTCATTTCTGATTTTGCTGCTGCAAGTGCTGCAGCAACAGTTGAGTATACGAATGTTGTTTCTGAACCAACAGGTAACTTATTCCCTGTGATTTCCTCGTGAAATGATAATGCATCAGTTAATATTTCTTTTGCATCAGAATTAATTAGTGTTAACTCATCACTCATAGATTTCCACCTCACATTTTATATTTAAGTTATGATCTGTGTTTTCAACCTGGATATTTAAGAGTTTTAATCCAGGAATATATTTTTTTATTTGATTTTCTAAATCTATGAACAGACTATTTTGAATAATTGTAATTGGTTTATCTACCATTCTTCCGTCTAATCCAAAATCTCTGAATAATGGTACTTCTCCTCTAACTGTATTTAGCAATATGTACAATTGTTTCAGTATTTCTATTTGAGGTACTTCTCTATTATCAACTATCAGATTATTTCCTCCAGTCACTTATTTTTGAAATGGTGTCTTTCACCATTTTATTTGCTGTTTTTACTACACTATCTGCCATTTTTTTTATACCCTTCTCTATTACAAATTTATCTGTTCTTGGTTTATTTATATCATATATGTATTCTTCAAATTGTAATGAACATTCTGCAACAATTGGAACTCCAGCACCATTAGTTTTAGTTATTTTATAATTAAAACTTTTTATAATGAAATGTTGGTCACCAATCTTTTGATTTCCAACTATTAATGTATAGTGCTCTCCTAATTCACACATATCCACTAATTTGTTTATACTTCTTTGGACTGGAGCTAAAGTATATATTAATTTTATATCCATATTTAATGTTTTTAACTTTCTATTTGTATATTCTGTTATTGAAGGTGAGCCTATTCTTGAATGTGATATAGTCTCATTTCCTACACTTACAGAGTAATCTTTTGGAACCAAAGTTTTGCTTTGACCCACTTTGAATGTAATACTCCCAAAGCCACCAAGCCTTCCTAATGTTCCTAACACAGGAATATCATTTAAATAATCATTTAAAATACCGTCTTTTACTTCTCCAGCTAAACTTTTTATTATATTCATATCTTTATAAAATCCTTAGCCTTGATAATATTTCCAGTATTCATTTCCCCAGTTTCATCAACTGAAACGCCACTTAAAGTCGATAAAGCTTTGTTTAAGGTTACATTCCCTGTTATTGTTGTTTCCCCATCTAATACTATTTTCCCTGTTATTGTTGTTTCGTCTGATTCAATTTTTATTGTTTCAGACTTTATATTAATTTCTTGAGCCACAATTTCTATGACTCCAGTCTCACATATAGTTATTTTACTTTTTTGATAATTTATTATTTTCTTTCCTTTAGACAAATCACATGGATTCTCATCCGAGTATCTGCCACCTATAACAACCCCTCTCTCGTTTCCATCACTAAACATGATAACAACACAAGGTGTCCCCACACCTGGCAACTGTGATTCTTTGTTGTTTAGTGTGATAGGAGCTACTATCTGTAAATCTCCAGTGAGGATTCCATCATCCTCATCTAATTTTACTACTGCTGTATAATTTTTTTCATTAACACTGTGAATTTCTCCAAACCCTATTTTTGATGTAACCATTCTCTGCTCCTTATTAATTTAGAAGTAGTAGCTTTCTACTAAATATGACTCTATTTCAAATTTAAACCCTGGTATGTTTTTTACTATTTTATTTACAAGGTATTTACCATTAAATATTCCTGCTTCAGTTAATTCAAATGTATCTCCAGAGTATATTCCCATATCTCCAATAATAGAAAATGAAATTTCTACTCTTTTTGTATTTTCTTTTTTTAGTTTTTTTCTTGCAAATTCTGCTAAATCTCCACTTTTACTTCTTTTATTTAGTTTTAGTATTTTAGCGTATAGTTTTACCTTTTTTTTAGATGCTGCAGTTTTAGTTTCAGTTTCCCCAAAGTATTTTCCATAAGGATTACTCGCCGTTTTTGCTTCTGTTGCTTCAAAATATTTTCCATAAGGATTAGTTGATTTTTTTTTAGTAGCACTTTTTATTTTATTTATAGTTGTTGCTGTTACCATTACTTTTTCTGTTTTGTTTGTTTTTGGATCTATATATGTTACCTCTGCGGCATCATATATTTCTTTTGTTTTTTCTGTAATTCTATAATCTAATTCATTTATACTTAATTTGAATTTTGGTTCTTTTTCTTCAAATTTTGTTTCATCAAATATAATAAGATTATTGAATGCAATTTTTAGAATTGCCCCCTCGTCATTTACTATTTTTTTTAAAAAAGAGAAGTCGGTTTCTTTTTCTTGTTTTACATTTTTTAAAATAGGATCGTTATCAACCATATATTTAAACTCTAAATTATATTTATTTGCAATCTCCAATCCCAATTTTGACATGGAAATTTGAACCCAAGATTTAGAATTAGTTTGGTCTTGTGCTTCTCCCAGTGGTATAGCTAAACCTTTTATTGACACTGAATTTCTTGAAAAATCTCTAGAGTCAATATTAAATATTCCCACCGGGTATACTATTTTCCCTTCATCTTCTTTTACCCAATTTTCAGTAATTATTGAAACATCTAATTCCTCATATACATCTAATGCCCAATTGGGCTTTAAGAACCGATTAGTGTCGTTTCTTAAAGTTAAACTAACATCATCTATTTGGTCTTTAAAGTTGTCAGTTATAGTTATTTTTGAAATATACTCTTCTAAATTTTGTGTAATATCATTTCCTGCATATTTTACGACAGCATTAACTCTTCTTGCTAAAGCCATGGTGGTAACTCCTCTTTTAATATTTTTTCAACTTTCGGTATTGTTAAATGTACTCCTGCAGGGAATAAAACAATTTTTAAAAAATCTTTATTTGCTTCTTTTATATGATTCATTAAATACTCATCCCCATAAACTTTATAAGCTATTAAATCCCAAGTATCATTCGTTTCTGTTATATAAACGTTATAGTAGCTTTCTTTGTTTTTCATACATCGCCTCTTTTAACATTTTTTCAAATTCCTCTTTCATACTTTCCATTTTTGCAGTTAACATATCTATTACACTTGTGTCTGCATTTCCAGTTATATTTATAACAGGATTAAATACAAGCGTTGGAGAAGAGCTTTGAGTGTTGTTTACTGTGTTAGAAACACCACTTGGTCCAGAGGATAACCTTTCTAGTAAACTACCTTTATTCTCCTCTGCCGTTAATACTCTTTCTCCTTTATGGAGTTCGGCTATGTATCCATCGTAAGGTACATACCCTAAGCCACCTCTATGGCTTCCGTCTGGGGATTTTGCTACGGGGTCTACCGTTTCTCCCATCCCTACAATTTTTAACATCCAATTGGGCGGTGTAGGAAGTTTTATCATTTCTTTTATTTCAGTAAATTTTGTGGTTATTCCTGTAATAATTCCTGTAAAAAATTCTGTTACTCCTGTAAAGGCACCTTTTATGCTTTCTGCTATCCCTGTAAATATTCCCACTAACCCATCTTTTAATTCTATTGCTTTTGCTTTTATTATATCCCAGTTTTGATATATTCTAATTCCTGCTGCAATTACCATTCCTATCGGTCCTAGTATTAATATAAAAAGCTCTGGAAATTTAGTAAATACCTCTTTTGCTTTTTCATACCATCCTATAAAAGTTCCTTTTATACTATCTGCTATTCCTTTAAATGTTCCTACTAATGAATTTATTAATTCAACTGCTTTTGCTTTTATTATATCCCAGTTTTGATATATTCTAATTCCTGCTGCAATTACCATTCCTATAGGTCCTAGTATTAATATAAATAATTCGGGGAATTTAGTGAATATCTCTTTTGCTTTTTCGTACACTCCTATAAAAAATGCTTTTACTGCATCCCAGTTTTTATAAATTATAAATGCTGCTGCTATAAGTAGTGCCCCGATCCATACAATTGGTCCGCCAAGTGCTAGCATAGCCATTTTTATCCCGCCTAATATAGCTGGAATAATTCCTAATGTTCCCATTAAACTTGAAACTGAAGCTATTACAGTGCTTATAGTTGAGACTACAGTTATTACCTTCCCAATTGCCATAAATGCTCCTATGAAAATTAGAATATTATCTACTCCAATTTTCCCTAGTATCTTAGTTATAAAATTTATAACAGGAGCAAAAACTTCAAGTAGTGTTGATACTACTTTTGTTGCAGTTATTACTAGTTTCATTAATCCTTTTATGAACCCTTGTAAAAAATTACCGTCACTTGGGAATATAGATTTAATTGCTTCTAATCCAGGAGCTAAGGCTTCTTTAAAAGATTTAATGAAACTTCTTGAGGTGCTCATTACTTCCTGCCAAAATTTGTTAACTGGTTCATCCGAGAATGTTCCATTGATAACATTTGCTAGTTCAGATATATAAAGAGTAACTTTTTGAACTTGTTTTAAGACGTTTTCTGATAACATTTTTTTTCCGATAGCTATTTTCATTCCATCGATAGCCGACAAGAAAAGAATTTTAGTTCCATTAGCACCCTCAAGCATTGTATCTCTCATCTTACTAGCAGAATTAACACTTTCTACTGTTGTTTCTTCTATCATTTGTTCAACCGCTGCTGCTCCTTTATAAGTTACTCCATTTATTGTTTTTTGAGCAGTTAACAGTTTCCCGAAAGATAATGCACCTTGTTTTCCTAAAACATCATTTAGAAACGCTACTCTTTGTACTTTTCCCATGTTTTTCATTTTTTTTTCAAATTGTTTCACAGTTTCAGCTATTCCTACAAAATCACCTTTATCTGTTGTTACCTTAATCTTTATTCCTTTTAAAGCTTCTGATTTTGAAGCTAAATTTGTGAATACCTCATTCAATCCTCTTCCTGCTTGACCACTTTTAATTGCTTGGTCTCCCATTAATCCTAAAACTGAGGAAGTTTCTTCTAAACTAACTCCTAAAGCTCCAGCTCCCCCTGATGCATATTTGAATGATTCTCCTAACATATCTACATCTACATTAGTTTTACTCATTGTATAAGCTAATACATCGGCAAAACGCCCTGTATCTTTAGCTGTCATATTAAACGGGATTAAGTTATCCGTTATTATGTCTGAAACAAGTGCTAAATCTGTTCCAGATGCTGCTGCTAAGTCTAGTACTCCAGGCATACCCTGCAGTATTTCTTTTGTACTAAATCCAGCTAGAGCCATTTTTTCCATTGCCTGTGCTGATTGAATACTTGTAAAAGAGGTAGTAGCTCCAAATTTCATTGCTGCTTTTTCTAAAGTATTAAAATCTTCGGTCGAGGCATTGGAAATGGCTTGAACTCTCTTCATTTGTCCGTTAAAGTCTGAGTAAGCCTTAGCAGATTGAACTGCTCCATAACTAAGAGCTATTGTTCCTGCTACTGCTCCAACTGCTGCTACTTTTCCTACTTTTTTTACTGCTCCACCAACTGCACCGCCTACAGCAGTCTTGATTTTACTCATTCGAGAATTTACAGCTAGTTGTCTATTTAATATAATTAGACTTTTAGTATTTTTTTTATACTGCCCGTCTAATTTATCCAATGGAATTTTGAGCTTTTGAAGTTCCATTTTTGAATTTCTATAAGCATTCTTCTGGTCGCCCATTTTTTTATTTAAATTATTAACACTTTTACTTAAACTACTATATCTAGCTTCTTCTTTTTTAGTTAAGCTTAGTCCTGAGTCTTTAGCTTCTTTTAACATTCTTAACTCATTTCTATTTGCTCTGTATAAAGCTATGTTTTCTCCTAACTTTTTTTTCAAATTATTGTGATTATCTCCAGCTTTTTGTGATGCTTTTATTTCTTTTTGCTGCTTATTTAATAAGTTCATTTCTTTGGACACATTTCTTAATGAAGTTGGGAGTTGTTTATCTACTCTAGCTGATAACTTCATTACTAAATCCATGTACTTAGATGCCATTTTCCACCTCCTTATATCTTTTAATTTATTTTATTTATTTATTTATTTATTTATTTATTTATTTATTTATTTATTTATTTATTTATTTATTTATTTATTTATTTATTTATTTTTTTCATAATATTCATTGCTCATGTCTATTAAGTCTTCAAGCCTAGAAAGTTTTGTTTTATATAATGTTTCATAAGATATATTTAAGTTTAAGCCCCAAAAATTGTTTATTCTTGGGGCTAACATATCTATTAATTCTGTTATATATTTCTCGTGGTCACTTCCTAGTCTTGCATCAAAAAACCTTTCACAAAAACCATCACCTCATTAAAATCTTTTGCTTTTAAATCTAAGAAATAACTAGTTCTTTGATTCGTTATTGAAGCAGCTACTAAAGCATAATAAAAGTCGTCAAACTCCGCCATCACACCCGCCTTTCTTTTTCTTAATCTAAAATATTCATCTTTTATTCTTAATATATCTCTACCTGTAATATATCCTACATTAAAAGATATTTCATCTCCATTCGATAATGTCATTTTTGTTATTTCTTCTTCACTATTATCTTCTAAATCTTTATTTTCTGAATTTTCTAAACCTAATTTGTTTTCTGCAGCTTTTAATTCTTCCTCGTGTGTTAAATACTTTTTCATTTTGTTCCTCCTAATAGTTTTATCTTCCTAAAATACTGTTTATAGCTCCTAAAATATTTTCTCCATCTATTACTGCTATTTGATTAAATACATCTATTTCATAATGAACCTCTCCATCTAGTTCTAACTTGTAGTAAGTCAGAGATAGAGTTCTTTCAGGTTCTATTTTTCCACCTTTAGATATTTCTCCTTCTTTAGATGATTTAATTGTCCCTTTTACTGTTACCATTACTTTTTGTGTTATAGCTTCATGAGTTTGTTTATCTCTGCCTTGAATTGCAGCAGTTATCACAAGCCCTATTGATTTTCCTTTAGTTTTTAGATTGTTTTTTGCCATTCCTCTGAATTTTAAAGTAAGTGACATGGAGTTATATAACCCTATTACTACTTCCTCAAAGTTTCCTACTCCTAACCCACTCATTTCCTCTGTTTTACTTTCTATATCTGGTAATGTTACTGTTGCTACTCCAACGAGTTCTTCTGACCCCTCGAGCTTTACAATCGCATCTACAATCGTGCTTGATACAAATGACATATATACCTCCTAGTTAATTAAAAAATCCTGTTGCATAATTAGTATCGTATTCTAAAATATATTCTAATGATTCTCCTGGCATAACTATTCCTAAGTATATGTGCCATTTAAATCTTCCATTTGTAATATCTACAAGAGGATTTTCACTTTCTAAAAACTCTACTCTTCCTCCTAATAATTTTCCTTCTGAAGTTAAACCGTTTAAAAACATGTTTAATTTCATTTTTATATTTTCTGCTTTTGAAAAAGTCATAGGTCTATCTACATCTGCTTCTGTATTAAGCATTATAGTATTAGCTATATATTTAAACATTCTTTTAGCAGGTATAAATAGGTCTTTTGCATCTGTTATCCCACCTGGTTGTTGTGCTGAAGTTCTATTCCCCCATGCTACAGTTCCATTTGGTCTTTTTATTATTGTTACTATACCGTTTTCATTTAATAGATTAGCTTGATTTTCATCTAAATCTAATCCTATAAATTTAGTTCCGTCGTTCCAACTTATCCCTTCAACTTTTATGTTTTTGTTTGAAGGAGATTCAAAGGGAACTCCATCATTTGTGAAGTCTGTTGCACTCATAAGTGCAGCTAAAAGAATGTCTTGAGGGATAAAATCATCTCCTATTCTTCCCATTCCATAAGTTAGGATTTGGTCTTCATCTATGAAGTTTTTTTCTTTCTTGTATTCTATTAATTCTCCATATTTCAACTCACTTGGTAAATCTACTATTGACATTGCCCCCCACTTGCCACCAATTTTACTAGCTTTTGTATCTAGTATTGCCCTTACATCAGGTTCATGACTAAACCCTGGCACTATCACTAAGCTAGGTATCATCGAGTACTTTTGAAATATTGTTCCCAATACTTCTAGTCCTTTTGCTTCTAATGTAGCGGTATCTATTCCGCCTATAATATCTTCCTTTGTCACTTTTGTTGGGTCTAAAACATCATATGCAATATCTAATGTTGTTATAGTTGCATCTTCAACTTCTAGAGTTAGTTTTCCATTGCTTGAAAAATAGTAATCATATCCTTCTGTTAAAATATCTGTTCCTTTTTTTATTACTAAACTAGAAACTATAATTCCAATGTCGTCTAAAACTGTTTTTCCTTCTAATATTAAATATTCTTTTTCCAACACGGACTTTTTATGTTTAGTTGGGTCTAATACATTTATGCAAATTACAGGTTTAACTCCAAAAAGTTGAAAGAATGTATAAAGAGCAGTTGAAATTGAATATCCTTTTATATTTCCTAACCCTCCAAATTTTTCTGTGGCTTCTGTTTCAGTCATTATTAGCTCTGCTTTGTTTATAGAAGTCATATCTCCCATATTTACAGGAGCTATTCCCACAATAACCACTGGAGATTGTGCTACATTTACCCCTTGTAACTTAGTAGGTATCTCACTGCTATATGTTCCATGTCTAAACATTAGTTACCTCCCTTAATTTCATAGATACTTCTTTTATTTTTTTATTTATTGGAGAATTTATCTCCTTCATTTTGTTTTTAATTGTAGAATACTTATTTATTTCTACAAATAAATCTTTCATTCCTGTTATTTCAGTAAATAATTTTTTATATTTATCTAAATTATTCACTATTGAGTTCTTTGTTATGTTTATTTTGTGATTAGCTACTGTTTCTCCTATATAAACATAAATTTTTGTTGATTTTGTTTCTGCAACTTCTTTTTTAAATTGATTTGTTTTATTTGTTGTGGTATCTTTCTCTTCTTTAATTTTAATCACCCTCCTTAAAAAATCTTGTTTCTATAACTGGGATTGATAATTTAATATCGATTTCATATAACCAGTAATCGCCACCTGAAGACTCATTATTTATTCCGCCCTCAAAATTATCTTGTTCTAACACATATCCAGAATCTAAGTATGGATTCTCACTTAATAAATTAAGAATTTTATCTCCAAACTCTTGTATTATTTCATATCCCTCTTTTAAATCTGCTTTTATCCCTAAAATTATTTTATACATTTGCATTCTTTCGCTAACACCGTTTTGAATGCTTTGCTTGAATTTTCCTCTTCTTAATATTAGCAGTGGGTAACTTTCAGTTTTTCCTGTTTTTAATAATTCTAAATTATTTTTTAAACTTTCCTCGGCTAAATATCCTTGAATGAAATTAATATTTTTTTCATTTATCATATAATCTTTCAAACTTTCTTTTAAAAAATTAAGTAATGACTCTTCCGCTTTAATAGTTAAATTTTTCATGATTTATTTATTGTCTCCTCTAAAGTTTTTGAAAAGTTTTTATTAAATATTTCTTGTAAATCATCATAAAGCCCTATCCTTGATAAATTAATAGATAATGAATGAATTGATGGAGATTTAACTTTTACTATCTCTTTACTTCCCTCTTTTCTTTTAAAAAGACCTATTTTACTTGTGTCTTTTTTGTAGAACGCCCAGAACATATTTTTAATTCCTTTAGGAGTTGTACTTCTATATACAGCTGCTTTTATATTTTCTTTAGAGGCTGATGGTTTTCTAAGGGATATATAATACTCTTCAATTGACATTCTTTGTTTTGACGCTGATAATGTTACTTCTCCTGTACTTCTTTTTATAAGAAGTGATTTAGGATTTAGTAACGCACCATTTATATGAAATTTCTTTTTAATTTCTCTAACATCATGTTTCCTTATTTCAGTCGCTGATCTAGATAGCGACTGTTTTATTATCTTTTCCATTATCTTCGGTGTTTCTTCAAAAAAAAGTTGCATTTTTTTTAGTTCTTTTTCAGGTATCTCAAGGTTATACATCCGTTATCCTTTCAAGATGAATATCATAGTCTACATCTTTATCAATAAATTTAATTACAGTATATTTTTTATTGTTTAATTCTAGAGTTGTTCCAGCTGATATTTCAAAATCAGCTGGAACAACCTCCACATCCTTAAATAGTTCAGATTTTTGAATTGACAGAATTAAACCTTGTGTTATTAATCCTGTTGTTGCTTCTTTATATAAGTATTTATCATTGAAATCTATCTCTGATATGATACCAATATATTTTTCTCCATCTAAAATTATTTCTTCTGCAAATTCATTAGTGTTATAAAACACATTTTTTAAATCTTTTTGCAAAAGTTCTTTGAATGACACTTTATTTATCCTCAACTTTTTTTAATTTCTTCTCATAATCTTTGTTTTGTTTTTCTAATTCTTCTACTTTTTTTTCTAATTCCTGTATTTTATTTTTTAATTCTCTATTTTCAATTTCGCAACTTTCGAAATGGAGTTCATTTTTTGTTTTTATTATTTTGCTTTCTACTGCTGTATTAGTTTCTAGTAAAAATTTCAATTCTCTTTCTCCATCCTTAAATTCTTCTTCATCTCCTATTTTGTATGTTTTATAATTTTTTGTAAATTTAACTCTCATTATTTACCTCCTAATTTATTTACTATTTACAAACTGTTACACAGAAATATCCCTCTATATCTAGAGGTTGTAAAACTGGTCTTGATTGTGTTATTATTTGCAATCCTGAATCATTTACATTTTTTACATATGAATATCTTTTTACTTTTTTAAATATTTCTTCTTTTATGTTGTTTGTATTATACACAGGAGCATATAATATTTCTCCATCTACTGGTCCTCCAATTATTACATTTGGAGGCATAAGTTCTATTCTTACTCCTGCAGAATTTAAAACACCTCTTTTGTATCTATATAAATCTATTCCAAATGTTTTGTATGTTCCCACCCAAATAACACCTGGATGTTTTCTTACTACAGTTTTTACAAATTCACTTTGTAAATCTCTACTTAATAATTTCTGCTTTTCCGCTTCTCTTATAAAGTTTTCTGCTGCATTATATCCCATTACTACAACATCAGTTATATTTCCATTTTCTTCTGCTTTAGTTAATATTTTGTCTAAACTTGCAATTGGATTTACTCCAACTTCTCCCCACTGCTCTGCTTCAGGTAGTGTTTCTATATTCCCTAATCCATAATCTACTTCATATCCACTATCTCCATTAACTGATGTTACTTTTCCAGTTGTTAAGAATTGTGATACCATCAATTCTTCTTTATTTACTATGTAGTTTTCTTGGTCTTCTAGTATTTTCTTTATTATCTTTACTGTACTCTCTGTTTTTGATGCACTAAATGGTTCTCCTGCTCCTCTAAGTTCCATATCTCTTTCTGATATAGTTTTTGTTATTCCTATCTTAGGAGCTGTTATTATATTTGTTTGGATTTTCTTATTTTCCATAGCTTTTCCATTCTCTAATGGAGCTACAAATGGGGCAAACGATTCTTTCCCTTTTGTTATTTCTAACATAATCATAGAACTATCTACATTTGTCGCATTTTTAAAAAAAAGTTCTCTTAAAAAATTTCTTTTAAGGTCTATTTTTTCCCTTACTTTTCTTATTGTTCTAGTTGTGTATAACCCGTTTTCCATATGTTCCTCCTAATTTTTATTTTACAAATATTGATTTTTCTCTTAATTTTATTAGATATTCTTTTTCTTTAGCTGTTTCTATTTTCACAAAATCTTTATGTAATGAACCAGTTAATATAACTGTTGCTAATCCTGGTTCTTCCAGTGAATTATAAGCTACCCCATAAATATTAGGATATGTTGTTCCAATTTTTCCGAATTCATATGTAGCACTAACTCCCACTATATCCCCATCTAATAAAGTTGTTTTACTGTCAACCTCTATTGTTTCCATTGGAAATGTGCCGTTAAATACTCTTTTTAATTCATGTTCATATTTTTTATTCATATATTCCTCCTAGTTAGATGTTTTCTCAAATGCTTTTTCTATTGCATCATCAATGTTTGTTACATTTGTTCCAATATTATCTGTTATATTATTAATGCCTACTTCTTCTGCTTCTTTTTTTCCTTGATTTATTACTTCATTTGCTGCTAAAGACCCATCATTGTAAAACTGTACTATCAGTTCTTCTGCTGTTCTAGGTTCTTCATATTTCGCCTTGTTTATTATTTCTATTTGTTTTTTATTTATTGGTTTTAAATTTTCTAATTTTCTTATTCTTTCCCTATCATCATTTAATGCGTTGTTTATTTCTTCTTCTGATAGTTTAACAATTTTGTTTTGAGTTCCAGTATTTATATTTTGCATTTCATTTTCTAGCTCTTTTTTAAGTTCTTCTCTAAGCTCATTTATTACATCAGGGTATTTGTTTTTTATTTCTAAACCTGTCATTTCTTCCTCCATATTTGTTTTATTTATTTCTGGAAATAATTTATTAACTATTTCATTTGAAAACATATTTTTTATATTGTTTTTTAAATCTTTTTCACTAAGTGCTATTTCTTCATCCACAAAACCTGTTTCTATTGCTTCTTTTGTTGAGAAGTATTTTTCTTCATCCATATATGCACTTATTTCTTCTCTTGTTAATTTTGTTTTTTCCATGTAAATATCAATGATATCTTCTTTTACAGCATCTAATTGCTCTGCTACTTTTCTAAAGTCATTACTTGTTCCTCCGCTATAAGTTGCTGGATTATGTATCATAAATTTACATCCAACACCCATATATACTTTGGAACTGGCGAGTGCTAAATATGATGCTGCACTTGCTGCCATTCCCTCTATGTATGTTGTTGTTTTTATGTTATTATCTTTTGTAAATCTTCTAAAAGAATTAAACATAGCTACAGATTCATACACAGAGCCCCCGTTTGAGTTTATCCTTAAAGTTATTTCTTCACAACCTTTTAAATTTTCAAGTTGGTCTGTAAAACTTTTAGCACTACAATCACTTTCAATCCAAGTGTGTCTTGCTATATCTCCAAAAACTTTTATTTCTCCTGTTTTCCCTTTATTTATTATTTCCCACCACTTCATTTTTTTCACCTCCTTTATATGATTTTTTTATCTTTATTAGGTTTAACTCGTGAGTAGCAAGCATTTCTTCCTCTCGCATTATTTCACCAGTTATATCATCATAATCAACTCCATTTCTTCGAGCTATTATTGCTCTCGTGGTTATTTTGTTTCTTAAATTAATTTCATCTGCTTTTGCATCTCTTAAAGGATCTAACGATGTTTTGTTAGTTCCTATCCAAATGCAATGTGAGAATGCATATCTCACTGTTACATCGTCAAAGAAATTTGGGCACTCTATATCTCCATTTTTCATAAGTTCAATTATGAACTCTTCATAAATTGGTTGGCAAAATTTCTTTTCTATAATTCGTCTTGCTGTTTTAAATCTTGCTTCTGCTTCTTCGAGTGAGGCTTTAGCAGCTGAGTATGATGATTTGAAACTACTCATCATTACTTCCACAGGTATTCCTGTTGCTGCTCCTAACTCTTCACATATTTTTTCTACAAAATCTTTATAGTTTTTATTAGGTCTTGATGTTATAAATTCTTTTAGCTCTTCATCTTTTCCCGCTACATAAACTTGACCGTGACCAAAACTCTTATTAAGTTCTCTTTCTATTGAGTTTTTACTCGATGTTTTAGGTTCGTTTTCTTTTCCCATAGACTGCATAACTTTATCTTTATTTAAAATATTAGAAGCATTTTCAGTTTTCAGTAACATTGCAACTGAGGCATTAAGAACCGCCGCCATCATTTCTGCTTTTTTATATCTGTCTAGTTGTTTAAAAGTTCTTAGAACTGGACTTAATAAAGGTATTCCTCTTCTCTGACCTATTCTTGTTGGTTCAAAGATATGGAGGATATTTCTTCTCGCCATAGAATTAAAAACAGGATATTTTTTTATTTCTACTGCTCCGTCTCCTGGATGCTTGTTAGAAATATAATAATTTAGTAAAGTTCCTTCTTTGTCTACTTCTACACCGCCTTTTATAGCTTGGTTGCCACCACTAGGGTTAGTTACCCTATCTGCTTCTAAAAGTTGAATACAGAGCTCTACATCTATATTTTTTGTTGGTTTCCTTTTCACCACGGCAAATACATCACCGTTCATTATCCAACTTAACTGAACCAAAGATTGTAAAGTGTAAAAATCATGTACCCTTGAACTGTCTGAGTTAGTGCTATATGCCCAGGCATCAAACTTGGTACTGATTATTTGTTCCATCTCTTTTGCTTTTTCTTTTGTTATATTCAAAAACCTATAATTTATTGTAGGTTTTGGTATTAAGCCTGTTCCTATTACTTTAGTTCTATACTTGTCCAAAATAGCTGTTGCTATTTCATTGTTCATGTATAGGTCTCTACTTCTTGCTCTCATGTCTTCTAAATTTTCTAATATATCATTATCTGGACTTTCAGGTTCTGGTTGCCAAGTGAAGTCCTCTGTGCTTCCTCTTTGCTCGTATCCTTTGTTTACTATTTCTTTAGGCTGCCTATGAATAATATTTTTTATTTTATCTAAAACACTCATTTATCCCCCTATCTTGGATATCCAGTTATAAATCCTCCACCACTAATTCCTTTAGCTCTTTCTAATCTTTTTTCCCAAACCTCTTGCATTTGGAGAACATATCTTAAATCTGCTTTTTTTAATTTTTTACCCATATGTTCATATTCCTGGGCACTTGCAATTGCTATTTCTGCTTCTAACCAAATTTCTAAGTGTTTTTCACATTGTTCTTTGCTATACATCTTCTCTCTCCTCTCTTAACAATTGTTCTGTATTCTCTATAAATAGCATTCCTGCTGTATTATAGTTTCTTATATCTAAAGGTTCGTTTCTTTTTCTTCCAGGTATTATTTCCCATGAAAGTTTTTTTCCTTTATTTGTCTTTTGTAATTTTTTTACTTCTGCTGTTAAACCTTTAAAGTAATCTACACTATATCCATTCTCTAATGGAAAGAAGCATTGTCCTGCTCCCTCTTCTAAATCTAACCTAAAGTACAGTGTATCTTTTAGAGCATTTACTCCTAGACTCAATAAATTAATAGGAAGGCATCCTTCCTTGTGAACAGTATTAAATCCATTAATTGGATTTTTACCTTCTCCACCAATTCCTTTTATTGCAAATATATTTTCATTTTCCTTTCCATGAACAAAGTTATACACTTCGTTCGTCGCATGTCCAGAATCTATTAATGTTATCGCAATCTTTAATGTATCTTTTTTATTTTTGAAATAAAAATCTCTTTTTAATATTTTATATAATTTATCCCATGTATTTTGTTCTCCAGGGCTTCCTTGTATCACGGTATACATAACTCCGTAACTTCTTTGACCTAATCCCCAGCCAACTATCTCAAGTTCAAGTCTATTAGCTTGTACATCTACTCCGCACGTTAGATATTTTATATCTTTATGAAGTTCTGCTTCATAGTCTATTCTTGAATTGTATAGTTTCATAAAGTCTTTTATTTCTGATGTATTTGTTTTCCACGGTATTCCTAACACCGTGTTATAAAATGTTTGAAGTCTATTAGGATCATCTTTTGAGGCATAAAACTCCTCTACAATTTCTGACCATTTAACCCAAGGACTGGCTAGAGCATTCATTGAAAACCCTCTATGTTCTTTCCTTTCAGGAAATTTTGAAATCCACTTCCCTTTTTGCTTGTCCCCTTTCCATTGCTTTTCTGTGCTTAGAACACCGCAATGGTTACATAATAGTTTTACTGTTTTTGAATTTTTATCACTCCACTTTAAATTATCCCAAACTAACACTTGATATTCTTTACAGTGTGGACATTCTAGTCCCCACTCTTCCTGGGATGAATTTTTATATTCTCCTTGAATTAAGCTTATTCCATCTAGCGTTGGTGTTGACACTCTAATGGATTTTTTATTGTGGAAGTTTTGTGTTCTTCTATCTGCTAGGTCTATTGGTGAACCCTCTGTTCCTGCAGATTGTGGAAATCTATCCACTTCATCCATTAGAACTATTCTTATGGGTCTACCTGAAAGTTCTGTTGGAGATTGTGCACCGACGATTGTTACAAATCCTCCTGGAAACTTCTTTCTCATGATCGTGTCGTTATTATCTATCATGATTATTTTTCTCAATACTTCTGTATCTCTTATCATAGGACCTAGTCTTTCATGACTGAAAGCTTTTCCAAAACTAGAGGTTGGAAATATTAAGAGTATTGAGCATGGGTCCAAGTGCATAAATCTTCCGATTATATTTAGAAGTAGTTCTGTTTTACCCACTTGGGAAGAGCTCATTATCGTAACTTTTATTGTTTCTATACTTGTTACACTTTCAAATATAGCTTTCATATATGGAGTTTTACTTGTTTTCCAGTCTCCCTCTTTGGGAGAGCTTTCTCTTGATAGCTTCCTGTATTTATCAGCCCAAGAAGCTATATCTAACATTTCTCTAGGTTTTAAACATTCTTTAAATGTTTTTTTTATTAATGCTAACGATTTATTTTTTTCAGTCATCTTCATTAGCGTCTCCTTTTAAATTGAAATCTGATAATTGTTTTAAAATTTCTATAACTTCAGAATTAATAATATCTTCTATTTCAGATTTATTATTTTTGTCTATTAACTCTGAGCTTAACTCTCCTGCTAAATTACTTAATTTCATTTTTACTTTCATTAGTGTATCTATAAATATTTTTTCTATAACATCTATTTCCACATACTTCTCTTGAACAACATTTAATTTATGTTCTTTTAATTCTTTATCCAGTTTTTTAATTTCAACTGCATAATCTTTTTTATCTTTATTAATATTTTCTAGATATAATTGAATTGATTTAATTAAATCGTATTTTCTCAAATAAATAGATTCCTTTTCTTTGTTTTTAGCAGCTACGCAAACATCTCTTATTCTTCTTGTTGTAACTTTTAATATTTCACTTAATCGATCTTCTGATACCCAATATATTTTCATTTTACACCTGCTTTTTCTTTAAAAGGTTGGGGGGATTCCTAAAAATTTTGGAAGTCAATTTTTTTATTTTTAAGAGGTTAAAAATCCCGAGGCTCTCGGACCCCCGAATAATAATTTTAGTTCTCACAGTACCTTTTTTGAAGGTTACCCTTTAAATTCCTCTTCAGTACTGATTTCTTTCTCAGTGTCGCGAGCTCTCTCTAACTTTATCTTTAGGAGTTCGAACTCTGTAGTCTTTGTGTCATGCTCGACTTCTTCTAAAGTATTCTTTATCTTGTAGAGCTTTCGACTGAGCTCATATCCTGCATCTAAGCTTTTAATTCTCATATTCCTTGCCTCTTCTGCTGACTTCTTTAAATCAGCAGTTTGTTTAGCTTCTTCAACCATTCCTAATAGCCAATGTTTATACAGGTACTTATGATTTGTATCTAGCTTCCTAAGTTCTTCTTCTATCTGTTCTTCTAAGACCTCTTGTTCTTTTAAGTAGATTACTTCGGCTCTACTTCCTTTTACCCACTCGTTTTTACTTGAGTAGTTTTTTAAGGTATTGTAGTTGACTTTATACTCAATAGCTAAGACCGCTAAGTCCTCACCAAGTTCATATCGACTTCTAATTTCGTTTTTAATTTTAATAGGAACTTTTATATACTTCTTTGTTTTTTCCATTATTCTCTCCATAGTAACAATTAAGTAATAAATTTTAATAATATTTCTCGACACTTACTATTTAGGAGAAACGAATTTTTTATAACATCAAAACAGTTGCTTAAACTCTTATAAATAAAAGCTTTCAACCATTTCACTCTTGCACCACTAAATGGGATTAGTGGTGCAAAATATAATCCACCAAATAATTAAATTTATCTAAATTATTGTGATGAATATATTGTTTTCTTATTCTACTTATTTCTCTTCCCTTGTGTCTTTTATCATACTTATTAACTAAGTTTTCTAGATATGTGTAATCAAATATCCAATAGTTTTTTTGTAAATATTTATATACATTTCTTTCGGGATTAACTCCTTTGTCCCGACTTACTTTTGCTGTGTTTTTAAATCTTATATACCCTCTTTCTAGGTTAGGTATTAAGTTTGTTTCTATGTATCTGAAAGCTCTCTTTATTAGCTTTCTCTTTGTATGTTCCACAAATATATATGGAACTATTTGTGAGAAGTTATTTATAAGAGTGCTTAAACTAGAATCTTGTTCTAGTTGTGTTATATAATATCGGTATATATAAGAGTCCAGTTGCCACTCTAGTCTTGTTAAATTTTTATTTAACAATCCTATATTATCTATTTCTTTCTTCTTGTCATATGCAATAACTTTATATGACTTCCAATTGCCCTGAAGGCTACCATCTGTGAACATTTTTTTAAATGCTTCTCCACCTTCATAATCAGATATTTTTTTGAGCTTAGGACAACCTATAAATATAAGTTGTAATGCTTCTTTTAACTCTGAAAAGCTTTTTTCAAAATTTATGTTAATTTCTAATGCTTTTATTTTTGCTTCTGATAAATCTATTTGTATCCCTTTACTTTCTAACATCTCTTTTAATTTATCTATTGCTTTTTCTATTTCTTCTCCAGTAGAGTTATATATGTTGTGCCCATATAAAATCCTATTAGGATTGAATCTTAAAACTTTATATTCTGTTAGTTTTCCAGTTTCATAAAGTCTTATGCTTGTATCTAGCATAAACAAAGGTTCTACTATCCTTATTCTTTCTTGATAGTATTCTTTGTTTACTTCTTCTGTTATTTTATAATTATCTGTATATTTGATATTAAAGTTATAGACCGTTAACCAGTCTATCCCTATTCTTGTTGCTTTTTCTAAATTCATATCTAATCACCAAACTTGCCTCCCCTCTCCCGAACCTTATCGATTCAACCGTATTTTTTATTTAATTATATTTAAAGTTCTATATCTATGAATTCTATTTTCATATAGCTCCTTTTTCTGTTAACAACTTTCTTATTTCTATCATTCCTATCCAGGTAAATTTCCTGTTAAGAATTTTCTTGTTCGCTGCAACTTCTTTTTCTGTTAGTTTGTCCCAGCCTTTATTTCTAAATTCTTCTGTAAATTTCCAAGTATTAGAAAATTTATCCTTCTTCTGAATTTTTAATCTTTCTAAAGTTAAATTTAATTCTTTAGCACTCTTAAAGCCGTATGATTTTGATAAATATGTTGCACTGTATAGTTCTTTCCTAAAATCTTTTTCTATGATTTTACCTCCTATTTTCAAATTTTTTCATTTGTTCTAATATTTCTTCTCTGCTCTTTTCTTCTGCTAAGCCTACAGTTTTTTTGTTTATAAATTCAGAAAAATTAGAAGGTATTTTTGTATTAGGTGTTTCTTTCGTTTCATCTTTCGTTGCTAAACTATTTAGATAGTCCTCAGCTGTTAAGCCTTTTTTTATATAAATGCCATTTTCAAATTTTTTAGTATTAATATATTTTTCTTTTTTTAAACCTTTTCTTAAAATTGTTAGAGCCACAGCTATTTTATTTTTAGCGTTTGCTCCTACTAGTTTTATAGCTTTTTCTTGTTCTTCTTTTGTGTATTCTTCCCATTTCTTTTCAAGATTAGATTCAACAACAATTTTTTTCTCTGTTTGTTGTTGTTCTTTCTCTAACTCTGTCTCTAACTCTAACTCTTGTCGGACATTGTCTTTTTTTGTCTCAATAATGTCCTCTTGTTTATTTTCTAATAAATTTTCTTTTTCTTGTTTTAAATTTATCTTTGATTTATCTTCAGTTTTCTTTAAATTTTCTCTATATTCTCTTTTCTTCTTTGCAAAGTCTGTTTCCGACCCAACCATCTTAGATAGTTCTGACATCCAAAGTGCTCCACTGGATAATGTTTCCATTAATCCTAGTTGTATAAATATATCAATAGCATATCTAACTGTCGCTACTGGTGTATTTGTTATACTTCCTAACATTTCAGGGGTATAAGGTATTGCCCCCCTAAACAGTAATTCGCCCTCTGTTCCTACAGATTTTAATAAAAGTTTAAAATATAATAGAATATATTCTTTGCCTTCTGGCATACTTTCTATAACCTTTATTTCATCTCTTTCGAAAAAATTGTCCTGAAGTTTTAACCAATAATATTTTTTTGTTTTTTCCATTTGCTACCATCTCCTTTTTTTAGGAGTACCTACCACAGATACTCTTTTTTATTTCTAATAAATGACCTCAAACTACCGAATTGGTAGCCCTGTGGTAGGATTTTTAAGGTCATATATTAATAATAAAAATGGGGATGGACAGTTTCCAGTCGTGTCTAGGACTTTTGACATTTTTTAATTAATAGTGCTATAATATAATTCCTTGCAAGGGAAAATTATAAGTGTATTGATATTAGTGAAAAAAATTCTCTAAAATCACAAGAGAATGAGGACTAAAATTATTATTTAGAGAATTAAATAATTTATGATAAAGTTTAACCGAACTATTTATTCTTTTTCTATAATAATAAACAAGTCTATCAATTTCAAAGTGCTCTTTAACCTGAACTTCAATTGGAAATTCTTTTTCAATTGAAGTTCTTTTGTTTTTTAAATATAATATTATTTTATTAAGTTTTTCTAATTTATCTGTAGTTTTCAAAAAAACATCATTTTCTTTTATATCTTTAATTTTCCCAAAATTAAAAGATTGCTTATCTAATGGGTCACATCTTTTAAAATGTTCAACGAAATTATATTCAGCTTCGATTAAATTAAATTCTTGATGAGAAAAAACATACTTTTCTCCAGTGTTTTTTACTAATATTTTTTTGGTTTATTCATTGTTTCCCTCCTACTTCATCTTTCTTCATTAGTTTATTTTTTCAATTTACATAAAAAACTATATAAAAATTAATTATTAATTTTTTTCAACAATAAAACTATTTTTTCTCTTTGTTCAATAAAATTATTTTTTTTATTAAACAAAGTTTTTTTTATTTTTCTTTTATAAAATTTGATGTCATTTATAAGATTATAAGTTTTATTATTTTTAAATTTTTTATTTATAAGTTTTATTGTTTTTAGAACTGAATTATATATACTTACTTCTCTTAAGCATTTAATTTTTGAATGTTTTTTTTTGAAATTTCCATTTAACTCCTTTCTAAAGATTTGGAACCTTTATTATTTCTTTAATTTTTTTTAAATAAAAATTTCCATAATCACCATATTTAATTAAAATTTCTTGTTCTGATATTCCTGTCGTAAACAAATTTATAATTTCAATTTTTAAGCTGTCATTCTCAAGTTGGCAATTATTTATATTTAATGTTTCATAAGGACAATATCTAAAATCTTGTTCCATATATTTTTTTAATATAAAATTTCCATAATCACCATATTCTTTTGAAATAGAAGCTATTGATTTTCCTTTTTTAAAGTCTAATATTATTTGTTCTGTTTTTTTAAAGTGCATGTTAACCTCCTAAATAAATATTTTAATTAAGTTGTTTTTAGGATATAAATTAAAATAAATATCATCAACACTTTCTACATATTTGTAGAAAATAATTGCAAATTTTTTTTTATATTATTTTTATTCCTGTTATTTTATCAATAAGCATTATTTGATTTCCACTAAAAGTTATATTATTGTTCTTCAAATTATTAATATGCTTATAGTAGTTTTGCTTACTACAACCTAAAGATTCGTATATAGTTTTTTGTTTTATTTTTTTTAATTTCAGTTTTTGCTTGTAACTTTGATACAAAGTCATAAAATCACCTCTCATTTTTATTCTACAATTAAGTGGAAACAATGTCAAGTTAAAATTAACTTTACTTTTTATTCTATGCCTTATGTAATGTTTCATTAAAATCTAATATTATTTATAAATTTTATGTGCTATACTTGTTATGATTTAAATAAATTTATAGGAGTAAATAAAAATGGATATTATTTTGTTTTTAAGTTTTGTATTAAGTATTTTTTGGTTTATTTTTATTTTTGTGAAAGTTATTATTAAAAAAGAAAAAATATTTAAATTGAAAATTCCATCAATTGTGATTGTTGTTTGTTTTTTTTCATTTATTTTTTCTGTAACTAATGATTCTGAAAAAAAAAATAATGTTGAAAGTAAAAAAGAAAAAGTAGTTGAAAAAATAAATAAAGTTGAAAGCGAAAAAGAAAAAGTAGTAATTGAGAAAACAATCGACAAAAAAATTGAAATCGAAAAAACAATGAAAGATGAGGGAGCTATAGAAACTTATTTTTTTAAAGATAAATATTATTCTGTGTTTAAAAAAATTACTTATAATAACAAAAATTTAATTACTGTTGTCACAAATGAAATTAATGAAAAAAATATTATTGATTACTCCAAGCAATTAATGAATGATAAAACTATTAATATTCATTTTTTTAAAAATTCAAAACAAATACCTGAAATACCTGAATTAACTAAAAAAAATTATCAACTTGTATTTGATTTAGAAAATATTGGTGCGAATGGTAGATTTGCACACTTTTATAGAACTAGTGCGGGATATGAAAGCTATTTTAAGTGGAGTGGAGATGGGAGCCTCTACAGTAATAGTGAGTATTTAGATGTTACTGATGAAAAAACTGTTGAATTATTTAGCGACAATAAAAAAAAGGAAAGAGAGAGAGAACAGTTAAATGAGAATGTTGTTCTAGCAAAAAAGTTTATTTCAGAAGGTTACATAATATTCAAACAAGCACACCAATACTATATATTGTCTGATGTTTGGTCTCAATCCAATGCAATAACAAAAGAAAAAATACTTATAATTATGGCTTCTTTAGAAAAAGAAAAAGATGATTATATGATGGTAGAGTTATTTGATTATAATAGTTCTAAGCTTGTAGGAGAACACGGACCATTTAAGGGAACGAAAATATATTAATAAAAAATGCACATTGAACCTATAAAATAGGTAATGTGCATTTTTTATTAATATAGACTAAATTAATACCAAAGTTTAATTTTTATTAGTAATTTCAAACTCATTCATTATTGATTCAATTATTTTTCTTTGCTCTGAATTAAGGTTTTCTATTTTATGTTGTAAAGGATTTTTATTTTCTTTTTTTAAATCTTTTTTTATTATAAAAACAACTTTTCCACAAAAAATAACATCTTTTGTATTTATTTTTATATCTTCATAATTAGTGTTATCGCTTTCTAAAACATGAATTCCATTTTTAAATTTTAATCTTTTTACAACTGCATCTCCAAATTCTCCATTCAAAATAAAGACTCCGATTTCACCTACTTGTATTTCTTCATTCTTTTTAACAACAATGATATCACCTTTTTTTATCTTTGGTTCCATAGAATCACCATCAACAACAACTGAAAAAATATCTCCATAAATTTTAGGAATATCTATATAGTCGATAGGAACAGCTTCTGGGCATTTACCTATGCCTGCAGACACACTCGAGTATAATGGTACTCTCATCATTTCAATTTCATCTTTTCCATTGATGCTGATAGCTGTATTTTTTAATTTTTCTAATTCATCTAGCTTATTTAATATATTTTTAGGTGTCCTATCTCTTTCTATAATTTCTTTTATAATTTCTTTGTTAAGAGAAAACGCCTTTATAAAATTATTAATAAAATCATCCTTAGGGGTTCTATCACCATTTTTATAAAATCCTACTGCAGATAAAGATGCATTTGTTTTTGTAGATACATATTCTAATTTATATCCTGTTTTTACTAAAAATTCACTTAAATATTTACTAAATTCCGTTTTATACATAATCGATTTTCTCCTTTTGATAATTATTATAATTAATATTATATAACTTTTTCTACAAAAAGGTAAACTAAGGCTTGACTTTATTTCTACAAAATAGTAGAATATAGAAAACAACCACAAAAAAGTAGAAAAAAACAGGAGTGAGATGTAAATGACTAAAAAAGAAAAACAGGATATCTTAGAACATGTAGAAAGAAACGAAGGTATAAAGCTAGTAGTTATTCCTAGCAAAAGAAGAACACACTTTGATATTGATACATCTAAGCTTAGCAAAAATGAATTTAGGAATTTAGATAGACTTAGCAACAAATATAAAAAATTCTCTATATCCCAAAATGGATACAAGAAATATGCAATACAAAAATATAACGGTAAACTAAATAATATCGAGTTATTATTTTAAAAAAATTGAGGAGGAATATTATGCATGTAAAATTAATCAACGGTAAATTTTTTACTAGATTAAAAACTAAAGGTTTAGTATTTGAATTTTGGACGGATACCAGAGATGGAGCGTTCGAAAGAGCAAGCGAAATAATTGGAACAGATTAAAAGGAGAATATAACATGAAAATCAAATCAAATGAATTACTAAGGATTTTTGAATCAATCAGTAATGGGGCAACCATTTTTGGATATGTGGAAGCACAAGAAATAAGAAAAGCGACTATAGCGCATCCAGGATGTATCAGAATATTGGGAATAGAAGAACTTGAAGAAATGGAGTGTGAAATTTATGATAACGGTAGATTAGCTTATTTTGGAGCTATATTAACAGAACAAGGTAACATCTTGTTAGATACACTTACAGCAACTGAAAATTAAAAATTGAAATTAATTAATTAAAAGGAGTGAGGTAATGAACGATAAAATGAAAGAATATATAAAATCATTGATTGAGGAAGTTGACTCGGCAGGGATGAGCGAAAATGTATCAAAAGAATTAGATAATTATAATTGGAAAGATTATTTATATGAACTTGCTGATAAAGAAGATGGTGATTTTTGGATATTGATAGATGATATCAATATGATTATTAGTGGAGAATCAGAATAAAGAGGAGTGATTAAAATGTGGAAATGCGACGTGTGTTTTGAATCTAATTTTATAGAGGAGCCGACAGGGTCGGGTCATAGAAAAGTAACGTATGACGACATTGGTCTTGAGGATGAAATCATAGATGATCAGATAGAGTATAGAGTCTGCTGCGAGAACTGCGGAGAATCAGGTAGCACGGTGGTTAATATAGCTACTTGGGTAAAATAAGACACTTAACATGTGAATTGTGGCTGACATTATCTAGGAGGAGAGTTATGAAAAACTATATATTAGGACAAGAAGTTTATCACAAAAAGCATGGCTTAGGCTTTATTTGTATAAAAATAGAGCTTGAAGATACCTTAATAATTGACTTTGCCAAAGAAGAAGGGCTTACAGAAATAAAAGATAAATCTTCACTAAGAATTATAAACATTAGTGGAGATAGTAGATTAAAGAAACTGGAAGAAGCTTTAATTATAAACAACAACTTGATAAATGAAACTACTCATTCAAAAAAAACAAATTTAAAAATTAGTGTTCTATACTTTAAACAAGCAAATATTTATAAAAGAATAAATTATTATAATAGAAAAAATCAATTTTTGAATAGACATTGGGAGGTTTAAATGAAAGATTTTAGAGACACCTTAATTTCCGAGGTTAATTTTTTAGAAATTAACAAAGATATTGAAGCTAACATAGGAGATAACTGGGAACAGATGCTACAAGATGAGAGTAAAAAAAATAGCGAACATTTTTGGAGATATGTTGTTATTATTGCACAGCTAATTGCACATCATAAATCATAATTAATACCCAAAAACAATTTTTTTTTTAATTAACTAGGAGGTACAAGTGGAAATAAAAATTGAAATTTATAAAGGTTTAGAAGCAACCAAACCTTTTAAAACCTTTATATATTTAATTGATAAAAAAATTATTTTGGTGAATAAAAAATAAAAAAAAAGGGAGATTAAAATGTGGATATGTACTAAGTGTGGAGCTAAAGGTAGTATAGTATATGAAGGTATTGAGTATATTTTAGATAAAGATTTAAAGGTAATTGTAACAGACCACGACGGATATTATTGTGAGCAGTGTGATAACTATTCTGACGAAATTACTGAAATAGCTTTTTGGAAAGAAATTGAAGGAGATTGAGATTTAGGAAAAATGACTAGGGAAAATTCATTTAAAATAGATAAACTAGACGACTGTTTAAAAATAAATTCAAAGATTATAAAGCTTATTTCAAAAGAATGTATAAAGTTTTCATTAAAAGGGGATGACATTATGCAAAACATTTTAAAAAACAAAATAAAAGATATAGAGAATGAAAATAAATTAATCGTAAAAGAGATGAACTCAATTCATATTCATAATTTAAAATAAAAGGAGGTTTAAAATGAGAGAAGATTTATTTGAAGTAGGAGATGAGGTATGGTTTTCCGGATTAGGTTGGGGTATAGTTGTTGAGATAGATGATGACGAAATTTCTTCTTTAGGAGTTCAATTTAAGGGGTTGAATTCACTAACTTCTTTTTATATGGATGGTAGACGTCGCAGTTTCGGACCTAGAGCGCTATTTTTTGAAGAAATCCCAATCCCCGAAAGTGCATTGGTAAGAAAACAGTGGAGAGCAGAAAAGGGCGAAGGATACATGTTTGTAAGCAGTGCTGGACACATAATAAGGGCAAAAGAACTAGGGAAAAGTTTAGATAATCATAGGCACGAACTAGGAAACTATTTCAAAACAGAATACAAAACTATAAATAGCAAATTTTACAAAGTATTTCATGAGGAGGTTTAAAATGTTTGATGTTAATAAATTAGATTTGTATAAAGTAGTTTTAGATGATGGATTGTGTATAAGTTATGATTTATCAAAATATGAATTACTTGCATTTTACAAAGAAAGCGATAAATACAAATTAGTGTGTTTTACTAAAGTGTATTTGTTTGATAGTGAAGAGGCAATAGTTACAGAAGAAAAAGACTGGAAAACTTTCAAACAAAAAGTAGTTGATTTTTTTTCTAAACTTGGAGGTGCAAAATGAGATTAACAATAAATCTGGAAAGAGAAATAGTTGAGTTTGCTAGAAAAAAAGATGATTATTCTGATTGTTCAGAAAGTTGTAAGCAAAGCTATACTCACGACGGAGGAAGGTTTTGTAGTGCGTTCAGTACTCATGCTCATAATCATGAATCACTAGATATTTGTGATGAAAATCACGTGATGATAGAGAAAATATTAAAAAACATGACCAAAGAAGAACTAAAAGAAATTAAAAACAACAATTATGAAAAATTAAAAAAAATATTGAATAAAGAGCAGAACTAAAAAATAAAAGGAGTTTAATATATGATTATGAAAATAATATTTACTTTGTTTACTATAATAGAAGGAATCCGCGTTTACAAGATGAAGTCTAAATACAGTTTAACTGAAAGTAAAAAAAATATGTTTTTTATACATGGTAATAGCTTTATCACTATATTTAAGAAAATAAAAATGTGTAGTAGAGAATTAAGGGGGGAGAATTATTTTTCTGTGAAGTTGGTTTAGGTGTTGGTGGTTTTGAATTATTATTCATACCATTTTGTATATCACTTATTGGGGCTACACTTTGATAACTGTTATTATCATTACTCATAGAATCACCACCCCTTTAATTTTCTACTACACTTAATAATATTATAACCTATTGAAAAAATATTAGTAAAATTTTATAAGTTTGTAATTATGGAGGAATATATGAATAAAACAATATTAATAAAAAATAATAAAGGTGGTGTTGGCAAGAGTTGGATAACATTGCAAATAGCACATGGCTTATCCTTAATAACAGATAAAAAAGTATTAATACTAACTTCTGACTCTCAAAACAATATTTTAAATTATAGCGGTATCTCTTGTGATTATAATAAAGGATTAGAAGATTGGTTGGAACTAGGTGTAGGAGAGAAAATAAACATCAGAGAAAGCTTACAATTCATCCCACTAACTTGTGATTTTATAAAAAAAATACATCAAGAGAAATTTGATAACTTCATTCAAAAATTAAAAAATGAATATGAATACATATTAATTGACTCGAGCCCAGTATTAACATTAGATAAATGTTTTATGGATATAGCAGATGAAATAATCATACCTACATTCCTGGACAATGTAACAACTCATTCAATTTTCAATATGTTAGAAAAAATTGATAAAAATAAAATTGCTGCTATTATCCCAAATAAATTTTCTAGAACTAAAATAGAGAAACTGTTTTATACAGAACTTTCTAATACTTTTAAAAATACTAACATATTGCTTACAGTCCCAGTTGCACAGAGTGCCTTTATTGGTGCTTTAATAGATAGAGGGAAAACAATATGGGAAACTAGAAACAAAGCTTTAAAAGATACCACACAGGTATTTATAGATATAGTAGAAATATTAATATAGGAGAACAACATGGCAATAAACAAAGAAGCAATCAATAAACTAAAAAATAGTTTAATAGTTACTAAATATCAATCAACTTTTGATTTCGCAACTTTCGAAATTGAAAAAGAAGTAGCATTAGTTATAACAGAAAATGAAAGTGTTATTGCTACTTCATTAAACCGAATTAGAAAAGCAACTCTTGATGTTTGTACATCTTTATATAACACTTCAGTTATCCTAAAACCACATGGATGTTTTATGGAGTGGTATGAACAATTTTATACAAAAGATGAAGTTTCTATTCTTATGAGAAGATACGAGCTTTATCTTAACTATCCTGACTTTAAAGAATACATTTTTTCTTTATCGGATGCAGCAATAAAAGAAATTAAAAGAATAACAGATGAAACTATAATTCTTGAAATTATGAATTTAAAATTAAGAAAGCTGGAAGATATTAGGAAATATCTAATAGTTGAAATTCCAATAAGTGAAAAAGAAAATGAAGTAGTAATAAAAATAGAAAGCAATTTTTCCTACAAAATAAGAGATATTAAAGAAGATTTTAAAACTGAACTTGAAACAGTTGAAGATACTACTGTTTTAAAAAAAGATTTAAATTCTTTGAAAAAAATTATAAAAGAATTAGAGGAATTTTTAGAGGAAAAAGAATTGAAAAACACCAATAAAAATAATTTAAAACTGGAGGGGCTAAATGAGTAATAGTTGGCAAAATAAATATTTGTTGGATCATGAGTTTATAGATTATCTTCATGATTGTAAAATAAGATATTGTTATACATCCCATGAATTCAGAAATAAAAATTCTGAAATAATAGGAAGTATTGATATTGATAATTATTATAAAACTTTTGAAGTTGTTAAAATTTAATATAATTTATAAAAAAGGAGATGATAAAATGACAGGAACTGTAATATTAAAAAATGATACTAATGAAAAGAATTTAATTGCTATTGTTGCTAGAATAAAAAAACTAGCTTTAGCTAAAATTGAAGTGAAAAAAGATGAAAAATAAGGTTGCAATTTATGCGAGAGAGAGTACAGATAAACAAGACCTTGATAAACTTGTTGATATGTGTGTAATTGAAGCTCATAAGCTAGGCTATGATAACTATGAATTATATAAAGATGTTGGTTCTGGAACTTCTAATACAAGAAAAATGTATCTTGAATTAATAAAAGATATAAAATCTAACAAAGTAAAAATTTTAATCTTGTATGAAAGTTCAAGGATAACAAGAGATACGCTGGAACATCAAATATTTTTTAGGATTTTACAAGAATATGGTGTTAAACTTTATATTCTGAATAGAGGTTGGGTTGATCCTGATGATGAAAATGATGAATTCACTTCTGCTCTTTTTAACTTATTAGATGCTAAAGAAGTAAAGAGGTTGAGAGCTCGTGTTAAAGATGCTATGGCTCATATAAAAAACAGTGGGCGTTGGACTGGTGGCGACCCTCCTCTTGGCTATTCTCTTATAAATAAGAAGTTACATGTTAATGATGATGCCATTATTGTTAAAGAAATATTTGAATTGTTTTTAACTGGAGAGAATAGAAGCAAAATAGCAAAAACATTCAATCTTAATTTAAAAAAAGTTGTTAGAATTCTTAAGAACCCAATCTACATCGGAAAACTTAAAAAAAATGAAATAACTACCGTAAATAGAAAACCAATTTATAATAAAATATATGAAGTTGTAGATGGAATTCATGAACCAATAATTTCAGAAACAGATTTTAGAAATGTCCAAAATATATTAAAAACTATTATAAGAGAAACTACTTCTGTTGAGTGCTGCTTCAAAGACATATTAAAGTGTTATTGTGGTGAAAAGCTTTATCCTAAAAAACCTGATATTTATCATAAAAAATTTTATTATTACTGTAATTGTGGTTCAAAAATAATAAAAGAAGATGAACTTTTAGAATCAGTTTTAATAACTTTAAAAGATGTGATATTATCTCTAGACTTAATCCAAGCAAATACTGATATATCTGATTTTAATAATCAAACTAGTTTTTATAAAAGAGAATTAAGTAAAATTCCAGGAAAAGAAGAAAAACTCATAACAAAATTAATCGATGGCTCTATATCTGATTTCCTATATGAAAAACAACTAATTAGATTAAATGAATTAAAAGAAGAATATAAAGATAAATTAAATAAGCTTGAAAATATTAGACAAAGTGAATTAAGTAGAGAAAATACTGTTGATTTATTGAAAAATTATTTTCATAAAATTTCTGAAGAAAAAAATCCAAAAGAATTAAATATTTTTTTCAAATTAATTATAGATAAAATTGAGTTTATTAACTCACATAGGTTTCAGCTACATTTAAAAATATGATTAAAGAATAATAAATATTCCTTAATCATATTTTTTTATACAGCTACACTCTTATTTTTATATTAGATTTTAGTTTTATTTCTCTTTGTATAAAATTATATTCATTTAATTTTGATACTACATCATCGTATACCTCTATATTTTTTTCTGGGTCAGAAATAGTTATAATTATACATATTTCTTGACTAATAGATTTTCTTTGTGATTCATATAGCATCTCTAAATTCTTACGATAACTTCCTTCCAAAGAAAGAAACCATTTTTTAGGTGCTTTTAAATAATATTCTTTATTCGTATCTGTAAGCATTTCTAAATCTAATGAATATTTTTTTATTGGGCAATATTTATTCCCGTATCGAACCAATAATCTTTCTTTTGCAATAAAATCATTTTTACCTTTAAAATTTTTTACATTTTTCGAATAAATACTATCTAATAATAAATTTTTATTCCCTTCCTTTCCAATTGGATTTAGTATAAATGGCTTACTTGTGTCTCTTGACACTTTTTCATCATAAGTTCCTAGCTTTACTTCTAAATTAGATTGACAATATTCTCCACCTTCTGTTCCTTCTAGTAAAGAAGACGCTCCTACAGTAACTTTTATTCTCCCTCTATAAAATCCATCATCTGTAATTAATTTTTCTGGAAATGGAAATTCTAATATGTCAACTTCCTCACTCTTGTTCAATGTTTGTCTTAATATTAAAGTTATTTCATTCTTTGTATTATAGCAAATCTGCTCTATAGTATCGGGAATACCAAATCCATATTGATTCAGTTTTTCAGATTGGGACAAATCATTTTCTGAATATTTAGCTGAATGAATCAACAAAGTTTTTATCAACAAAGGATCAAAAGATTCGTTTAACTCTGTTGCTAGTGTAGAAGCTAATGATGCTACTCTCGGAGTAGAAAAACTAGTCCCACTTGACGTTACTATTTCCCCATTCTCTGAAAATGATTTTACATTTTCGCCTACATGTACTAATTCCGGCTTTACAATGTAGCAAGGACCTTTTCCTATTCTACTAAATTTAGAGATTTTTTTATTTATATCGCAGCTTCCAATAGTCAAAGCTCTAATTGAGTCAGCACCATTAGTAATTCTAGATACTGGTATATTTTTCTTGAAATTATCACAATTACCTGCAGACTTAATTATTAGTATATTATATTCATCTTGAAGCTCATCTAAGGCCATGGCAAAATCAGAAAATTTATCTATGTCCGATTCAACCGAACTTCCTATTGATAGTGTCCAAATATTAACCTCTGGATATCTCTCTATATTCTCTCTAATATTATCAATTATTTCAGTTTCATAGATCATTTGTTTTTTTATATTTGGAATAATTGCTGCATCTATAATTCTACATCTATTAGCACCAGTTAAACTTTCTCCTTCTAATTTATCTCCACAACATACTATTCCCGCTACAAAAGTTCCATGAGCTCTACACATATCTTCGTCTATATAATTTGTATTTCTATCTTTAATGAAATTTTTTAATGGAAAGTTCTTTGAAATTCCAGAATCTAAAACTCCAACTAAAGGATATTCTTTCTCTTCTAATATTTTTTCATCATCAAATAATATACCACCACTATGCCCTAAAAAATTTCCTGTTACAACTGGCATTGGCTCTAAAGATAGCACCATACTATTATCTTTAACTATATTAGATACTATTTTGGCATTCCCTTTTATTTCATATATATTAAGCCCTTTATTATAATTGCACTTTTTATATTCAATTTTTTCTTTATCAAATAACTTTTCAAAATAATTACTTAAAACTGTATTTTCTTTATTATCTTTAAATTTTACTAGCTTAAGTTTTAAAATTTCTTCATTTCCTTCGTTTATATCACTTTTTAGAATCTGAATTTTCTCTATTGCAGAAATTCCTTTATCATAACGAGTAAAATCTTTTATTTTGTTTAATATTTCTTCTGATTCTAACTTTGAAATTTTAAATAATAATTTGTCATCCCCTTTTACTCCAATAATATTATTAACATTATCACAAAATATTTTATTTATAGCCTCTCTATGACTTTTTGCAATGGAGTCTTTTATTATTTTTACCTCCATTATGGAAGAACCACATCCTAACAAAGATTTATCTCTTATTTGTTTACTTTTAAATGAAAATAAGTCTTTAGTTAATATTTCAGCTTGTTTTTCTAATCTCTCCCCTGATAAAATCCATGATACCGGCTTATTTCCTCCTCCTCCTTCTACTCTTCTCTCATCTACTTGATTCCTTCTCTCGAATATTCTTATTGGTAATTTTCTTTCCATCTTTAATCATCCCCTTTTAACAAATTATTAACTTGTCTTGCAGACATTGAATAATAATTAATTATATCTTTTTTAGTCACTCCATTTTCATATAAAAATATATATTTATTCATCTCTGATTTTTTCGTTATGTAAATTTGTTCTAACATTTCAATTCTTCCTATTTTATTTTTTTGATTAATAATAGCTTTCTTCAATATATTTTGTACAATAATTTTTATTTCTGCTGCCGATATTCCCACAAATAATTTTACAATATTATTTAAATTTTTATCATCTACATCTAATTTTATTTTAAGTTCCTTAATTAAGCTATTAATCAATTTTAAAATATTTTCTTTCTCAGGATACTCTATTTCTATTTTTGAAGAAAATCTTCTCCAAATAGCTGGGTCCAGTAATTTTTCATGATTAGTTGCTGCAATCAAAATATTATTTCCTTCTGTAAAATTATCTATATTTTGTAAAAGTGTATTTACCACTCTTTTCAATTCTCCAACCTCATGAGAGTCATCTCTTGATTTAGCTATAGCATCAAACTCATCTAAAAATAAAACACAAGGTCTAGCTTTTGCATAATCAAAAATTTTTCTAATATTTTTAGAAGTATTTCCTAACAAAGAAGAAACTAATCCATCTAATCTTGCAACAACTAAAGGCAACTCTAATTCATTTGCTATATAATGTGCCAATGATGTTTTTCCTGTTCCTGGAGGTCCGTATAACAAAAGAGAAGAAGGTAGTTCTAATCCATGACTAATTAATAAAGATTTGTTTTGTAGTAACTTTATATAATCATCTACCTCTTCTTCTACTCTATGTGATAAGTACAAATCAGACTTTTGAGGTTTTAAGTATACATCTACCATTTCTAGTTTACTATCTTCATCTTTTGGTTTTAAAACAAATTCATCAAACTGCACCGTATTAATAAAGTACTTCTGCTCTAAAATATTTAATATTCTTTCAGAATATTTTAATTCTCCTTCTTTAATTAATTTTGCAGAAAGTAATTCAGCATATTTTTTTACTTTTTCAGAATTTTTTTCTAATCCTGCTTCTATTATCTTCAACATTTCCGTTCTAAGTTTCATTTTTTTCACCCTTTTTCATTTTAATTAATTATATCACACTTTATAATTTAAACAACGTTTTTTTTAAATAAAATACATATAAAACACTTTTAAAAACGTTTTTTTGAAATAAAATACATTTTTTCGTTTAAAATATCATTTTAGCCCCACAATAAAAAATAGGAATAAATAGAATATTACTTCTCTTTACTCCTGTTTTTTTTGTATAGCTTCTTCTACTTTCTTGTTCTCACTATACTGCTCTAAAGAATTTTTTAATTTATTTTTCTCAAGTATTCTGCTAATATCCCATCAAAAGCTAAATGCCATTTTTCTTTATATTTTTCATAAAGCACTGGCTCTTCTATTTTATAATCTTCTTTAAATTTTTCAAGCTTATCTTTTTCACCATAAAGTTCTATATGCCTTTTATGTTTTTCCAATATCAAGTTATAAGTATCAAGGCTGCATTCTATATGTAAAACATCTAATAATTTATCTAAATTTTCTTCTTTCACTATTTTTGAATTATAGTTAAATCCTTTTACTAAAAAGTTATAAAAATTGGAAGTTAAATAACTTGTAGGAGAATAACCTTTAACCAAAATATTAAAAAGAGTTTTTAGTTCTTTATATTCTTTATATCGTAAACCATAATCTTTTATAAAATCTTCATAAGTATAATTTACAACAGCATTATCATATTTTTTTAATATTTTATTTAAAGTATATCTTACTCCTTCCTTTGGTTCATATTGTTCATCAATTTTTTTTATCTTTTCATGAATTATCATTAACCCCTCCTTTATACTCTAAAAAATTAAAAGTAGTGAATATCCCCAATAACTATCTATCTTTTATTTTACACTTAGTTTAGAAGAAACGAGACCAACCCCATCGCCAAAAGGTAGCAAGACAAAATTATGACTTTCATATAAGTAATCAATAAACTTATCTAATTTTTTAACTATTGTCTTAAATCTTTTAGGGTATTCTTTATATAAATAACCTCTGAACATTATGTTATCTATAAAAATTATTCCGTCTCTACTTAACATTTTATATGATTCTTCAAAGAAATTTTGATATTGACCCTTAGAAGCATCTATAAAAATAAAGTCAAAAGACTCTTTTTGTTCAACTAAATTAGGGAGAACTTCATTGGCATCTCCTAGATAAGTCATAATATTTGTATAACCTGACTCTTTAAAATTTTTCTTAGCCTCTTCATATCTGATTTCATCTATCTCAATTGTTACTAGTTTTCCTTTTTTTTCATTCATAGCCTCTAACATTACTATTCCAGAATAACCAATAGCTGTTCCTATTTCTAAAATAGAGTTAAATTTATGACTTTTAATTAAAAATTCTAAATATTTAGCTACTTCTTTTGTTATTATTGGAACATTATTTTCCCTTGCATACTCTTCCATTTTTATAATTAATTTATTTTTTTCAACTATTTTTTTTATTATATATTCATTAGCTTCTTTTAATTCTTCCAGCACTTTTCCAACTCCACCTTAATCTATTTTTGTTAATTTTATAATATAGAAACTATCTAAAACTTCCTCTGTATAATCTATTTGAAAACCACCAAATTCATCAAAAACTCCATTTACATTTTCTGGCATTGTTATTTCTACACTTTTAAAATTTTTGTGTTCTTTTAAAAATTTAGCAATATTCATGGTATTCTCTTCTTCTGTTATTGTGCAAGTACTATAAACTAATTCTCCACCAACTTTTAATATTTCAGCTCCAGCTTTTAATATTTCATACTGCAACTCTGCTAGTTCTAAAATGTTTTCTCTATTTTTATTATATAGTGCTTCTGGTTTTTTTCTCAATACGCCATAGCAAGAACAAGGGGCATCTATTAATATTTTATCAAATTTTTTACTTTGATGAACTAATTTTCTCGCATCCATTTTTATTGCTTTTACAATAGTAGCCCCCATTTTGTTACAATTATCTTCTATTAATTTGAGCTTATGAGTATGAATATCAAAAGCTAGTATTTCACCTTTGTTTTCCATTATTTCTGCCATGGAAATAGCTTTTCCTCCTGGAGCACTACAGGCATCTACTACAGATTCCCCACTTTTAGGAGCTAAAATTTTTCCACACAAATACGATGAAGCATCTTGAACTGTTATTTTCCCTTCTTTAAACTCTTGAGAGTTCAAAAGAACACCTGAATCCACATAATAGATACTTTCAACTTTTTTTAATATATTTATTTTATTTTCCACTAATAATTTTTCAAACTCTTCATCAGTATACTTAATTTTATTTACTCTAAAACTCATATATGGTACTTTTTTTATTGATAGTAAGAATTTTTTTGCATTTTCTTTATATTTATTTTTTGCAACTTCGTAAAACCAAAGTGGACAAGAGTATAAAACGTCTAACTTTCCTTCTTTTTTCAGTTCTAATATATCAGAGTCTTTTTCTCTTATATATGCTCTTAGAACACCATTTACGAATTTTCCAACAGGAACTCCATATTTTTTCTTTGCCAGTTCAGAACCTTCCCAAACAACACCTTTATCGTCACTATCCATATATGTTAATTGATATAACGATATTCTTAAAAGTTCTTTTAACCAATCTTTTTTTATAGATTTTACTCTTTTATTTATTTCGTAATCTATAAAAATCTCGTTTCTTATTACACCGTAAAATACTTCAGTAATAAACCCTTTTTCCCCATTTGTAAAATTATTTTTTTTAAAAAATTCACCAAGTAGTATATTTGAATATTTACCCGACCTGTACTCTCTTAATATCTCTATCGCCTTTAATTTTATACTCATTATTAAACGTCTCCCCTTTGTATAATTCTTCTTTTTTTAAAGTACTTTATATAGTTCATCGCTTTCAGGCTCTTCAATTAAAGTTTTTTCTCCAATTGAATTTATCATTAGCTTTTCTTTATTTTCAGTTAATACTCCTATAAAATAACTTTCAATATTATTTTCAGAGTATTTTTTTTTAAGTTCTTCCAAATCTTTTTTTTCTACTAAAATTAGCATAGTACCACTTGAAATTAATCTCAAAGGATTTATTTTATAGTAATTTGAGATCTCTCTAGTTTCTTTAGAAATATATATTTTCTCTTCATAAATTTCAGCTCCAAATCCACAAAATTCACAGAGTTCCCATATTGCACCTAATAGTCCACCTTCAGTAGCATCATGCATACTCTTAGCTAATTTTTTTCCTAATATTCCATCTTTTACTACACTTGTATGTTGTAAATTATCTTTCGCTTTATCTACAAAGTCTTTTCCAAATTTTTCTGTTAACTCATATTCTTTTTCACTTGCAATTATTCCTGTTCCCTCTATTCCAACCCCTTTGGTTATTAAAAAACAATCTCCTGCTTTTATCTTATTTTGCAATTTCAATTCTTTTTTTTCCCCAATTCCAATAGCAGTTACAGAAATTATTATCCTATTTACTGCATCTGTAATCTCAGTATGACCTCCTAATATTGACATATTAAGTTTATCACACTCATCTTGAGCTTCTTTTATTATTTTTTCTAACTCATTTTTTTTAGTGTTCGGCGGTGCTAAAATTGTCAACATTATCCCTAAGGGGGCTGTTCCTGATGTAGCTATATCATTAGCATTTATATTTACCCCTAACTTTCCGATCTCTTTTGTAGAACCAGTTATAGGATCTGAAGATAAATATATTAGTTTCTCTCCCTTGCACTCTATAATAGCACAATCTCCTCCAATTTCAGGGTTAGTTAAAACCTCTTCACGATTATTTCTTATATTATCTAAAATAAGGGATTTTAAATCTGAAATATTTAATTTTCCAATTTTCAATTTTTATTCACCTTCTTATATTTTTTCTTCTTCTTTTATAATTATACTAATTTTTATTGTTTTTTTCAATGTTTATTACGTAAAGAAAAATTACTTGACACTTTTTATATTTTGATATATACTAATCTAGTAATATAAAATTTAATTATTTAAGGAGTGATTAATAATGTTAAAAATAAGATTAACTAGATTAGGAGCAAAAAAGAGACCTGTATACAGAATAGTAGCTATGGAAGCTTTAACTAAAAGAGATGGAAAAGCTTTTGCTCAATTAGGAAACTATTTCCCATTAGAAGATTCAAAAGTAGTTTTAAAAGAGGAAGAAATCATCAAATTACTTTTAAATGGTGCTCAACCTACTAGAACAGTAAAATCTATATTAGATAAAGCTGGAGTATGGGCTAAGTTTGAAGCAGCTAAAAAAAATTAATTAATTTTTTTAATAAAAATTAAGGTTTAATCATTTGGGTATGGTTAAGCCTTTTTTATTATATTTTCATAATATATGTTCCCTTGACACTTTAGCATATATTTACTATAATAAATAAGAATATAGGAAGTAGGTGACCTTGTGGAATTAAATGAATTATTAGAAATATCTGTTCTTTTAAACTATTATAAAAATTTATTAAGTGATAAGCAAAAAGATTATTTAATTGACTATTTAGAAGGTGATTTATCTCTTTCTGAAATAGCTAAAAACCATACTGTAAGTAGACAAGCTGTCTACGACAATATTAAAAGAGGTATAAAAATTCTTAATGATTATGAAAAAAATATTGGTTTTTATAAAAAAGAATGTGAAATAGAAAAAGAACTTAAAAACTTAAAAAAAGATTTAACTATAGAAAATATAGATAAAATATTAGAAAAAATGTTTTAAACTTATAATGAAGAGGTGAAATAGATGTTAGAAAATTTAGGAAATAGATTTCAAAATATTTTTAAGAAAGTAAGGGGACATGGAAAATTAAGTGAAGCAAATGTTAAAGATGCTCTTAAGGAAGTTAAAATGTCCCTTCTTGAAGCTGATGTAAATTACAAAGTTGTAAAAGATTTTACCACTAAAATTTTAGAAAAATCACTTGGTGAAACTGTTCTCTCTGGTATTAATCCAGGTCAACAATTTATTAAAATAGTAAATGATGAATTAATTGAACTTCTTGGTGGAACTAATTCAAGACTTACTAAATCCCCTAAAAATCCAACTATAATTCTACTTGCAGGTCTTCAAGGAGCAGGAAAAACTACTTTTGCTGCAAAACTTGCTAATTTTTTAAAAAAACAAGGTGAAAAACCTTATTTAGTTGCAGCTGACGTATACAGACCTGCTGCTATTAAGCAATTACAAGTTTTAGGTGAAAAAATTGGAGTTCCTGTTTATGCTGAAGAAAACTGTGGAAATCCTGTTGATATATGTGTAAATTCATTGGTTAAAGCCTTAGAATACGGGGCTACCTATGTTATTCTTGACACTGCTGGTAGACTTCACGTAGACGAAACTCTTATGAACGAATTAAAAGAGATAAAAAAACTAACTAAACCTCAAGAGATTATATTAGTAGTAGATGCTATGATAGGTCAAGACGCTGTTAATCTTGCACAGAATTTTAATGCTGCAATAAGTATTGACGGTGTAGTTTTAACTAAATTAGACGGTGATAGCAGAGGAGGTTCAGCTCTTTCTATTAAGTCTGTTGTTGGAAAGCCTATTAAATTTATTGGTACTGGGGAAAGAATTGAAGATATAGAACTTTTTCATCCTGAAAGATTAGCTTCTAGAATTTTAGGAATGGGAGATGTTATCTCTCTTGTTGAAAAAGCTCAAGAAGCAATAAGTGATGATGATGCAAAATCACTGGAAGAAAAAATTAGAACACAAAAATTTGATTTGGAAGATTTTAGAAAGCAACTTCAAATGATAAAAAAACTTGGACCTTTAAAAAATATATTAAAAATGATTCCTGGTGCTGGGGATATAGGAGATATTGCTCCTGCTGAAAAAGAGATGAAAAAAGTTGAAGCCATTATCCAATCTATGACAAAAAAAGAAAAGAAAAATCCTGAAATTTTAAAATCTAATAGAAAAATTAGAATAGCTAAAGGTAGTGGAACAGAAGTATCTGATATTAATAAACTTTTAAAACAATTTGAGCAAATGAAGCAAATGATGAAAATGTTTGGTGGTGGAAAAATGCCAAATATGTCTGCTCTCTCTAAGGGAAGCATGCCAAATATGTCTATTCCTAAATTTGGAAAAAGACGTTAATTTATATTATTTTTAATTAAAAGATGGTTAGAAGGTGATAATTTGAAGAATAACCGTAATAAATTTAAATTTTTTATTTTTATTTTTGTACTTTTTTATTTTACAGGGTGTAGTTCTCTTAATAGTCATGGAAAAAAAAGAGATTTAAACAGTAAGCTTTCTAGAAACTTTACTTTAAAAGAAGCTATTAAAACTGATATTCCTATATCTGATTCTATTTACAGTAATTTAAAATATACTGCTAAAAGATTAGAAGACCTTCGTGATTTGCTAGGAGAACCTCTTGCTATAACTAGTTGGTACAGAAGTCCTAGCCACAATAGCTCTGTGGGAGGTGCCTCTCGTTCTGGTCACTTATCAGGGCTAGCTGTTGATTTTAGAAGTAGTCGTTCCCATGACCAACGATTAATTTTTAATAAAATAATAAAATCTAAAATCTCATATGATATGATTATTTTTTATAAAAATCAAAATCGTATGCATATAGGGTTTAAAAGAGATAAAAGCAAGGAACAGCAACTTATTATGACAAATGGATATTAAAAAAGAGGCTTTGCCTCTTTTTTAATAATTATAATTTTGAAAATATAGCTTGAACTTCTAAAACAACACCAAACAAAAATACTAAACCACCACAAATTTTAACAACAAGTCCAATAGTTTTTTCCGTTATTTTTTCTCTTAAACTTCCCAATATAAAAGTTGTTACAAACCAAAGTAGAGAATCTCCTATAAACATTCCTAATATTAGCTTAATTGCAATATAATCACCTTTTATACTAAATATATCTAATCCTGTAAATATAGTTATTATTGTAACTACATTAAATACATTTGGAAGGGATATAAAAAAAATATTTATATATTTTTTTTTCAAATTTTCACTTACTTCTATTTTTTCGAAACCTTCTTTTTTAAACAATTTTTTGTCTATTTTATTTTTTCCAAAAAGTTTTGTACTTCCTACTATCATTAAAAATATTCCGACTATTACCCTAAGTATAAAATCATGTGACACAATTAAATAATTCACCTTCATTAATGTATAAAAAACTACAACACTGTATATAACATCAACTGTAACAGCTCCTAAAGCTGAATAAAAACCACTTTTTCTTCCCTCTTCTATTGTTTTTCCCATACATAATATTCCAACAGGACCAAAAGGCATTCCCAATATTAATCCTGCTAATATAAATTTAAGTATTTCCATGCTTTAACTCCTCTGTTTTTTATTTTTAATTTGTTTAAAATATAAAAAAAAACACCTAATAAAGGTGCACAATTAATAAATGGTGCCTAGAATAGGATTCGAACCTACGGCCGTCCGGGTATGAACCGAATGCTCTAGCCAACTGAGCTATCTAGGCAAAAATGGTGGAGACGAGCGGGATCGAACCGCTGACCTACGCAGTGCAAGTGCGTTGCTCTCCCAACTGAGCTACGTCCCCATAATTAATATGGTACCCCGTAGGGGAATTGAACCCCTGTTTACAGAGTGAAAATCTGTTGTCCTCACCACTGGACGAACGGGGCGATAGTTTGGAGCGGGAAACGAGGGTCGAACTCGCGACATTCAGCTTGGAAGGCTGACGCTCTACCAACTGAGCTATTCCCGCACACAAGAACTATAATACCATTTTTTTACTTTTTTGTAAAGCATTTTTTATTTTTTGTATATTATTTGCTTTTTTATTTGCTTTTTTATTTGCTTTTTTATTTACTTTTTTCTTTTATCCTATTAAAGCTCCAAAAATTAAACCTGCACATGTTGTTAAAAATATAACAGTTAAGTATTTAGCTGAAAACTTTAACCATGTTACATAGTCTACTCTTACTAAAGCTAATCCGCCCATAACAACTGCAGAGGCTGGAGTTATTAAATTCATTATTCCTGACGCAGATTGAAACGCTGTTACTACAACACTTTTTGAAACTCCTGCAAAATCACCAAGTGGAGCAAGAATTGGCATTGTTAGTGTTGCAAGTCCTGATGTTGATGGAATTAAGAATCCCATAGGCATATAAAATAAATATGTGAATATAATAAACGGTATTTTTCCTAAATTTGTTAAATATGTTTCTCCTAAATGTAAAACTGTTGCTGTCATTCCTCCAGCCCCCATAACAATTGTAATACCTCTTGAAAGTCCAACTATTAAGGCAACACCTAATATGTCTCTAGCTCCATCAATAAAAGTTGAAACTATTTCTTTTTCTTTCATTCCATATATTTTTCCTATAATTACTGCCATAACTAAAAATAAAACCGTCATTTCACTAAACCACCAATCACCTAATGGAACTATTTCCCCTAATAAACTTCCTACAACTGGAGTATTTTTTAATGCTGTTGCTGAATCTTTAAATATATTTATATTAAACTTATAGGCCCATGGAATTACACCTAAAATCATAGTTACAAATGTAAATGTAAACAATGTTAACACTAATTTTCTTTTAAATGTTAATTCTTTTTCTTCTTCACTTTTGGCAGCAGTTTTTCCTAGAAAAAACTCATAGTCTGCTTCTCTTGTTGAAAATACTACTGAATTTTTAGGATTTTCTTTCACTGATTTTGCATATTTCATTATCATCATGCTTACTAAGGCCAATTGAATTATTAACATTCCACCTCTTAAAAATATTCCGTCTCCAATGGAAATACCTGCAAATCCTGAAGCTATTCCCGTTGAAAAAGGATTTACTGTAGCATTTAAACATCCTATTCCTGATCCTAATAAAATTGTTGCCATTGTTGTTATTGTATCAAACCCTGCAGCTAGCATAACAGGAGTTAAAATAGCATAAAATGCAACAGTTTCCTCTGCCATACCAAATGTTGTTCCTCCTAGTGCAAATACAACCATCATAATGGGTATCATTAATGTTTCATTTCCTTTAAATTTTTTAACAACTGCTGCTACTCCAGCATCTATAGCTCCTGTTTTCATTACTATTCCTAAAAAACCACCGATTATAAGAACAAATAAAGCTATATCTTGTGCATCTGAAAATCCTCTTACAGGTGCCATAATAACTTCCCATAACCCTTGTGGAGTTTTTGGTATAACTTCATAAGTTCCTGGTATAGGTTGCAATTTTGAAGCTGTAGCATCTACATATTTATATGCACCTGCTGGTACTATCCATGTTAAAATTGCAACTAAGGCTATTAATAAAAATAATACTGTATACGAGCTTGGCATTTGAAATTTCTTTTTTTTTGACATGTAATTCTCCTTTAGTTTAATTTAATTTTTTTTATCTTTAATTTTTTTTATCTTTAATTTTTTTTATCTTTAATTTTTTTTATCTTTAATTTTTTTTATCTTTAATTTTTTTTATCTTTAATATTGTTATTTAGCAAGTTCATAAATAGCTTTAGCATATATTACAAAAGCTCTGTCCATATCTCTTATTGCTAAATTTTCATTTGGTTGATGCTCTGTTTTGTGTCCATCTGGAAATACTGCTCCAAATGCTACACAATTTTCCATTGACCTTGCATAGGTAGCTCCACCTGAAGATAGAGGTGTTGAATCAAAATCTGTCTCCTCTTCGTAAACTTTTCTAAGCGTTTTTATTAAGGTATGATCTAAAGGTACGTATAAAGATCTTAAAAAATCTCTCTCTTCATACTGGAAACCATACTTTTTAATTACATTTTTTATTTTTTCAACAATCTCTTCTTTACTTATTGTAACTGGAATTCTAATATCAATACCTAATAAAGATTTTTCACTATTAATTTCAACTTTTCCTAAATTAAATTTTAATTTTCCAGAAGCTTCATCTTCTAAAACACCAAATATTTTTTCTGCATAAGGATCATTCCCTACATAATCATTTATAAAATCTAGAGACGGCGTAGATATTCCAGTATCTTTTAATGCTAGCATTAATAACTTTATTGCATTTATTCCTTCTTCTCCCACTGCAGCATGAACAGATTTTCCAAATACAGTTATTTCATCTCCATTTATTTCATATTTAGCTTTATTATTTTTTAATTTTTCCTCTACTTTTTTTGACTCTTTACTTTTATATTGAAATTTATCTGGTACAGCATTATATGCACCGCCACCATTTAGTTCTATACTTTCACCTTTTCCAACAGCATTAAATTGTAACAGTCCTTTTTCTGCATAAATCATTGGAAATTTAGAGTCTGGAGTAAATCCCATAGATGGTTTTTCTTCTAATTCCATATATCTATTTATACATCTCCATAAATTTTCTTCATCTGTTCCAAATATAACTCTAACTCTTTTATTTAGTTCTAGTCCCATATTCATAATAGCTTTTATGGCATATAATGCTATTACAGTAGGTCCTTTATCATCTTGTGTCCCTCTTCCGTAAAGTTTCCCATCTCTTTCTTCCATTTCAAAAGGTGGAGAATCCCACTTCTCTATATCCCCAGCTGGTACTACATCTAAATGACCTAATACTGCAATCATATCTTTTCCTGTTCCTATTTCAGCATAACCATAATATCCTTTAGTATCTTTATAAACTTTAAATCCTAATTCTTTGCATTTCTCTAACGCTTTATCTAAGCATGAGTCTATATTTTCTCCAAATGGTGTTTCCACAGCTTTTTCATCTAATACACTTGGAAATTTTACTAATTCCCCTATTGTTTTAATCATTTCAGGTTTTAACAACTCATACTCTTCTATAATTTTTTCTCTAATACTCATAATTCCCTCCATTTTTTTTATTTTAGTAATTTTTTAGTCTAAGTAAGTTAATATTTTTTCTATTTTAGACACAGCATAATCTATCTCATCTATAGTATTAAAATAACCAAAAGAAAATCTTACACTTCCTGTATTTTCAGTTCCTAAAAACTCATGGATAAGAGGTGCACAGTGGAGTCCAGAACGAGTTATTATTCCAAATTCTTCATCTAGTATATTTGAAAGTTCTGAAGCTACTACTCCCTCTATATTTATAGAAACAACCGGACCATCACTTGCCCCATAACTTGTATATAATTTAATTTTATTTTCTTTATCTATACTTTTAAGTCCTTTTATAAAATTTTCTTTTAATTGTTTTTCATGTAATTCTATATTTTTTATTCCTACTTCATTTATAAAATCTATTCCTGCTCCTAATGATATTATTCCTGGTGTATTTAGTGTCCCTGCTTCTACACAATCTGGCATCTCCAAAGGTTGCTGTTTTTCTCTTGAGTGACTTCCTGTCCCCCCCACTATTAACGAGTCTAATTTCAAACCATCTTTAAGGCATAAACCACCTATTCCTTGCATTCCAAATAAAGATTTATGACCAGTAAAACACAAGATATCTATATTCATTTCCTTCATATCAACTTTTGTTATTCCTGCACTTTGAGAAGCATCTACTATTAATAAAATTTTGTTTTCTTTACATATTTTACCAATTTCTACTAAATCTATAATTTTACCTGTAACATTAGACATATGATTTATAACTACTGCTTTTATAGTTTTTTCTTTATTTACTTTATCTTCTTCTAGCTTTTTCTTCAATTCAATTCCATTAAATTCATTTTTTAATATTTCGACATTTATTATTTTTTCTTCCATCATTTTATAAAGAGGTCTAATAACAGAATTATGTTCAAAATATGAAGTCAATACTCTATCTCCACTTTTCAATATTCCTCTTACAGCTATATTTAAAGCCATTGTTGAATTACTTGTAAAAGCAACATTTAAAGAGTTTTCTAGATTAAAAAAAAATGCTATCTTTTCTCTAACTTTATATATTTCTTCAGCTGTTTTTACAGCCAATCTATGTCCACCTCTCCCTGGATTACTATTTAATTTTTTCAGTGCATATTGCACACTTGAGTAAACAGTTTCTGGTTTTGGATTACTTGTTGCTGAATTATCAAAATAATATATTTTATCCATTTTATTCAACTCCACTTTCTTTTATCATTTTCCTCAAGTTTATTATAACATATTCAAGAGTTTTTCGTTGATTTTTTTTGTTTTAGATGTTATTATAATTTGAAAGTAATTTTCTTAAATTTACTCTATTTTTTTTAAAGGAGGAACCGTGAGTAATATTTTAATTAATAACAAGTTTATCGAAATTTTAAAAAAAGAGGTTGTTCCTGCATTTGGTTGTACAGAACCTGTTGCAGTTGCTTATGCTGCAGCAAAAGCAACTGAAGTTTTAGGTGTATTACCTGATAAAGTTGAACTTACTCTTTCAGGTAATGTCATAAAAAATGCTATGAGTGTGGGTATTCCAGGAACAGGTATGAAAGGAGTTAATATTGCTACAGCAGTAGGAGTCTATGCCGGTAAATCATCTAAAGGCTTAGAAGTTTTAAATAATATCTCTGAAGAGGATATTCTCCATTCTAAAGAACTTTTAAAAGAAGGTTTTATTACTACACATCTTTCTACAGAACCAAACAAGCTCTATATTAAAGTTAATGTGAGTAAAGGTTCTGAATCTGCTGTCGTTGAAATTAAAGATTTTCATACTGCGATTTCATCTATTGAAAAAAATGGTGTTTCTCTACTTAAAACTAATTGTGATAATGGTACTATTTTAAACTCTGTTAATGATGAAGACAGATCTTTTATGACAGTTAATTCTATCTATGATTTTTCGATGAATATTCCTTTAGCCGATTTGTATTTTTTAAAAGATATTATCGTTTTAAATGAAGCTATTGCAAAGGAAGGGTTAATTAATGACTATGGACTCAAAGTTGGGAAAACAAGAATTTCACATATGAGCAATGGTGTTTTAGGTGATTCTTTAGAAAGTTATGCCATAGGACTTACTGCTGCTGCTACTGATGCTAGAATGGCAGGTTCTACTATGGCAGTTATGACTAATTCTGGAAGTGGTAACCAAGGAATAACGGCAACTGTTCCTGTTATTGCTGCTGCTGCTAAACTTAATTCCACTGAGGAAGAATTGTTAAGAGCTCTAGCCCTTAGCAGTTTAGTTGCAATACATATGAAGAATCACTTAGGTAGACTTTCTGCTCTTTGCGGTTGTGTTGTTGCCTCTACAGGATCAAGTTGTGCTATTTCTTATCTTATGGGCGGAAAACTTCCCGAGATTGAAGGTACTATTAAAAATGTTTTAGGTAACATCACTGGGATGTTCTGTGACGGTGCTAAACCGGGATGTTCTTTAAAAGTAGCAACTGGAGTTAGTGCTGGTATTCAAGCGGCGCTTCTTGCTAATGATAAAATCATTATTGGAGGTGACGAAGGAATTATTGATAAATCAGTAGAACAAACCATAGTTAATGCCTGTTCTATTGGACGTGATGCCATGAATGAAACTGATAAAATGATACTTGATATTATGGTAAAAAAAAATATATAATATAATAAATAATATAATTTGGGAGGATTTACATGTTAGTTTTAATTAATTTAATTATTTTTGCTGTTTTAATTTTTATTCTTTACTTAATGCAAGCCAAATTTGTTGCTTTTTCTAAAAGAGTTTTTTTAGCTCTTGGAATGGCTATAGTTTTTGGAGTTGTTCTTCAATATATATACGGATCAAATAACCAAATAGTTACTACATCTGTAATGTATATTAACATAATTGGAGATGGATATGTTCGAATGCTTAAAATGATAGTTATGCCTCTTATTATGGTTTCTATTGTTTCTTCTATTATTAATTTAGAAGACGGTAAATCTCTTGGTAAAATGGGTGGATTAATTATTAGCATTTTAATTGGAACTTCTATTATTGCTGCTTTAATTGGTGTAGGAACTGCTCTTTTATTTGGATTAACTGCTGAAGGTTTACAAGTTGGAGCTAAAGAAATGGCTAGAGGTGCATATTTAGAAGGAAAAGTTGCAGATGTTAGTATAGCTTCTTTTATTTCTAAATTTGTAGAAATGATTCCAACTAATCCTTTTCTTGACATGACTGGTGCTAGAGACTCATCTACTATCTCTGTTGTATTCTTTTCTGCATTTACTGGAATTGCAGCTCTTGGAATTATGAAGAAAAAACCAAAGTCTTTTGAAACTTTTAAAAATATAGTTAATTCTCTTCACGATGTTGTAATGAGAACTGTTACTTTAGTTTTAAGACTTACTCCTTTTGGAGTTCTTGCTCTTATGACCAAGGTTGTTGCAACTTCTAATATAGAAGAAATTTTAAAACTTGGAACATTTGTTTTAGCATCTTATGTTGCTTTAATTGCAATGTTTATTGTACATCTAGTTCTTATAATGTTAACAGGATTAAGTCCTATTAGATTTATTCAAAAATCTTTACCAGTTTTGACTTTTGCATTTACTTCTAGAACAAGTGCTGGTTCTATTCCTTTTAATGTAGAAGCACAAACTAAAAAAATGGGTATATCTGAAGGTGTTGCAAACTTATCAGCTTCTTTTGGTTCTTCTATTGGTCAAAATGGTTGTGCTGCAATATATCCAGCTATGCTTGCTATTATGATAGCTCCTACAGTTGGAGTTCCTATTACTGTTTCTTTCGTTGTTCAATTGGTTATAATAATTGCTGTTAGTTCTTTTGGTGTTGCAGGAGTTGGTGGGGGTGCTACATTTGCTGCTCTTATCGTTCTTTCTTCTTTAAACCTTCCTGTGGGATTAGTAGGATTATTAATTGCTATTGAACCTCTTATAGATATGGGAAGAACAGCTTTAAATGTTAGTGGTTCTATGACTGCTGGTGTTATTTCTGCTAAAGTTTTAGGTGAAATAAATATGGAAACTTATTCTTCTTCTTCTACAGAAGATGATGACCAAAACTAAGTAAAAATTTTATTACTATGAAAATAATTTAATTTGGAGGTTATCATTTGAAAGTTATTATAATTGGAGGAGTTGCAGCTGGAATGAGTGCTGCTGCTAAAGCTAGTAGACTTAATAAAGATTTAGAATTAACTATTTATGAAAAAACAAATATTGTTTCATGGGGAGCTTGTGGTCTTCCTTACTACGTTGGAGATTTTTTTGAAAAACCTGATAACATGATTGCAAGACCTGTAGAAAAATTTATTGAAGCAGGAATGGATATTAGAATAAATCATGAGGTTATTGGAATTAATCCAACTGATAAAACTTTAACAATTAAAAATTTAGATAATAATACTATATTTCAGGATAAATTTGATAAACTTATGGTAGCAACTGGTGCTCACGCTATTATTCCACCTATTAAAAATGCTAATTTGGAAAATGTTTCCACACTTAAAGAGTATGCTGATGGTATATCTCTTAAAAATGTAGTGATGAGAGATGATATTCAAAATATTGTTATCATTGGTGCTGGATACATTGGAATTGAATCTGCTGAGGCTATGCATCATCTTAAGAAAAAAAATATAAGAATTATACAATTAACTCCTAGAATTTTACCAGACAGCTTCGATAAAGATATGACTGATATCATGGAAGAAGAACTTAGAAGTCATGAAAATATAAACCTTCATCTTGAAGAGGTTGTTCTTGAATTCACTGATAAGAATGGTAAAATTTCTAGTGTTATAACTAACAAAGGAGAATATCCTGCTGATGCTGTTATTATCGCAACTGGAGTTAGACCTAACACTGGATTTTTAAAAGAAACAGGAATTAAGATGTTAGGTAATGGAGCTCTTATAATTGATGAACATGGACAAACTTCACTTCCTGATATTTATTCTGCTGGAGATTGTGCTACAGTTTTTCATTCTGTTAAAAATGAAAATGTATACATTCCTTTAGCTACAACTGCTAATAAAATAGGGAGAATAGTAGGAGAGAATCTTGCTGGTCTTGAAACTACTTTTAAAGGAACTTTAGCTTCTGCTGCTGTTAAGATTATGAACTTAGAAGCTGGAAGAACAGGAATTTCTGAAGAAGAAGCTATTAAAATGAAAATTAATTATAAAACTCTTTTTATAAAAGATAAAAATCAAACTAATTATTATCCTGGACAAAGTGATATTTGGGTAAAAATAATTTATCATGCTGAAACAAGAGTTATTTTAGGTGGACAAATATTAGGTAAGAAAGGTGCTGTTTTAAGAGTCGATGTTCTTGCTACTGCTATTTATGCTAAAATGACTGTTGATGAACTTGGAATGCTTGACTTATGTTACTCACCTCCATTTGCTAGGACTTGGGACGTTTTAAACATAGCAGGAAATGCTGCTAAATAAAAAAAATTTAGTTATAACCATAAAAATAAGAGGAGTGTAAATTAATTTACACTCCTCTTATTTTTATGGTTTATTTTCACGGTATAATCTCTTCTAATTTTATTAATTTAGCACCTATTTTTTCTAGATATTTTAACGCTTCATTCGAATCTTCTTCTTTTAAATTAACCCCTTTACAAGCATCTGTAACAACATAGACTTCATATCCCAAACTTAATCCATCTTCCACAGTATATTTCACGCAATAATCTATTGCTACACCTACAACATATATCTTTTTAATATTTTTAGTTTTTAATATTTCATTTAGTTCTGTTTGGTTTATTTTTTTATTATCAAAAAAAGCACTGTAAGAGTCAACTTCACTATCTATACCTTTTTTTACTACTATATCCACTTCTTCTAATTCTTTGTGAAATTTACTACCATAAGTATTTTGAACACAGTGTACAGGCCAATAGTTATCTATTCCAATTAAACTTTTCTCACTTTTGTTTATTTCAAAACTTTTGTGACAAAGAGGATGCCAATCTTTTGTCCCTATAATTAAGAAGTTTTGTTTCCTCATTTTTTTTATAAGTTTATTTATTTTAGGTATTATTTCTTCTGTATTTTTAACTTCTAAAGAACCACCTTTACAAAAATCATTTTGTAAATCAACTACTATTAATGCCTTCATAATTGTTTACCTTTAAGTCTCTTTGTAACCCACTCTAATGCAAAATTTGTTATATCTTCATTAGGTTCATTTCCATCGCCCTTAGAATCACTAACATACATATTCTCTACATCTGACATTATAAATGCATCAACTAATTTTAGACTTTGTTTTATTGGAGAGTCTTTATCTAATAATCCATGCGAAACAAAAGTTGGAGCACTATTTTTATCCACATAATATAAAGGACTTGCCATTTCAGTTAAATGAACCTTATTCCAAAAATATGATTTTGTTTGCTGCTCTCTTTTTAAAGCTCTTATACCTTTTAGCCCTTGCCATCCTTCTTCATTAAAATCGATCAATTTTGCTTCTGGAGCATCTTTTTCATCAAATCTTTTTACTGCTAATTCTTTACTCAGAATTTTTTCATTAAAATCTTGTGAAATATTTATTAAATCAGTAACTGCACCAAAAGATATTACAGAATCTACACTACTTTTATACTCTTTATTTCCTCCAATATTCCCTTCAAATTCTTCTTTTCCTGCTGTTGTTCCTAAAAGTAAAGCTAAGGTTGCTCCTGTCCCTTCACCAGCTACTGATATTTTTTCTGGTATAATTCCATAATTTTCAGCATTGGCTTTTATAAATCTAATTGCCCCTTTAATATCATATATTTGATTAGGAAAAACAGCTTCATTTACATCTCTATACTGAACATCAATTACCGCTATCCCTTTTTCTCTAAGTTTTTTTAAGTGATTATAAAAAATATTATTTTCACTTTGGTCTTTTTTAAAACTCCAGTTTTCACCATTTATATACACTATAGCAGGAGCTAGTTCAGTTGAATCAAGAGGTCTATATATATTAACATTCAATTTTTTTACTATATTTTTACCTTTTTCTTCTTTTGAAATAGTGGCATATGTGACATTTTTATATTCATTCTTATATATTTTAACCTCCACTATATCTATTTTTACTTCTTCTACACTTATTTCCTCTTTAATTATTGTGTTCGTTTCTAAATTTTCATTTGATTTATTCCCTAGCACTTTATTAGCAGTAACTAAAACTCTATTATTTAACTCTAAATTTCCTATTACATCTGAATATCTTTTAGATAGTTCTGGTTTTATAATATAAACTAGTATCCCTAATAAAATTGAAACTAAAATTATAACAAAAAAACCTTTTAATTTATTTTTTTTTCTTTTTTTATAATAATACAATTTTTCCCCCTTTATCCTTTTGATTCAACAATACTTTTATAATTTAAGATAAGATATTAATGTAGATTATTCAACTTTGTCTTCTAAAAACAATTTTTATAGTAATTCTTTTTTTCTTAAAATTAACGCTACAATTATTGAAATTAGCGTTATGAAACTTATAACAGCTAAAAACCCTATTTTAGAACTTCCTAAAGGAACTCCCACATTCATTCCCCAAATTCCTGATAAAATTGTAGGTACTCCCATTACTATAGTAATAGAAGTTAACCTTTTCATCAATACATTAAAATTATTAGAGATTACTGAAGCAAAAACATCCATTACAACACTTAATACGTCACTATATATTTTTGCCATTTCTATTGCTTGTTTATTTTCAATAATTGCATCTTCAAGTATCTCTAAATCATCTGGATATTTTTTTACAATACTTAATCTAGATAATCTTTCTAAAACACTTTCATTAGTTTTTAAAGAAGTTGAGAAATACACAAGGGATTTCTCAAGTTCCAAAATAGCTAAAAGTTCACTATTTCTCATGGATTTATAAAGTTCTGTTTCCCATTCCTTAGATTGTTTTTCTATATTTCTAAGATATATCAAATAATTTGCTGCATTTCTATAAAGCATTTGTAGTAAAAATGCTGTTTTTTTAGATGTCACAATACCTTTATGCACTCCTGTTTTAAATGTTGCAAGTAAACTCACTTCTGCTGAAGCTATTGTTATTATATTTTCAGGAGTTATTACAATACCTAAAGGTAGTGTAGTATATGAAATTCCAGATCTAGTTTTTGTACTTTTCTCCAAATAAGGAACATCTACAATTATTAGTATTTCTTTATCTTCTATTTCTATTCTAGGTCTTTCCTCTGTATCTAATGCCGCCATTAAACTTTGCTCTTCTACTCCTAGCATTTCAGCTAGTTCTATTATCTCTTCATGTGAGGGGGACACTAAATTTATCCATGCTCCCTCTTCTATTTTATCTAACACTATTAGCTTTTCATTAATTGTTTTATAAATTTCCAAAAGAGCCCCCCTTAAAATAAATTCTTTACTCATAGTATACCACAATTTATAGTTAATTTCTAGAACTCTAACCCTATTATATTTTTTTTCTTATTTTGATACGTCTTTATTTGATATTCCTAAAAATATAAAAAAAGAGCTGGATTTCATTCTAGCTCTTTTTCTCTCTATAGTATTTTTCCTGAAATTAAACTTTTTTTAGTTCTACAATAATACTCCTTTTTTAGAATACCGTTTTGATTCACCAACTTGTTCCCCAAATTTGTAATTTAATTCAACCTTTAATTGACCATTTTTATAATATTTTTTCACTATGCCATCTGCTTTCCCCAATTTATAATTTTCTTCACTCTCTAATTGACCATTTTCATAATATTTTTTTAATAGGCCATCTCGTTGTCCTAATTTATAATTTGATTCAACCTCTAATTGATCATTTTTATAATATTTTTTTAATAGGCCATCTCGTTTCCCTAATTTGTAATTTTCTTCACTTTTTAATTGACCATTTTTATAATATGTTTTTAATAGGCCATCTCGTTTCCCTAATTTGTAATTTTCTTCAATCTCTAATTGACCATTTTTATAATATTTTTTCGCTATGCCATCTGGTTGCCCTAATTTATAATTTCCTTCAATCTCTAATTGACCATTTTTATAATATTTTTTAAATATGCCATCTTGTTCTCCTGAGTTATAATTTGATTCAACCTCTAATTGACCATTTTTATAATATGTTTTTAATATGCCCTCTGGTTGCCATAATTTATAATTTACTATACTCCTTAATTTACCATTATCATAATATTTTTTCGCTATACCATCTGGTTTACTGTAGTGAAAATTTAGGTCAACCACTAATTGATCATTAGTATAATTCCCATCTTCATTATTACAAGATATAAAAAATACACTTAGTAAAAATAAGAATAATATTTTTTTCATTCCCCCTCCCCTTAATATCTATTAATTTTATTACTCGATTATTATTATATCACATATACACATAGAAATAAAATAAAGTTCTTGTTTTGATTTTAAGCTAAATTGTAAGTTTAATTATTTCAAATTTTTAAAAAAATTTTTGGGACAATTCATTATACAACTTAGTCTATTATTTTATTTAAATAAAAAATAATAATTTTTTATTTGGTTTTATTAATTTTATCAAGTATAATATTTACAAACAAATAAAAATAAAAAGGAATATCTATGAATAATAATAAAATTAAAGCTCCATTGTTTTATTTTAAAAAATTTTTAACTATCACTTTTTTAACTTTATCTCTCTTTGGTTGTAGCAATGTTTCTAAAAATGCACCTTGGGAAAGTAGTGATAACCTCATAGCAAATTGGAGTAAAACACAAGTAGGGGATATTATAGTAAAAAATGTTACTTATGACCCTTTAGGTTGGTTTGGTCATGTTGGTATTGTCGTTACTCCTCTAACAGTTGCGGATTATCCTCAACCTTTTGTAGGATATCAAGAAAGTCATTACAAATATTGGTTAGAAGAAAAAAGAGATGTTATTGTTCTAAGATATACAGGTTTTAACGAAGAATTTAAAGCTCAATTTCTAATAAATATTGAAAAATTTAAGAATCAAACCTATTGGATAGGTTCTAGAAAAAAAACTTATAGCACAACATATTGCTCAAAATATGTTTGGTTTATCTATTCTGAAACTGCAAAGGATTTAAATTATAACTTAGACTTAGATAGGGATTACGGTTACTTTGTTTTTCCCTATGATTTTTTAGAAAATAAAGATTTAAAGTATATTAAATAATACTAAGTTAAATAATATTAAAATATAAAGGAGTTTATTTTATGAAAAAATTATTAATTGTTACCGTCTTCTGTTCTATTCTTTCGTTTTCCTTGTTTGGAAATGAAAACTATAAAACTTTTAAAATTAATGAATCAGGAAGAATAATGATACTTATGTATCATGCCTTTACTCATGAGGAACCTAAAGATGACTACTCTAGAAGTTTTTCAAATTTTGAGAAAGATTTAAATTATTTAAATAAAAATGGCTATGTTCCTATATCTATAAATGATTTTATTTCTGGAAATATAACTGTACCTGCTGGTAAAACTCCAATTCTCTTAACCTTTGATGACGGGCATAAAACTCAAGCATCATTTACTAAAGTCAATGGTGAATTGGTGCTAAATAAAGAAACTATGCTCTATAAATTTTTAGAATTCTCAAAACAAAACCCTGATTTCCCAACTAAAGGAATCATCTATATTAATGCAAACCCTTTTAGTGGTGATGGAACAATTAGTGAAAGAATTAGTGGAGTTTTGAGTACTGGTTTTGATATTGGTAACCATACTTGGAATCACTTAAACTTGAGAAAGGCAGATAAATTAGAAATAGAAAAAAATATGGCCAAAATTGTTAAAATGGTTAATGACATTAGTCCTGGTTACAAGGTGAATTCTCTTGCTCGACCTTATGGTTCTTCTAGTAAAAAATTTAGTGAGTCTATGTTCAAAGGTGAGTATAACGGAACTAAATATGAAAACCTTACTACATTTTTAGTTGGGGCTAATCCTTCACAGAGTATTTTTAATGTGAACTTTAACATTCTTTCTGTACCAAGAATTAGAGCTGGAAAGGACGGGGCTCAACTTGATATTAATGAATGGTTTACTCATTTTGATGAAAAACCTCAAGATAGATATATTAGTGATGGAAATCCAAATACTGTTGTAGTTCCAGCAAAAGATTTAAAGAAAATTGATAAAAATAAAATAGGAAAAAAAGAACTTATCACATATTAATAACAAAAGAGTACTCTCTAACTGGATTTAACTATACTTGTCCAGTTTAAAAAGTACTCTTTTTTATTTAAGTTTAAATTTTTATTTATTATAAAATCTATTCTCTAATTTTTTTCTAGTTTCATAATAAACTTCAAATAAAACTGGAATTAAAATCAAAGTTAAAAGGGTTGATAGTGTTAATCCAAAAATAACAGCTGTTGCCATTCCTTTATATCTTTCACTACCTTGTCCTATTCCCAGTGCTAGTGGAACCATTCCAAAAACTGTTGTCATTGTTGTCATAAGAATTGGTCTAAGTCTTGTTTTTCCTGCTTCTAACAATGAGTTATATAGTGAGTTCCCATTTTCTTGTAAAAATTGAATATAATCAATTAGAACAATAGCATTATTTACTACTATTCCAGCAAGCATTATCACTCCTACAAATACCATTGTATTTGTTTTTTGCCCTGTAACAAAAAGTCCTAAATATACTCCTGTTACTGCTAATGGTACACTTCCCATAACAATTAATGGTAATATATAAGATTCAAATTGAGCAGCAAGAATAAAATAAACTAAAAATATAGCAACTATAAATGCTAGTTTTAAGTGCTCGTTTACCTCTTTCATCGATCTGCTTTCCCCTGTAAACTCATAAGTCATACTTTGAGGTAAACCAATTTCTTCTATCACTTGACTTATATATTTTTGACTGCTTATTAAATCAGATTTATTTGCTAAATTAGCCTTTATTGTAGCTGTTATTATTTTGTCTTCTTTTTCTATTCCCCAAGGTCCTTCTCCAATTTCAAGAGTGGCAACATCTCTCAGTTTTAAAACTGCATTCTCTGATGTTTTTACCCTTGATTCCATTAATAGTTCCAAAGATTCTCTATATTTTGAATCTAATTGCAAAGTTACATCTAGTTCTTCCTTATCTGTTTTGATTTTAACTGGAGCTCCCCCTAAAATCTGATAACTAACACTAGTACCTAAATCATTTATATTTATCCCTTGATATTCCAATTTTTTTCTGTCCAAAATTAGTCTAGCCTCAGGATTTCCATTTACTAGAGAGTTACTTATATCAACAATATTTGAAGATTCTGATATTTTTTCGGTTATTAGTTTTGTGATATATTCTAATTGTTTAGAATTATCTGATTTTAATAAAAGTGTTATATCCTTTGAAGCTCCTCTTCCATATGAAACCTTGGGAACTACACTAAGTTTCACATCTGGAATATTTATTATCTCTTTTCTTATTTCACTTGTAATCTCAGATATTGCTTTTTTATTTTCTCTTTCATTTTTAATTCCCACATCAACAACCACAGAAACAGCTGATTTTGAAACTGAAGTTGTGTACTGTTTAGTATATTTATTATTTTTTATAGCTTTTTCAAATTCCAGTGCCACTCTATTTGATTTTTCTATATCTATTCCACTGGGCATCTCTCCTATAATGCTATAAACTCCGTCGTCTGTTACAGGCATAAATTCCCCACCAATTTTTGACGACCCATATACTACAAAAATTAAAAACATTAGTATAGCTGTTCCTATTGTTATAACTCTATTTTTTAAAGATAACTTTAGTAGTTTTTCATACCTAACTTTGAAATAATTTAAAATTTTTCCATCTTCATGAATTCTCTCTTTATTTTTCAAAATACGACTACACATCATGGGAACAAAAGTTAAAGCTATAATTAGTGAGGCTATAAGAGAAAAAGTTATTGAATATGCCATATCTTGATATATCTCTTTAGCCATTCCATCTCTTAATACTATTGGAATAAACACTGCTATTGTAGTGGCAGTAGAGGTTATAATGGGAACTACAACTTCTGATGCCCCTAAAGATGAAGCAGTCATTCTATCCTCTTTTAACTCTGTTAAATGTCTAAATATATTATCTAGTACAACTACTGAATTATCCACAAGCATTCCTACTCCTAAAGATAATCCCATTAGAGATATCATATTTAGAGTCATTCCCTTTGCTCCAAAAAAACCAAATGTAGCAATTATTGAAACTGGAATAGCAACTGCGACAACTAAAGTAGCTCTAAAATCTTTTAAAAAGACCAATAATATAATAGTTGCTAAAACTAATCCTGTAAGAGCGTTATTTTTTACTGCTTCTATTGAGTTTGTTATATCTATTGCTGAATCTCTATTTATTGTAAATTTTGTTCCTAAAGGTAAATAAGGCTCTAATTTTTTCAGTTCCTCCTTTACTATTTTAGAAATTTCCACTGTATTTCCTGTGTCTGTTTTTTCTACACTTATTATTATATTATCTGCTCCATTTGTTCTTCCATAAGTATCTCTATCCTTAGAGCCTAAACTTACTTTTGCTACGTCAGTTAAGTATAATGTATCACCATCTTTATTTTTAAGTACAATATCCTTAATATCTTCTAAAGTTTTTAATTCTCCGTAGAATTTAACCAAATATTCTTTATCCCCTTCTCTTATATAACCAGCTGGATAATTTATATTACTTTTTTTAAGTAAAGAATAAAGTTCGTTTATACTTAAATTATATGCTTCTAATTTGTTTGGATCGATACTAACTATTATTTCTCGTTCATCTCCACCGTTTACTTCTATATTTCCTACTCCATTTATTTTTTCAAGTTTAGGAACTACAATGTTATCTGCAAATATTTTTAAACTTACTAAATCAGTACCTGTAACCCCAAGTAATATTACTCTATCATTATTTCCACCACTTTTTGAAACTTCTGGTTCGTCTATCTCATCAGGAAGTTGATTTCTTATTCTATTTACTGCTGTAACTAAATCATTTACTTTTTTATCTATATCTTCTCCATAATTAAATTCCACCGTAACTACGGAACTTCCTAAAGTCGATTGAGTGTTTACTCTTTTTACCCCTTCAACTTTAGACAATCCTTTTTCAACTTCTCTAGTTACTAATTTTTCCATATCTTCAGGAGAAGCCCCTCTCCATGTCGCTTTAATTCTAGCTCTTGGAATATTATAATTAGGCATAAGTTCTGTTTTTAAATTTATTAAAACTAAAGCTCCTAGTATTACCATTGATAATATAATCATCATCGTTAATACTGGACGTTTTATTGAAAATTCTGATATATTCATATTTCCTCTCTTTCTTATTTTATAATGTTTAATTTATCTTTATTTTCCAGTATATATTGTCCGTCAATTATAAGGTCCATTTTATCTAAAAGTTCTGTCCCTATTACTTCTTGCTCTTCACCATTTGAATACCCTCGCTCTACTTTTATCTCTTTAGCAAATCCATTTTCATTTATATATATGTATGAAAAAAGGTCTCTTACAACTACTGCATTTTTAGGAACTACATGAGTTATTTTTTCTCCTGTTTCTATTGTTACATTTGAGTACATTCCTTTTTTTATTTTTTTCTCAGAATTTTTAACCGCTACTTTAACTTGGTATTTTTTGCTATCCTTTTGAGCTACTGGATTTATTTCTATAACCTTTCCTATTTGCTTTTCCTCTATCCCTTCTATTTCTAAAATTGCTCTATTCCCTTCTTGTACACCTACTATTTCATAAGGTGATACAGAGGTTTTCACATAAAGATTTTCATCATCTACAACAGTAAATAGAACTTTTCCCACTTCTATCTCTTCAAACATTTTCACATCTAAATCTGTTACTACTCCTGTTATTTTAGATTTCATATTTAAATTTTCATAATTCTCTTTTGCTGATAAATATATAGCCCTGCTTGAATCTAAATTGGATTTACTTTGAATAAAACCACTTTTTTTTACTAAAAATTCGTCTTCAGAAATAAATTTTTCTTCTCTTAATTTTACTATTTTTTCATAGTTCACTTTTTTAGTATTGTAATCACTTTGACTAAATAAATATCCTGCTCTCGCCTTTAAAAACTCTGAATGGATATTTTGATTTTCAAGTATTAAAACAGTATCTCCTTTTTTTACTATTTCTCCATTTTTATAATTAATTTTTACTACTTTACCACCTGTTTTCGTTACTTCCATAACTTGATTTATAGCTTCTATTACTCCACTAGAGATATTTGTTTTCACTATTTTTTTAGGTTTTATTTCTATTGTTTTTACATTTTTTATATTTTCTAATTTCAATTTTTTCTCATTTATTTTATTTCCACATGCTGATATTATAATTAATAATACTGATAATATAATTTTTTTTAACATTTCCTCTCCTTATTTAAGTAAACTGTTATAGATTTCATAAGCAATATAATAATTATAATTTTCAACTATTAAGCTTAATCTACTTTCTAATAATATTTTTTCTATTTCTATAAGTTCAATGGCGTCTATTAATCCCAGCTGATATCGTCTACTTTCCACCATAAAATTTTCTTCTGCTGACTCTACTGCTGCTTTTTGTTCTTTGACTATATTTTCATATTTAACTAAATTCAAGTAACTTTTTCTTAATTCTAATTCTGTGTCATTTTTTATTTTAGCTTCTATATTTTTAGATTTTTTTACTTCATTATCACTTATTCTATAATTATCTATTGACTTTCCAAATTCAAAAATGTTCATTTTAAAAGATACTCCTGCTTCCCAATTATAATCATCGTGGGAATTACTATAACTTTTATCGTTAGATTTCTGAGATATTACTGCATCAATCTTTGGTAGAAATTCTGATTTTGCTATTTTTTTATCAGCTTCTTTTGTTTTTAATTCTAACTGATTAATTTTTACAGTTCTATTATTTTCCCTTACAAATTTTACGTCTTCATCAAGTTTAATAGCACTTATATCATATTTTTTTTTATCTACTGGGGCTAAATCTATTTTTGTATCATTTAATAATCCTATATAATTTTTTAAATCTATTTCTGATATAGCTATCATATTTTCAGTTTCTAGTATTTTAGTTTTTATATTTAATATTCTTGTATTAAATGGTAATATTTCTGATTTTGCTATCATATCTAAATCATATTTACGTTTCACCACTTCATGTTCCTTATATAAATTTTCTAGAGAGTATTTATATACATTTAATTGTTCGTTAAAACTTAAAATAGAAATATATTTATCTATTGTTGTTAAGTACGTAGATATTTTTGTATCCATTAACAAATATTGTTTTTTTTCTTTATCAATCTCTGACTTTTTCAAATTAGCTGATAATACACCACCACTATATATTGATTGAGTCACTGAAATTTGATTTTCATACATTTGATTATTACTATTAACTTCTTGTTCATACTTTAAATACTTTCCATTATAATCTAAAGTAGGTAAAAAATTCTTGTATGATTCTTTTAATTTTAAATTAGAGTTATCTAAATCTAGCTTAGAATTTTTCAAAATATAATCATGTTCATAAGCTCTTTCAATCGCATCGTCTAAATTTATTTTAATTTTTTTTACATCTTCTGAAAATAACATAGAAGAATATATTACTAATAGAATAAATATTTTTATTTTCATTTTTTCAACTCCTATTAACTACTATTTTTTACTCTTAGTATTATACCTTTTTTATGTGTCAAAAATAAGTTATTTATAATCTTTTTTTATTCTACATTTAATTTTTATTTAATTTTTATTTTTCATTTCATTTATTGAGTTATAAGTTTCACTATGATATAATAATAACTATAATAAAACATCATATAATTAAAGGAGATAAAAATGAATACTAAGAATAATGAAAAATCAAATTTGTTTCAAACCTTCACTCAATTTTGTGTTTCACTAATGCAAAAATATTTACCTGATCCATTTATTTTCTGTGTTATACTTACTTTTATTGTATTTATAGCCGCTACTTTTTTTACTAAACAAAATCCTTTAGAAATTTTAAAATATTGGGCTGGTGGGTTTTGGTCTTTACTCTCTTTCTCAATGCAAATGGCTCTTGTTTTAGTTTTAGGTCATACAATGGCAAACTCTCCTATCTTTAAAAAGTTTTTGTCTACTTTAGCTTCAAAATTAGCAAGTCCTCGACAAGCTATTGTTGTTGTTACTTTAGTTTCTATTGTAGCTAATCTTATTAGTTGGGGATTTGGTTTAGTTATTGGAGCTCTTTTTGCTAGAGAAATAGCTAAAAAAATTAAAAATATAGATTATAGACTACTTATAGCCTCTGCTTATTCAGGATTTATTGTTTGGCACGGTGGATTATCAGGTTCTATTCCTTTACAACTTGCCAGTGCTGGTGAAGCGTTATCTAAGCAAACAGCAGGAGCAATAACAAAATCTATTCCTACATCACTAACAATTTTTTCACCTATGAATATATTTATTGTTATTTCCATTACTGTAGTTTTACCTTTTCTAAATAGAGCTATGTATCCTACTAATGATAATGTTGTATCAATAGAGCCAAAACTTTTAATAGATCCCATTGTAGAAGAAAAAAATTATAAAAATATGACTCCTGCAGAAAAACTAGAAAATTCTAAATTAATTTCAGTTCTATTAGGTTCTATGGGAGTTGTTTATATAATTTATTATTTCTTTACACAGGGGTTTGATTTAAACCTTAATATTGTAAACTTTATTTTTCTATTTTTAGGTGTTCTACTTCACAAAACTCCTAGAAAATTTATAAATGCAATTTATGAAGCAACAAAAGGTTCTGCTGGTGTAATTTTACAGTTTCCTTTCTATGCTGGAATTATGGGTATTATGGTAGGAAAAAATTTAGAAGGTATTTCTCTTGCAGCACAAATGTCTCAAACTTTTGTGAGTATTTCGACAGTTAGAACTTTCCCTCTTTTTTCTTTCTTTAGTGCAGGTATCGTTAATTTCTTTGTTCCTTCAGGTGGAGGACAATGGGCAGTGCAAGCTCCTATTATGATGCCTGCTGGGCTTGATCTTGGAGTTGACACCGCTAAAACTGCTATGGCTATTGCTTGGGGAGATGCTTGGACAAATATGATACAACCATTTTGGGCTCTTCCTGCTCTTGGAATTGCAGGACTTGGAGCTAAAGATATTATGGGATATTGCTTAGTAGTCACTATTGTTTGTGGTTTTATAATTTCTTGTGGTTTTTTCTTATTTTAAATAAAAAATTGACTTTAAGTAATATTTCTACCTAAAGTCAATTTTTTTATATAAATATATCTTTTAATTTTTTTAAAAAACTTTTTTTATCTTTATAATTTTTATCTTTTAAACTATCATCAAAATCTTTTAATAGTTTTTCTTGAGTTCCAGTTAAATTAATAGGTATTTCAATAAATATTTCAACATATTGTGTCCCTTTTCTTCCACTTCTTAAACTTACTATCCCTTCATCTCTCATGCTAAAACGTTTTCCATTTTGAGTCCCTGAAGGTATTTTCATCGTTTTCTTTCCATTTAAAGTTGGAACTTCTATTTCTCCACCTACAGTGGCTGTATAATAACTAACTGGAATTCTACAATAAATATCAGAGCCATCTCTTTCAAAGAAGTCATGAGATTTTATTCTAATTACAATAAATAGATCTCCGTTAGCTCCTCCGTGTCTACTTGCTTCTCCCATATCTGTTAATTTTAACTTTTGACCACTATCTATTCCAGCAGGTATTTTCACTGTTTTTTCTATCGTTTCTCTCACTATTTTTTTCCCATTACATGTAGGGCATTTTTGTTCAGGAATTTGACCACTACCACTACAAACATCACAAACATCTTCTGAAGCAAAGTTTCCTAGCATAGTTCTCTGAATTTTCTTTATTCTTCCACTACCATTACAGTTAGAACACTTATTCATTTTACTGTTAGGCTTTGCACCTGTTCCATTACAAGTTCCACATTTTCCATTTCTTGCATATTTTATTAATTTTTCTACACCTTTTGCAGCTTCTTCTAAAGTTATTTCTATAGTATAGCTTAAATCATCTCCAGGTTCTGGACCTCTTCTGGAGTTTCTTCCTCCAAAACCACCACTTCCACCAAAGAAAGAACCAAATATATCTCCTAAGTCATCTCCTCCAAAACCACCGAAACCACCACCACCATATCCACCTGAGCCACCACCTTGTTCAAATGCAGCGTGTCCATACTGATCATACTGTTGTTTCTTTGGTGAGTCAGATAAAACTTGATAAGCTTCGTTTATTTCTTTAAACTTTTTTTCTGCTTCTGCCTTTTCTGATTCTGAAGAATTATTTACCTTATCTGGATGGTACTTATTAGCAAGTTTTCTATATCCTTTTTTTATTTCTGATTCTGAAGCACTTTTAGTAACTCCTAAAACCTCATAGTAATCTTTTTTAGCCATTAAAAATCTCCTTTTTTATAATTTAAGAAGAGGATAGTCACGTAATAACTATCCCCTTCTTTGTATTTTAGAATATAATTACTACTCTATTTTATAACATTTTTACTAATTAGTCTACTATTTCCGCTTCAGCAACTCCATCATCTTTCTTTGAATTAGTGGCTTCTTCTTGCCCACCTTGCTGTGCTTGCTGTTCCTTATATATTTCCTCCGCTAATCTATGAGCTACTTTAGATAATTTTTCAATCGCAGCATTCATAGCTTCCTGATCTTCCCCATCTTTAACAGCTTTTAACTCATCTATTGCTGATTGAATTTCTACTTTTTCTTCTTCAGTAGCTTTATCTCCGTGCTCTGCTAACGTTTTTTCAGTTGAAGTTACTAACATTTCTGCTTTATTTCTTGTTTCAACTAATTCTTTAAACTTCTTATCATCTTCTTCGTGCATTTCTGCATCTTTTTTCATTTTTTCTATATCCTCTGCTGAAAGATTTCCAGAACCTGAAATAGTTACTTTATTTTCTTTTCCTGTTCCTAAATCTTTTGCTGAAACATGTACTATTCCATTTGCATCTATATCAAATGTAACTTCTATTTGAGGCACTCCTCTTGGAGCAGCTGGAATTCCATCTAAATTAAATTCTCCTAACTTATGATTATCCATAGCTTTTGCTCTTTCACCTTGAATTACATTTATTGTAACTGCTGGTTGATTATCTATTGCTGTTGAGAATACTTGTGATTTTTTTACTGGTATAGTTGTATTTTTATCTATTATTTTTGTTGATACTCCACCTAAAGTTTCTATTCCTAGTGATAAAGGCGTTACATCTAATAGTAAGATATCTTTTACATCTCCCATTAATACTCCACCTTGAATTGAAGCTCCTGCAGCGACTACTTCATCTGGATTTATTCCTTTATTAGCTTTTTTTCCAAAGAAATTTTCTACCCATTCTTGAACAGCTGGAATTCTTGTAGAACCTCCAACTAATAATATCTCATCTATATCACTTGCTTTTAATCCTGCATCTTCAAGAGCTGTTTTTGTAGGTCCTTGAGTTGCTTCAATTAAACTTTTTGTTAATTCATTAAATTTAGCTCTTGTTAATTTAGTTTCTAAATGCTTTGGTCCTGTAGCATCCATAGTTATAAATGGTAAAGATATTGACGTTTCCATCATTGAAGAAAGATCTTTTTTTGCTTTTTCAGCAGCATCTTTTAATCTTTGGAATGCCATTTTATCATTTAATAAATCTAGTCCTGTTTCTTTTTTAAACTCTTCTGCTAACCATTTTATTACAACTTCATCTATATTATCTCCACCTAAATGATTATTACCATTTGTTGCTAAAACTTCAATAACTCCATCAGCTATTTCTAAAACTGAAACGTCAAAAGTTCCTCCACCTAAATCAAATACTAAAACTTTTTCTTCTTTTTGCTTCTCTAAACCATATGCTAATGCTGAAGCTGTCGGCTCATTTATTATTCTTTTTACATCTAGTCCTGCTATTGTTCCTGCATCTTTTGTTGCTTGTCTTTGTGCATCTGTAAAATAAGCTGGCACTGTTATAACTGCTTCTTTAACAGTTTCTCCTAAATAAGCTTCTGCATCTTTTTTTAATTTTTTTAGTATCATTGCAGATATTTCTTGTGGAGTGTATGATTTTCCAAATATATCAACTTTATAATCTGTACCCATATGAGTTTTTATAGATGCTATTGTTGATGTTGGATTTGTAATAGCTTGTCTTTTTGCTATTTCTCCTACTATTATTTCTCCATTTTCTTTAATATTTACAACTGAAGGTGTTGTTCTCGCTCCTTCTGCATTTGTTATTACTGAGAAAGAACCCCCTTCCATTACTGCAACACATGAATTTGTTGTTCCTAAGTCAATTCCTATTATTTTTGCCATTTTTTATTCCTCCTAATTATTTTTTAATTTTTATTTTTATTATGATTTTTTACACACTTTAACCATAGCAGGTCTTATAATTTTATCTTTCATTTTATATGCTTTTTGAAAAACTTGAATAATTTGTTCATTTTCATGTTCCTCACTTTCTTCAACCATTACTGCATGATGAACATTAGGATCATAGATAGCATCTTCTGATTCTATTACCTCTACTCCTTCAGATTGCATAATACCTTTCATTTGAGACAGTGTCATCTCTACACCTTTAATTAATGAATCAAAATCTTTTGTTTCTAACGAAGCACTTATTGCTCTTTCTAAATTATCAACATTATCTAAAAGTTTTATCATTACTTTTTCAGAAGCAAATTTTCTTAATTCCTCTAATTCTTTTTCCTGTCTTTTTCTAAAGTTTTGAAATTCAGCATTTTTTCTTAAGTAATCATTTTTAAGATTTTCTATTTCTGCCGATAATTTTTCTTTATCAATATTTAGTTGCTCAACTTCTGACACTTGAATTTCAGCATCTATAACTTCTTCATTTACAGTTTTTTCTGAATCTTTTTTTTCTAAATCTTTCTCTAAATCTTTTTCTTCTTTATTTTCTTTATCCGTCACTTTACACCTTCCTTAATGTTTATTTCTTCAATTACTTTACTCACTTCTTTAGCTACATAATCAACAAGCCCTATTGTTTTAGAATATGCCATTCTTTTAGGACCTATAACTCCTATTATACCTTGAGAATCTTCAATTTTGTACAAAGAGTAAACAAAGCTATAATTTTCAAGACCTTTTATATTTAACTCATCTCCAAAGATTACATTAACTTTTCCATAATCTTTTTCTTGAGAATAAACCAACTCTTCAAATATGTGTTTAATATCTTTATTATTATCAAAAAGTTGCATTACTTCAAGTACATCTTCTCTTCCTGTATCAATTATACTCGGTGCATTATTTAAGAAAAATTTCCCTTCAATATCCTGAAATAGTTCTTTTCCTAAAGCTAGCTCTATTTGATGATTTTTATCATATGTTCTTGTTTTAGACAACATATTTTTAATATCAGAATCTGTAAATTCATTTTTTGTTATTTTTTCATTTACTTCTTTTGATAATTCTAAAACTTCATCTTTAGTAAGATTGTAATCTAAATTTATTTTTTTAGTTCTTATAACTTTATTTGCCATTACTATAATTGCCATTATCAAATCATCATCTATATGAACAAGTTCTATTTTTTTTATTTTTTCTCTGTGATGATCAGGCTCTATTACAATTCCTGCATATGAAGTTAAATTAGAAAGTAGTGCTGAAGTTTTGCTTAAAATCGTATCTAACTCACTTATTTTTTTTTCATAAACTAATTCAATATTTTCTCTTTCTAATTTTGTAATTTTTTCAATTTCTAGAATTTCATTAAGATAGTATCTATATCCTTTATCTGTTGGAACTCTTCCTGAAGATATATGAGTTTTAGATATGTATCCATATTCTTCTAAATCAACCATAACATTTCTAATTGTCGCAGAAGAAAAATCAATTCCATATTTTTTCACAAGGGCTCGTGAACCAATTGTTTCACCTGATACAAGATAATAGTTAACTATTGCATTAAGTACTAACCTTTCTCTTTCTGTCATTATCTTTATCACCCCTATTTTTAAAAGTAGTTATTAGCACTAATCGGTGTCGAGTGCTAATCTCTTTAAATAATATACTACAATTTTAATTTAAAGTCAACAATAAATTTGAAAAAATATTTAAAATTGTGAATAAAAAATGATTATGTCTTAGAGTAATGAAAAATGATTATGTCATAAAATATTTTTAGAATATAATATATTCAATATTGCTTTAAGGGGGAGTTAAAATTAAAAAGATTGAGTTAAGAGATAATGAAATTATTAAATATCAAGTAATAAAAAAATTAGTTGAAACTAAGGGAAACAAAGAAAGAGCTTCTATTAAACTAGGGTGCTCTCTTAGACAGATTTTTAGAATGATTAAAGGATATAATTTTTATGGGAAAAGTTTTTTTATGCATGGAAACCGCTCTAGAAAGCCATCAACTTGCCTTTCTGATGAAGTAAAAGAAAGAATTTTAAAATTGTATAAAGAAAAATATTTTGATTTTAATTTTTTTCATTTTCATGAAAAATTAATTACTGTTGAAGATATTTTTTGCTCTTATCCAACAGTTAAAACATTGCTTTATGCTAATCGAATTCTTTCTACTAAATCACATAAAAAAACTAAAAAAAAGTTAGCATATGCGCTTAAAATTACCACTGAAAAAGATTTGGGGAATATACAATTGACTACTGACCATGCGATAAATCCTAAACTTGCTCATCCTAGGTTGCCTAGAGCTAAGTATTTTGGCGAGTTAATTCAGATGGATGCTTCTTTTGAATTTTGGTTTGGAAAAGAAAAAAGCTATTTACATATCGCTATAGATGACTCTACTGGAATGATTGTAGGGGCATATTTCGACACACAAGAGACTTTGAAGGGATATTACTCAAATATTAAATAAATACAGAATTCCTGCTAAATTTTTAACAGATAGAAGAACTGTCTTTGAGTATAAAAAATCGGGAAGTAAAGAAATTGAAAATGATTACTCTACACAGTTTGGATACGCCTGTAGCAAGTTAGGAATAGCTATAGAAACTAGTAGTATTCCACAAGCCAAAGGAAGAGTAGAAAGAGCCTTTGGGACTCTACAATCACGTTTAATAGCTGAATTGAGACTATCAAACGTAACTGATATTATCGCCGCAAACAACTTTTTAGTAGAGTATTTTGAACAATTCAATAAAGAATTTTCAATAGACTTTAATTCTATCAAATCCGTATTTGAAAAGCAACTAACTTTAGAAGAAATAAATCTTCATTTATCAATTTTGCATGAAAGAATAATAGA
>JBOFOQ010000014.1:0-1465 GCA_051659505.1 Fusobacteriaceae bacterium
TTACCAAGAAAAATATTAGGCTACAATACGCCTGAGAAACTATTTGAAGAACAATTAGATTCTATATATGCAGCCTAATATTTAGATTATTTTTCATATTTTAAAAAATAGTTCAATTTGATATTGCAATTAAGCAATAATAAACATAAAACAAAACGTACTATTTTTATAGTACGTTTTGTTTATTTTAAGGAGTATGCTATGGGTTATGTAAATTTTAAAGAGGAAAAAGCTAAAGCTAAACTTCAATTGGAAAAAAGAAAAGCAAATAACGAAAAACTGTACAGTGATATATTGAAAAAAAAGGATAGTTTAACTGGATATTATCCTAATTTAAAATATAGTTATAAAAAAATATTAGACCAATTTATAGGTAAAAAAGGAATCTTAGGGGAAGAGAATTTTTACGAAATAAAAAATGAAGATATAATTTGTACAAAATTTATAGGCTGTAAATTTACTAATTTAAAATTTAAAGAATGTAGATTTATAGGTTGTGTATTTGAAAATTGTAATTTTAATGGTGGAGGAGTTATATTTGAAAATTGTATCTTTATAAAAAAAGAAAGTGAAAAACTACCATCACTAAATAGGAAGGATAACTTAGGGTGTAGTTTTTGCAATTGTAATATATATGCTAAATTTTTAAATAGTGATATGTCTTTTGTTATACTTGAAAATTGTGTATTAAAAAATAGTAAAATGGAATTAACTAGTGTTCAGAACCTAATAATACTAAATAGTGAAATAAATATGCTTGAAGTGATAGACTCTGACTTTAGTGGTTTTAAAAGTATAAATTGTTATATAGAAGATTTTTTATTTAATGATAAATATAAAACTAAATTTGATGAAAAAACTTTTTTTGATAAAATAACACCTAGGGTCAAAGATAAAAAAGAATATGAAGGTATATATATGACTTATGAAATACTTGCAAATAAATTTAAGGAAAATACATTAGATAACAACTTTGGAGAATATTACTATCTAGCAAAATATACAGAAAGGAAATGTATTGGAATAATTCCTAAAATAGAATATACATTATATTGGTTAACTTGTGGCTATGGAGAAAGACCATGGTTTTGTGTATTATCATCTTTAGTAATAATACTTATTTTTTCTTTTATATATTTACTGGCAGGGATAGACTTAAATGGTGAAATAATTAGATATAGTGTATTTAATATGAATACATGGAGCTTGACGAAGTTTACTAGGGATATTAATGAGGCAATTCATATAAGCGTAGGTATGTTTGGAGGAATAGGATGCGATGGTGCTAAACCAATACCATCAACTTATAATATATCAAATATAGAAATGTTAATAGGCATAGTAATGATGGGGATAGGAATAGGAACTTTGACAAGAAAAGTAATTAGATAAAGCATATATTTTTTATAAAATATGGCGTAGTAGTAAATATAAATCTTTTCTTAATGTTAAAAAATAAAAAATG
>JBOFOQ010000015.1:0-22421 GCA_051659505.1 Fusobacteriaceae bacterium
TTTTATTTTATTTTATTTTATTTTATTTTATTTTATTTTATTTTATTTTATTTTATTTTATTTTATTTTATTTTATTTTATTTTATTTTATTTTATTTTAAAAAAATTTAAAAATTTAAAAATTATTAAAGAAACTAAAATAAAAGGAGCAATATATCTAATTATAAAAAACCACACATTCAGTAATGAAAAGTTTATTTCTCCATTATTAGTGATTTCCTTAATAACGTCTTCTTTTTTCCATATATAGCCAATCAAAATAAAAAATAATAATGTATTTATTGATAAAAATAAGCTGAATATTTTCCCATTTATTACATTTACACCTAAATGAGATAAAAATGCAAAAATTCCAACAATACCGCCTACTTTTATCACAGCATATTTTCTTTTTATTTTTAAGTGATCAATTGCAAATGTTATTAAAATTTCTAGCAGAGATATTAAGGTTGATATAATTGGAATACAAATTGATAATGCAAAAATATATTTAGATAAAGTCCTTAAAAATATACTCGAAATCATATCAAAACTTTTTAATGTAAAAATACTAATAACATCAGTTTCAGAAATTGTTACTAATACAAATAGTAATGGTACAATGGTAGATAAAACAGTAATTTTAAAAGAACTTTTTATTAAATTTGTCTTTTTAGATAAGTAACTTCCATAAATTATTACAATTCCCAATACTCCCCCTAAAGAGTGAAAAAAGCTTTCAAAAAGAATAGGAATAATAGAAGACAGTGTTAACATTGAATAATCAGGCTTTAACAAAAATCTAAATTTTTCTACGCTACCTTGATGAATTACACTTTTTCCCGCCATAATTACCATAAATATAAGTAATAATGGCATCATAAATTTATTTGCTTTTTCTATTCCTGAAGAGAGACCTTTTGCAACTACAGCTCCTACTATTATTAATACAATTATAATATAAACTATTGACACATTAATCACATTTAGAAATTGTTCTGAATTTGAAGAGCTTCCATCAATAAAAGTTTTAATTATCCATCCCATTAAGCTCAGAAGCCCATAACAACTAATAAATGAGTTAAAAATTACAAAATAACCAATTATTCTCCAGTTTTTATCTATCTTGGCATAGCAATTATAGATATTTGATTTACCTGTTCTTCCCAAAGCAAGCTGAGCTATAATAATAGGAAAAGTTACTACAACTGCCATTAGTAAATAAATTAAAAGATAATATACCCCTCCTAAATGCTTTATTTGAACTGCAGAAACAGAAAATGTCCCGTTTATTCCTATTATTGCTCCTGTTGTTGCAAGAATAAAACCTCCACTTGAACCCCAGTTATCTCTTTTTTCCTCTTCCATAATTTTCCTCCCAGTAAACACTTCATATTTATAATAAAAACTATATCCTCTAGTATATCATATATATCATTTTAAGCTCAATATTAAGTTTTCATAGTTATTTTTAAGTATAGATTATCTTATACTGTTATATCCTTTAGCCATTTCATTGACTTGTATCTTCTCAATGCTAAAAATAGTTTTAGAACTTCTTCAATATTTACAATGGCAACTGCTACATATACTGGAACCTTAAAATATACACAAATAAATGCCACTGGAATTGCAAACAGATAAAGTGTAAAGGTATCTAAAATAAAAGCAATCTTAGTGTCTCCCCCAGCCCTTAATATTCCAATCATTAAAGTCCAATTTATAAGTTTAAAGAAAATAGCAACTCCAAATACCCTCATTGTTAATAGTATCATTTTATAGACATTATCATCTAGAGCATAGAGTCTAAGTATTGGCTCAATCAACAACTGAAGAACTATAACTGTAAAAATGGAAAAAATAACTGCTAATTTTAGGGCTCTAGAAGAGTAAATCGCTGCTAATCTCTTCTTTCCACCACCTATACTTTTCCCTATTATAACTGATGTTGCACTGGAAACACCCATGAAAATTATTCCAGCAAAAGATAAAACAACATCTGCAATTTGAATAGCTGCAGCTTCATTAGTACCTAATTTTGAATATGCAACTGTAAGCGTTATAGTACCCAATATCCAAAAAGCTTCTGTCATAAAAATAGGAATAGAAACCTTTACCATTTCTCTTATTAAATTTATTGAAAGTCCCCAATATTTTTTTAATTTATCTTTCAATCCATAGTCATATATATAAACTAAATACACTATTATTATAAATTGTATTACTCTTGCTATTACTGTTGCAATAGCTGCTCCTTTCTCTTCAAGTCTTGGAAAACCAAAATTTCCATAGATAAGTAAATAATTTAATAGTGTATTTATAACTATTCCTATACCTGCTGCTATCATAGGTAGTTTTGTTTTTCCAATAGAACGAAGTGCAAAACTAATTGCAAAAGCAAATCCTGAAACAATATATGACAGAGATGATAATTTCAGATAAATAGAACCTATTTCTAAAACTTTTTTATCCTTTGTAAAAATTGACATTATCTCTTCTGATAAAAATAGCCCCATAATAGTAAAAAGTAAAGATAAGATAAAACCTACTACTATCATTCCACCTAGTATTTGTTTTATAGTTTTAAAGTCTTTTTTTCCATTATACTGTGAAATAAAAACTCCCAGTCCACTATAAGCTCCAAATAAGAATAAATCTTGAATTTTATATGTTTGATTTGCAAAACCAACAGCTGCTATATATTCTGTTCCTAATTTCCCTATCATTAAGTTATCTACAAAATTCAGTGATGAGGACAATAATTGCTGAATTACTAAAGGTAACCCTATTCCTATAAAATTTTTATAAAATTCTTTTTTAACAATATTTTTTTTCATTTTTTCTCCATTTTGATAAAAAAAAATGACAGTATATCGTCATTTTTTTTTATAATTTAATATGCTCTTGAAATTATAAATTCAACTCTTCTATTTTGAGATCTTTCATCTTCTGTTTCATTTGAAGCTTTTGGATCACTTTCTCCGTATCCTTCAACAGTTACGTTGTTCCCTGTAACACCTCTTATCATTAAATACTCTTTTATTGCTTTTGCTCTTTTTAGAGATAAAACTAAATTTGTGTTTTCAGAACCTATATTATCTGTATAACCATCAATTTTTATTCTAATGTCCATGTTCTCTACTAAGGCTCTAGAAAGAGTATTTAAACTATTTTTCACTCTATTTTTTACTTGGTATTTATTAAAGTCAAAAAGAACATTTTCTTCCATTGATAAAATTAGATTATTTCCTTCTCTTCTTATATTAACTCCGTCTTGATTGAATACAATTATATCCTCTAATTCTCTTCTCTCTGAATTTACATTTTCTATTATTAAGTTATCTTTTGAATTAATGTTTAAATCTCTAACTTTACTAGATGAACACCCTGCTATTGCTACAACTATAGAAACTACCATAAAAATCTTTTTCATTTTCATTCTCCTTTTATTTTTTATTTTTTTTAAATAGACACTACTAAAACATTATCTTCTATATACTGGTCATTTTTATTTTGATTTGGTTTTCCATTTAAGGACCAATCAAATATAAATTTTGCATGAGGTTCTGAAGTTCGTACACATTTTCTTGTTCCTGTTAAAGTCCCTAATGTCATCTCTTTTTGCTCTAAAAAGTATTCTTTATTTATTTGTTCTTCATAATTTAATGGTGTCCCGTGAATGTAACCACCACCCGAAAATCTTGTTGCATATTTAGCAAAACCTTGTCTATCTCCTACTTCGCTATTATATAGCATTTCATACTTAGAAACTGCTGCTAAAAATATTCCTTTAGGTGTTTCAAAGCCAACTTGACTTTCCATTCCTGTTTTGCTCCAAACATATGATATTACAGCCCATTCTCCTGATATTTTTTCATATATTATCATATTTTGATTTTTTACATCAATTGCAATAGCTTTCTTAATTGGCTTTGTTGTTAATTTATTCATTTTTATGATTTTATTTTTTTTAACAACTAAATCTTCTTCTATTGAAGCTACATCTACTGTTAATTCCCCATTTTTCTTTTGCTCTTTTATTGCTAGTATAGATCTATCAGGTATAAATATCTCTTCTTTTTTGTTAAATCCTGAAATATTTTGATCAAAAAATGTTCCGTATTTATCTTGTTCTTTTCCTCTAGCTCTTTCAACATTATTAGGATTTGGTGAATATGAATTAACTACAGCTAACTCGTAACCTTTTTTTTGAGAATTTTTAATAAAATTTTCACCTTCTTTTATTTTATTTAGAGCTTCTTCAAATCTAAATACCCTAGGTAGTGCTACTTTATTATAAATATAACCTATCTTTTTCTTTTCGCTTTCTACTTTATACCATTCTATCCCTTTATTTTCTACTTTTTCTATAAGTTTAACCTTTTCATTAAAGTTAATCACTTCTAAAATATCGCTATTTGTATTAGGTCTATTTCTTAAATTTGCAGTTAGAGTCCTGATAAATATATAGTCTAATAATTTGGGATGTCCTCCTTTATATTTTTCTAAAAAAGGAATATCTTTTGGTATTTCATTTGTATAGGTTTTTAAAATCTTTATTTTACCTTCGTTAAAAATAGCTATTTCTTCATCTTTTACAATATTATTAGTACAACTAATATTTCCTAACATTACTATTCCTAATAATAAACTCCATTTTTTTTCCATAATTTCCACCTATCCATTTTTAAGTATCTCTACAAATTTATATTTAAATTTTTATTTCATTTCTTAATAATTGTAACATATTTTATGTAACCTTGCAAACTTAATAATAAAAAATGACATTATAAAATTAATGTCATTTTTTATTATATATAATTTTTTAATTTAAATTTTCTGTAAGTTCATTTTTTCTTATATTATCACCTTTTAATATATATATTAAATTTTTCACTAGGTGGTTAATATGATCAGAAACTCTTTCATATTTTTTATCTAATAGTAATAAAAGTGTTCCTGATTCAATAATATCTTTATCATTTTTCATCATTTCTATTATATAGTCATTATTGAAAGATATAACTTTATCTATTTCTTCATCACTTAATAGTAATGGATAAAGTAAATTTACATCTCCTTGAGTGAAAGCAGATATATATGACTCATAAATTATTTTTATTTTTTCTAGTACAGGTAAAATCCTTTCATTCAAACTCACTGTAACTAATGCTTTATTTCCTTCTATTTTTTTTATTACACTTAAGCAACCTTTTAGTAAATCCCCCATTCTCTCTATAACTCTTACACTATCAATATACATAACTAATTTTCTTAAATCTTTTGCTGCAGGTTGGAATCTAGCAATTATTATTATTGCTTCTTCTTTTATATTAACCTCCATGTTATTAAGATAATTTTCTGTTATTATACTCTCACCTATAATACTGGCTTTTGCTTCGTTATTTTCAAGAGCTTCTATATTTAAGTCAATAGCACGATTAAGATATTTTAGCATTTCTAAATAATTTTTATCTAATATAGATAAACTTTCTTTTAAATTTTTCATTTTTTAGCACCTCATTCATATAAAATAATATAATTTTTATCCAAATTTTCCAGTTATATAATCTTCTGTTTTTTTATTTTTAGGATTAGTAAAAATAAGTTCTGTTTTATCAAATTCCTCTAGTTTTCCCTTATAAAAAAATCCAGTATAATCTGATATTCTAGAAGCTTGCTGCATATTATGAGTTACAATTATAATTGTATATTTCTCTGCTAATTTAGTGATTAATTCTTCTATTTTAGAAGTTGAAATAGGGTCTAGTGCTGAAGTTGGCTCATCCATAAGTAAAACTTCGGGATTTACTGATATAGCTCTAGCTATACATAATCTTTGTTGTTGCCCCCCTGATAAACTTAGTGCAGATTTATGCAATTTATCCTTTACTTCGTCCCATAGAGCAACTGCTTTTAAAGAATTTTCCACTATCTCATTTAATTTTTCTTTATTTTTTTCTCCGTGTAGCTTAGGAGCATAAACTAAATTTTCATATATAGATTTCGGAAAAGGATTTGGTTTTTGAAATACCATTCCTATTTTTTTTCTAAGCTCTACCAAGTCATAATTATTTTCGAAAATTTGTTCACCATCTAAACGAATTTCACCTTCATATTTTATATCAGAAATAAGGTCATTCATTCTATTAAATGATCTCAAAAATGTAGATTTTCCACATCCTGATGGACCTATAAAAGCTGTTACTTTGTTTTTATAAATATCTATATTCACATTTTCCAATGCTTTTGATTCTCCGTATGAAAAACTAAAATCTTTAACTTTTATCCTTATACTCATCGTTTTCCTCCATTTTTTTTAGTTTTTATTATTAAATTTATCTCTAATTAATGCACCTATAAGGTTAAAGCCTACACTTATAAAAACTAGTATCAACAATGTCCCATAAATATTATTTGAAGGCATATTTGGTACTTGAGTCGCTATTACATAGAGATGATAAGGCAAAGCCATTACTTGATCCCAAGGACTTTCAGGAAGAAATGGAAGATAAAATGCCACTGCTGTAAACATAATAGGTGCCGTTTCCCCTGCTGCTCTTGATATACTTAATATTATTCCTGTTAATATTCCTGGAGATGCTGCTGGAATCACTATTTTGTAAATAGTTTCCATTTTCGTTGCACCTAATGCTAATGAAGCCTCTCTTAAATCTTTAGATATAGCTAACAACGCTTCTCTTGTGGAAGTTATAATTACAGGAAGACACATTATTCCTAATGTCAAAGAACCTGAAACTATAGAAACTCCTAAGTTGAAAAAAAGTACAAATAGTGCCATACCAAACAATCCATAGATTATACTTGGTATTCCTGATAAGTTTATTATTGTTAAATTTATGATTCTAGACAATAAATTATCCTTTGCATATTCTACTAGATAAATTCCTGTTAGTACTCCAAAGGGAACTGAGACACAAATTGTTCCTAAAGTTAAATAAAATGTTCCTAAAATTGCTGGACCAATTCCTCCACCTCTCATTCCATTTTTAGGAACTGCTGTTAGAAATTCCCAACTTATTCCTGGTATTCCTTTTATACCAATATAAATTAATATAATAAAAATTGGAACGATTGAAAGTATTCCTGAAATTTTTATTAGTAATTCTATATTTTTACCACTTTTACCTTTTAAAATACTCATAACTCCTCCTAGTTTTTATTTCCCCATTAGTTTTCTAGATTTTCGTACATAAATATCTGCTATACTAGTTGTTGCAAAACTAATTATAAAAAGTACTAATCCAATAGCAAAAAGTGCGTAGTAATGAGTACTTCCTTGTACTACCTCACCCATTTCTGAAGCAATTGTTGCTGTTAAGGCTCGAACTGGGGACAGTGGATTTTTAGCCATAATAGGTGAATTTCCCGTTATCATGAGTACTGCCATTGTTTCCCCTACTATTCTTCCAAAACCAAGCATTATTCCTGCAAAAATACCTGGAAAAGCAGCTGGTATAAGTATTTTTATTAATGTTTCTAATCTATTAGCTCCTAGGGCAAAAGAAGCTTCTTTATAGGATTTATCCAGTGATTCTAGTGCATCATCTGAAAAACTTACAATAGTTGGAATTGCCATAAAAGCAAGCATTATTCCACCAGTTAGTGCCGTTAACCCTGTATTTAATCCAAACAAATTTTTTATTGGTATAGAAAACACAGAAAGTCCTATGAATCCTAATACCACTGATGGTATAGCTGACATTGTTTCAACTGATATTTTTAAATATTTTCTAACTTTTTTAGTTGCATACTCGTTTATATATAGTGAAGTCATAATTCCAAAGGGAACCGCTATAATTAAAGCAATAAAAGTTATCCAAAATGTTCCTACTAATAGAGGCAGTAACCCAAATTTTCCTGAAAGTGAAATCCATTCATTACCAAACATAAATTTTCTTATTGGATAATCTCTAAAAAAGTTTATACTATTTAAAAATATAAATGCAAATATTAGTATTACAATTATTATATTAAAAATACCTACAAAAGAATGAATATATTTAAAAATCATATCAATATATTTTCTAGTTTTATTCATTTAATAATCTCCTTATAAAAATGTTTTACATATCTTTATTAATTATAACTACACTGTGTAAACCATTTATAAATTCTAAGTAAAAATACTGTTAAAATAATTTTACCTTAATTTTACAATATTTTTATTTTTATTTCACATGAGAGTTATATCATTTAGGCATATCAATTTAACTTTAGGAGGAAAATATTGAAAAAGAATTTTTTATTAGGAATTTTAATTTTTAACAGTTTACTTTCAGCAAATTTAAGTGCAAAGGTTATCCAGATTAAGGGATCAGACACTATCTTAAATGCTTCTCAAGTTATAGCAGAAGAATACATGAATAATTCAAAGGCTAGAATTGCAGTTACAGGTGGAGGTTCTGGAGTAGGTATTTCTTCTCTTATCAACGGAACTACTGATATTGCTATGGCTTCTAGAGACATAAAACAAAGTGAAGTTGAGCAAGCAAAAAATAAAAACATCGATGTTAGAGAGGTAACTTTAGGTTATGACGGGATAACTATTATAACTAATCCTAAAAATAGTATAGGAGATATTACTTCTGAAAACTTAGGAAAAATTTTTAGAGGTGAAATTACGAATTGGAAAACTTTAGGTGGAAGTGATTCTGAGATTGTTGTTCTATCTCGAGATTCTTCTTCTGGTACTCATGAATTTTTTAAAGAGCATATAGTTAGAAATGGAAATAGTAAGGGAACAGAGGAATACGGTAAAAATATTCTTTATATGCCTTCTAATGAATCTATCAAACAGGAAATTATTAGTAATGAAAATGCTATTGGATATATTGGAATGGGATATATGGATAAAACAGTAAAAAATCTTAGTGTTGATTCTGTTCAGCCAAGTGTGGAAAATGTAGCTTCTAAAAAATATCCTATTGCTAGAGCTGTATACTGGTACGTTAGTAAAAATGCCTCTTCTGAAGTAAATGAATTAATTAATTATGCCACTTCTCCTGAAGGGCAAAAACATGTAAAAGAAGAAGGATTTGTTCCTGTAAACTAATTTATTTAAAATCTGGCTTTTAGCTAAGTCAGATTTTTTTGCTATATATTTGATTTTATTATATACTATATAATATTATTGTAATTAAATTTTAAAAGGAGTTTTATGAAAATTTTAGTGGTAGAAGATGATAATGAAATACAAAATTTAATTAAATATTTTTTTACTCGTGAAGGATATTCAGTAGATACTGCAAATGATGGATTAGAAGGAATTAAATTGTTAAAGAAAGAAAAACATGATTTAATTATTTTAGACCTTATGTTACCACACTTAGATGGTAAAAATTTTGCTAAAATAGTAACTGCAATGCCTGAAGAGTATGGGGTACCTAAAATTATTATGCTTACAGCTAAATCTGAAATTGAAGATGTTTTAGAAGGTTTGAGTTTAGGAGCAGACGACTATATGAAAAAACCTTTTGATCCTAGAGAATTACTCTTAAGAGCTAAGATTTTGCTTAAAACTAATAATTCTAGTATCGAAAAAAAAGAGGAACATATTTTCACATTAGATGGCCTTATTCTAAATGAAAATACGAGAATTGTTAAATATAATGATGTGGAAATAGAACTTTCTAAAAAAGAATATGATCTTCTTTTGATATTATTAAAAAATATTGGACTTATTCTTACACGGGAAAAACTTTTAGATTATGTTTGGGGAGTAGACTATTTCTTAGGTGATAGAAGTGTAGATGTATACATATCAAAATTAAGAGAAAAAATTCCATTCTTATCTAAATATATAAAAACAATTAAAGGAGTTGGTTACAGATTAGAAGAAAAGAAATAATTTCTTTTTTCGTCATTGTTTTATTAGAATTAATTTTTATTTCTATAAACTTTAGCACACTAAAACATCTTTACGAGGAAAGACTAAAAAATACGCTCAGATCCGAGTCAATATTAGTAAAAGAAATCGTTGAAAATTACAATGAAGATAATTTCCAAGAGGCTTTTAGTCAAATTACAACAAGATTCACACTTATCAGTTTAGAAGGTGTTGTTCTTTATGATTCTAATTCACATGACGAGAATGTTAAATTTGAAAACCACTTACATCGAAAAGAAATTCAGGAAGCCCTTACTTTTGATACATCATTTGTTATTAGAAAAAGTAGTACACAAAATGATAAAATAGCTTACTATGCTATGATCTTTAAAAATAATCTAAATCATTATTATATTCTTCGTGTGTCTCAAAGCTATAAAGTTGTTACTCGAGATCTGTATTTAATATTATTATTTAAAATTATATTCTTTTTAACTCTAAATTTATCTATATATAGACTTTATCAAAAACTACTGAAAAGAGAACTTTTTAAAAAAATTGATGAAGTTCGTATTTTTTTAGAATCAAATATTCTCTTAGAAGATAATCATAATGATGAAACACAGTGGTTAACCAAACTTTGGAAAATAGTTAAACACTGGCAATTAGAAAATATTGAGAATATAAAAAAATTATCAGTGGAAAAAAGAATTTTAAATACTATTATTAACTCTGTTAATATGTCTGTTTTACTTATGGACTCAAATCACAACATAATTTTAAAAAATAATGTTTTAAATTTACTTTTTCAAAATTCAGATTCAAATAATTGCTTAGATTTAATAAAAAACGTAGAAATTTTAAATGTAGTTAAGAAAATAAATATAAAAGAGCCTATTATACAGGAAAAAATATTTTTAAATAGTTTAAAAAAACACTTTTTAGTAACAATTAAATATCTTACAGAGGATAATTACTATTTGCTAACAATCAGAGATATATCCTTAGCTCAAGAATTAGCTGATATTCAAAAGAAATTTATAAGTAATGTTAGTCATGAGTTGAAAACGCCTCTTACAAACATCAAAGGTTACTTAATTGCTTTAGAAGATGCACCTTTAGAACTTAGAAATAATTTCCTCACTACTATTAATAGTAATGTTGAAAAGTTTGAAAATATTATTGGCGATTTTTTAAATATTTCTAAATTAGAAAATAGTAATATAATAAATTACGAGGATATTAATATAGAAGAAATAAATAATTTTTTATTTAAAAGTTTAGATAATCTTATAAAAAGAAAAAATGCAACTTTAACAATTAATATTACGCCTAATAATAATGAAAATATTTTGAAAACTGACTTTGATAAGCTAACCTTAATTTTAAAAAATATAATTGAAAATGGTATTATTTACAATAATTCTGCTCATCCTATCATAACTGTATCTCTAATGGAAAATTATGGAAATTATACTTTTTTTATTGAAGATAACGGACTAGGAATATCTACAGATAAACTCGATAAAATATTCGAAAGGTTCTATCGCGTAGATGAATCTAGAACTACTAACCTTTCTGGTTCTGGACTTGGACTTGCTATTGTTAAAGAAGCTGTGGACAAATTTAAAGGGCAAATATCTATTAGTTCTGAGCTCAATAAAGGAAGCTCTTTCACTGTTATAATTCCTAAATTCTTATAAAAAAAACTATAGAGAAAATTCTCTATAGTTTTTTTTCACTATTATTCTATATCTATGGAAGAAATAGAAGTATGATAAATTACATCTTTTCTTTCTACAATAATTTCACATTTTTTAGATAAATCACTATTATTTTTTATGCTATTAATTAACTCTTTCGATGGATTTATTGCCTTGGGATGACCTACAAGACTCAGCATACCATAGTCTCCATTTGTATCCCCATAAGCATAACTATCTTCTAATACAATATTATATTTTTCACAAAAAACTTCTATTGCTTTAATCTTATTAGGAGTATCCCACATTGGTTTTACTTCTCCTGTTAACTTATTATCAGCTGTTAAATAGTGAGAACCACAATAGTCATCAGCACCCATTTTTTCCGCCATTCTTTTCACTAAAAAGTCCGGACTCCCTGAGATAAATATTACTTTGTGGCCTTGTTTTTTATGCCATTCAACCCTTTCACGTGAATATTTATAAACTCTATTTCCTTTTAAATCTACAACTTGATCTGCTATAAAATTATTATATTGAAGTGATAAACCTTTTATTGCTTCAACATATGTCCCAGTTAAATCTTGAAGATAATTATCATAATCTCCCTTTCTCTCATCCCAAAGTGTAAAAGAATTTTTTATATTGCTCTCATACTCATTAATATTTATAAGTTCATATTTTATAAGTTTTTTAAAATGTTCTATTAGTAGTGAGTTCCTATAAATTGTTCCGTCTATATCAAAAAAAGCTGCTATCATTTTAAAATTCCTCCTTCCATATTAAAATATATTTAAATTATACAATAAATAAAATAATAATAAAAGAAGAAATTAATAATAATCTCCGTGTTGACCAGTAGGAGATTCTAAAACTTCCATAATAAAATTATCTGCTTTTGCTAATCTTCGACAGCATTCACGAGATATATTTAGTATAAGTTTTATAAATAGTTCAGGCTGTTCTTTTTTTATTGTATATAAAGATTTTTTAGGAAGAGTATATAATGTACAGTTAGTTACTGCTATACAAGAAGCTATATATGGGATAATCCCTATTAGTTCTACTTCTCCAAATATATCTCCTACTCCTAATTTTATTAATTCAACTTTTTGTTTTTCAACACTTATAGTTCCTTTTCTTATTAAATAAATATTATTTGGTGAGCCATTTTCTTCTATTATAATATTTCCAGCTTTATATTCACATAATGAAAAAAAAGACAACACTGCATCTATTTCTTTTTTTGCTAAAGCACCAAAAATAGGTATATGTGGAATAATCTCATGAATATCATCATACTTTATCTTCATTATATCTCCTCGCTAAATAATGTCTTTTGTATTATAAAATACTTTTTAAAAATTATAGGTGTAATGAACTCCAAATTGTGTATGATTTTTATCTGATGATTCCTGTGAAATCTCTGTGAAATTCTCATTTTTCTTATAACCAGCACTTAAAGAAATATTCTCTGTTAAATATAACCTTACTTCATTAAACCACTGAAATGAGTTACCAGTTTGATTTCCCTCTGCTTTTGCCATAAAAGTATAGTCAAACCAACCACCAATTAATATTTTCATTTTATTTTCAAATTTTATTAAAGTTTTTCCATAAGACATACTAAATTGATATCCATCCCATTGATTTTCATTTCTTCCATAATTTCTTGCAATGTATCTCCCGTACAAGTTTGTTTTAAAATAATCAAAACCTGGAACATTTATTAAATTCCCTATTCCTATATTGTGTTTCTCTAATCCGTTTTGTTTTCCACTCCAAGCATTGTAACTTCTATCATTGTCATAGTCTAAACTATACGCTAAAAACCATTCCTTTATAGGACCAATTGACAAATCTTTATTAAACAAACCATCAAGAGATAACCTTGGCTGAAATTCACCATAAATATAGTTGCTATCATTTCCATACTTATCACTTAATTCTTCCTTATTAAATATATTGGCTCTATCAGCAAACACATATAATTCAAAAAGATTATATCTTAAATTACTCTGAAAACTAAGCATAGTATCTTTTCCAGAAGGTCCGTAGGCATTTGCTAAGCCACTGCTTTTTACAACTCCTACTTCCACACTAGTATAATTCCATGGTTCATACTTTCCAAATACAATAGTAGTACTTAAAATTAAACCTATCATTACAAAGATTTTTCTTATGATTTTCATATTCCACCTCTTTTTAGATTTTGGCAAAAACTTAGCTTTACCAATGGTACATTTTATCAAAAAAAATGTCAAGTTATTTTAATTTGCAACTCCTTTATAAATATAGTATAATTTAATAAAATGAATATTATTGGAGGTAATTACGTTGAATTTTTTTATTAGCAAAAAAGATATTGTAGGGATTTTAAATGATTTTTCTGCAATTTTAAAAGATAATTCTGTAAGACCGATTTTATCTGGAATACATGTAACAGCTAAAAACGGTCTTCTAACCTTTAAAGGTACTAACTTAGAAGTTGATTTTATTAAAACCATTGAAGCTGATATTGTTGAAGAGGGAGAAGTAGTTTACAAACCTAATCTAATTTTAGAGTATATTAAACTTTTAGATATAGAGAAAATACAATTTAATTTAAATGAAAATACACTATATATTCATCAGGCTGAATTTTCTGTTTTAGATACTGATCTCTACCCAAATGTTTCTCAAATAAATGGTACTGAAATTACTACGATAAAACCTTTAATACTTAAAGATATTATTGAAAAAATTAAATTTTCTATTTCTACAAGTAGTGATAATTTATCTATTAGTGTTATTCGGATAAATTTTAAGAAAACACATACAGATTTTGTTGGAACAGATTCTTATAGATTGATATATTTAAAAAATAATCTAACTTCACACATTGAAAGAGAACTTTCTATTCCTTTAGATAGTATTGCTTCACTTCAAAAACTATTAAAAGATGACGACGCTGACACTATTATCTCTATATCTTTTTATGAAAATTATGCTATTTTCACTTGGAAAGATACATATTTTTCTACTAAAATAATTGAGTTAAGCTATCCAAATTACGAGGCTATTTTTTCAAATACATCTTTTTCAAAAACTATGGAATTTAATAATAGTGAGCTAAAATCTTCACTGAAGAAAGTTCTTTCAATTTCAAAAACAAGTCAAGAACTTAAATTTGGTGCTCTTTTCAATTTTAAAAATAAAAAATTAGAAATGAAAACTAATTCTGGAAAAGCTAAAATAACTGAAAAAGTTAATATGTTAAAAGAGGGAGAAGACTTTAAAAGCTCTTTAAATGCCAAGTTTATATTAGAGTTTGTCTCTTTAATTTCTAACAATGTTGTAATAAAAGGTAATGATTCTAATTCTATGTTTGAATTTAATGAATTAGGAAATGACGACTATCGTTATATCCTTATGCCTCTAGCGATGCGTTCTTAATGTTATTTCATAATAAAATAGGACTTTTTTTAAAGGTCCTATTTTTATGTTTAAGTATTAAAATACAATTCATAATCACCACTTTCATCTACAATAACTTTATCAATTATTATCGCTAAAATATTTTTTTGTTCTAATCTATCTTTTTCTTTAAAATTTTTAAGCAGCTGTTGTGATACGATAGAGATCTGACAAAGTGGTTAAAAAAAAGGAGGCTCTGATAAAATATGCAATTAAAGTTAATAATAACGCTGATGCCCCAAGAAAATAAAAGCGATACCTTTGACAACGCCATATTTATATATTATAATGAAACGTAGTCAAGAATATGCTATTATTTTGACTGTGTATAAATTATATGAAATTGACAATAACTCTATTAAGCATGTACTGATGAATTTGTAAAAATTTTTTTTTAAAAAAGTATCCAAAATGAACTACACAGAAATTCTGGGTAGTTCATTTATTAATAGTTTAAGAGAGGAAAATAATGGAAGAAGAAAAGAAAAAATTAGTTATATATGAAGATACTTCCAATAATTTTATTTTAGAAGTTAATATTGAACCTGATAAAGATACTGTGTGGTTAACTCAAAAACAAATGTCTGAATTATTTTCTAAGGATAGAACAGTAATCACAAAACATATTAATAATATTTTTAAAGAAGGAGAGTTAGAGGAAAAAAGTAATGTGCAAAAAATGCACTTTTCTCATTCTGACAAACCTACAATTCTATATAATTTAAATGTAATCATTTCTGTAGGTTATAGAGTGAAGTCAAAACAAGGGACCCAATTTAGAATCTGGGCAACAAATATATTAAAAGAATATTTAGTTAAAGGGTACACTCTAAATGAAAAAAAATTAGCTGAAAAAATAGGGAAATTTGAAGAGTTGCAACATACTATCAAAATATTAGAGAGAAGTATTAATAATCAACTATTAGCTTTAGATGAGGCAAAAGGTCTTTTGAGAGTCGTATCAGAATATAGTTATGCTCTTGAAATATTAGACTCTTATGATCACCAAAATCTTGAAATAAAAAATAGTACAGAGAGAGAAAGTTATAATCTTACATATGAAGAATCTATGGGTATAATTGATAAAATGAAAGGGGAATTTGCAACGGACTTATTTGGAAGAGAAAAAGATGATTCTTTTAAAGGTAGTTTAGGAGCAATTTATCAAACTGCTTTTGGAGAAGAAGTTTACCCAAGTATAGAAGAGAAAGCGTCTAACTTATTATATTTCATTGTTAAAAATCACTCTTTTTTAGATGGAAACAAAAGGATTGCAGCTGCAATTTTTTTATATTTTATGAATGCAAATAAGTTATTATATTGTGAGGATGGAAGTAAAAGAATAGCTGATAATACGTTAGTAGCAATAACTTTAATGATTGCAGAAAGTAATCCTAATGAGAAAGATTTAATTGTTAAGGTTTTAGTTAATTTAATAAATACTAACAATTAAATTAACTAAATGTATATTGCTACAAATAACGTTATTAAATAAATAATGCCTCTAGCTATGAGAGAGTTAAAACTACATAAATTTCTAAAATATTATTCTAGTTAACAAAATATTTATTAAAAAGAGTTATTACTAAGTAAAAAAAATTGTAATTTTATACAGTAAAGTCTAAATATAACTTATATAGAGGAGGGGTTATGAAATTTATTAAACCATCACTAGAGTATATAGATTCTTACATAGAAGCTCAAGATTATTTAGAAAAAGAGGGTCTTGCGACTTTTAGATTAACTTGTGAAGAAGTAAAAAAAGATAAAATTAAATTTATTTCAGAATTCAAAATACTAGAAACTGAAAAGTGTATTGAAGTAGTTAACTCTTTTGTTCCGTCAACAGTATATTGGCTAGTTGATGAAAAAAATAAAGAAGTCATAGGAATTCTTAATATTAGACATAGGTTAAATGACTATTTAATTAGTTATGGTGGACATATTGGATATGCTGTTTCCCCTAATTATAGAAACAAAAAATACGGTGGAAAGTTGTTAGACAAAGGACTTGAAGTTGCAAAAGAGCTAGGGCTTGGGGAAATTTTAATAATTTGTAATTCTGATAATATTGGTTCTAAAAAAATAATTGAAAGTCGAAAAGGGATTCTGATAAATAGCTTATCAGAAAAGGAAAATATAAAGCTTAGATACAGGATAATAATTAATAATTCTGCTCAAAAAATGTGGAGAAAATTTTTAAATGTAACTATAGATAGTAATTTGAAAAAAAATGAATTTAATTATACATGCTTTCAATTTGGAGTGTCCTCTAATCAATTAGGAGCTCTTGTCCTTTCAGGAATAAAAAAAGCTACAACAAGTTTAGTCTTTTTTTATGAAAATGAGAGTGTAAGATATCCACAAGTTGGGGATTTTAACATAGTTTTAAATTCAGATAATAAAGCTATTTGCATAATAAAAATTTCTGATACTAAAAAGATAAAATTTTGTGACGTAGATGAAAAATTTGCAAAACTAGAAGGAGAAGGTGATAAAACTCTCTTGCATTGGAAAAAAGTTCATAAAAAAATTTTTCAAGAGGAATTAACAAAATATAGAAAAAAATTTACTGAAGATATGGAAGTTTTTCTAGAAAAATTTGAAGTAATATATAAATAAAAAAATTTAAATTTAAAGGAAAAATTAAAAATAAATAGTATAGATACAATAATATTGAATTAAAATTAAAAGTACAAAAAATTCTGTTTACTAGATTAATAACAAACATTAATTATACTACTTAATATTTTATTAATTTTTAAGGGGGGTTACTATGTTTTTTAATCCAGTTATTCTTTCTGTTTCTGCCATGATTATTCTTTGTCTTTTTAGACTCAATGTGATTTTATCTATTCTTGTTGCAGCTCTTGTTGCTGGTCTTTCTTCAGGAATGAGTTTGTCTGGAACTATGTCTACTCTTATTAAAGGTATGGGTGGAAATTCAGAAACTGCTCTTAGCTACATTCTTCTAGGTGCTCTTGCAGTTGCTATTAATAATACAGGGATAACTTCTATTATTTCTAGAAAAATTTCTCTTTTTGTTAGTGGAAGAAAAAAAGTTTTATTATTTTTAATTGTATTTTTAACTTGTTTTTCACAAAATTTAATACCAGTTCATATTGCTTTTATTCCAATATTAATTCCACCTTTATTAAAACTTATGAATACCCTAAAATTAGATAGAAGAGCTATGGCATGTTCACTTACATTTGGACTAAAAATGCCTTATATTGTTCTTCCTGTTGGTTTTGGATTAATTTTTCATACTATTATTAAAGATCAAATAATTGCTAATGGTGTAAATGTAGAACTTTCTCAAGTTTGGAAGTCTACTTGGGTCTTAGGTATTGCTATGATTGTAGGACTTCTTATTGCTAATTTTATAAGTTATAACAAAGATAGAGAATACAAAGATTTACCTCTTGTTGGAGGTACTACTATTGAAAGTACAGTTATGGAGCCTAAACATTGGATAACTTTAGTTGCTGCTATAGCTGCTTTTGCTATTCAACTATCCACAGGGTCACTTCCTTTAGGAGCTATTACTGCTCTTGGAATAATGATTGCATTTAAAATAATTAAATGGGGTAGTATTGATTCTACTATAAATGGTGGAATAGGTATTATGGGACTTATTGCCTTTATTATGTTAATTGCTGCAGGATATGGAAATGTCATTAGAGAATCTGGAGCTATTAATACTCTTGTTTCAAGCGTTATTGGAATTGTAGGTGGAAGTAAAGTTTTAGGTTCTTTACTTATGCTTTTAGTTGGACTGTTTGTTACTTTAGGAATTGGTACTTCATTTGGAACTATACCTATTTTAGCAGCTATTTATGTCCCGCTTTGTGTAAGTCTAGGAATATCACCAGTAGGAACAATTGTTCTTATTGCTGCTGCTGGCGCTCTTGGAGACGCTGGCTCTCCTGCTTCAGATTCTACTCTTGGACCAACTTCTGGTCTTAACGCAGATAGTCAACATAACCACATTTGGGATACTTGTGTTCCAACTTTCTTGCATTTTAATATTCCTTTAGTAATTGCAGGATTAATAGGTGGAATCTTTTTTTAGAAAAGGAGATTAATAAATATGAGAAAAATAACTTGTCCACTAGAAATAACTTGTGAATTAATAAAAGGTAAGTGGAGCCCTATCCTTTTATGGAGAATGAGACTGGGTCCTCAAAGATTAACTGAGCTAAAAGCAATAATAGTTGATTGTAATGAAAAAATGTTAATTGACCATTTAAAAATTCTTATAAAATATGGACTTATTGAAAAAAAAACATATAATATTTTTCCTAAGCATACAGAATACAGTTTAACAGATTTAGGTCAAAAATTATTACCTATACTTATAGATATGCAGAGTTTTGGAAAATCTTATATTAGTAGTGAGGTATATCAAAGTTTATCAGAGGATTAATCGTTAAATATAAAAAATCTAGCTAAGAGAGTCTCAACTCAATAGCTAGATTTTTATTTTACTCTCCAAATACTTTTTTTAATCGCTCTAGTGTCTCAACTAAAGTTTTTCTGTGACATGCAAAATTTACCCTAATAAACCCTGTTCCTACCTCTCCAAAAATTTTTCCTGGATCTATAACTAATTTAGCTTCTTCTTCTAGTTTTATTTTTAACTCTTTAGATGTACAACCTAACTTAGAGAAATCTATCCTAGCAAGGTAAGTTCCCTCTAAAGGTCTACAAATTATTTTTGGTATGTTCTTTTCTCCACACTTTGCCTATGGGGTTATGTGGATTAAGGAATACTCTCATCATCAACATAAGTTGCCATTTCATGCATTCCTTGTACACTCCATTTTCTTGAATCACTATTCTTTCTTTCAGTATAATCACTAAAATTTGTCTTAAATTTAATCTTTATTTCCATTCTTCCCCCCTTGTAATATTCAATATAATAATCTCTTTTATTATTTTAATATTATTATATCTTAATTATGACCTTTAGGGAAATATTTATTGTATAAAACATCATATTTTCCACTGTTTTGAATATTTATTAGTGCTTGATTAACTTTTTCAACTAGTACAGTCTCACCTTTTATAAATCCTATCGAAGCACCTGGAGTTAAATCGTGTACTTTATCAATTGTCTTTAAGCCTTTCATATTTTTTAAATAATTAACAGCTGATACATCTGCTAAAATAACTGCATCTATTTTTCCTTGTTGAACTGCCATTAAAGCTCCTACAAAATTATTATATGGCTTCACTATTCCACCTAGTTCCTTTGCAAATCCTTCTTGTATAGTTCCTACTTGGAGTCCTACTGTTTTTCCTTTTAATTCTTCCTTTGTAGTAAGTGTCGAATCTTCATTTACAATAACATCATGATATCCTTTTTTTATTAAATATGGATTAGTGAAGCTAACAGCTTTTTTTCTCTCTTCTGTTGGTGACATTCCAGCTATTACTGCATCTATTTTTTTTGTTTGAAGGGCAGAAATTAAACCGTCAAAATTCATATTTTTCCAAACTATTTTATATCCAATTTCTTTTCCAATTTCTTCCATTAATTCTATATCAAAACCTACTAGTTTTCCATTTTCTAAATATTCATAAGGTTTAAATTCCGCATTTGTTCCAACATATAACTCTTTAGCTGCAAAACTTATACCACCTAATGTCATCATTATAAATAATATTATCTTTTTCATTTTTATCTCCTTTTTTCTATTTTTTATTTTATTTCTTATTCTTAAAAAACTCTTCTTTTATTTTTAACAAAGCTTCTTTATCTTTTAAAATTTCTATTCCTGTTAAAACCAATGCAAATAAAGACTCTTTCATACCACTATAAGCGTCCTCACTTATTGTTGCCTTTGCAAATTCAACTGTATGCCCACTTATATCTTCAGAAGTTAAAGGAAAATATGGATGTATCGTTGGACAAACATGACTTACGTCTCCTGTATCTGTTGACCCTTTTGAATTAGGAATAAAAATTTTTTCAACACCTTGTAATTTTAAATTTTTTTTATAAATTTCTGAAAGATATTCATTAGTTATTAAATTTTTAAAACTATATTCATAATTACTAATTTCAAAACTTGTACCTGTGGCTAACGCTACTCCTTCTGCACATTTCTTTACTTTTTTTACTAATTCATCTAAGTATTCAATAGTGCTAGCTCTTACATAATAATTTAAAATTGATACATCAGGAATAATATTAGCAGCTAGACCTCCATTAGATATAATTCCGCAAATAGAACCTTCAGAAGTAATTTGTGTTTTTATACTATTCACTGCTACATAAAAATTTACAGCAGCATCTAGAGCATTAATTCCGGCTGAAGGATTTCCCGCTGCATGAGCAGTTTGTCCTTTAAATTTTATTTCTATTGCCTCCATACACTGAGACGTTCCACTACTGTAATGTCCTTTTGAGGTAGGATGTGATATCATCGCTATATCTATATTATCAAATATACCAGCTTTTGCCATATCAACTTTTGCTCCATTTGTTTCTTCAGCAGGTGTTCCAAGCACTATAACTGTTCCGCCGTACTTATCTACATAATCTTTTAAAATTAATCCAGCAGCAATACTAGCTACACCTAAAATATTATGTCCACAACCATGACCAATATCAGGAAGGGCATCATATTCACTCATATAACAGATTACAGGCCCTTTATCTTTTGAAGCATACTTTGCTAGGTAAGCTGTTTTTTTATTTATGCTAAATATTTCTTCTACAAAACCATTTTTTAGTAAAAGTTCTAAGTGTTTTTCTTTAGCTAAAAACTCCTGATTACCTAATTCAGGATTGTTATATAAAAAATTATTTAATACTTTTAAATCCTTTTCATAAAACAAATATTTATTTTTGATTTCTTCCAGTTGAACTTTAGCATTATTTTGCATTATTTTATCCCCCTATTTAAATTTTATAGTAATAATAATAAAAAAAGTCCATAGTAATATTCTAAAATTACTATAGACTAAAAATTTCTATAATCAAAAATAAAATATTATAAGTATTTATATACATATAATCCAATATATAAAAAAGATTTTTATGTCTACAAATAAGTATTTTAATTTTATTTTATCTTAAATAAAAGGTCTAAAAAATAGTAATTAGAATATTAAAAAGGAATGTAGTGTCCATCGACTCTACAAAAGCAATTTTATGCTATTTTATCCTTAAAAAATTTATCTTAATCACTAGTTTTCCCCTCCTAAATATTTTATTAGTAGCCGATTGTAAAACTAAAATAACTTAGTAAAACAAAGGCTTTTCATTAATTTTTTTCTTTGTATTTCCTCCACTTTCTGATAAAATTTAGTTATCATCAAAACAAAATCATTAGTGGAGGTAACACATGTATTTACAAACATCATTTAATGACGCTTATAACAATCTTATGAACAATTTAGAAAACAATAAATCTGATTTC
>JBOFOQ010000016.1:0-67886 GCA_051659505.1 Fusobacteriaceae bacterium
AATAAAATAAAATAAAATAAAATAAAATAAAATAAAATAAAATAAAATAAAATAAAATAAAATAAAATAAAATAAAATAAAATAAAATAAAATAAAATAAAATAAAATAAAATAAAATGGAGAAAAAATGAAAAAAATATCAGTAACTAAAGCGGTAATACCAGCTGCAGGTCTAGGAACAAGAGTTTTGCCAGCAACCAAGGCTCAACCAAAGGAGATGTTGGTAATAGTTGATAAACCCTCTTTACAATACATTGTAGAGGAGCTGGTAGAGTCTGGAATTAAGGATATAATCATAGTAACAGGAAGAAATAAAAACTCTATTGAAGACCACTTCGATTATTCTTTTGAACTTGAAAATACTTTAGAAAGAGACGGAAAGATTGAATTGCTAAAAAAAGTAAATTATCTTTCAGAAATGGTAAATATTTATTATGTACGACAAAACAAACCCTTAGGTCTTGGTCATGCAATATTAAAAGCAAAATCTTTTATAGGAGATGAACCTTTTATAGTAGCCTTAGGAGACGATATTATGTATAATGTGGAAAATCCAGTATCTAAACAATTAATTGAAACATATTCTAAATATAGTGCTAGCATTATAGGAGTTCAGGAAGTATTAGAAGAAGATGTTTCTAAGTATGGAGTAATAAAACCTGTAAATAAATTAGATGAGAGAACAGTGTCCATTTCTGATTTTGTAGAGAAACCTTCTAGAGAAGAGGCCCCTTCTAAATTAGCTTGTCTTGGAAGATATCTGCTAGATGGTAAAATATTTAAATATTTAGAAGAAACAAAACCAGGAAAAGGTGGAGAGATTCAGCTAACCGATGGAATATTAAAAATGATGCAAGATGGAGAGAAAGTTTTGGCTTATAATTTTCAAGGTAAAAGATATGATATAGGGAATAAAATTGGACTTTTAAAAGCAAATATAGAGTTTGGATTAAGAAATGAAGAAACAAAAGAAGAATTAGAGAATTACTTGAGAAAAGAATTGAAAATAACTTTATAATAATTACTCTGAAAAGGAAAGGTGATAGAAAAATGATACTAAAACCAATTGGAGAAAGGATTGCAGTAAGACCAATTACAGAAAAAAAAGAAGAAAAGACGGCTAGTGGAATAATTTTATCAACTGTTAAGGAATTAGATAAACCCAATTTAGGTGAAGTAATAGCACTTGGACAAGGTGAAAATATGAAAGAAATAGAAATAGGTAATAAAGTATTTTATTCTAAATTTTCAGGAATAGAGATAAAATCTGAAAATGAAAAATTAATATTAGTTAATTTGAAAGATGTGTTAGCAGTTATTGTTGAATAAATTAAATAAATATAAAATGCTAATTATAAAAAATAGGGGTAAAAATGTCTAAAATATTAAAATTTGATGAAGAAGCTAGAAAAAATTTAGAAAATGGAGTAAACATTTTAGCCAATGCTGTTAAAGTAACCTTAGGTCCAAGAGGAAGAAATGTTGTAATTGAAAAATCATATGGGGCTCCCCTTATAACCAATGACGGGGTAACTATTGCTAAAGAAATAGAACTTGAAAATCAATTTGAAAATATGGGAGCATCTCTTATTAAAGAAGTGGCTACAAAAGCTAATGATATAGCTGGAGACGGGACAACTACTGCTATAATATTGGCCCAAGCTATAGTTAAAGAGGGGCTAAAAATAGTTTCTTCAGGTGTAAATCCAATGTTTATAAAAAAAGGAATAGAAAAAGCTAGTTCTGAAGCTATTAGATTATTAAAATTAAGTTCAAAAAAAATAGAATCTAACTCAGAAATAGCCCAAGTTGCTTCTGTTTCAGCTGGAGATGAAGAGATAGGAAAGCTTATAGCTATGGCTATGAATAAAGTGTCAGAAACAGGAATAATAACTGTTGAAGAAGCAAAGTCATTAGAGACAAGCCTAGAAATAGTAGAGGGAATGCAGTTTGATAAGGGATATATTTCGCCGTATATGGCAAGTGATACAGAAAAAATGGTAAGTGAACTTGAAAATCCATATATATTAATAACAGATAAAAAGATAACTACTATGAAAGAAATACTTTCTATTTTAGAAGATGTAGTAAAAGTATCTGCCCCTCTTTTAATTATTACTGAAAATTTAGAGGGAGAAGCACTTGCAACTTTAGTTGTCAATAAACTAAGAGGAACAATAAATATTGTTGCTGTAAAGGCCCCTTCTTTTGGAGATAGAAGAGGGGAAATACTGGAAGATATAGCTATACTCACAGGTGGGGAAGTTATTTCAGAGGAAAAAGGAATGGTTTTAGAAGAAACAAGAATTCAAAGTTTAGGAAGAGCAAAAAAAATAAAAATAACAAAAGATAGTACAGTTATAATAGATGGTTTAGCCATACCAAATGCAATTGAAGCTAGAAAAAATCACTTGAAAATCCAAATTTCCAAGTGCCATTCTGAGTATGAGAAAGAAAAATTACAAGATAGACTAGGTAAAATATCAGGTGGAGTCGCTATTATAAAAGTTGGAGCTGCTACAGAAATCGAGATGAAAGATAAAAAATTAAGAATAGAAGATGCACTAAATGCAACTAGAGCAGGGGTAGAAGAGGGGATAGTTTCAGGTGGAGGAGTTGCGCTTGTTCAAATAGCAGAGGAAATGAAAGACTTTACGCTATTGGGAGAAGAAGGAATGGGTGTAGAAATATTAAAAAAAGCTTTATTAGTTCCTATTAAACAAATTGCAGAAAATGCAGGAGTAGAAGGTGCAGTTGTTATAGAGAAAATCAGAAATTTACCTAAAGGTTATGGTTTTAATGCTATTACAGAAGAGTATGTAAATATGATTGAAAGTGGAATAATAGACCCTGCAAAAGTGACAAGATCAGCACTCCAAAATGCAGTTTCGGTTGCTTCTTTAATTTTAACTACAGAAGTTCTAATAACTACTAAAAAAATTGAAGAGAGAGTAAGTGCTCAAAATCCTGTGCCTTACTAAAAATAATTTTATAGATAATTATGATATTATAGAAATATCTATTAAAAGTAGATACTATAAAAAATACAAAAATATAAGAAAAAATAAAAATAGGAGGAATAATTATGGGTGCAGAAAAAAAATATTTAGAATGGCTAAGTTCAAGTTATATAGATGAAGGTGATAGAAATGAACTGAAAAGTATTCAAGGTGACATAAAAGAAATTGAAGATAGATTCTATACAGATTTGTCATTTGGAACTGGAGGAATAAGAGGAGTAAGAGGGGTTGGTAGTAACCGAATAAATAAGTATGTAATTAGGAAAGCAACTCAAGGTTTAGCAGATTATATAAATGAAGTGTCTGATGGAGATATTTCAAAAAAATCAGTTGTAATAGCACATGATTGCAGAATAGGTTCTGAAGAATATGCATTAAATGCAGCATTGGTTTTAGCAGGAAACGGGATTAAAGCTTACTTATTTAAAGGGCTACGTTCAACCCCAGAACTTTCTTTTGCTGTGAGAGAATTAAAAGCACAATCAGGAATAGTGATTACTGCTTCACATAATCCACAAGAATATAACGGATATAAAGTGTATTGGAATGATGGAGCACAGTTAGTAGAACCTCATGCTTCAAGTGTTGTAAATGCAGTAAATAAAGTTTCGGATTTTTCCATGATAAAATTAGAAGAAGAAAAACTAGCAATAGATAAAAAATTAATAGTTGCCGTTCCAAGTGAAGTTGATGACAAGTATATAGAGGCTGTAAAAAAACAGGCTATGAACATAGATATACCTGGAAAAAAAGATTTTAAAATTGTTTATTCACCACTTCATGGAACAGGGGGAAGACCAGTACTTAGAATGTTTAAAGAAATGGGGTTTGAGTCTATCTATCCAGTAAAAGAGCAACTTGAAGGAGATGGGATGTTTCCTACTTGTGCTTATGCTAATCCAGAAGACCCAGCAGTTTTTAAATTAGGGATAAAACTAGCTGAAAAGGTAGGAGCTAAAATTTGTATGGCGAATGACCCAGATGCAGATAGAATAGGAGTTGCAATAAAAGGAAAAGATGGAAATTGGGAATATCCAAATGGAAATCAAATAGGGTTACTTTTAATGAACTATATTTTAGAAAATAGAAAAAATATTCCAACTAATGGAGCTGTAATTTCTACGATAGTTTCAACTCCCATGCTGGATTTAGTGGCTAAGGATAAAGGGGTTAAAGTATATAGAACTCTTACTGGATTTAAATTTATTGGGGAAAAAATAAGGGAGTTTGAAACTGGTGTCTTAGACGGAGAGTATATTTTTGGTTTTGAAGAATCTTATGGATATCTAATAGGAACTCATGCAAGGGATAAAGATGCTGTAGTGACAACTATGGTACTTGCAGAAATGGGAGCAAAATATGAAGCAGAAGGAACAGATATACTGGAAGAATTAAAAAAATTATACGATAAATATGGTTGGTACAAAGAGGGAATCACTGCTATAACTAAAAAAGGTATAACAGGAATGGAAGAAATAAAAAAAATAATGAGTTCTTTTTCACATTTAAAAAATGAAAGTACATTAATCGATAAAAAAGTTAGTGTATTTAGAGACTATAAAAATAAAATTCAAGTAGATTTTAAAACAGGAGAAACAAGCAAAATTAACTTACCTATTTCTGATGTTATTCAATTTATCCTTGAAGATGGAACATATATAACAGTTAGACCTTCAGGAACTGAACCTAAAATAAAATATTATTACTGTGTAAAATCTCTTACAGACAAAGGTGCAACAGAAAAATTAGCATTAGTTATGAAGAAATTTGAAGCATTTGTTAGTGAACTTGAAAAAAAATAATTTATAATAAAAATCTCTTTAATTTAGTAACTAGAGACAAAAATTTCTAATCTCTAGAAGCTATCTGTAAGAGATTTTTATAAAAAAGGGAGAAAATTATGGATGCTATATATATACATATACCTTTTTGTAATAGTTTATGTAATTATTGTGATTTTCTTTCCTTTTCAGGAACGAAAAAAGAAGATAGAAAAAAATATGTGGACTATATTCTAAAAGAAATAGATTTGTATCCTAATTTTAATTTCAATACAGTTTATTTTGGTGGTGGGACACCATCTTTGTTGGAAATAGAGGATATAGAGAGAATACTAGGAAAGTTGAAGATAGATAAAAAAGCAGAAGTAACTTTAGAAATTAATCCAAAAACAGTAGATTTAGAGAAACTTTTAAAGTTAAAAAAAATAGGAATAAATAGGATAAGTATAGGAGTTCAGAGTTTTAATAATGAAAATTTAAAAATGTTAGGAAGATTGCACAGTGCAGAAATAGCAATAGATACATATAAACAAGCAAGAGTTGCTGGGTTTAAAGAGATAAGTTTAGATGTTATATTTTCTTTACCAGGGCAAAAGATAGAGGATTTAGAAAGAGATTTAGAGCAACTTTTTTTATTAAATCCTGAACATTTTTCTATTTATTCACTTATATGGGAAGAAAATACACCTTTTTATGAAAAATTAAAAAAAGGTGAGCTAAAAGAAACTGATAATGATGAAGAAGCTGATATGTTCGAGCTTATTATATCTAAAGCAAAGCAAAATAATTATATTCATTATGAAATATCGAACTTTTCAAAAGTGGGATTTCAAGCTAAGCACAACAGTAAATATTGGGAAAATAAAGAGTATTTAGGAGTGGGTCTTGGAGCTTCAGGGTATTTTGAGGATATAAGGTATAAAAATGTTAGTGGTTTTTTAGAATATTATGATAAAATAGATATGAGAGAAAAACCAATTTTAGAAAAAGAGTACATAGATTCAAAAGCTAAGGAAGAATATAGAAATATGTTAGGATTAAGACTTTTAACAAAAGGAATAAAACCTAGTAAAGTTTCAAAACAAAAATTTTTAGAACTATTAGAGAGAGGGTATCTTGAAAAGATAAATGAAAATTATATTTTATCAAAAAAAGGTTTGTTTTTAGCTAATGATGTATTTTCAGAGCTTATTTAAGTTAGGAGTATTATGAGTAAGATAAAGGAAAATATTCAAGAAGTACTAGAGGATATAAAAAAATATTCGCTATATCCAGAGAAAGTTAAATTTATAGCAGTTACTAAGTATGTTAGAGAAGAAGAAATTGAAGAGGTCTTAAAGAACGGAATTTTTAATTTAGGTGAGAATAGAATTCAGTTAATTAAAGAAAAATATCTATATTTTAAAGAAAGAAATATAGCAGACATAAAGTGGGATTTTATAGGGAATCTCCAAAAAAATAAAGTGAAATATATAGCAGATTTTATAAATTTAATTCATTCTGTAAATAAATTATCCTTAGCAAAAGAAATAGATAAAAGAGCAAGAGAGCAAAATAGGATAATAGATGTCCTTATAGAAGTAAATATAGCGAATGAAGAAAGTAAAGAGGGGTATAAAATACAAGATTTTAATTTAGAAATTTTAGAATACTTAAAATTTAAAAATTTAAATATAAAGGGGCTTATGACTATGGCTCCTTATACAAAAGATGAAAAAATATTGAGAAATGTTTTTTCAACTTTAAGAAAAATGAAAGATGAGTTAAATGAAAAATATTTTGATAATAAGTTAACAGAACTTTCAATGGGTATGAGTGGTGATTATAAAATTGCTTTGGAAGAAGGGGCGACGATTATAAGAATAGGAACAAAAATATTTGAATAAAAAAACTAGGAGTGATAAAAATGGGAGTAGTAAAATGGTTTAAACAAATTTCAGGAATAGAGGAAAATGGAGATGAACAAGAATTGTATTTAAACGAAGAACAAATAAATAACTTAGAAAAGGAAGAGCCTAAAATGGAAAAAGAAAACAAAAAAAATTGGGAAAAAAAAGAGCTTGAGTTTGAAAGTATTAGTAAAAATGAGGAAGAAGATACTAAAAATAATTTAGAAGATGAAAACACAGAAAATTGTCAAACTGTATTTATAGATCCGAAAAGTTTTGGAGATTGTAAAAAAATAGCGAATTATATAAAACAAGATAGAATGGTAACTTTAAACTTAGAATACTTAGATTTAGAAACAGCTCAAAGAATGCTAGATTTTCTTATGGGTGCTATGTTAGTAAAAGGTGCAAGTTTTATTGAGATAAGTAAAAAAGTTTATACCGCTGTACCTAAAAGTGTGAAGGTACATTATGATGGGAAAAAAACTATTAACAACAAAACATATATGGATATAAGAGAGGACTAGAAAATGAAAAACAAAATAAAAGCTTTAGCACTTTTTTCTGGAGGTCTAGATAGCGCATTAGCAATTAAGATAGTACAAGAACAAGGAGTGGAAGTCATAGCGTTGAATTTTGTTTCACATTTTTTTGGTGGAAAAAATGATAAAGCTGAAAATATGGCTAAACAGTTGGGCATAAAGTTAGAATATATAGAATTTCAAAAAAGGCATATGGATATAGTGAAAAACCCAGTATTTGGAAGAGGGAAAAATATGAATCCATGTATTGACTGTCATTCTCTTATGTTTAAAGTTGCAGGGGAACTTATGGAAAAATATGGAGCTAGTTTTTTAATATCTGGTGAAGTTTTAGGTCAACGTCCTATGTCGCAAAACTTTGAGGCTCTAGAGAAAGTAAAAAAACTTTCAGGAATGAATGATTTAGTTTTAAGACCCCTTTCTGCTAAATTTTTAGAAATAACAAAACCTGAAATTGAAGGTTGGGTAAAAAGAGATGAATTATTAGATATTCAAGGAAGAGGAAGAAATTATCAAATGGAACTTATGGAAAAATATAATTTAGTAGATTATCCCAGTCCAGGTGGAGGTTGTCTTTTAACTGATATAGATTATTCTAATAAGCTTCGTTCCTTTGAAAATGATGGAATATTAGAAGATGAGTATAGTCATTTATTTCATCTTACTAAAATAGCAAGGGTGTTTAGATTTAGTTCTAAAAACTATGTGTTTGTTGGTCGAGATGATGTAGGGAATCATAAAATTATGGAATATAAGGATAAAGTTACTCATATGATAAGGGCTTTTGATGTGGCTGGTCCAGTAATTGCAATGATAGGTGAATTTAATGAAGAGGAAAAAAAATTAGCCTGTGAATTTTATTCTAGATACTCCAAGGTAAAAGGTAAAGAAAAAATAAATGTATTATTTGATGAAAATAAAACATTAGTAGAAGTTATAGAATTAGAGAAAGTCGAGAAACTTATGAAAGAATATCAAGATATTGGGAAAAAAAGAAAAATTTAAATAAATAAAGTTAGAATTAGCAGAGAGATTGGCCATTGGAAACAGTGGCTTATTTATTTTAAAAATATTTTTGGAGGTATAGCATGGAGACAGAAAAAAAATTGACAAAAGCAGAGTTAGTCAGAGAAAATATAAGAGGACCTTTTAGAAAAAAAATATGGTCAAAATTTATAAAAGCTATAAAAGAGTTTAACTTGGTGGAAGATGGGGATAAAATAGCGGTAGGTGTCTCAGGGGGAAAGGATAGCTTAATTATGGCTAAACTTTTTCAAGAGTTAAAAAAAGATAGAAGTAAAAATTTTGAACTTACATTTATATCTATGAATCCAGGTTTTGGCTCTATGGATATAGATGAATTTAAAAACAATTTAAAAGAATTAGAGATACCGTGTGAAATTTTTGATGCTAATGTTTGGGAGGTTGCCTTTAAGGAATCGCCTGAAAGCCCATGTTTTTTATGCGCTAAAATGAGGCGTGGAGTTTTATATAAAAAAATAGAGGAATTAGGTTTTAATAAACTAGCGTTAGGTCATCATTTTGATGATTTGGTTGAAACTACAATGATAAATATTTTCTATGCTGGAACGGTGAAAACAATGATACCAAAAGTGAGATCAACAAGTGGAAAATTAGAACTAATAAGACCTCTTATAAATATTCATGAAGAGCATATAGTAGAGTTTATGAGTGAGAATGAGATAAAAGCTATGTCTTGTGGGTGCCCAATTGAATCAGGAAAAGTAGATTCCAAAAGAAAAGAAATTAAAATACTATTAAAAACTTTAAGTGAAAGTAACCCTAATATAAAACAAAGCATTTTCAATTCTATGAAAAATGTAAATTTAGACTATATTTTAGGTCATACTAGAGGAAATAAAAAAAATGGAGAGTAATAATGATAATAATAGAGGAAATATTACAATTAAATGAAAAAAAATTTGAAAATTATAATATTGAAGTTATTAAAGATAACGAAAAGGAAGAAGGGAAAATAGTACTTAAAAATTCTAAGGATAATCTTATAACTACCATTGAATATTCTGAAAAAAAGAGAATTAAAGCTATTAGAACAATAGAAAAAATACTAAGTACAAAAATTGAACTGAAAAATCTTAGGGAAAATGAAATTTTACCCTATATAGAAAATGAAGATTTTTCAAAAACTTTGTGGAGTCCTATTGGTAAAGCCATGAATGATTTTAAAATGGTTCAAGCTGGAGACAGGGTTGCAGTTGGAGTATCTGGTGGAAAAGATAGTATGACAGTATTAAATGCACTTTTAAGAGTTAAAAAAATTACCCGTATAAATTTTGAAATTATACCAATTCATATTCACCCAGAAGAAGATTTGGCAGAGACTACTGAAATAGTTAACTATTGCAAAAAAATGGGATTGGAACTTCAAATAATAAAAACGAATTTGTCTGAAATGCTTTTTGGTGAAAAAGAAGTAAAAAATCCATGTTTTTTATGTGCAAGAATAAGAAGAGGAATTCTTTATACAACAATGAAAGAACAGAAAATAAATAAATTAGCTCTAGGTCATCACAAAGATGATATTATAGAAACTTTTCTTATGAATACTTTTTATCAAGGAAATAATAACATGATGAAACCAGCCTATACTTCGGAAGAGTATGGAGTAATGGTAATAAGACCTTTAGCATATGTAGAGGAAATAGATATAATTCGTTATATAAAGAGAATGAATATAGAAATATTAGTATCAAAATGTCCTTATGAAACTGATAAAAATTCAAAAAGGCTAAAAATAAAAAATTTAATAAAAGAACTCTCTTTAGAAAATAAAAATATAAGAAGTGTAATATTTAAAAGCATTGAAAATCTACTGAAATAGCAAGAAATAACAAATAAAAATGAAAAAATAATAAATTCTTGACAAGAAAGATAAGTTTTGTTATAATTCAAGTGTTAAATACTTTGAATAACGAAATATTTCTATATGAGAAAATTAGGAGATGATTAAAGTGAAACTGACTGATTTGAAAAAAGGGGAGTCTGCTCAAATAATAAAAATTGGTAAAATTGGAGAATTAAAGAAAAGACTTGTTGATATGGGAGTTAATTCTGGTCAAATTATAAAACTTGAGAGAAGTGCTCCTTTAGGAGATCCACAAGAATTTAGAATATCAGAAAATAGTATAGCAATAAGAAAACAAGATGCAGAACATATAGAAGTAGAAAAAATAGAAAAATAAATGGAGTTGTGAGAAATGATAAAGATAGCCTTTGCAGGAAATCCAAATGTAGGTAAAACGGCTTTAATAAATGCTTTAGCAGGTTCTAAATTAAAAGTTGGGAACTGGCCAGGGGTAACAGTTGAAAAAAAGGAAGCTAATTTTACATTAAATGGAGAGGAAATCAATTTAGTTGATTTACCTGGTGTTTATAGTTTGAGTCCTTATTCATTAGAAGAAAAAGTAACTAGAGACTATATAATATATGAGAAACCTGATGTTATTATTAATGTTGTGGAATCAACTAATATAGAAAGAAACTTGTATCTTACAACTCTTTTAAAAGAGTTAGGAAGACCCATGATAATAGCACTTAATTTTTATGATGAGTTTGAAAAATTAGAGTATAAATTAGATATTAAAAATTTTAAAGAAATGGTAGGAGTAGATGTGGTACAGACCTCGGCAATTAAAAATAGAGGTTTAAAAGAACTTTTGGGAATAGCATTGGAAACAGCTAAAAATTCACAGAAAGATGTAGAGTACAGTCTAGGATTTGATACCTCACTAAACAAAGATATAGAAAAAATAAAGGAAGATATAAAACATGATGAAAAATATAAAAGTATATTAAAAAAATATAATATAAATTTTATAACTATTAAGATATTAGAAAGAGATAGTTATTTTATTGAAAAAATTAAAAGTGAATTTAATTTGGATTTATCAAAAGAGTTTGAAAGTTTCAAGAAAAAACTTGAAGAAAAATATGATGAGGATATAGAAACAATATTTTCTGAAAGAAGACACGGAGTAAGTAGAGGAATTGTTCAGAAAACTGTAACTAGTTCACTTAAATCAAGATTAGATTTTACTGATAAAATTGATAAAGTTTTATTAAATAAAATAATAGGATTACCTTTATTTTTTCTAGCAATGGGACTATTTATGACTATGGTCATAAATGGTAGTGCTCCTTTAAATGACTGGGTAGACGGATTTATAAATAACTTTGTAGGAAAATATGTTGGGGAATTTTTAATAGGAACACCAGATGTTTTACAATCCTTAGTAATAGAAGGAATTATTGGTGGGTTTGGAGGAGTGGTAGTTTTTGTACCTCTTATGTTATTTCTTTATTTCTTCTTAGGACTTTTAGAAGAAAGTGGATATATGACAAGGGTAGCCTTTTTAATGGATAAAATCATGAGAAAAATGGGGCTTAACGGAAAAGCTTTTGTCCCTATGATTATAGGGTTTGGTTGCTCTGTACCAGCTATTTATGCAACAAGAACATTAGAAGATCACAACTCAAGAAAACTTACTGCAGTAATGGCTCCTTTTATGTCGTGTGGTGCTAGATTACCAGTTTATGGATTATTCACAGCAGCTTTTTTTGGAAATAGTGCTGGATTTGTAATTATGAGTTTATATTTTTTAGGAATAGTAGTTGCAATGATAACGGGAATGATACTAAAAAGATTTGAAGGATTTAAAGCTGAGGAAAAAGCGTTAATAATAGAGTTACCACCTTACAGAATACCAAGTTTAAAAGTAGTTTTAAATTCCACTCTGGACAGAACTGCTTCATATATAAAAAAAGCTGGAACAACAATACTAGCAGTACTTATGCTATTATGGGCTCTAACTTATTTCCCACATAAGGGAGATACATCACGGTCATATATGGCATCAGTAGGGAGAGTCATTGCTCCAATACTAAAGCCTACTGGTTTTGCAGATAGATGGGAAACTGTAGCTGCAATAATTCCAAGTATAGCTGCTAAAGAAGTGGTTGTTGGTTTTATGGCACAAGTTTTAAAAGTTGAAGAACCTGAATCTAGTGAAGAGGAAGAGGTTACAACTTTTTTAGGAGATTTAAAAGGACAAGGAATTGATTTGTTAATTGCGGTGAAAGACTCAGCAGTTGGAGTTATCTCATTTAGTTTAGGTGATATATTTGCTCCACCATCAGTTGAGGAAATAGAAGAGGAAGGTACAGGAATTGTATCAGCTACCTCAAGTTTATGGCCTAATGATCCACTTGGTCCTCTTAAAGCTTACTCATTTATGGCATTTATTCTTCTAGTAATCCCTTGTATAGTCACACTAGCAGCTATAAAACAAGAGTTTGGCTACAAATTTATGGGGTTTGTAATAGGAATAATGCTAGTAACACCCTATATCGTATCAACATTTATATTTCAAGTAGGGAGGTTATTTTTCTTATGAAAACAGTTATAGTAGTAATTATTGTAGTGGTAATAGGCTATATTGCGTTTAAAAGTTTGTATAAATATATGACTGGAAAAAGCGGTTGTGGTTGCTCTAAAGGTGAGGCAAAAAATTGTAGTTTTAAAAAAAGTTGCGGAAAATAAGTAAAAAAATAAGAAATCAAGATAAATTGTGTGTATTTCCAATTTTCTTGATTTTTTTTATTGTATTTATGATATAATTAAATAAATAAAAATAAAGTGTTTAGTGACTAAAAGGAGAAGTTTTATGAATATATTAATGGCACTTTCCCAACTTGAGGTAACTGGTGCAGAAGTTTATGCTGTTACTTTATCTGATGAGCTTATAAAAAAAGGAAACAAAGTTTGGATAGTTTCTGACACATTGACAAAAAATACTGACGCTCAGTATATAAAGTTAGAATTTAATAAAAGAAGAAATTTAATTCAAAGATATAAACAAGTGAAAGATTTAATAAAAATTATAAAAGAAAAAGATATTCAAGTAATTCATGCTCATTCGAGAGCTTCCTCTTGGAGTGCAAACTTAGCATCTAAAATTTGTGGAATACCTATGATAACAACAGTTCACGGAAGACAACCTGTCCACATGAGCAGAAAGATTATTAAAGGTTTTGGAGACTACGTACTTCCTGTTTGTGAAAATATTAAAAATCATATAATGGAAGATTTAGGCGTGAAAGAAAAAAACATAAAAGTATTAAGAAATCCAATAAATGAAAAAAAATATATATTTACAAAAATAGATAATATCGTTTCTGAAAAACCAATAGTTTCTATAATTGGTAGACTTTCAGGACCGAAAGGTGATGTAGCTTATAATTTACTTTTAGAACTGTACAAAAATGATAAAGTACAGACTCAAATAGTTGGTGGAAAGGAAATACCAGAAAAATTTAAAAAGTTTAAAGATAAAATAAAATTTTTAGGTTATGTAGATAACATTCCAGAAATAATAAAAAAATCTCATGTTGTTATTGGAGCAGGAAGAGTTGTTGTAGAATCTATACTATCAGGAAGAGCCACCATAGCTATAGGGGAAGCAGAGTTAGTAGGAGAAGTAACTAAAAATAATATAGACTATGCTTTAGCTACAAATTTTGGAGATATAGGAGAAACGACACAAACAAATTTTGATTATTCAAAAATAAATAAAATGGTTGATAATGCGTTAAATTTATATTTTAATGAGAAAAATCAAGAAGAATTATTTAAAATGAGAGAAATTTTAGTAAAAGAATTTGGAAAAAAAAATATAGTTAATATAGTAGAAAAAATATATGAAAAATCCTATGTTTTAAAAAAGAAAAAAGAGATGCCTATAATTATGTATCATAGGGTAATAGATGGAAAAGAAGATGAAAAAGGAGTTCATGGGACTTATATATTAAAAAAAGATTTTGAAGAACAATTGGAATATTTAGTAAAAAATAATTATGAAACACTAACATTTAAAGATTTAAAAGGAGAAAAGTATAAAGAAAGATTTAATAGAGGCAAGAAAAAAATAATATTAACATTTGATGACGGTTATGAAGATAACTATAGAAATGTTTTTCCTCTTTTAAAAAAGTATAATTGTAAAGCTGTTATTTATATTATGGGAGAAGGAACTTATAATAAATGGGATGTAGACCATAAGCATAATCCTGAAACAAGATTTAATCTTATGAATGATGAAATGATAAAAGAGATGCATAGCTCGGGACTTGTTGAATTTGGAGTGCATACTATGACACATCCAAGACTAGATACATTATCTCCAGAAAAGATTAGATATGAAATAGGAGAGTCTAAAAGAATAATAGAGGAAAAATTAGGAGAGGAAACAGTTTCTTTTGCTTACCCTTATGGAGATTTTAGTGAAGAGGTAAAAGAAATAACAAAAGAATTTAACTTTGAATTTGTAGTAGCAACAGACAACGGTCCATTAACGTTTTCAGAGGATATGCTTGAAATAAGAAGAATAGGACTTTTTTCTACCAATAAACTATTTAATTTTAAAAGAAAGGTAAGTGGGAAATATAATTTTATTAGACTAAAAAGAGAATTGAAGAGGGAGAAGAAGAAAGGGAGTTGTTAAGTGTTTATTTTTGATGAGGACGAAGAGTACAGATTTTTTTATAAAAATGGGTTTGAAAAATTTAAAGTTTTTTTTATGGATTCTCTAGAAAATAAGATAGAAAAAATAGAACTTCAAAGAAATAAATACTCAGTAGTTTATAAGATAAAAATTAATGATATAAATTATATATTAAAAGAGTTTATAGATAACCCAAAAGAAAAAAATATGTTATATATAAAAAATAAAATCTATAAAAGTAGCGCTAGAAGACTTTTTATAAAAACAAAAGAGTTAGAAGACAAAGGTTACAATAATTTATGTCCTTGTTACTTTGTGGCTGAAAAAAAGAACAGTAAAAAAATAAGAAGTTTTGTCATTATGGAATATATAGTTGGAATAGAAGTTGATAAAATAAAGGGGAAATCAGATTTATTAAAAGAAAATTTGTATTTAGCGTTAAGAGAATTACATAATCAAGAAATAGTTTCTGGGGATCCCAATCCTACTAATTTTATAATTAATGAAACAAAAGAAATTAAATTAATTGATATTAATGCTAAAAGGGCTAATTTTATAAAAATAACGAAAGATATAGAAAGATTTAATCGTGATTTTGAAACACAGTTTGGATGGGATTTTTGGTTTTGGAAATACTATAAAAATTATAAACATTTTATAAAAAAATGGAGCGAAAATGAAAAAGATAATAATACATAGTGGTTGCTTGTCCATTGGTGGACAAGAAAAGATGCTAATAGAATTTTTAAAAGTTTTAGCTCCTTTAAAATATAATGTTTTACTACTAATTGAAGAAAACAAGGGAAGTGAGAATCATTATGAGAAACTGATTCCAAATTATGTTAACTATAAATTTTTAACAACTGAAAAATTTATGGAAAGACTAAACTTTCATAGAAAAAAAAGAAATTTTATTAGTAAAATTATTTATTCTTTTTTATTGAAAAGAAAGAAGAAAATAGCTATAAACAATTTGGCTAAGGAATTAGACTTTAGTGAAATAATAATAGACTATAATATGGGACTTATTAGGCACATGGATAAATTAGGTTTAAAAAATAAAAAAATGGTAGGATGGTCTCATGCTGGAAATGGTGAAAGGGAAAGAAAGGCTAAGAAAGAAAAGAATATGAAAAAATATACTCATATTGTTACAATAAATGAAACAATGAAAAAAGGATTTATAAAAAATTATGAACAAGTAGGAGTTTCAATACATAAAATAACAAATTTTATAGATTTAAAAAATATTAATATAATGGCAGAAGAAAAAATGGAGAAGGATTTAGGGAAATATATTTTATCAGTAGGAGCTTTAACTAAAAATAAAAACTTTAGTTTATTGATTGAGGCTTTTTCAATGCTTCCAGAAACAATAAAAAAAGAATATAATTTAGTTATCTTAGGAGAAGGGGCCGAAAGAGAAAATTTGGAAAAACTAATACAAGAAAAAAATTTAGGAAACAATATTGCATTAGAAGGGAATGTTTTAAATCCATATAAATACATAAAAAATTCTTTGTTTTGTGTTTCTACATCTATAGAAGAAGGCTTCGGATTAGTTTTGGCAGAAGCGTTGGGATTAGGAAAAGCTATTATAGCTACTAGAAATAACGGTAGCTGTGAAGTTTTAGAAGAAGGGAAGTATGGAGTTTTAATTAATAATAATTTGGAGGAATTAGTAATTAATTTAAAAAAATTAATTACAGATAAAAAAACTAGAGAATTATTAGAAGAGAAAGGAAAAACAAAGTCACTTACTTATGATACTAAAATAATTAAATTAGACATAGAGGAGTTTATAGATAAACTATGATATTAAATTTAAATAAAAAATATAGTATTCCGATTTTAATGTATCATCAATTTGTTAATAAGAAAAATGAAGGTGGAAAAATAAAACTTTTTGTAACAAAAAAAACATTAGAGTTACACTTGATTATATTAAAGTTTTTAGGGTATATTACTATAACTTTTGATGATTTAGAAAAATTGAATCTTAAAGGTAAAAGTAATAAAAAATATATAATTTTAACTGTTGACGATGGATATGTAGATAACTATGAAATATTATTTCCTCTTTTAAAAAAATATAATATGAAAGCTGTAATATATATGATAACAGGGGTGACTTATAACAAGTGGACACATGAAAATATGGGAGAAAACAAATTTTATCTACTGAACAGAACACAAATTAAAGAAATGAGTGAAAGCGGTTTAGTTGAATTTGGAGGTCATACTTTAACTCATCCAAGCATGCTAGAAATTAGTAGTGAAGAAATTAAGCATGAAGTAGCTACCAATAAAAATAATTTGGAAGAGATAACAGGGAAACGAATAATAAGTTTTGCTTATCCTTATGGGCATTTATCAGAAAGGATAAAAAATATAATAGTAGAGTGTGGTTATAAATTTGCCGTTTCAACAGATACAGGAACAGGGATAATTGAAGATGATTTTTATGACATAAGAAGAACAGCAATAGATAAAACATCATTAGTTGATTTTTTTAGAAAAATATCTAGTGGATACCTACAGTATAAATATAAAAAATATGGAAATAAAAAATTTGAGGATAAGTTTGATAAAAATAAAATTTGAGGGAGATTTTATGCTTAGAAAATTAAATAGAAAAATCCAAGATTATATGAGACCTAAAAGACTAGCAATAGGAAAGTGGATTTGGGATAGGAAAGAAAAAGTTGAAATTGAAAATATAGACATGGTAAAAGTAAACTCCATTTTATTTTTAAGATATGACGGAAAAATAGGTGATATGGTTGTAAGTACCATTTTATTTCGTGAAGTTAAGAAAAATTATCCACACATAAAAATTGGAGTTGTAACAAGGGGAGCAGCTAGCGATATTATAAAAAATAATCCTTACGTAGATGATATTTATGATTATAAAAAAGGAAAAGAAAGAGAATTAGGAAAAAAAATAGCGAGTGAACAATATGATATATTAATAGACTTTTCTGAAATGTTGAGAGTTAATGACATGAAACTTATAAATTTATGTAATGCTAAAATAAATATAGGATTAGATAAAAAGGAGTGGAATCTTTTTGATATTTCTATTGAATTAAAAGGCACAATTAATGAAAAAAAACATATTTCAGAGAGATATGGTGAATATTTAAAAATATTGAGTATAAATAAAATTAATTTTGATTACGAAATATTTACTGATGATGAAGCTGAAAAAAAAATAAAAAACTGGTACAATAAAGTTAATATTGAAAAAAAATATATAGCTATATTAAATCCTTATGGAGCAAGTAAGTACAGAAGTCTAAATGAAGAAAAAATTATTGAAATAGCTAATATATTAGAAAAAGAAAATTACATTGTTGTTCCGATTTATTCGCCAGATAAAAAAGAAGAGTTACGAAAAACAATAAAAAAAATCAAGTTAAAAAATATTCTATTTAAAGAAGATATAAATTCTGTTTTAGACAGTTCTTTACTAATAAAATATTCAGACTTAGTTATTAGTCCAGATACTTCAATCATTCATATAGCTAGAGCATTTGATAAAAAAATAATAGGGATTTATAGACAAGAAAAAGCAGGAGAAAATAACTTTGTTATTTGGGGACCAAAGACAGAAAAAGCTAAAATAATATTCAGTAAAAATAATAATCGAGTAGGAGAGGAATCTAATATAAATTGCTTTGATATGGAAGATTTAAAATATAAATTAAAGGCATTTTAGAATTAATTAAGGAGAAAAATGAAAAAAATTTTAATATATAATGGTCAGTTGGATATGGGTGGTATAGAAAGAGTTTTAATCTCTTATCTGAATATTCTATCTAAAGAAAAAGAAGTAGAAGTCACATTATTAATAAAAGAAAATAAGCCTGAAAAAAATATTTTTTATGAAGAGATTCCCAAAAATATAAAGGTTTTATTTATAACATCTATTGAAGAGATGGAATACAGAGAAAAAATAAAATTACAAAAGAAATCTTCCATATTTTATAGAATTTTTTATCAAATATATTTACCTTATAAGAGGTTTACAATGAATAGATGGCTGAGAAAATATTTTAAAATTAATATTTTTGACTATGTAATAGATTTTGATATGGGACTAGGGAAACACTTGGATGTAATACCTTATAAAGTTATAGGATGGAGCCACTATACACTAAGTTTATCTAAGGGGAATAGAAAAAAGAGAGTGCATAAAAAATTGCAAAAATATGAAAAAATAGTATTAATATGTGATGAAATGGAAAAAGAATTAGAATTAATATATCCTGATCAAAAGAATAAAGGTGTCAGAATTTATAATCCTATCGATTTAGAGGAAATTTATAATAGAGCTGTGCAAATAGATATATTACAAAATAAAGAAAAAGATTTGTTAGATAATAATTATATGGTTGCTGTTTCTAGACTTGTAAAAGGGAAAGGTCGTGAAGACTTGATTGATATATATTTTGGCTTAAAAAAAAGGGGAATAAAGGAAAAACTATATATATTAGGTGACGGTAGTGAAAAAATGTATTTAAGCAATAAAATAAAAGAATTAAAACTAGAAAACGATATTTATTTATTAGGACAGAAAGAAAATCCATATATCTGGATGAAGAATGCAAAAATGTTTTTACACACCTCTTATGGGGAAGGGCTTCCAACGGTTCTTATAGAAAGTATGAATTGTGAAACCCTTGTGATAGCTTATGATTGTCCAACAGGGGTAAAAGAAATTTTGAATAATGGAAAATGTGGTGTTTTAATAAAAATGGGTGATAAAAAAAGTTTTGAGGATGCCGTATATAAATTACTGAAAGATAATAATTCAGTATTAAATTATTCTGAAAAAATGAAAGAAAAAATAAATCAATTTTCTTATAGTAAAATTACTGAGCAAATTAAAGAAATATTAGAAATTAATTAAAATGAAAAATAAAATTAGGGGTAAAAATGAGAAAAAAAATTATATTTAGAAGTGGTAGTTTACGAATGGGGGGACTAGAAAGAATCTTAGTAGAAGTTCTTCAAACTATCGATAAAAGAAAATATGAGGTAATACTATTTATTGAAGATGATTCTGGAGATGAAAATATATTTTTAAAAGATATTCCTGAAGAAATAAAAATTTATTTTTTGAAATCAGAAAAATTAATGAGAAAAACTGAGTTTTATAGAAAGAATAAAGAAAATTTATTTTATAAGATAATGTATAATATCTATATGGAATTAGAAAAAAAAATAATATTAAAAAACACTAAAAAACACATTGAAGAGATAGGGGAACCCGATGTTTTTATTGATTTTGACTGGGGAGCAGTAAAGTATATTGAAAAACTAAAGCTAAAAAAAACATTTGTATGGATTCATAACTCTGTTCCTAAATTATTGAAAAAACGGTCTAAAATAAGACGATTTGGAAAAAATTTAGAAAAATATAATAAAGTAATAGCAATATGCAATGATATGAAAAATGAACTGGAAAATATTTTTCCAAATTTAAGAGGAAAAGTAGTGAAAATATATAACCCATTCAATTTTCAGCGAATAGAAGAATTAGCTGAGGATGAAACACAATTAACAACAAATGAAATAAAAATGTTGAAGGCCGAATATATTGTTGCAGTTTCAAGATTAGACACAGTTCAAAAAGATTATTATACACTTCTTAAAGCTTTTGAAATATTAAAAAATGATAAAATAGATAAAAAACTTTATATTGTTGGTGATGGACCAAATGAAAAAGATATAAAAAAAATAGTACAGGAATTAAAATTAGAGGAAACAGTTAAATTTATAGGTTTAACAAAAAATCCATATGTTTGGATTAAAAATTCAATTTTATTTGTTCATAGTTCAAAATATGAAGGGCTACCAACAGTTTTGATTGAAGCTATAATTTGTAATAAAATAGTGATTTCTTCTGATTGCCCCACTGGACCTAGAGAAATTTTAGATAATGGAAAATGTGGAATTCTTTATTCGGTTGGAGACTATAAAAGCTTGGCGAGTGAAATAACAAATATATTGAAAGGTGATAGAAAAATGAACGGATTATTAATGGAGTTAAAAGAGCGTAAAAAAGAGTTTGATAAAATTAAAGTTATTGGAGAATATGAAAAACTTATTGATGAAAATTAAATTGAGTTAAAAAATATTTTTATTACTAGTAAAAGGGGAAAAAATAAAAAATATGGAGAAAAAATATTATTTAAAAAAATTTTATATAAGAGAAACTGTTCACCTTTATGGAATTAGATTTATTCTTTTCTGCCTTAAATGGAGATTTAAAAAAAATAGTGATAAAATTTTAATTAAATGCTCTGATGGAATAGGAGACTTGCTAATAAGAACAGCTTTAGTTGAAAAAATATTAGAAAAATATGGTAGAGAAAAAGTTGTATTTATATTAAATGAAAATTATTTAGAGATAGGAAAATTGCTAAACTATAATTGTATAGGGCTTTCCAAAAAAGAAATACAAAGTTTTTTTTTGAGATTAAAAAAATCATATATTTTAAATACAATGGGCTTTCAAAAGTATATTAACTTAGAATTTACAAATGACATTATGGTTGGAAATCTTTTCATTCCAGAAAGAATAGGGATGAGAGATGAAAGTGATAATGTGAAACGTTGCAATAAGTATTATACAACCTCATATGAAATACCAAGGGATACTTCGTATGTTTTAGATACAGTGTTTGAGATAGCTAAAAATGTATTAGAAGAACAAATAGACAAAAAAGTTATAGTTCCTAATTTAAAGGATTTATATAAAGAAAAAGTAGAGTCAGGAATTTCTATAGCTATGGGAACTAGTTCAAGAATGAGAGTTTGCTCTCCTATAATGATGATAGAATATATAAAAAAAATTATAGAATTATATCCTGAAGAAAAAATTTATTTACTTGGAAACGGTAATCTTCAAAAGGATTATAGTGGAAAAATTATAGAATCAATTAATAATGAGAATATAATAAATTTGGTAGATAAGACTACAATATTAGGAGCTTTTGAATGTGTAGCGAAAAGTAGGCTATTTATAGGTTTTGATTCTGGATTATACAATTTTGCTTTTGTTATTAAGAAAAAAACAATAGCTTTTTTCCAAAATAATAAAAAAATAGGATTTTATCATGAGGTACCATGGGTTAAAATATTAGTATCTAAAGTTGAAAATAAACAAAATGAAATTATAGAGGATAAAATATATCCTAATAAGTGTATGAACTCAATACTGATAAGAGACTTTGAAAAGGCTATAAATTTGATGTTATAAGAGAAAAATTTAAAGTGACTAAAATCAATGTATCCTCGTTCTATACAAAATATCAAGCGTTATCTAACTAATTAACAAATTAAGATAAAACTGTGGTTATAGCCTTATTAAAATAATCTAGTTAAACTAGCTATAGGAGGAAATAATAATCCACAGCACTTTAATAAATAAATAAATAAATAAATAAATAAATAAATAAATAAATAAATAAATAAATAAATGAAGATTTTTATATCTTCATTATACGAGGAGAAAAAATGGAGAGTATAGTGAGTGTTCAAAAAATATTTATAGTATTAATTTACTTAGGAATAGGAAGTTTTATTGTTAAAGATGTTATTGAATTGTTTTTCAAAGAAAAAAAAGAAAAAGTTGATGTTTTATTTATTATTTCTATTTCTATACTTTTAATTACAATTTTTCATTCAACTAAATATTCAGCAAGAGTATTAAACTACTGTGTTTTACCTCTTAGTATTTATAAAGTTTATAAAAATAAAAAATATGAAAAAATAGGGTTAGAATATGGTATAGGACTATTTTTAATAGCTATTTTAGTAAGTGGAGAAGGAGTACGTGATGTGAGGGGAATTAGAGATAGTTTTTTTGATATATCTACATTCACAATGATTCCTTTATATTTTTCTCAATTTAAAATTAGAAATAACGAAAAAAAAATATTTATAGAAGTAGCGATTTTAGGATTTATGAGTAAATTAATAATTTCATTTTTGGAAAAATGGGGATATATTACTGGTTTATACGGTGGAGATAGAATCAGTGGCTATGATCATGTTTGGAGATTTGCACCTCTTATAATGATAGGAATTGTAGTTATAGGATGTTTACTAATGTATAGAAAAAATAAAAAAATAGAAGTATTAGGTCTAAATATATTATTAGTATTATCTATAATATCAGTGATATGGACACAAAATAGAGCTAACTGGGTTGCACTTATTTTATGTTTAGGAATAGCGTTAGTGTTTAAGTATAAAAATAAAGGTATTGCCATAATAGGAGTAATATTTATCTTATTATTTTCATTTACATCTATACTACCAAATAACAAGTATGTAAGAAGGTTAGAAAGTGTAACAGATGTAAGTAAGGAAGGTAGTAATTATGGAAGAATAGAACTTTGGAAAAATTCTATAAGAATTTTTAAAAGTTCACCTATAAAGGGAGTGGGATTTAGTGAAAAAAGTTTCAAGAAATCTGAAATACCAGAAAATTATGAGTATGTTTCTAAAATAAGGCACGGACACTCGCACAGTAGTTATTTTTATTTATTAGCGACTATGGGAATAATAGGTTTTTTAGCTTATAGTTTTTTAATAATTTCAATTTTATATTTTAGCTATAAAAAAAGAAATGAAGATTATAATATTTCATTTTTTATAATTTTATCTATTCAAATATTCGCTATATTTGAAACACCTGTAAAGTATAAGGATTTAACAGGATTAATGTTTATTGCTATTGGAGTACTACTAACTAATATGGGAGGTAAAGCAAAGTGATGAATTTAGTTTTTTTAATAAATGATAAAAATAATTATGCAAGACATTTAGGTGCTACATTAATGTCAGTCTTATTAAACACAAGAGAGAAGTGGAAGATCTATGTTATTTATACAGTATTATCAGAAGAAAATATGATAAAAATAACATCTCTTGTAAAAGAAAAAAAATGTGAAGTGGAATATATAAAAATAACAGAAAAATTACTAGATAAATTTTCTGTTGGAAAAGGGACACATTTAGACATAATTGTTTTTGGAAGACTGTATATACCTGAAATTTTAAAAAATGAAAAAAAAGCAATATATTTAGATTGTGATATAATAGTTAAAAGTCCGCTAGAAGAATTATATAATATAAATTTAGACGAGTATTCTATACTGGCTATTCCAGACAGCGTAAAAGATCAAGAATTAAATAAAAAAAGATTGAAGTTAAGTAAGGAAAAAATTTATTTTAATGCAGGGGTAATGGTCATGGATTTGGACAAACTCAGAGAAAATAAGCTGTTTGAAAAAACAGCATATTTTTGTAATTCTAATAAGGAAGAGTTACTTTTAAATGAACAAGATGCACTTAATATAATTTTTGAAAATAATTTTAAGTGTGGTGGAATTGAATGGAACTATACACACGGAAATTGTGAAGATAATAAAATTTCAAAAGAAAAAATAAATATTATTCACTATACAGGAGAGGTAAAACCATGGGATTGTGCTGATTACTCTCCTTATAAAAAAGAATATTGGAAATATATTAATAAAACTCCTTGGAGAGGCGTAAAAGAAGAAGGACGAAGCTTTAAAGTTGTTTTACTAAGAATAATAACTATTTTAAAATTAAAAACTAGAAAATATAGATACAAAATAAAAAATAAGTAAAAAAAAGGAGAATATAAAAAAATGTTTGAGATAATAAATAGTATTAGAAAAAAGATAAAAAACTATATACTAATAAAAAAATTAAAAAAAAATAAAATATTTATATTAAAAAATGTAAAATTAAGAAAAAATGAGTTTGAAAGTAATAACATTATAAATGCCAATGTTGACTTTGAAAATAGTTCTTTAGGAGTAGGAAGTAGTATTGGAGAAAATTCAATTTTACCTCATGTGAAAATAGGTAGATTTTGTAGTATTGGGCCAGGAACAAATATAGCACTAGGGAAGCATCCAACTTCAAAATTTGTAAGTACACATCTTTTTTGTTATAGCAAATATTTGAAAAATATTGAGCTAGATTTTGTAGAAGAAGAAATGTTTGATAGTAAAATAACAGTAAAGGATAGCAAATATTATGTAGAGATAGGAAATGATGTTTGGATTGGAAAAAATGTTTGCATATTAAGTGCTATGAAAATAGGCGATGGAGCTATAATTGCAGCAGGAGCAGTTGTGACGAAGGATGTAGAGCCTTATACAATCGTTGGTGGAGTCCCAGCTAGAGTAATAAGAAAAAGATTTCAAGATGATGAGATAGAGTTTTTACTAAATTTTAAATGGTGGAATAAACCTCTAGAATGGATAGAAAAAAATGTTAATGATTTCTTTGATATAAAAGAATTTATAAAAGCTAATACTGAAAAAACATTATAAATTTGTATTTAGTTTTGGGAAAATTTTATCAATTAGTTTCGTAGTATTAAGAGGAGAGTGAAACATGGGGTTATCTGTTTCTATAATAACATTTAATGAAGAAAAAAATATAGGTAGAACACTGGAATCAATAAAGAATATAGCTGATGAAATTATTATAATTGATAGTGGTTCAACAGATAAAACTAAAGAAATAGCACTAAGCTATGGTGCAAAAATTTATAATCAAAAATGGTTAGGATACGGTGGACAGAAAAATTTAGCGATAGAAAAAAGTACAAATGAATGGATATTAAATATAGATGCAGACGAAGAAATTTCATTAGAGTTAAATAAAAAAATAAAGGAAATAATAAGCGAAGAAAAATCATCTTTTGATGTATACGATATTAAATTTGCTTCAGTATGTTTTGGAAAAGAGCTAAAACATGGAGGTTGGAGTGAAAGTTATCATACTAAATTATTCAAAAAAGAATCTGGAAAATACAATTTAAATATGGTACATGAAAAATTTGAAACAACTAAACAGATAGGGAAAATAAAAGAAAAATTTTTACATCATTCATATTTAAATTTAGAAGATTATTTTACAAAGTTTAATAGATATACAACTGAAGGAGCTTTAGAGTATTATAGAAAAAATAAAAAAACATCAATTATTCAAATTGTATTAAACCCGTTGTATAAATTTATAAGAATGTATATTATAAGATTAGGATTTTTAGATGGAATAGAGGGTTTTTTAATAGCTGTAACAAGTTCACTTTATACAATGGTTAAATATTTTAAATTGAGAGAAATCTATAGAAATTCAGAATATATAAATAAAAAATAAAAAAAGTAGCGACTAAATAAAAAAAATTAGTTGCTACTTTTTTAAAATAATTTATTTTTTTACATATTTATTAACCATATCTATGATTTCTTCAAGAACTTTTTCTGGAGTAATAAGAGCGTATTTTTCCCATTGATTAAGCTCATCATAATTAGGAATTGTATCCTTAAAATCTTCAGTGGAAATACCTCTGTTCCAATCACTTTTATTAGGTAACCAATCTTTTCTAATACCATGTCTCCAAATTGAAAGAGAAGGTAGATTAATAGCTTGAGCAAGGTGTCTAGGTCCACCTTCATTTCCTATAAACAAGTCACATTGAGAGATTAGAGTAGCTAGTTCTCTTATAGATTTTGTTTGAATATTTGAAAAAATTCTTATATTGTTTTTCAATTCTTCATGAAAATTTTTAATAAATTCTTTTTCATCTGGGGAATAGAAAAGAACGATTTGACAATCAGGATATTTATTTAAAGTTAAAGTAACTAATTTTTTCATATTTTCTATTGGATAAACTTTTTCAGGTCTCCGAGAATTAACAGCAAAGGCAAATACTTTTTTTGAAAAATCAATTCCTGAATCCACCATTTTTTTATTCATTATGATTTTTTCATGAGAAGTTAACCCTAAAACAAAATTATGGTCATAAATAATATTATATTTAGCTTCTTTAAGTGGAGTTAAAAGTTTTAAAAATTTATCACATTGATCAATAGCATTTTTAGGTTCATAAACACCATGAGTGTAGGTATTGCCTCTAAATATCTTTTTTTTACTTCCATAAGGACCAATTCTAAATTTTGCATTAGGAGACAAAAGAGTAAAAAGTTCACTTTTAGGTGTTCCCATGAGATCTATAACAATATCATATTTAGTTCTTGTAATCTTCCATGTTTTCATAAAATATTTAAAAGGATTTTTTCTTTCTTCACTAGTGATAGAAATAACATTGTCTATGTATGGATGATTCTCAAAAAGTGGAGTAATAAAATCATAAACTACATAATCTATTTGAGAATCAGGAAAACTTTTTTTTAAACTATTACAAAGAACAGAAGAAAGAAGAGCATCTCCAATTTGTCTAAATCTAACTAATAATATTTTCAATTATATACCACGTCCTATTTAAAATAATGTATTCTATTAATTTTACCTTATTTTATACTAAAAAGTCCAATGAAATTTTATAAATATAATACTTTTTAATGATTCAAAAAAATTGATTAGTGATTTAAAAGTGTGGTATACTGCAAATAGAAATAATTATTATTAAAAAATAGAGGTGAAGAAAAATTAAAAAGTTAAAAAATTATTTTAAGTATTTACCAGTAGCATTAACAGGATTAGCTTTAGGGGTATCAGGAGTCAGTGGTGCAGTGGCAGTTGTGTTTAACCCTAAAGCCTTATATATAGGTAACGTTATATCTTTAATGCTACTTTTTCCAATTATCATAAAAAATATCTTACATTTTGATATATTTAAAGAAGAGTTAAAACATCCTACACTGGGAAGCTTTATTCCTACTCTTGATATGGCACTTATGAATTTTTCAGTTGTATTATACGGTTTTTCAGCAGTTTTAGGAAAAGGGTTGTGGTTATTTTGTATAGTGCTACATCTAATCTTTGGAGTTTCTTTCATATACCATAGATTTCGTTCTTGGGATATAAAACATATGGTTCCCAGTTGGTTTGTACCTCCAATTGGTATTGTTGTAGCTTCTGTAAATTCATCAGTTATGAACATGCCACAGTTGTCACAAATGATTTTTTATATAGGATTCGTATTTTATATTTTAATGCTTCCTATGATGCTATATAGAGTTATATTTGTTGAAAAAATAGATGATGCGAGACTTCCAACATTTGCAATAATGGCGGCACCACCTAATCTTTGCTTAGCAGGGTATCTAGTGGCTTTTAAAACTCCTAATCCTTCAATGGTAGGGTTTTTATTTCCACTAGCAATATTTATGACAGGACTACTATATATATCAATAGTAAAAATTATAAAACTTAAATTTACACCAGTTTATGCATCATTTACATTTCCACTAGCAATAGGGTCTACAGCAATTTTAAAATATTCTAAATATATTGGAAGCATAGATGAAAATAGAGGTATTTTCTGGTATAATTTTGGAATAGTAGCTACAATTTTAGCAGTATTTTTAATATCAATAATTTTTATAAAAATAGTAAAAATATCTGTAATTCAAATAAAAGATATTTAAAAAGTTAAAATGTATAATACAGTAGTACCAATTAAATTTTCTAAGGGGAAAATTATGATGAAATTTATAAAAATAGTATTAAGTGTAATTATAATAACAGGTTGCTCTAATTCGTCTTACAAGGAAATGAGAGAAGCTAGTAATGAAAGCCTTAATTTAAAAAAAGAGGAGAGTCAAAAGATATTAGATTCAAAAAAAGGAATATTAACATTAAAAGAATCTTTAGAACTGGCTTATTCTAATAGCTCTAAACTAAAAATAAAAAATCTGAAAAGTGAAATAGCTACATTGGATAAAAAAACTGCTTTTGGGAATTTTTTACCTAAGATTAATGCATCTTTAGGTTATAGTGCTTTTGATAATGGAATATATGGTCAAGGAGTAGATACACCTTTACCTATAAAGTTAGATTCTAGGCTTATGGATAAAGAGGTTCGTTCAGCTGGAATAAGTGGGAATATCCCAATCTTTGTTCCTTCTACTTGGTTTTTATATAGTGCGAAAAAAAAAGGTGAAGACATATCTAAACAGTTAGTTGAATTAGAGAAAAAAGTTTTAACTTTAGAAGTTACAGCTAATTATTATGAAATTTTATTTTTAGAATATGAAAAAATATATTTAGAAAAACAATTGGAATATTCAAATAAAATTGGAGGAAATGCTAAAGTTGCACTGGAAACAGAATCAATTTTACCTTTTGAATATGAAGAAGCTCTTTTACTCATTAAGGTAAAAGAACTTGCATTAAAGAACAATGCAAAGGATTTAAAATTATCGAAGATGAGATTTTTGAATATACTAAACTTATACCCTATTTTAGACTTTAAAATTTTAGATGTAAAAGAGATTAAAAATATACCAGAAAGTTTAGACGCTGCAATTTATTTAGCATTAGAAAATAATGATTTATTAAAAATTGGAGATATGAAAGATTCAATATCAAAAGATAAGAAAAAAATAGCAATTGCAAATTTTTTACCAAAAATTGTATTATCAGGAGGATATCAATATTCTGATAATACAGCTTTAGTAGAGCCTAACTTTGCATTTTTGAGTATAAATGGATTGTTTTCTATTTTTAATGGTTTTGAAAATATTAATTTTTATAAAAAAACTAAAATAGAAAAAGAAATTATAAAACTTGAAAATGAAGAATTAGTTTTAAAAACAGTTTTAGAAACGGTAAACTCCTATGAAACGTTAAAAAATGCTCAGGAACAACTAAAAATTGCTGAAGAAAATTATAGAATCCAAAATATAAAATACGAAAATAAAAAATTAGAGTTTTCAATTGAATATGCAGATGAAGGTGAATTTTTAAAATATACAACTACGAAAGAAGAGGCGTTTAGCAAATTAAAAAAAGCAGAGTACTATGTTGAAGTTTCAAGGGCTATGTTGAATGTTGTATTAGGAGGAAAATAATGAAGGGTAAAAAAGAATTAATTTTAATATTTTCTGTACTACTATTATTTACTAGTGGTTGTGGAAAAAAAGAGCATATTGAAGAGGCTAGACCTGTAAAATTATTTACAGTAGTAGAACCTTCTAGTACTGTAAATTTAAAATTTATAGGGGATATTTCATCAGGAGAAAAAACTACATTATCGTTTAAAGTCCCTGGACGGATAGAAAAAATATATTATAATGAAGGGGCTAAAGTAACAAAAGGAGCAACTATTGCCACTTTGAGTAAAGATGATTTTTCTTTAAATTTAAAAGCATTTGAAAATAAATTTATAGCAGCAAAAAATGGATATATTGGAAATGAAGCTGTATACACTAATGCCAATCAACAATTTGAAAGAGTAAAAAAACTATATGAAGCTAAAGCAATTTCTAAAAAAAGTTATGATGATGTTTATTCTAAAGAAAAAGGAGCTAAAGCTAGTATGCAAGCTTCTCTTGCAATAATGAATGAAGCTAAAGCAGGATTGGAAAAGGCTAAAAATAATTTTTCAGATATAAAATTAAAAGCTCCTTATACAGGATATTTAGTAAAGAAAATAGCAGGAGAAGGAGAGGTTGTAAATGGTGGAACTGCTATATTTACAATGATATCAGATGCTAATCCAGAAGTTAAGATTGGTGTTTCAACAGAACAATTAGAAGAATTAAAAGATATAAATTCAATAAAAATAACTTTAAATGAAAAAGAGTATAAACTAAAAATTAAAGAAATAGCTTATAAAAAAGATGCTATGAGACTTTATTATCCAGTAACGTTAGAATTTGAAGAACCTTTTCAAATTAGAGATGGCGCTTCAGGAGAGGTTACTATGGAAAAAATTTCTAAAAAAGCTAATGTTAAAATACCTATTACCTCTATTTTTGAAGAAAACGGCAGTTATGTCTGGATATATACAAATAATGGTGAAGTAAGAAAAAAAGTGATTAATATAGTAAGTATTGAAGAAGAGGGATTTATATTAGTGAACGGTCTCTCAAAAGGCGATAAAATTGTTCAATCAGGAACAAGTTTTTTACTTGAAAATCAAAAAGTAAAACCTTTTATAGAGGCAGAAGAGTCAAATATAGGGGGGTTAATTTAATCTATGAAACTAATAAATTACTCAATAAAAAATAGCTTAGTAATTAGATATTTAACTGTTTTAATTATTATTGGAGGAATTTTTTCATATTTTAAATTAGGAAAATTAGAAGATCCAGAATTTAAAATAAAAGAAGCTATTATAGTGACTATATATCCAGGTGCATCACCTCATGAAGTTGAGTTAGAAGTTACAGATAAAATTGAACAAGCATTGCGACAAATAGGTGACTTAAGTTTTATAGAAAGTAAGTCTAAAGCAGGATATTCAGAAGTTAAATTAAGTATGAAAGAATCTTTATCTTCCTTAGAAATAGAGCAATACTGGGACGTTCTTAGAAGAAAGGTAAATGATGTTCAAAGAACTCTACCAAGTGGAACGTTACCCTCTGTTGTAATTGATGATTATGGGGATGTTTATGGTATCTTTCTTGGGGTAACATTTGAAGGATTCTCTCCTTCAGATGAAAATAGATATTTATCATATATAAAAAATGAAATACAAAATATAAATGGAATTTCAAAAACCTCGGAATTTGGGAAATCAGAAGAAAATATAGAGGTTATTATTGATAAAGAAAAATTACATCAATTTAATCTTAATGATAAAATAGTTTTAGCAACTATTTTATCACAAAATTTAAATCAATATACAGGACCAATTTCCAGTGGAGATAAAAATATTAGAATTAAAATTGATAATATTTTTTCAAGTGTCGAAGATATAGGTAATATGATTATATTATCTAGAGATGAGACTATAAGATTAAAGGATATAGCTAAAATAACAAGAGTTAAAAAAAATCCTAGTAGCTCAATTTTTAGAAAAGATGGTAAAAGTGGTGTTGCATTGGGATTTTCTCCTGAAAAGGGAACTAATATATTGGAAACAGGGAAAGAAATAGACAAAAAAATAGAGGAATTAAAAAAAAATCTTCCTATTGGAGTTGAAATTAATAAAATATACTATCAACCTGATCTTGTTAAATCAGCAATTTCAAATTTTGTTTTAAATCTTGTAGAGTCAATTATTGTAGTAGTTGGTGTATTACTTCTTGTTATGGGAATGAGAAGTGGTCTTATAATAGGAAGTGGCTTAGTGCTATCTATTTTAACAACATTAGGAGTTATGGTTATCTTAAAAATTGATTTGCACAGAGTTTCTTTAGGTTCTTTTATTATTGCAATGGGTATTTTAGTAGATAATTCAATTGTTGTAGTTGACGGAATATTAACGTCGCTTGAAGATGGAATAGAGAGAGAAACCAGTATGTGTGAGCCGACTAGAAAAGTAGCGCTGCCACTTTTAATAGCAACTTTAGTGGCTATTATAGCATTTTTACCAACATATTTAATGGAAACAAACGCTGGAGAATATACATCTTCACTGTTTATAATAATAGGAGTGTCTCTACTTATCTCCTGGGTACTATCAATGACTCAAACACCTTGTTATTCCTATCTTTATTTAAAAGTAAATAAAAAACAAAAAAATAATAACAATTTTTCTGTTAAGTTTTATAAAGGGTTTAACGACTTACTAAAAAATGTTATTCATCAAAAGAAGATGTCTATTATAGTTTTAACGGTAGCTTTACTATTTTCTATTTTTTTATTTTTAAAAGTTCCACAAACTTTTTTTCCAGACTCAGATAAAAAAGGTTTCATAGTAAAAATTTGGACAGAAGAGGGAAGCAAAATAGAAGTAACAGATGATTTAGTAAAAAAATTAGAAAAAAAACTCTTATCAGATTTAAGAGTTGAATCGGTAACTTCAGCTGTAGGAGGTTCAGTACCAAGATTCTATATAGCGACTATTCCAGAATCACCACATAAATCATATGCTGAAATAGTTGTAAATACTAAAACATTGAAAGATGTAAATTTATTAGCTAGGGATATTCAAATTTTTTCTAAAAAATATATTCCAGATGCAGAAGTAAATATAAGAAAATACCCTAATGGAGTTCCTACAAAATATCCTGTTGAACTTAGAATTTTAGGACCTGATCCTAAAATATTAAGAAATATATCTAAGGAAGTTGAGACAATATTTAGAAGCTCTAAGTATACATATAGTGTAACTTCAGATTGGAGAAAAAAAGTATTGACTTGGAACTCTAAATTTAATCAAAAAAATGCAAGAGCGACAATGACTTCTCCTTTAGATGTCTCTTTTGGAATAAATAGAGCAACTCAAGGAACTTCTTTAGGTAGTTTTAAAGAAAACAATGAAATTATACCAATTATACTAAAAGAATACACTCATCATAAAAATATGAAAATTAGTATGTTAGGTGAAACTCCAATTTGGGGAATGTCTCCATTTTCTATACCTTTAAAAGAATTTTTAACTGATGAAAAATTAGAGTGGGAAGATCCTATTATAATAAGATACAACGGCAAAAGAGCACTAAAAGTTGAGGTGGATCCTTTTATGGGTGTTCAAGCGGATACATTGAGAAATGATGTGTTGGAAAAAATAGAAGCTCTTGAAATTCCAAAGGGATATTCAATTCAATGGGGCGGGGAATATCATGAGCAAATAAAAAATGTAACAAATGTAAGTAGTTTTATACCACTTCAGATATTGCTTATGTTTACTCTTTGTGTTTTTCTTTTTAAAAATTTAAAAGAACCACTAATAATTTTTTTAATGCTTCCACTAGCTATAATAGGAATAGCTCCTGGTCTTTTAATAACAGGAAAATCATTTGGTTTTATGTCGATTATAGGCGTTGTAAGTCTATCAGGAATGATGGTCAAAAATGGAATAGTTCTTATTGATCAAATAAATTATGAAATAAATATATTGAAAAAAGATTCTTATTTAGCTGTAATAAATTCAGCCACTAACAGAATAAGACCAGTAGGTCTTGCAGCAGGAACAACTATATTGGGAATGGTTCCTTTGATTAAAGATCCACTTTTTGGAGATTTAGCAGCAACTATTATTTTTGGTCTTACAGCATCTACAATTTTAACACTTTTAGGTATTCCACTTTTTTATTGTATTGCTTATAAAATAAAAGAAAACTAAAAAGTAAAAATAAAAAAATAAGGAGTTTCTAACTTAATGTTATGAGCTCCTTATTTTTTATTAAAATTGTATTTAACTGTTTTTAGTTAGTTTTTTTATATAGAGTTATCATTTTCTTCACATTCATCTATATTTTGATTTTTAAAACCTCTTTTTAAAAAAGCTTGATATAAATTAAAACAAACATAATAAAAAGTTACTATAAATAAACTATATTTTAAAGTAAGTAAAATTATTAATAAAAAAAGCGGAAAAAACTTTTTAGGGATAAAGTTAAAAACTTTATCTGGAGTTTGAAAAGGTAATGTACTAACCATTAAAAGTCCTGAAAGTACTGCGATAAAAGAAAATGCTTCAGGAGAATAAATATCTATATATTTTAGAAAACTGTTGTTAGCTAGGGTGTCTGAAAGTAAATAGTATCCTACAACAAGAGAAGCTCCACATGGGATAGGCATTCCACTAAAATCATCTTTTTCACATGAGGCAGTTGTCATAATATTAAATTTAACAAGTCTCATAACTCCACACAGTGCATAAATAAATGAAATAGGAATAACAAATTGATAAAGATTGCTAGTTGTTAAAATTTGAAAAATTAAAATAGCGGGAGCTAGTCCAAAAGATATGGCATCACAAAAAGAATCAAACTCTTTTCCAAATTCACTAAAAGCATCTAATTTTCTAGCGGTTTTTCCATCTAAAGTATCACACACCATAGCAGCAATAATAAACCAAACAGCATGAATAAAATTACCTTTTATGGAAGCTATAATACTAAGATATCCAAGTAGCATATTAGCAGCAGTAATAGCATTAGGCGCAATATATTTTTTTTGTATCATATTAAAAAACACTCCTTTAAGAATTTTATTTAATTATTATTAATATTCCTTGATTTTAACATGTTTTAAGTATAAAATCAATATAGAAGAATTAAATTGTGAAATAAGAATTAATAGGCTAAGGAAAGGCAAAAGAGAAATATTAGTATAAAATTAAGGGAGGAACATGAAGAAGATATTAATAAAATTAGTAGTTTTAATTGTTTTAATTGTATCAGTTATATTACTATTTAGAGATAGCATAATGAAAATATACATAGAAAAAAAATTAAATTTAGAGGTAGGGATTTTAGAAAGTTCTATAAAAGAAAAAAAGATAGTTTTAAATAATGTAATATATAAAGAAGAAAAAATAGAAAAATCAGTATTATATGAAATAGAAAAAATAGAAATTTATTTTAAAAATATCTCTTTAGAAAAAAAAGAAGTTAATATTTTAAAAACAGAAATATATGGAATGAGCTATAGAATAAGTGAACATAAAAAAAATGAGATTCAAAGGGAAAAGGAGCTCAAAAATGAGACTCAAAAAAATGAGTTATTAAACACTTTAAAAGAAAGTACTGAAAAAAGTTATTTAGAAAACCAAGATAATATAAAAAATATCTTAGAAAATAAATATAAACAAAAAGAAGAAGAACTAAAAAATCTATTAAAGCCATATAAAGCAAAATTATTAGAAATAAATGAAAGTGAAGAAGGAAGAAATATTAAAGAAAGTGTAAAAAAAATAAAAAATATAAAAAGTATATCAGATTTATTTTCTAAAGAATCTGATATAAAAGATATTTTAAAAAATTCAAAACAAATACTTCGTAATAATTCTAAAGAGAAAGAAATAATAAAAGAAACAATAAAAAAATTAACATCTAAAGAAAACATAGAGAAATATCTTTTAGAAATAAGTGATATAAATTTAAATTTATCTATCGATTCTGACATTATTGACAAAATAATAAGTGCAAAAATAAATGAAGAATTAGAAGAACAAGTTTATGAGCAGGTTTTATCATATAGAAAAATAGTAGAGAAAATAGAAGAAATAAAAAAAGAGAAGAATGAAAATTTGTGGAAACTAAATATAGAAAAACTAAATATAGAATCAACCATATTTAATACTAAATTAGAAGGAGAAATACTTAATGTTTCCAGTGATTTATCCAGTATAAAAGATATTATGGAAATTTACTTAAGAAATCCTAAAAATAAAAATAAAATAAAAGGAGAAATAGATTTCATAAATACAAAAGGTGATTTAAACCTAAATATAGAAGAATTATCTTCAGAAAATATTATAGGAGTTGAAAAATATCTTAGTTCTGGAAATATATTTTTACAGCAAAATATGAAATTTGATTCTCAGGACATATTCATAAGTGGTGAGGTTAAAATAAAAGATATGAGATTAAACCATGATGATATAGTGGATGAATTATTAAAAAACAAAGATATTATATATAAAAAGCATACAGGAATCGCACTAAAGGAAATACTACGAAGAATAGACTATTTAGATATAAAGTACGACTATGATTCAGAAAGTAGAAAAATTTTAATAAAAAGTAATTTAAAATCTAAAATTGATGAGATTTTTAAAAATTCAAAAAATGATATAGCTAAAAAAGTTTTTGAAAATGAATTATTACAGTTTAAAAATCTAAAGATAAGTGAGTTAATAAAAAAAAGAGAAAACAATTAAAAATAAAATGAAAAAGAACCGAACGAATATTAAAAAAACTTCAATATAAATATAGTAAAAAAGTAGTAAATAAATTGTCTAAGAATAATTCAATAGTTGACTAAAAATAATAAAAATGGTATACTTTAAGAGTCGTAAGAGCTTAAAGTAGTTTATGGCGTATTTATAGCGAACCGTGTCAGGTCTGGAAGGAAGCAGCACTAAGTTTTTAAATATGGGTATAGATGAGAATAAGGTTCTTGCGACGTTAAATACGATTTTATAGCCATGTGATTGCATGGCTTTTTTTTATAAAGTTACTAATGGAGGAAGGAAAGTTGTTTAGAATAAAGAGTGCTAAAGAAGTTGAGAAATTAGAAAAAGAATACTTACAATTAGATAAAAAATTTAAAATAAATCAAGATGCAGAATACTACGAAATTCGTATCTCTGGAAATTTAATAGGTTATGCTGAAATGGAAAAGAAATGTACAATAAAAAGAATTTATATAGAAAGAGAGCATAGATACAAGTGCAATGGGACTAAGCTAATAAAGTTTATAGAAAGAAATGTGATGAAACATGGATGTAATCACATTTTAGTTGAGACAAAAGATAAAAAATCATTTTTTGAAAAAATTGATTTTGAAGAAAAAGATAATATTCTAGTTTGCAATAAAATAGGAGAGAGAAAAAAAAGATTCCGTGATAATGGAAAAGTAATAATTTTCTCTATAATTGGAAATATAATTTTGGCATTTGGAAAAATTACAGTGGGAATAACAGGGAAATCTAGAGCATTATTTTCAGATGGAATAAATTCTTTATCAGATGTTGCAACATCAGTTGGAATGCTAATAGGAGTCTATTTTAGCAATCTTCCTGAAGATGAGGAACATCCTTATGGTCATGAAAAAATAGAATCTATTATAGCTAATTTATTAGGAATTTTTATGATTTTAACAGCTTTTGAACTTGGGAAAGGGAGTGTAGAACTCTTATTTGCTTATATAAAAAATTCTTCTGTGGAAATAGTTCCACATATTTCAACAATATGGTGGGGTTTAATTTCAGCAGTAATGAAATATTTTATGTATTATTATAAATTAAAAATTGGAAAAAAGACAGGGAATGCTGCTTTAATAGCAGATGCAAAGGATAGCAAAAATGATATTTTAACCTCTTTAGGAGCTGTTTTAGGAATAGTATTAGCAATTTTTGTAAGTCCTATTTTTGATATATTATTAAGTTTACCAGTGGCTATTTTAATAATGAAAGAAGGTATTATGACAATTTTTGAGAACGCTAATTTAATTTTAGATAAACAAGACAAGGAATTATTACATGATATAGAAAAATATATTTATGAGAATACCATTGTAAAAAATGTTCATGATATGAAAATGAGAACATCAGGAAATAAAGTTTTTATTAACCTTCACATTAGAGTTTCAAAAGAAACAACAGTGGAAGAATCACATAAATTATCAGAATTTTTAGAGGATTCTTTAATGATAGACTTTGAAAATTTAAAAGAAGTTTTAATTCATGTAGAACCAGCTATTGAATAAATTGTATAGATAAAATTAGTATGATATAATTTTAGTTACAGAGGTGTTAAACTAAGGGGGAATTCCGATGAGTGTGTTGAATCAATTAAATGAAAATCAAAGAAAAGCTGGTGCTACAATAGATGGTGCACTTTTAATATTAGCTGGAGCAGGTTCTGGAAAAACAAGAACTATAACATATAGAATAGCACATATGGTTTTAGAAAAAAATATATCTCCATACAAAATACTTGCAGTGACATTTACTAACAAAGCAGCCAAAGAAATGAGAGAAAGAGTGGAGAGATTAATAGGTGAAGAAGCTAAAAAAACTACAGTTTCAACTTTCCATTCTTTTGGAATTCGACTTTTAAGAATGTACGGCGAAAAAATAGGTTATGATGCAAATTTTAGTATCTATGATACTGATGACCAAAAAAGAGTTGTTAGAAACATAGTAAAAGAATTAGTTGTTGTGGATAAAAAACTTACAGATGGAATTTTAGCTTCTATTATATCAAAGCTTAAAGAAAATTCAATCAGTCCTGATGAGTATGAAAAAGAAAATCCTTATTTAAATAACGTTAAAATAATTTCAGAAGTGTATAGACGTTATAATAATGTATTAAAGCAAAATAATGGAATGGATTTTTCAGATATTTTAGTGAATACCTATAGAATATTAGAAGTTCCAGAGATATTAGAAAGAGTTTCAGATAAATATAATTATATTATGGTAGATGAGTATCAAGATACAAATGATATTCAATATAAAATAATAAATAAAATAGCTAAAAAACATGGTAATTTATGTGTTGTTGGAGATGAAAATCAAAGTATTTATGGATTTAGAGGTGCAAATATAAAAAATATTTTAGATTTTGAAATAGATTACCCTCAAGCTACAGTTGTTAAATTAGAAGAAAATTATCGTTCAACATCTGCTATACTTGACGCAGCAAATGCTGTAATAAAAAATAATACAACGTCGCGAGATAAAACTTTATGGACAAAGAAAGATAAAGGTGATTTAATAACTTTAGAGCACTGTAAAGACGGAAGAGCAGAGGCTGAGTTTGTAGTAGAAAAAATAAATGAGATGAAAAAATCAGGAAAAAAATATAATGATTTTACAATTCTTTATAGAACCAATGCTCAATCTAGAAATTTTGAAGAAGCATTTTTAAAACACGGAGTTCCATATAAAGTTTTTGGTGGAATGCAGTTTTATAAAAGAGTAGAAATAAAAGATATTTTATCTTATTTAGCATTTATAAACAATCCTAAAGATGGGATAAGTCTAGCAAGAATTGTTAATATTCCAAAAAGAAAAATAGGTGATAAAACTTATGAAAAAATTACTACTTATGCCAGAGAACATGGGATATCACCCTTTGAAGCTATAGGAAAAATAGAGATTATAGATGGGATAGGTCCAGCTGTAAAGGTAGTTTTAAATGAGTTTTACACACTTATAACTGAAGTAATGGCGATGCAAGAGGACTATAGTAAGGTTTCAGAAATGTTTGAAAAAGTAGTAGCTGGAATTGGTTATACTAACTATCTTGAAAATAACTATCAAGACTATGAAAATAGATTAGAAAACCTAGATGAGTTAAGAAATTCCATATATGAGCTAGAAAAAATGGTAGATATATTAACTTTGAGAGAGTATTTGGAAAATATATCCCTTGTAAGTGCCACTGATGATTTAGAAGAAGAAACTGAATATGTGAAATTAATGACTATTCATAACTCTAAAGGATTAGAATTTCCAGTTGTATTTTTAACAGGATTCGAAGATCAGATATTTCCAGGAAAAGAAGCAGATTTTAACTCAGTTGCATTGGAAGAGGAGCGAAGACTATGCTATGTTGCCATAACAAGGGCAGAGGAAACACTCTTTTTATCCTATACAGACTCTAGATATATGTACGGTGATATAGTTTTCAGAAGTAGATCTAGATTCTTAGATGAGATACCTAAAGAATTGTTAAAAGAGAGTATCAGAGAGGAAGAACATAATTTTGTAAATACTAGAAAAAATTTCAATGAAGAGTTAACTACAAATGCTAAAAAACTAGATAATTTAAATATAAAGGGAACAAGATTAGTTGTGAAAAAAAATTACCCATTTAAACCTGGTGAAAAAATTATGCATAAAAAATTTGGATTAGGAATAGTTAGAGATATGGATGAAAAAAGAGTAATAGTAGAGTTTGTTCAAGGGAAAAAAGAGATTGCATCAGTAATTGCAGAAAAATTTTTAATTAAACAATAAAAAAAATTGTTAAAAATTAATAATTAATGTAAAATAGTAATAACAATAAAATATTGGTTTTTTTAGATTAAGGAGGTCTTTTGAAGAGAAAAACAATAAAAGAAGAAATAATCTATAATGGAATAGGACTTCATAAAGGAGATAATATTAAATTAAAATTAATCCCATCTAAAAAAGGTGGAATAGTATTTAGACGAGTAGATTTAGAAGCTGGTAAAAATGAGATAATACTAGATATAAAAAATACTTTTGATTTAACAAGGGGAACTAACCTGAAAAATGAATTTCAAGCTGTAGTTTATACAGTCGAACATTTTTTATCAGCATTATACATGTTAGATATAAGTGATTTAACAGTTGAGTTAAACGGAAATGAACTCCCAATTGCTGATGGAAGTGCCATAGAATTTATAAAAATGATAGAAAAGGTAGGAATACAAGAGCTCGAAGAAGAAATTAAACCTATAGTAGTGAAAAATCCTATTAGTATCACTGTGGGAGACAAACACGTAATAGTTCTTCCCTATGACGGATACAAACTGACATATAGTATAAAATTTGATCACACCTTTTTAAAATCTCAAATGGCAGAATATGAACTGGATTTAGATACATACAAAAAGGAAATCGCACCTGCTAGAACATTTGGCTTTGATTATGAAATTGAATATCTTAAAAAAAATAATTTAGCTCTAGGGGGAACCTTAGAAAATGCTATAGTAGTTACTAAAGATGGAGTTATGAATCCAGATGGACTAAGATTTGAAGATGAATTTGTAAGACATAAGATGCTAGATATAATTGGGGATTTGAAAGTTTTAAATAGGCCAATAAAAGCTCATGTTATAGCTATAAAAGCAGGACATGCTATAAATAATGAACTGGGAAATATAATGAAAAATTTATAATTTATAAAAGTTAATTAATGGAGGAAAAATAATGCTAAATATAATGGAAATAATGGATAGAATACCACATAGATACCCTTTTTTACTAGTGGATAGAATTTTAGAGATGAATACAGAAGAAAAAACAATAGTTGGACTTAAAAATGTAACTATTAACGAGGAGTTTTTTAAGGGACATTTCCCAGGACATCCGATTATGCCTGGAGTTTTAATAGTAGAAGGATTAGCACAGTGTTTAGGTGTTTTAGTAATGGAGGGAGTAGTAGGAAAAGTTCCTTATTTTGCAGCACTAGACGGGATAAAATTTAAAGCTCCAGTAAGACCTGGAGATCAACTAATATATGAAGCTAAAGTAGAAAAAATGAGAGGAGTAATTGTTAAAGGAAGTGGAGTTGCTAAAGTTGATGGAAAAGTTGTAGCAGAAGCTAGTTTTACATTTAGTATTGCAAACAAATAGAAAGGGGAGGTTAAAACCTTGAATGAAATTCATATTACTGCAATTATAGAAGAAGGGGCAATTATAGAAGAAGGAGTTAAAATTGGTCCATATTGTATAGTTGGAAAAGATGTTAAAATTGGAAAAAACACAACTCTACAATCTCATATAGTTGTAGAAGGTATAACTGAAATTGGAGAAGACAATACAATTTTTTCTTTTGTTTCCATAGGAAAAGCATCACAAGATTTAAAATATAAAGATGAAGTAACAAAGACAATTATAGGTAACAGAAATAAGATTAGAGAATTTGTAACTATTCATAGGGGAACTGATGATAGATGGGAAACTAGAATAGGAGACGATAATCTTTTAATGGCTTACGTTCATGTGGCACATGATGTAATTATAGGGAATAATTGCATTCTAGCGAATGCAGTAACTTTAGCCGGTCATGTAACAGTGGAAGATTTTGCAATTATAGGAGGAATGACTCCAGTTCATCAATTTTGTAGAGTAGGTGCTTACTCTATGACAGGAGGAGCTTCTGCAATAAATCAAGATATTTGTCCCTTTATGCTAGCAGAGGGAAATAAAGCAGAAGTAAGAACTTTAAATGCTTTGGGGTTAAAAAGAAAAGGGTTTTCAATGGAAGAAATTTCAAATATTAAGAAAGCGTATAAATTGATTTTTAGATCAGGTCTATCTTTAAAAGATGTTTTAAAAGAATTGAAAGAGGGATATGCTGATGATAAAAATATAAAAAAAATATATGATTTTATAGAGATTAGTACAGAAAATAGGGGGATTGCTAGATAATGAAAAAAGTGGGTATAATAGTTGGAAATGGTAAGTTACCTCTGTATTTTTTGGAAGAGGCCAATGAAAAATATATAGATATATACCCAGTTGGCTTATTTGACTCTATTAATTTAAAAATAAAAGAACATAAAAACTATATTCAATTTAATATAGGGCAAGTTGGAGAAATAATAAAATATTTTATGAAAAATAATATTTCTGAAGTTGTAATGTTAGGAAAAGTTGAAAAAGAAATTATTTTTAAAAACATGAAGCTAGATAAAATTGGAGAGGGACTTTTAAAAAAATTACCAGATACCAAAGATGAAACACTTTTATTTGGTGTTATACTACTTTTAAAAATAAATGGAGTAAAGGTACTACCACAAAATTATTTATTAAAAGATATGATGTTTGAAAAAAAATGTTACACTAAACGCTCCCCTGATGAAGTGGATATTTCAACTATTGAAATAGGAAAAAAAACAGCCAAACTACTAAGCACAGTAGATGTAGGACAATCAGTTATTTGTAAAAATCGTTCAGTTATTGCTTTAGAAGGAATAGAGGGAACAGATGCAACAATATTAAGAGGTGGAACATTGTCGGGAGAAGGGACTATTTTAATAAAAATGGCAAGACCTCACCAAGATATGAGAGTGGATATTCCTGCAATAGGTCTAAATACAATCAAAAAACTTCTTGAAATAAAGGCAAAAGGTGTAGTGGGAGAAGCTGGAAGAATGCTATTTCTAGAAAAAAAAGAAAGTATAAAACTTGCTGATGAAAATAATTTTTTCATCATAGGTAAGTAGGGAGAAAAAAATGAGTACAAAATTTTTTGTTTCTACAGGAGAAGTATCAGGAGACCTTCATCTTTCGTACTTAGTAAAAAATATTTTACAAGAGGATAGTACTGCAAAATTTTATGGTGTTGCTGGAAAACATTGTAAAAATGAAGGGGTTAAGATAATTCAAGACATAAGTGAACTATCTATTATGGGGTTTGTGGAAGCTTTAAAAAAATATAGATTTTTAAAAAAAAAAGCTAGGGATTATGTAGATTTTATAAAGAAAGAGCGTATAACTAAAGTTATACTTGTAGACTATGGAGGTTTTAATCTTAGGTTTTTAGAGCTATTAAAAAAAGAAGCTCCTAATGTTGTAATTTACTATTATATTCCACCTAAACTTTGGATTTGGGGAGAAAAAAGAATAGAAAAATTAAGACTTGCTGATCACATAATAGTTATATTTCCTTGGGAAGTAGAGTTTTATAAAAAGCATGGGGTAGAGGCTATTTATTTTGGGAATCCTTTTAGTGAAAAATATAGTTTAGTAAAAAAAACTGGAAGTTCTATTCTTTTACTTCCAGGAAGCAGAAAACAAGAAATAGAAACTATATTCCCTATAATGTTAGAAGTTGTGGAAAAAATGCCTGATAAAAATTTCATATTAAAACTTTCAAATAAAAGTCATTTGGTGTGGGTAAGTAAAAAAATTAATGAATTTAAAAACTTGAAAATTGAAATTTTGAAATCATTAAAAGAAAATGTTGAAAATTCTGAAATAGCCATAGCAACTTCAGGGACAGTTACTTTAGAGCTTGCACTTATAGGGATACCGACAGTTGTAGTATATAAAACAGGATGGCTAAATTGGATAATTGCTAAATATATTCTTAAAGTAGGTTATGTTTCGTTACCTAATTTAACTTTAAATAGAGAGGTCTTTCCTGAACTTCTTCAAAATCAGTGTAATTCAGCTAATATTATTGATAATATTAATAAGATTTTGAATAATAAAGTAGAAATGGAAGAAAATATTGAAGAAGTGAGAAGAACTCTTTCTGGAAAAGAAATTATAAAAAGCTATTCAAAATATATATTAAAAGGAAATGAATAATATGAAAAAAATTAAAATATTTAAAAGTGAGTCGTTAAATAGCTTCCTAGACTATAGTTTAAAGTATAAATGGTCTATGATAGGGGTTATATTAATTTCAACTTTAACATCTCTAGCTTCGGCTCTACCTGCTTGGCTAAGTAAATATCTTATAGATGATGTATTTGTAAACAAAAATCAAAAAATGATGTTAATTGTTGTAGGAGGAATATTTTTCTCAACTGTTGTAAAAGTTGTATCAAACTATTACGCAACAATATCTTCTAGCTATGTAACGGAAAAAATAAAAAGAGAAATAAGAGTAGATGTTTTTAAACATCTTCAAAATCTGCCTTTAAGTTATTATAAAAAAAATAAACTTGGAGATATAATGACGAGATTAAATGGTGATTCAGGAGCTTTAGGGCAAATAGGATTCACTCTTTTTGATATGTTAAAAGAATTCATAGCTGTTTTAGCCTTAACATTTAGAATGTTTCAAGTTGATTGGGTGTTAGCTTTAGTATCTATGACTGTTGTACCTTTTATTTTAATAATGGTAAAAAAATATACTAAAAAAATTAGAAAATCTGGTAGAATAAGACAAGATACCATGGGAGAAGTTTCAGCATTTATGCAAGAATCACTTTCAGGGATACATGTAATAAAATCTTTTAATAAAAATGAAAAAATGGTTGAAAAATATTTAGTAGTAAGTCAAGATGAGTTTGAGAAATCTTTTAGAAGTAGAAAAATAAAAGCTAAAGTATCACCTATAAATGAGATTATTACTACACTTATGATAGCATTAGTAGCTCTTTATGGAGGGTACAATATAATTCAAGGAAAACTAACAGCTGGAGATTTAGTTTCGTTTATAACAGCAGTGGGTCTTATGCAACAACCTTTAAAAAGACTTATAGATAAGAATAGTTCTATTCAGGAAGCCCTACCATCAGCAGATAGAGTTATTGAAATAATGAATGAAACTCAAGAAAAAGATTTTCATGGAGAGAAAGCTGAAATTTTTGAAACTGTTAATAGTATAAAATTTGAAAATTTAAGTTTTAAATACAATGATTCAGAAAAAAATATTTTAGAAAATATTAATTTAACAGTAAAAAGAGGTGAAGTAATTGCCTTAGTAGGACGAAGTGGTAGTGGAAAAACAACACTAGTAAATCTTATACCGAGATTTTATGAAGATATAATAGGTGAAATAAAAATAAATGGAATTGACATAAAAAATTACTCATTAAAAGAATATAGAAATCATATAGGGATAGTTCCTCAAGAAACGTTTTTATTTAGTGGTACAATAGCTAGTAACTTGAGTTTTGGAAGGGATGATGTAACTCCAGAAGAAGTAATAGAAGCTTCTAAAATGGCTAATGCATATGAGTTTATTTCAGAACTACCAAAAGGATTTGAAACTGAAGTAGGAGAGCGAGGAGTTTTACTTTCAGGTGGGCAAAAACAAAGAATAGCAATTGCTAGAGCTTTAATTCAAAATCCACAAATAATGATATTAGATGAAGCTACATCTGCTCTAGATACTGAATCTGAAAGATTGGTACAAGAAGCATTGGATAAACTTATGGAAAATAGAACAACATTTGTAATAGCACATAGGTTATCAACAGTAATAAATGCAGATAAAATCATTGTTTTAGAGGACGGGAAAATAAAAGAGGTAGGAAACCATAAAGAACTTTTAGAAAAAAATGGTGTTTATAAAAATCTTTATGAGATTCAATTTGGAAAAAAAGAAGAGGATGGGAATATATCATGAGAATAAATGAAAGAACTGTTGATAGTTTACGAGAAATAAAAGTAACTAAAAATTTTAATATTCATGCAGAGGGGTCTGTACTAATAGAGTGTGGAGCGACTAAAGTTATCTGTACAGCTACTATAGTGGATAAAGTTCCTGCATTTATGAAAAACAAAGGAAAAGGTTGGCTAACAGCTGAATATAGTATGATTCCAAGAGCAACTGGAGAAAGAAATCAAAGAGAAGCCACAAAAGGAAAATTAGGTGGCAGAACGATGGAGATTCAAAGATTAATAGGGAGAGCTCTTAGAGCCTCTATTGATTTAACTAAGTTAGGGGAAAGAACAATAACAATAGATTGTGATGTTATACAAGCTGATGGTGGAACGAGAACTACATCAATATCTGGTGGGTATATAGCTCTGGCTCTTGCGATACAAAAATTAATGAAGAGAGGAACTTTAAAAGAAAATCCTTTAATTAATAACGTTGCAGCTATAAGTGTTGGAATAGTTGCTGGAATAGGTGTGCTAGATTTAGATTACGTAGAGGACTCTGCAGCTCAAGTGGATATGAATGTAGTAATGAATGGAAAAGGTGAGTTTGTTGAAGTACAAGGAACAGGAGAAGAAGCGACATATTCAAGAAAAGATTTAAATGTTTTACTAGATTTAGCAGAAAAAGGGATACAAGAAATAATTTCTATACAGAATAGAGTGTTATCAAAATAAAAAATTAATAGTAAAAATAAGAGGCTATATCAAAAATATCCCTCTTATTTTTGTTTTTTAGGAGGAATAAATGTTGAAAGTATTTTTAGCTACAGGAAATAAAAAGAAAATTATAGAGATGAAAGATATTTTAGAAAGTTTAAAATTAGATATAAATTTATTATCTATAAATGATGGAATAGAAATACCAAAAGTAATTGAAGACGGAAAAACTTTTGAAGAGAATTCTCAAAAAAAAGCCATTGAAATTTCAAAATTCCTTAACATGATTACTATATCTGATGATTCGGGCTTATGTGTAACTGCACTAAATGGAGAGCCAGGTATTTATTCAGCAAGATTTGCTGGGGAAAATGCAACAGATAAAGATAACAATAAAAAGCTTATAGAAAATTTAAAAGGAATTTCTAACAGAGAGGGAAAATTTGTATGCGTGATAACATTAGCAAAACCTAATGGGGAATATTTTTCTTTTAGAGGAGAGATAAAAGGGACAATTTTAAAAGAGGAGAGAGGGGAGCAAGGATTTGGTTATGACCCACTTTTTTATATAGAAGAGTACAATAAAACATTAGCAGAAATTCCAGAAATAAAAAAAGAAATAAGTCATAGAGCTGTTGCTTTAAGCAAACTTTCTAAGGAAATAAAAAAAATATTAGTATAATTAAAAAAAATAGATTTTGGTAAATTAAAATTAGGATATACTTAAAAAATATAGTAAAATAGACAGTGAAGTAGTATAGCTAAAAATTAAGATAAAATTTATTATAAACATATTATATATAGAATTAGGAGAGAGAAAGAATGCATCTAAAAGCAGTTGAAATTTATGGATTTAAATCCTTTGGAGAAAAAATATATATAGAATTTGGCAAAGGGATAACTTCTATAGTAGGACCTAATGGAAGTGGAAAGTCAAATATAATGGATGCAGTTTTATGGGTTCTAGGTGAACAATCCTATAAAAATATTAGAGCTAAAGATAGTAATGATGTCATATTTAGTGGTGCTGGAAAAAAAAATTCATGTGCTGAAGTATCTTTATTTATTGATAATACTGATAGATATTTAGAAATTGATAGAGATACAATAAAAATAACAAGAAAAATATTAAAAACAGGGGATAATGAATATTCTATAAACGATTCGAAAGCTAGACTTAAAGATATAAGTTCGATGTTTTTAGATACTGGGATAGGAAAAAGTGCGTACTCTGTTATAGGACAAGGAAAGGTAGAGAGAATAATTTCATCTTCTAGCAAAGAGATAAAATGGATAATAGAAGAAGCTGCTGGAATTAAGAAATTTCAAATAAAAAAACAGGAATCATTAAAAAATCTTAAAAATCTTCAAGATGAATTAGAAAAAATTTCACTTGTTATGAATCAAATTGAAGAAAGTAAAAACCATATAGAGAAACAAGCTGGGAAGGCTCAAGAATTTATAGATTTAAAAACAGAAAAAGAGTTTCTAGAAAAAGGTATTTTAACTTTAGAAATTAAAAATAAAAATTTATTATTAAATGACACCTCAAAATCTAACATAGTAATAACAGAAGAAATAGAGAAAATGGAGTTTAGTTTAAATAATGATAATAAATTATTTGACGATAATGAAAAAGAAAAACAAGAGTTAGAAAAAGTAACAGATGAAAACATAGATAAAAATAAAAATTTAAAAGAGGAAATGGAACTTTCAGAAAGAGAGAAAGCTAGAATATCTGAGAGAATAGAAAGTTTTAAACGAGAAATAAAAGAAAAACTTGAGCAGGAAGAAAAAATTACACAAAAAATATCTGTTCAAGAAGAGCAAGATAAAATTTTAAATAGTGAAACACTGGAAATAGAAGAAAAAATAAAGTTATTAGAAGTTAAAAATAAAGAGTTCAATGACAGTATAAATATATTAGAAGAGGAAAAAAAATCTAAAGATAGAGCTCAAGAGATAGATAAAAGAAAATTAATGGATTTTGAAGTTGAAAAATTAAGATATGTAAATGAAATTGAAAATTCAGCAAGAAGAGCGAAAACAAGTAAAAATAAAATAGAAAAATTAAAAGAAGAGTTAGATGAATTTCAAAAGAAAGAGTCTGTACTGAAAAAAGATATAGAAGAAATAACTATAAAAAAAATAAATCAAGAAAATAAAATAAATGGGACTAGGGAAAGAGCAAAGTTTTTAGAAAATAAAATCTCAACAAATAGTGAAGAGATAAATAAAATTTCAGAAAAAATTAGAGAAAATGAGTATGAAGAGAAACGTGGAAAATTAAAGCAGCAAAATTTAATGAGATTGGAAGAAAGTAATGAAGGATTATTTAAAGGTGTTAAAGAAGTATTAAATAATAAAATACCAGGTGTTTATGGAATTGTAGCCGCTCTTATAAATATACCAGAAAATTTAGAAAAGGCAATAGAAGCTGCTATTCCTGGAAATTTTCAAGATATAGTTGTAGATACAACAGAAACAGCAAACATAGGAATAAAAATATTAAAAGAAAAAAAGGCGGGAAGAGCATCTTTTTTAGCTTTAGATACAATAAAGGCAAATGTTTCAAAGCAGCAGTGGAAACAAGAAAAAGGAATTCTAGGGCTAGCTTCAAATTTAATAGATTCAGATGTGAAATACAAAAAAATTGTAGATTTTTTACTTGGAAATTTACTTGTAGTAGACTCTCTTCAAGTGGGAATGGAAATATTAAAAAGTGGTCTTCATAGTGGAAATGTGGTAACATTAACTGGTGAGCTTTTAAGTTCTAGAGGAAGAATCACAGGGGGAGAGACTCAAAATTCAACATTGAGTCAAATATTAGAAAGAAAAAAAGAAAAAAAACATTTAGAAAGTAATTTAGAAAAGTTAAAAATAACACTTGAAAAACATAATGAAGATATTATAAAATATAGAGAAGAATTAGATAAATACGAAGAAGAGATTTACAAGATTGATACATTAGAAGAGGAAGAAAAAAAAGAACTGAAAAAAATAAATGAAGATTTAGAAGATAAAAAAATAAAAAAAGAAAGAATAGAGAGAGATTTGTTTATATTAAATTCAGAGTATCTAGAAGAGACTAATTATATAAATGAATTTAATAATAGAATGGAGAACTCAAAAGAAGAAAAAGAAAGTACAGAAACAAAAATAAGTAACCTAAAAGATGAAATTTCTAAACTATCTGAAGATTTAGTAATGTTTGATGAGAAAATAAGGCTTAAAAAAGAAGAATATTCAGATGTTAGAATTCTATATATGAATAGTTTGAATAAAAAAGAACAACTGGAATTAAATAAAAATAAATTAGCTCAGGAAGTCAAAGAAAATAAAAGAAGTTTATCTGAAAATACAGAGAGAATATCAGAAATAAATATAGCGGTGGAAAAAGGTCAAACAAAAATCAATGAAGTTATTGAGGAAATAAATAAAAGAATGAATTTTTATGAAAGCGGTAATGAAATACTAAGTAAAATGAAACAAAGAATTGTTGAATTAGTAAAGGAAGAAAAAGATTTAAGAGGTAAAATAAGAACAACAGAAATTAATTTAGAAAAATTAAGGGATAAAAAGGTAAAGCAACAAGAAACCATAGAAAAAATAATTTTTGATATAAGCATTAAAGAGGAAAAATTAAACGCTTTAGAAGAAGTAGAATTTAAAGATATTAATGAAGAAAATTATCAAAGTACAAAAAATAAATTTGTTATTTTAGAAAATAAAGTTAAAAATTTTGAAACAGTTAATCTTTTAGCAATAGAGGAGTTTAAAGTTTTAAAAAATAAATTTGAATTTTTAAAAAAACAATTTGATGATATGGAAGGAAGTAAAAAAAATCTATTAAAACTTTTAGATGAGATTTCAGATGAAATTGAAAATAGATTTAAAGAAGCTTATACTGCTATTGATAGTAACTTCAATGAAATGTGTAAAGATATACTTCAAAATTCAGAGGGAAGACTTCAACTTGTAGAAGGAACTACACTGGAAGAGTCAGGAATAGATATAATGGTTAAATTTAAAAATAAAAAACAACAGTCGTTATCACTATTTTCAGGTGGAGAAAAATCCATGGTTGCCATAGCATTTATCATGGCTATATTTCAATACAAACCAAGTCCTTTTACTTTTTTAGATGAGATAGAGGCAGCTTTAGATGATAAAAATACAAGAAAATTAATAGGGAAACTTAAGGAGTTCACAGATAAATCTCAGTTTATATTAATAACGCATAATAAAGAAACCATGAGAGAATCAGACACAATATTTGGAGTAACTATGAATAAAGAAATTGGGATTTCTAAGATCGTACCTGTTAAGTTCTAAAGAAAACTCTTTTTAAGGGGAAAATATGGAGATTTTAGCATTTATTTATTATTTAATAACTTCTGTTAGAAACAAACTTTATGATAAAAGAATTTTAAAAATAAGAGAAGTTGCAGAAGTTAAAATTATTTGTATTGGTAATATTACTGTTGGCGGAACTGGGAAAACTCCAGGAGTTCAATTTTTTGTAAAAAAATTACAAAAAATGGGGAAAAAAGTAGCAGTAGTTTCAAGGGGATATAAAGGTAAAAGAAAAAAAGACCCTTTTTTAGTAAGTGATGGAAGGAAAATATTTGCAACACCAAAAGAAAGTGGTGATGAGCCATTTATTCATGCACTAAATTTAAAAGTACCAATTGTAGTAAGTAAAAATAGATATAAAGGTTGTGTTTTTGTAAAAAAACATTTTGACGTGGATACAATTGTATTAGATGATGGCTTTCAACATAGAAAATTAAAAAGAGATATAGATGTAACTCTAGTAGATGCAACTAATCCTTTTGGGTGGGGAGCTCTCCTTCCTAAAGGAACTCTTAGAGAAGATTTTAGAAAAGCTTGTAAAAGAACTACAGAATTTATAATAACAAAAGCAGATTTAGTATCAGAAAGAGAAGTAGAGAAAATTAAAAGATTTTTAAAACAAAAAGAAAATAAACCTGTATCCATAGCAAGACACGGGGTAACTTCTCTTTGTGATATAAGAGGAAATGCTAAACCTTTGTTTTGGATAAGTGGAAAGAGAGTTCTTCTTTTTTCTGGTTTAGCTAATCCATTTAATTTTGAAAAAACAGTTATATCACTGAATCCTAAATATATTGAGAGAGTAGATTTTATTGATCACCATGATTTTAAGAAACAAGATTTAGAAATGATAAAAGAAAGAGCTAAAAAAATGAAAGCGGAGTTTATAATAACAACAGAAAAAGATTTTGTTAAACTTCCTAAAGATTTGAATTTAGAAAATATATATGTTTTAAAAATAGAGTTTACAATGTTAGAAGATAATAGTTTAAGTTCAATGTGAAAAATTGAAATTATGGAGGAATAATGGAGATAAATAAAGCATCTATTGAAAGCTATATAGATGGCTATGGTTTAATAGAGTGTTTAAAGGGTTTTGCAGAGTTATTGGATAAACGAAGCTATTTTTCCATAGAAAAATATGAGATAAAGAGAAAAAAAATGAATTTGGCTTTACCAGTAGCGGCATTTTTAAGTGAAAATAAAGACCTTACTATTCTTGCAATAGAACAAAGTATAAATTCAAAAGAGAGACAAATTATTCCTAAAATGAATAGAATGTCAAACCTTATATTGGAAAAATTAGAAGAAAATCTATTTAAATTATTAGTAAAAAATAATTTTGAATTTTCATTAAAATATGGAAAAGAGCTTTTTTTAAGAGACAGAAATTTATTTAAATCTGTTATTTCAAAGTATGTTCTATTAGATAATATAGATTCTCTTAAATCTTTAATGATATTATCATTTTTTAAATTAGAGAGTAAAGATGATGAATTTATCTTTTTATTAATATCTTATTTAACTAAATATAGAGCTGACTACTCACAATACGAAAATTTAGATGAAAATGAAGAAAATTTAAAAGTAGAGGATATTTTTAAAAAAATAAAAGAAAAAAAAAGTGATTTATACTCAAGAAAAGGATTGGCTATTCTTTCATACTTTAATCTTATTTTAGAATCAGAGGAAATAAATCCTAAATGTTTAATTATATTAAGTAATAATATTGAAAAATTATCTAGTAATAAAAACAGTTGTGATGGAGTTGAAAGTCTCTTAATAGAAAATTTAGTGTGTTTTTTTATAAAGAAACTAGAAATTTAATACTATTAAAATAGGAGATGCTAAGATGAAAGCTATTATGGATAAAATAATAAATATAAAAAATATCGAAGAGGAACAATATTCTAATGATAATTTAATTTTTTATGTGGAAGAAACCTTAACAAAAGAGGAACTATTAAAAAAAATGGTATTAAGAATTGAAGAAAATAGTGACGCCTTAGAAGAGGAAAATGATTTTTATAATAATGTGTTAGAGAGAGAAAAAATTGGGAGTACAGGGGTTGGTATGGGAATAGCTATACCTCATGCAAGATTTAGTGGAGCAAAAAAAATTGTTGTATCTATTGCACTTTTAAAAAACAAAATAAATTTTAACTCATTAGATGGGGAAAATGTTGAATTGGTTATTATGGTAGGAGCACCTAAAGAAAAAGGAAAAGAATATTTAAATTTAGTAGCCACTCTTGCAAGAGCCTTTAGAAATAAAGGGTATAGGGAAAATGTTGTATCTGCAAAGGATTCTGAGACACTTATAAAAATGTTAAAGGATTTTAAATAATGAAAATAGGAATATTTGGGGGTTCTTTTAATCCCATTCATAAAGGCCATATAAAAATTGTTGAATTGGTTTTAAGTAAACTAAATTTAGACAAAATAATAATAATTCCATTAGGGATTCCAGCATTGAAAAAAATAGACTTTGAAGATAAAATTCATAGATATAATATGTGTGTTTTAGCTTTTGAAAATTTGATAAAAAGTAAAAAAGTAGAGATAAGTAAAATAGAATTAGATGAAAATGAAATATCTTATACATATGATACATTGATGAAAATAAAAATAAAATATCCAAATGACAAGATATACGAGATAATAGGTGAGGATTCAGCTATTAGGTTACATGAATGGAAAAACTATAAAGATATTATAAGAGAAGCTAATATTATTGTAATTAATAGAAATGAAAATAATATTTTAAACATATCAGATAATGATAGAATTAAAATAGAGGAATATAAAGATAAATTAATATATATAAATATTCCTTATCTAAAATATTCATCGACGGAAATAAGAGATAGTTTAAAAAAACAAAAAAAAATATCTAGTATGGTTAATAAAGAAATAGAAAAGTATATCTACTTAAATAAGTTGTATGTATGATAATAAAAAAATAAGGAGATGGGAAATTGGAAAACAATTATAAAGTTATAGTTAGTGATATGGATGATACTTTGGTAAATTCGTCAGGTAAAATTTCAGATGAAAATAGAGAAATAATAATTCAAGCTCAAAAAAAAGGTGTGAAAATTATATTAGCTTCAGGAAGACCAACCTTTGCTATGATAAAAGCAGGAAAAGAATTACAAATGGATAAATATGGTGGGTACTTAATTTCTTTTAATGGTGGAATTATTACAAGTTGTGAAAAAAATGAAGAATTATTTAACTTAGCTTTATCAAAAGATGAGATTCATGAACTTTATGACTTTAGCAAAAGAAATAAAGTTCATATTGTTACTTATAATTCTGATGAAATAATTTCGGAAACTAATAGTGAATACATAGATATAGAAATTGCTCTTACTGGAATGAAGCACAAGAAAGTTGACTGTTTTAAATCTAGTATTCAATCTTCTGGTGTAAAATGTATTATGTTAGAAGAGCCTGAATATTTAAAATCAGTGGAGAAAAAACTTAAAGAGGAGATGGGGGATAGATATAGTATTGCTATTTCTAAACCATTTTTTTTAGAAGTGACGAAAAAAAATGTAGATAAAGGGACAACTCTTCTTAAATTAGCTGAAAAACTTCAAATAAAACCAGAAGAAATAATATGTATAGGAGATTCTTTTAATGATGTTTCCATGTTAAAAGTAGCAGGGCTCTCTGTAGCAGTCTCTAACAGTAAAAAAGAGATAAAAGAAATAGTAGATTTTATAACAACTTCCAATGATGAGAATGGTGTTGCAGAAGTAATAAAAAAATATATATTGAAAAAATAACAAAAATAATATAAATTAAAAAAGGGGGATACGGTATAGAAAAATACCGTGAAAGAAGATGCATAACAAAAAAATATCCACAATAAGTTTAGTGATGATTCTCTTTATAGGAGTTTTTGGTTTTGGAAATATTGCAAATAATTTTAAAGTAATTGGAATGCCATCAGCTACTATGCTATTAATAGGTTCTCTAGTTTTCTTTTTACCTCTATGCCTAATTATGGCAGAATTTGGCTCTTATGCTAAGGATAGAACAGCAGGAATATATGCATGGATTGAAATTGGACTTGGAAAAAAATTAGCTTATTTAGCTATTTGGTCATATTTTGTGGCTAATATTTTTTATTTGCCAACTTTAGCCACAAGAGTACCTACTTATTTATCTTTTGTTATTTACGGAGATTCTAATTTAAAAAATATCCCTATGGCACTACTTGCCACACTAACAATGATAGTAGCTCTTATTGTAGGAGTTAAATATGAAAAGCAATTTAATAAAATATCAGTAATAGTGGGATATATTTCGTTAGTTGCAGTTGCAATATTTTTAATTGGTGGATTTTATGTATTTTTAACTGGAAATTCAAGTACAACTTTTACTCCTTCAATATTTTTATTTGATTTATCTAATAAAAAAGAGATATCAGCAGTACTTAATGGCTTTGCTTGGATAACGTTTGCTTATGGAGGCTCAGAAATATGCGGGACTTACATAGATAGAGTAGAGAATCCAGAAAAAAATTTTTCAAGAGGAATACTTTTTTCAGCACTTTTAATAGGAGTGTTGTATGTATTAGGAATTTTAGCCATGGCAACATTTGGAACAGGGGAAGACTTTTCAAAGGTATCTTTAGTAAATGCTATAATAAGTGGATATAAATTTATGGGTGATAAGTTAGGATTAGGAATTTGGTTTGTGAGATTTATTGGAATAATATATGCAGTGATAACTATTGTTGCTTTAGTACTTTGGTCAGTGGCACTTTCTAAGTCAGTATTTAGTGAAGTTCCAGAGGGGACTTTTCCAGAATGGTTAACGACTAAAAGTGAAAGTGGCATTTTAAAAAATGCTTTGATATTTCAAACGATTTTAGCTCTTTTGTTCATTGGAATAACAACGTTAGGTGGAGAAGCTGCAGAGGAATTATATTATAAAATCTATGAGATGTCTACTATGGCATTTTTAGTGCCTTATTTATTTTTAGCTATTTCATATTTATATTTTAGAAAAAAAGGTTTAATATCTCCTTTTCAAGCAGTTAAAAATAGAATAGGAGCATATATGCTAGGTTGTCTCGTTATTTTTATGGGATTAGTTTCTCTAGTTTTTTCAGGATATAATATAAATTTAACAATAAGTGAGCAATTACCAACAATGAAACTTTATTATGGTGGTTTAACTATTTTTCTTTTAATAGGAGTTGTAATTAAAGTTTTAAACTCTAAAATGAAAAAAAAGTAGCAAAAAAATACTTATATAGGATAAAAAGATATTAATCTTAACATAAAAATTAATATCTTTTTATTATTTTCTCTTGACTTTCAAGATGGTTGGTCGTATAATTTGAAATAGAAGAAAATATACTTGGAGGTTTAAATTTATGAAAAAAATATTAATAGCTTTATTTGTCATTGGTTCCCTAGTCCAAGCTGAAGTACTAAAGGGAGAATGGACAGGATACTTACCTTTGAAAGTTTCAGTAGTAAGAGAAAATGGAGTAATAAAAAGTTTTGAAGTTACTGAAAAAACTGCTGATAACAGAGCGTTTAAAAGTGCTTATCCTGCACTACAAAAGTCAATAGTTGAAAAAAATTCTGTTGAAGTAGATAGTATATCAGGAGCAACAGCAATCTCAACAGCGATAATCGGAGCAATAAAAGATGCTTTAAAAGAAACAAACTAAAATTATTGAAATAAAAATTATTAAAACAAAAAGGAAAGATTATAATTCGTCTTTCTTTTTTGTTTTAATAAAGGTTTTTATGAATAAAAAACAAACTTAAAAGTTTAATTGAGAATATTTTAATAAAAATAAGTTGACAAAATGATTTTTATAAGCAATAATAGTATCATAATGTTCACGAGAACAATAATGGAAAGGAGAATTAAATGGTGACACAAGAAGATATAGCTAAAAAATTAGGAATTACTAGAACAACTGTAGCTAGAGCACTAAATGGAAATAAAAATATTAGTTTAAAAACAAAGGAAAGAGTATTGAAATTATCAAAAGAATTAGGATATGAAAAAAATCATATTGGTAGTTCTTTAGCGTTAAAAAAAGAAAAGAGAATTTTTGCTTTTTTAGTGAAATCAAAGAATAAAGATTATAGTAAAGAATTAAAACGAGGTCTAAAAGATTCACAGGAAAAATTAAAAATTTATAATTATAAAATACAAATAATAGAAACCTTCCTTAGTACGCCAAAGGAGCAAGTGGAAGTTTTAAAAAAAATCTTACTAGAAGATAAGCCTTCAGGAATAATAATTGTTCCATTAGATGTGGAGGAAATAAAAAATGTTTTAAAACCGTATAGAGAAAATTTACAAATTGTATCCATAGAAAATCAACTTGAACAAGATGATTATTTTATAGAGGCAAATTATCATAAATCAGGAAGAATAGCAGGGAATATTATGGGGAATTTTATTTCTGATAAAGAAAAAATTCTAGTTATAGATGGAGGTGATGACCTATTAACTTCTAAAAAATATTTGAATGGTTTTTTAGAGAAAATGAATGAAATAAATAAAAAGATAATTGGGCCTTTGCATGAGGAAAAAATATTAAGTGAAATAGGGAGAATAATAAGTAAAATTAATGACGAAATAAAAGGTGTTTATATTAATCGATATGCAGCAGAAATAATAACTAAGATTCCAGAGGAAATATTAAAAGGAAAAAAAGTTATAACTAATGGAATTAATAAAGATATAAAAAAACTTATAAAGGAGGGAAGAATTACTGCGACAGTTTTTGATGAGTTATATATTCAAGGATATATAGCAGGGAAAATATTATTTGATAGGGTATTTAAGTGTAAATTTTTAAAAGAAGAAGATTATAGAGTAAAATCTCATATAGTTTTCAAAGAAAATTTAGATGATTATTAAATGAAAATGGAGGAGTAAATTATGAAGAAAATTTGGAAAATGATGGCTTTATTAATATTTATACTGGGAACAACAGTATTTGGAGCGGAAAAAATATTTAAGCTAAAAATGGGATTAACTAGTAATAACGTAAGTAACGAGTATAAAGCAGCAGAATTTTTTGCTAATAATCTTAAAGAAAAATCCAAGGGAAGAATTGATCTTAGTCTTTATCCTAGCTCTCAATTAGGGGATGATAAAACAATGTTAGAACAGCTATCTGCAGGAGTATTAGATTTTACATTTTTGGAAATGGGTAGATTTAATCTTTATTTTCCAGAAGCGCAAGTTTTTTCACTTCCATACATGTTTGAAAATTTTGAAGCATTAAAAAAAGCAAGTAAAGATACAGAAATAGGAAGATTAATTACTGAAAAGGTAAATAAACAATTAAATATTACAATATTGTCTCAAGGATATAATGGAACTAGACAAACAACATCTAATAGAGCAATTAATTCTATTGATGATATGAAAGGGTTAAAACTTAGAGTTCCAAAGGCTGAAGCTAATTTAGAGTTTGCAAAACTTTCAGGTGCATCTGCTACTCCTATGGCATTTTCAGAAGTATATTTAGCGTTACAAACAAATGCAGTGGATGGACAAGAAAATCCTTTATCAGCTATAAGAGCTCAAAAATTTTATGAAGTTCAAAAATATTTGGCTCTAACTAATCATATAATTAATGATCAACTTTATATAGTTAGTAATGATGCTATGAAAAAACTACCAGAGGATTTAAAAAAAATAGTAAAAGAAGAAGCGATAAAAGCTGCTAAATATCATACAGAACTTTTTGTAAAGGAAGAAGCGTCAGCTATAGAATTTTTTAAATCTCAAGGAGTAACAGTAACAACTCCTGATTTAATACCTTTTAAAAAATCAATGCAACCTTTTTATGACAAATACGTGAAAAAGAACGGTAAAGTAGGAGAGAAAGGAATAGAGGAAATATCTAAAATAAAATAGGGGTAAAAATGAAAATAAAAAAAATATTTGATAACATAGAAGAAATAATAGGAGCTACATTATTTATTTTTATATTTTTTATTTTAGTAGCTCAAATTGTTAGTAGACAAATATTTAACTCACCTCTGATTTGGAGTGAGGAATTAGCACTATTATTATATGTTTGGGTAGGTATTTTAGGAGTTAGTATAGGAGTTAAGTATGAACAACATGTTCTTATTGATTTTATTTATAAAAAACTTTCACCTAAGGTTACAAAAATTGTTTTTACTATAATTCAAATTATAATCCTTATTTCTATTTTAATTTTAATAATCATAGGATACAAACTTTTTTTAAGAAAAATGAGATTTGAATTAACAGCTTTAAAAATATCTGCTGGGTGGATGTACATGGCATTACCAAGTATTTCTATACTTATGCTATATAGATTTATAACAGTTGCTAAAAGGCATTATTATGATGGGAAATTATTATTTTCTCCTAAAAAAATGATAGAAAATAATGAATTTGAAGATATAAAAGGGGTGGAATAAATGGGGACAATAATAACTTTTATAGCTTGGTTTGTTATGATATTTATAGGAGTTCCAGTTGGATTTTCTCTAATATTTGCAACAGTTATATTCTTTGCTTTAGGTGATTGGAATACAATTTATTTTGTGGGAGCTACTTTAGTTGATAGTCTAGATAGTTTTAGTTTACTTAGTGTTCCATTCTTTGTATTAACTGGGGTTCTTATGAATAGTTCAGGAATTACTGAGAAAATATTTAAATTTGCAAAATCCATACTTGGACACTATATAGGAGGAATGGGACATGTTAACATATTTGCCTCGTTAATATTTTCTGGAATGTCAGGTTCAGCTCTTGCTGATGCTGGTGGACTTGGGCAATTGGAAATAAAAGCAATGAGGGATGCTGGTTATGATGATGATCTATGTGGAGGACTAACTGCGGCTTCTTGCATTATAGGTCCATTAGTTCCTCCTAGCATAGCGATGATAATATATGGAGTTATAGCTAATCAATCTATTGCTAGACTATTTTTAGCAGGCTTTGTTCCAGGAGTTTTAATTACAATTGCTCTTATGATAATGAATTACTTTATTTGTAAAAAAAGGGGTTATCCAGTAGCACAAAGGGCAACTTATAAAGAACGTTGGCAAGCATACAAAGAATCATTTTGGGCACTTTTAACTCCTGTCATAATAATAGGTGGAATTTTTTCAGGATATTTTACACCAACTGAAGCAGCAGTTATTGCTACAGTTTATTCAATGATATTAGGATTTATCTATAAAGAATTAACACCTAAAAGTTTTGTAAGAGATGTAGTAGAAACAATAAAAATTACTGGTGTTACAATTCTTATGATAATGGGAGTAACATTTTTCGGACAAGTTATAGCAAGAGAACAAATATCTATGAAGATAGCAGAAGCTTTTTTAACTTATGTTAAATCTCCATTGGGAATTTTAATTATGGTAAATTTATTATTGTTATTTTTAGGGACATTTATTGATGCATTAGCACTACAAATATTAGTATTGCCTATGCTGATTCCATTAGTTTCACAAGTGGGTTATGATTTAGTTTTCTTCGGTGTTATAAGCACGCTTAATATGATGATAGGAATTTTAACTCCTCCGATGGGAATGGCTCTTTTCGTAGTTTCAAGGGTTGGAAAAATTCCAGTGAGTGTCGTAACAAAGGGGGCGTTACCTTTTATTCTTCCAATTTTCATCACTTTAGTGCTACTAATAATATTTCCACAACTTGTATTATTTTTACCAAATTTATTACTAGGAGCAGTATAAATTTTGAGATATAAAAGGAGATGATATTAGTGCCTAGTTTGGATATGCCACTTGAGGAGTTAAAAAAATATAATGGAATAAACCTAAAGCCAAAAGATTTTGATGAATACTGGATAAAAGCATTGAAAGACTTGGAAGAGATAGAAGAAAAATATACACTAACTCCTTCAAGTTTTATAACACCAAATATTTTATGTTATGATTTAAAATTTAATGGAATTAACAATGAAAATATTTATGTTAAGTTTTTAATTCCAAAGCAGAAAGAAAAACCCTTACCAGCTATAATAGAATTTCATGGTTATGGAGGAAGCAGTAAGGATTGGTCAAAAAAATTATCTTATGCAGAAGCTGGATATGTAGTTTTATCTATGGATTGTAGAGATCAATTTGGAGAAACTGGTGAAAATAACTTTAAAACAGGAAATCTTATAAGAGGATTAGATTCTAGTCCTGAAAAATTATATTATCGAAATATTTTTTTAGATGCAACAAGATTAGTAAAGATTGCAATGAAGATGGAATGGGTAGATGAAAAAAGAATAGGAACAGTAGGTTTTTCTCAAGGGGGAGCACTAGCACTAGTTGCTGCTGCTTTAGAACCAAAAGTATCAAAGGTTTTCTCAATCTATCCATTTTTATCCGACTATAAAAGGGTGTGGGAAATGGATTTAGGACGTTTAGCTTATGAAGAACTTAAGCTATATTTTAGAAATAAAGATCCTCTACACGAAAAAGAAGAAGAGATATTTACTAAATTAGGATATATTGATATTCAATATTTAGCTCCAAAAATAAAAGGAGATGTTACTCTTGCAACGGGGCTCATAGATGAGATATGTCCACCTTCAACTCAATTTGCAATGTATAATAAACTAAATACTAAAAAGAAAATATTGATATACCCCGATTACGGTCACGAAGATAATATTGCTGGAATTTATGATAAAATATATGAATGGTTATTAACAATATAAATATAAAATGGAGGTTTTAAAATGAAAGGATTATATAATGCATTACTTGTTTCATTTGATGAAAATGGAAATATTGATGAAAAAGGAACTAGGGAAATTATTAGATATAACATTGATGTTATGAAAATGGATGGAATTTATGTAGGTGGTTCAACTGGTGAAGCATTTATGATGTCAACAGATATGAAAAAAGAAGTTTTTAGAATTGCTATGGACGAAGCTAAAGGAGCAGTTAGTTTAATGGCTCAAGTTGGGTCAATAAATCTTTATGAGGCAGTGGAACTAGGGAAATATGCAACTGAGTTAGGCTATAAATGCCTTTCAGCTGTTACTCCGTTTTATTATAAATTTGATTTTGAAGAAATAAAAAACTATTATGAAACTATCGTGAAAGAAACAGGGAATAATATGGTAATTTACTCTATTCCATTTTTAACAGGTGTAAATATGAGTTTGGCTCAATTTGGCGAATTATTTGCTAATCCTAAAATTATAGGAGTTAAATTTACTGCTGGTGATTTTTATCTTTTAGAAAGAGTTAGAAAATCTTACCCAGAAACACTTATTTTTGCTGGGTTTGATGAGATGTTATTACCTGCTGTGGCATTAGGAGTAGATGGAGCAATTGGGAGTACATATAATGTAACTGGAAAAATCGCAAGAGAAGTATACGAACTCGCAAAAGCTTGTAGAATATCAGAAGCATTAAAAAAACAAGGGGAGCTAAATGATGTAATAGAAGCGCTACTTTCTAACGGTCTTTATCAATCAATTAAAGAAATATTAAAAACTAAGGGAGTAAATGCAGGATATTGCAGATTACCTATGAAAAAAATAAATGCAGAAAAAGTAGCAAGAGCGAAAGAAATAGGAAAACAGTATTTGTAATAAATAATATTGGGAGATAAAAATGAGTATTGTAGCAATAGATATAGGTGGAACAGAGATAAAATATTCTCTAATAAGTAAAATAGGAGAGCTTAAAGAGTCTCATAAAATTTTAACTGAAAGCCATTTAGGAGTTAATCTATTGTTGGAGAAAATATATATAATTATAGATGGCTATCTTAAAAAGAATAATCTTTTAGGGATAGCTGTTTCTTCAACAGGACAAATAGATGGAACTATAGGAAAAGTTATAGGGGGAAATCCAATCATTCCAGGATGGATAGGAACAAATCTAGTAGAAATATTAGAAAAAAAATATGAACTACCTACAATTTTAGAAAATGATGTTAATTGTGCTGCAATAGGAGAACTTTGGACAGGAGCTGCTAAAGGAGAAAAAAACTTTATTTGCCTTACATTGGGAACTGGGATTGGTGGTGGACTGATTTTAAATGGAAATCTATTCAGAGGGGAAAATAACGTAGCAGGAGAGTTTGGTCATATTCAAATAGAAAAAAATGGAATTCCATGTAGTTGTGGTAAAACTGGTTGTTATGAAAGGTATGCATCAACCTCTGCATTGATAGAAATGGTGTTAAAAAAAACAGGGGATTTAAAAAATGGAAAAGAAATATTTGATGAGATGAAGTTAGGGAATAAATTGTATGAAGAGATAGTATTAAAATGGATAGATTATATAACGGATGGACTTTCAACATTAATTTATATTTTTAATCCTTCTTTAATATTATTTGGTGGAGGAGTTTCAAAACAAAAGTCATATTTACTAAATATGATAAAAAAAAGTTTGGATACTAAGATAACAGGTAATTTCAGAAAAAATTTAAGAATAAAAATAGCCAAAAATAATAATAATGCAGGAGTTTTAGGAGCAACGTATCTATTATTAAAAAAAATAGAAAAAATTTAGGAGGATAAAAATGAAGAAAATACTAATGGGCTCTATTATATTAAGTATGTTATTTATTGGGTGCAGTTCTCTAGATGGAAATAAGGTTGTAAAAGAAAATTCAATTAGTTGGAAATCAGCTGGTGAAATTCCTGCTCCAAAAGGATATGAAAAACAACTGGGATTAGCTTCACCATTATTTGGAACAATAGGTTCTTATGTTATAGTTGGAGGAGGAGCTAATTTTCCTCATGGAACAGTTTTAGAAAATGGTCCAAAAGTATACTATAAAGATATCTTCCTAATGAAAGAAATAAATGGAAAACTAGAAGTTATAAAGTATTCTGAACTACCATTTGAAACAGCTCATGGAAGTTCGTATACAACTCCTGAAGGTATTTATTATGTAGGGGGGAACTTATCTACTGGTATATCTAATAAGGTTCTTCTAATCAGTCTAAAAGAGGATAAGAAAGAATTGGAAATAAATGATATGGGAGAGATACCTTTCACATTAACTAATGGAACTATTGTAGTAAAAGATAAAAATATCTTCATACTACCAGGAAAAGAAAATGGTAAAGATAGCAAAAATTTTTATAGATATAATACAATGACTAAGGAAACAGAAAAATTATCTAGTTTTCCAGGAGAAGTGAGATCACAAAGTGTTTCCCAAATTTTAAAAGTTAATGGAAAAGAAAAAATGTTTGTATTTAGTGGAATGTCGAGTGTAACTCATACTGATGGATGGGCCTTTGATTTTGAAAAAAATACATGGGAGAAAGTTTCAGATATAGTTATAAATGGGAAAAAAATAACTTTAGCAGGAGGGACTTCAGTAAAATTAAGCCCTTCTGAAATGATGGTAATAGGTGGAGTGAATAAAGAATATTTTGATAATGCAGTTAAGCAGTTAGGAACATTAAAAGGTGAGGAATTATCAAAATTCAGACAAGATTATTTTGGAGCAGAACCTAATGACTATAAATTTAACAAAGTAATGGCAATTTATAATGCTGAGACAAATTCATGGAGAACAGCTGGAGATATACCTTTCCAAGCACCTGCTGGAGCTACAGTTGTAAAAGTTGGAAATAAAATATTTTCAATAAATGGAGAGATAAAAGCTGGGGTTAGAAGCGAAAGAATTTATATGGGAGAAATTAAATAAATGAAAATAAAAAATTATAAATATTTTTGGGAGGATTTAAATATGCAAAAAGGTCTTATTGTGTCGTGTCAAGCTTTAGAAAATGAACCTTTACATTCTTCTTTTATAATGTCAAGGATGGCTTTTGCAGCAGAAATAGGTGGAGCTGTAGGAATAAGAGCAAATAGTGTAGAGGATATTGTTGAAATAAAAAAAACAATAAAATTACCTATTATTGGAATTATAAAAAAAAATTATGAAAGTATAGCAGCATATATAACACCTACAATTAAGGAACTGGAGTCTCTAATATCTCTTGATATAGAAGTTATAGCTTTAGATGCTACGATAAATGCTAATTTAGATTTTTTAAAATCATTGAAAATTAAATATCCGCATCAAAAATTTATGGCTGATATTTCAACAGTGGAAGAAGGGTTGAGAGCTGAAAAATTAGGATTTGATTATATTGGAACTACTCTTGTAGGATATACAGCACATTCAAAAGATAGCAATAATTTTGAAGTTTTAAAAATGCTTATAAAAAAATGTACAACACCTATAATTGCAGAGGGAAATTTTGATACTCCTGAAAAAGCAAAGTTAGCGATGAAATTAGGTGCTTTTGCTGTGGTGGTAGGAGGAGCTATAACAAGACCGCAACTAATAACAGAAAAATTTGTAAATGAAATAAATAAATAGGAGTCTATTTAAAATTCTCTATATAAGCTAAAAATTAAGTAATTATTCAGATATTACTTAGAGGCAAGATCTTTTTATACTCAAAAAACAAAAAATGTAACTACTCAGGGGTAAAGTCCTTTTATATCAAAAAATAAAAAAATCATGCAAAAATAGAAGGGATTTCTGAAAAAAGATTTCCCTCTTTTTTATGGCATGATTATTTTTTTAGTACTAAAAATACTGTTAAGCGCAGGTCCTAATGGAAGTTTATTCTTTTTTAAAGTAGAAATATAACTTCTGATTCTACAGAAATAATCAGCGCCGTCTTCACTTCTAAAAAGACCAGATATTTTCTGTTTAAGTTTTATCATTCTTATATCTCTTTCAGCTAGATTATTATCAAAAAGAGTTACATCCTGATTAATAAAAAACTTTAAAACATCAAAATCTCTTTCGAGTCTTTTGAGTAAATTATATGCTTTACTTCTTTTCTTTTGTCCTCTTTTTACTTCTTTATACTCATCAAAAGGATATTTTAAATTTTCCTCTATCAATCCTATTTGAATTGTTAAAATATATTTATCTATATATTTTTTGATTTCTTCTTTCTCGAGAACACCGCCATTTTCAACCAGTTTCTTCATAGCTAATAGTTGGTCTATTATTTGTTATGGAAATTTGAATGCTTCAATTTCCTTGATAAATACTAATTCTCTAAGAAGATGAGCACAACATAAAGCATGATTGTAATTATTGTATCTGTCATAGGCGCTCCAACAGTCATGACTTACAATTCCATTATACTTTGGAAGTATATCTATATCATCTAAAGCTTTTTTTCCTCTTTTTTTATGTGATTTATAAAGTGTATATTTATCATTAGAAAAAGAGAAAAGCCATCTCAATGTACTTTCTATTCTCTGTCCACTTTCATCAACATGAAGTGTTTCTGAGTTTATCAGTTCATCCTTTATTACTTTTTCTATTTTTTCTAATTTTGAATAAGCGCGTCTTAATATATTTGCAATTGTACCTTGACTTATATGTAAATTAAAATAGTCTAAAAGTAGTTCTTGTGTCCTTTTATATGGAAGGTGTTGTTGAACATTTAAGTTTAAAATTAAAGACTGAATATTCGGTCCATAAGATGTAGGTTGAGCCACATCATCTGGAAATTTAGCAACACTTTTTCTTGCACAATGAGGACATATTTTAGATGTAGCTCTATATTCTGTTACCTTTATTTTAATTGGAGGTATATCAAAAATTTGACGTGTCTTAATTTCGTCAACTCCTATATTTTTGATATCTGATTGACAATGTTCACAAGAGTCATGCGCTAGTTCTATTATACTATCTGGCTCTAGAACTTTGTTGAGAGTAGAACCTTTATGACCAATTTGTCCTCCTGAAGATTTATTGCTTTTTACTCTTAATGATTTAGTTTTTAGTTTTTTTTTAAAGCCATCAGTTGATGGTGGTTTACTACTATTAGAGCTATTCATATTCAATCTTGCTTTTAACATTTCAATTTCAATCATTAATATTTTAATCTGTTCTTTTAACATTTTATTTTCTTCTAAAAGTTCTGAATTTGTCAGTGGTTTCACCTCCATAAAAAGTTTATATATGCATAATAGCATATTTTCCACCACAAAAAAAGAGGCAATATATATTTTTATATTTAAAAAAAAAGCTAAATTGCAAGTTTAATTGCCCCAAATTTTCAAAAAAATTAATTTATTCAATATGCTAGTTTTTAACATAATTTTTTAAAATTGTAAGTGATTTGAAAAAGAGTGCTTCATAACATGATAACTATAAGATATAGTTAATAGACACAGCAATTTATAGTGTGTATATTTTATTTTATTTTAAAAAAAAGCACCTAAAAAAAAACAATATATCCAAAAACAGAATATAGAACTTGACAGGTATAATTTATATATGATAAAATTATTTATTCTAAGGGGAGTTGAAATGAATGAAGTCATAAATATTAATGAAAAATTATTAAAAAAATTTATTTTAGAAGTTCAAAATAAATATCCAATGAAATCATTTGGCTATTTTATTTGTGGTTTGGAAAAGAATGATCCAGAAGATTACATAATAATAAAAAATGATGTTAGGGAAAATATGGAAAAAGAATTTGAAGAGTATGGAAAATATTATATTAGAAATAAAGATGCAAGATTTTTAAGTGGTGAAATGGAAACTATAGAAATACATAAAAAATTATTAAAAGAAAAAAAGAAGATTATAGGGGTATTTCATAGTCATCAAAGACATCCTGCTATATTTTCAACTGTAGATTTAGAGTTACACACTTCTGATCATATTTGACATTTCATAATTTCTTTAAAAAATTTATCACTTCTCTAAATTAAAATTTTTGAAATTAATAATAATAATAATAATAATAATAATAATAATAATAATAATAATAATAATAATAATAATAATAATAATAATAATAATAATAATAAT
>JBOFOQ010000017.1:0-30510 GCA_051659505.1 Fusobacteriaceae bacterium
AAAGTATAACTAATTTATGAATCCATATTACAGTAAAATTATCCAATAATAACTAGAATTAAAAATTACGTTAAAAACTAGCATATTGAATGAATTAATTTTTTTGAAAATTTGGGACAATTAAACTTGCAATTTAGCTTAGGTACTTAGTTTTTTTTATAGTTTTGACAAAAAAAAATAAATAGTGTATTATCATGTAATAGACACTAAGATGGAGGTGAGAAGATGAAAGTAGCTATAATTGGACCAAAAGATTCCTGTGAAAAAATATGTGCTGTGGTAAAAAAATATTATTCAGACTTTATACCAGTAATTTGTCCTGTTAGTAGAATTGAGAATGCATATTTAGAAGTAAAAAAAATAGAAAAAAATTGTAATGCCATTATATTTTCAGGGATTGGAGTAAAAACAAAAGTAGAAGAAAAAATGAAAATAGTTTTACCAAGTGTATATATACCCCATTTAGCAGCTAGTGTAATAAAAGCGTTATGGGAACAAAATATAAAATTTCCAAAATGTAAAACTATTATAGTAGACTCTGTTGAACCTTCAGATGTAGCTGATTTAATAGAAGAACTTAAAATAAAAAATATGAAAATACATATAAAACCATACTCAAGTACCAGTAAAGAAGAGGAATACTTCCATTATCATGAAGATTTTCATTTGAAAAGTAAAGATGTAGTTTCGATAGTTGGATTAGGATGGGTATATGAAGAGTTAAAGAAAAATAAAAGAAAAGCAGTAAGACTATATCCTATTATTAGTACAATTAAACAATCAATAAAGGAACTAAAACATAAATTAGATATATTAAATATAGAAGAGTCTACAATAGGAGTTCAAATATTAAAAATAAAATCTGAAATTGACTTGGATCAATATAAAATAATGGAAAGAAAATCAAAAATTGAATATGAGATAATAAGTTATTTAAAGGAAATACAGGGTTCCATTTTTAATATAGGGTGGGATAAGTATATTATTTATACAACTAAAGGAGCTTTATATAACGAAGAAAACACAATTTTACTTAGAAAAATATTGAAAAAATTAGAAAAAAATAAAATAATACTAGCAATAGGAAATGGATATGGAAAAACAGCGTATGAAAGTGAAACCAATGCAAAAAAAGCTTTAAAAGAATCTTTAAAAGAAAATAGAAGCTCCATATACGAATTGGATAATAAAAAATTAAAAGGACCTCTCTTATCTTATGAAGAACTAGAGTACGAATATATTATTGAAAATGAAGAAATAAAAAAAATATCAACAGAATTAAAAATTAATCCTCTTTATTTGAAAAAGTTAGAAGCTTTAATAAAAAAATACTCGAAAAATTCTTTTACTAGTGAAGAACTATCTAATTATTTAGATATAAGTATTAGAAGCAGTAATAGATTAATAAAAAAAATTGTAGATAGTGGTTATGGAAAGAAAACTTTAGTCGAAATGACAAATACAGTGGGAAGGCCTAGAGAAATAGTAGAGTTTTATTTGGAAAAATAATATAAAAATAAAAAAAATTGACATAATATAAATAATATTGTATGATAAATGAAATTAAAATAAAATAAAGACACATAAGAGACGCGTCTTTAACTAGGAGGGAGGAATGGAAAATAAATTTAATTTAAATTTCAAAAAAGTATTTATGGTGGTGCTATTAATTGTTTGTGTTACAGAATTTATAGGAGCTTTTACTATTAATATGGGAACAGTAAAAATAGCTCTATTTCCTATGCTGTATGCAGTGCTTATCGGGTTATTCATTACTCCAGATTTATTAGGAAAAAAAATAAAAGTATTGAAAAAACTAATAAATGAAAAAGAAATAGATATTGCAGGGGAGATTGTAGGAATCGTTCTTATTATGCTAGGAATAAAATATGGAACATTAGTAGGTCCAAATATAGATAAGATAATAACATCAGGGTGGGCATTTTTAGCCCAAGAATTAGGTCATGTAGTAGCCCCGTTACTAGCTCTGCCATTAGCAATTTTTCTGGGAATGAAAAGAGAAGCAATTGGTGCAGCGACCAGTATTAGTAGAGAACCTTCACTTGGAGTTATATCAGAAAAATATGGAATTAATTCTCCAGAGGGAAGCGGAGTGTTAGGAACATATTTAGTAGGAACAGTATTAGGAACTATTTATTTTGGAATATTAGGGTCTATTTCTATATTTAGTGGACTTCATCCTTATGCTCTAGCAATGGCTTGTGGTGTGGGAAGTGGAAGTATGACAACTGCTGCTGCCTCGTCTTTAGCTTCAGTAGTTCCAATAGAAATGAAAGAAACTGTTTTAGCTTATGCCGCAACAAGTAATATGCTTTCTGGAATAACAGGGGTAAATTTCTTAATATTTGTAAGTTTACCTCTGTCCAATATAATTTATAGAAAATTAACTTTAATTCGTGAACTAAAAAAATAGGAGTTGAAAAATGGGAAAATTAGAATTTAAAAAATTGATGTTTCAGTTAATTGTTATGTTATTAGTGGGACTAATAATTTTAATAGGTCAAAAAATAGGAATGGGAATATCTATATTAAAAGCTCTTCCTGGAATGATAATGTTAATTTTAGCTGCTATGAGCGCATTTATAGTTAAAGATTTATTTCCAAAATCAATATTTCCGGCTTTTGGTTGGTCAACAATAATAGGATTACTGCTAAGCATTCCCTATAGTCCAACTTCAAAAATATTTTTACAGAATGTAAATAATGTAAATTTTATGATGATTACTACGCCACTCCTTGCTTTTGCAGGTATTTCAGTTGGAAATAAAATAAATGAATTGAAAGCTATGTCATGGAAAATAGTTGTAATATCAATATTTGTATTTACTGCCATTTTTTTCTCATGTGCTACTATAGCTCATATAGTTTTAAAAATGCAAGGAAGAATATAAAGAAACTAAATTATAATTAAAAGGAGTTAAAAATGACAAAAGAACAATTAAAAATAAAAGTTGTAGAAGCCATTGACAATAATAAGGAACTAATAATAAAAGCTGGGAGAGATATTTATTCTACTCCAGAGTTAGGATATAAAGAATTTAAAACAACAGAAAAAGTTTCTAATTTTTTAAAGGAATTAAACTTATCTGTGGAATCTAATATAGCAGTGACTGGTTGTAAAAGTACAATAGAAAGTGGAAAACAAGGTCCAAATATTTGCATAATGGGAGAATTAGATTCTGTTACTTGTGCAGATCACTGTGATTCAAAAGCTGGAGGAGCGGTTCATGCTTGTGGTCACAATATTCAACTTGGTGGGATGCTGGGAGCAGCCTTAGGTCTTGTTAAAAGCGGTGTTATGAAGGAATTAGCTGGAAAAGTAACTATATTAGGGACACCTGCTGAAGAATTTATCGAAATAGAGTATAGAGCTTTGTTAAGAGAACAAGGGAAATTAAAATATTTTGGTGGAAAACAAGAACTGATATATAAAGGATATTTGGATAATGTAGATATATCAATGATGTTTCATTCTTTAGATATGGGGGATAAATCAGCCTTAGTAGGCCCAGTAAGTAATGGTTTTATAGGAAAACAAATAAAATTTATAGGAAAAGAATCTCATGCAGGTTCTGCACCACATGAGGGAATAAATGCATTAAATGCCGCGATGCTATCTATTAACAATATTCATGCTCAGAGAGAAACATTTAAAGACACAGATAGAGTAAGAGTTCACCCTATTATCACAAAAGGTGGAGATATTGTTAATTCTGTTCCTGCAGATGTTAGAATGGAATCTTACGTAAGAGCTAGGACAATAGAAGGAATGTTAGATTCTAACTATAAAGTAGATAGAGCCCTAAAAGCTGGAGCCATGGCTGTAGGAGCAAAAGTAGAAATTACAAGTATACCTGGATATTTACCTATTTTGAGAAATACTGAGTTAGATGATATTTTTAAATTAAATTTAGAAAATATAGGGATATCAAGTGATAAGATTGTAGAAGGAGGAGATTTTACTGGTTCCTTTGATTTTGGAGATATCTCACATTTAATGCCAAGTATTCATCCTATGATAGGGGGAATAAGTGGAAATCTTCATACTAGAGAGTTTAAAATGAAAGATGAAGAGCTTGCTTATCTTGTTCCAGCAAAAGCTATGGCATTAACAATCGTTGATTTGCTTTTCGAAGATGCAGCTATAGCTAAAAAAATAATTTCAAATTTTACTCCAAAAATGACTAAAAAAGAATATCTTGATTTTATGGAAGCAAGAGATACTGTTGAAATATTTGAAGGATAAAAAAACGACTCTAAGGAACTAAGTACTTAGAGTCGTTTTTATTTATCAAAATTTAATAAAAATAATTTCTTTAAAAAGAATAACCTCTAAAATTTAAGCTAAAAACAATATCTTCAGAAATATTTTTTAAAATATTATCAATGATTTTTTCTTCTTCATCAAAATCAAGAGGTCTATTATTAATATAAGTTTTTATCTCATATTTCTTATCATAGGAAAATGATTTATAAAATCCCTTTTTATCTCCTTTAAGAGAATAAAAATTATAACCACCTTCAATGAATAAAGATTTATTTTGAATTAATATAGTTTTATTTTCATCACTAGAAAAGTTATCTTCTCTTGAACTTATTTTTTTTACATCGATAGAATTAACACGTAGATCTATTAAATAAGCGTTATTAGTATTAGGCAAAGCTCCAATTACAGAACCTCTTAAAAATACATAATCTCCTAAACTAGAGCCAATTCTTCTCTCAGTAGCTCTATAAATGTAATCTTCAAAATTAAAAGAATTTCGATAGTTTCTATAATTATAAAAGCTTCTTGACGTAGTACGTATATAAATATTAACAGTAACTTCTTGCTCTAAAACTCCAATTTTATTAGAAATAGCAGGGATTTTTACAACATCTAATATTTTTTTATAATAATTTATTCGTGAAATTTTCTTATCTCTTAAAAGATTATTAGTTTTTTCCTTTAAAATACTTTCCTCAAAAATTTTTGTAATTAGACGTCTATCAGAAACAAGAGTTCTTGTATTAATATTTAATGTAGGAACTTTAGAAGCTAAATGAGTTGCAAAATTACTGCTTAAAAGATAAAGTCTTAAATTTTCTAAATCTTTGTAACTATAAGTTGTTTTAGCTAAAATATTATCTTTAAGAATAGCAAGCTGTGTATGCTGGGTCTTGAAAGTTTCTATCCCTAGAGGGGAATCTTGGAAGTGATCAAGTCCTTGCCCTAAATTTAAAACACTATTTTCAGAAGGACCATACAAATTGTAAGATTCAACTCCTTTAGATAGTTTATTTTTTCCAATAATAGAGCTACAACCTACAAAAAAAATAAGTGTTAAAACAAATATTGTTTTTTTTATCATAGTGTTTTCTCCTATTTGTATAATTTAAAATATATTTTAAATTATACCTTGTTTTGTATATATAAACAAGCTAAAGGTGAGATAAAAACATAAATAAGATATAAAGTTCGGTTTTAGATTAAAAAAATGTTCGTTTTATTTTTTTTTTATTCATATTAAGAAAAAAACGCTAGATAAACTTGCAAAAACACATGAAAAGTTGTAATATAGATTATATAAATAATCTTTTTTTTAAATATTCTAAATAAAATTAAAAGGAGAATAATCTATGATTAACAAAAAGATTTATGATTCAATGTCAATAAAATTAAATGAAGAGGATATCCCTCGTGAAATTCCTAAATTTGACCCATTAATTAGAAGGGCACCAAAAAGGGTAGTCCATTTGGAAAAAGAAGATATTGCATTAGCTCTTAAAAATGCGTTAAGATACATTCCTGAAAAATTTCATGAAGAAATTGCACCAGAATTTTTAGATGAACTTATGACATATGGAAGAATATATGGGTATAGATTCAGACCTAAAGGAGCTATTTATGGAAAACCTATATTTGAATATAATGGAAACTGTATAGAAGGAAAAGCAATTCAAGTAATGATAGATAATAATCTGGCTTTTGATATAGCACTTTACCCTTATGAGTTAGTTACTTATGGTGAAACAGGTCAAGTTTGTCAAAACTGGATGCAATATATTTTAATAAAAAAATATTTAGAGAATTTAACACAAGATCAAACTTTAGTAATGGCATCAGGACACCCAACAGGGTTGTTTAGATCAAATCCTAATGCTCCTAGAGTTATTATAACAAATGGTTTAATGGTTGGTGCATTTGATGATTATGACAATTGGGCTAGAGCAACAGCAATAGGAGTTTCAAATTATGGACAAATGACTGCTGGTGGATGGATGTATATAGGACCCCAAGGAATAGTACACGGAACTTATTCTACAATACTAAATGCAGGAAGACTATTTTGTAATGTTCCACCAGATGGAGATTTAGCAGGAAAACTTTTTGTAACATCTGGTCTAGGTGGTATGAGTGGAGCCCAAGGAAAAGCAGCGGTAATAGCAAAGGGTGTCTCAATAATTGCTGAGGTTGACCTATCAAGAATACATACTAGATTAGAGCAAGGTTGGATAAATAAATTTGTATCTACTCCAGCAGAAGCTTTTTCACTAGCTAAAGAGAAGCAAAATAATAAAATTCCTTATGCAATAGGTTATCATGGTAATATAGTTGAATTATTAGAATATGCTTTAATTGCTAAAGAGAAAATAGATTTACTTTCTGACCAAACATCATGTCATGCTGTATATGACGGAGGATACTGTCCAGCAGGAATAACATTTGAAGAGAGAACGAGACTATTAGCAACAGATAGAGTTTCATTTAATAAACTTGTTGATTTAACTCTTAAGAGACACTACTCAGTTATAAAAGCGCTAGTTGAAAAAGGAACTTATTTCTTTGATTATGGTAATAGTTTTTTAAAGGCTATATATGATATAGGAATTATAGAAGTTTCAAAAAATGGAAGAGATGACAAAGGAGGATTTATTTTTCCTTCTTATGTTGAAGATATATTAGGACCAGAACTTTTTGATTATGGATACGGTCCTTTTAGATGGGTGTGCTTAAGTGGGAAAAAAGAAGACCTTTTAAAAACTGATAAAGCAGCACTTTCTTTAGTCGATCCAAATAGAAGATATCAAGATAGAGATAACTATATGTGGATAAAAGATGCTGATAAAAATTCTCTTGTTGTAGGAACACAAGCTAGAATATTTTATCAAGATGCTATGAGTAGAACGAATATAGCTCTTAAATTCAACCAAATGATAAGAGAAGGAGAAATAGGTCCAGTTATGTTAGGAAGAGATCATCATGACGTATCAGGAACAGATTCACCTTTTAGAGAAACTTCTAATATAAAAGATGGAAGTAATATAATGGCAGATATGGCAACTCAGTGTTTTGCTGGAGATGCTGCTAGGGGAATGACTATGGTAGCTCTACACAACGGTGGTGGAGTAGGAATTGGAAAATCAATTAATGGTGGATTTGGTATGGTGTTAGATGGAAGTGAAAGAGTTGATGAGATATTAAAGCAAGCTATGCCTTGGGATGTTATGGGTGGAGTAGCTAGAAGAGCTTGGGCAAGAAATATTCATTCTATTGAAACAACTATTGAATATAATAATGAGAATAAAGGAAAAGACCATATAACTTTACCTTATATAGCAAAAGAAACACTGATAGAAGAACTTGTTAATAAGTTAAAATAAACTAAAATAAACTAAATAAAATTTAAAATGAGGAGGATTAAAATGGCAAAATTAGTTCAATGCGTTCCAAATTTTAGTGAAGGGAAAGATTTAGAAAAAATAAAAAAAATTGCAGCACCTTTTCAAAATAATGAAAAAATAAAATATATGGGTGCAGAACCTGATGCAGATTATAACAGAACGGTTATAACAGTGATAGGAGACCCAGAAGAGGTTGCAAAAGCAGTTATAAAATCAGCAGGAATAGCCTCAGAACTTATAGATATGACTATTCAAAAAGGTGAACATTTAAGAATGGGAGCAACTGATGTTATTCCATTTATCCCTATAAAAGAAATGACTACAGCTGAATGTGTAGAACTTTCTAAATATGTAGGGCAAGAATTATGGAGTCAACACAAAATACCAGTTTTTTTATATGAAGATTCGGCAACTTCTCCTAATAGAGTCTCTTTACCTTCTATTAGAAAGGGAGAATTTGAAGGAATGGTAGAAAAAATGAAGTTAGAAGAGTGGAAACCAGATTTTGGTGAGAGAGCACCTCATCCAACAGCAGGAGTAACAGCTGTTGGTGGAAGAATGCCACTTATTGCTTTTAATATAAACTTAGATACTAAAAATGTAGAAGTAGCAAAAGAAATAGCTAAATCAATAAGATTTTCAAGTGGTGGATTTAGATATATTCAAGCTGGACCTGCTGAGATAAAAGAAAAAGGATATGTACAGGTTACAATGAATATAAAAGATTATAAAAAAAATCCAATATATAGAGTTTTTGAAACTGTAAAAATGGAAGCAAAAAGATATGGTGTAAATGTTACAGGAAGTGAAATTATAGGTGCTGTTCCTATGGAAGCACTAGTAGACTCTGTAAAATATTATTTGCAGTTGGAAGAATTTAAAATAGATAAAGTAATTGAAAATGAACTTTTAAAATAAAATAATTTAAAGGAAGTGATATTTATGAAAGCAGACTTAATTATTTATAATATTGGACAATTAGTTACTTCAAGGGAACTAGAAATTTCTTCTGGTTCACCGATGGAAAATATAGAAATTTTAGAAAATGCTTATGTATCAGTTAAAGATGGACATATTTTAAACTTAGGAACAGGTGATTATCCCAAAGATACAGTTTCTCACTCTACAAAACTTATAGATGCTGAAAAAAAAGTATTAACTCCAGGATTAATTGATTCTCACACACACTTAGTTCATGGTGGTTCACGAGAAAATGAATTTGCTGATAAAATAAAAGGAGTTCCATATCTTGAAATATTAAAAAATGGCGGTGGAATACTAAGTACTGTAGAAGCAACAAGAAAAGCTTCAATAGATGAACTTGTAAATAAAGCAAAAAAAAGTTTAAGTTTAATGCTTTCTTTTGGAGTTACAACAATTGAATCTAAAAGTGGTTATGGTCTAACTTTAGAAAGTGAAATAAAACAATTAATGGTAAATAGAGTATTAAAAGAATCACAACCTATAGGAATTGTATCAACCTTTATGGGGGCTCATGCAACCCCTGAATGTTATAAAGGGGAAACTTCAAAATATATAGAAGAAGTTATAAAAATGCTAGCATCAGTAAAAGATAAAGGACTTGCTGAATTTTGTGATATATTTTGTGAAGAAGGAGTTTTTACAGTTGATGAAAGTCGAAAAATACTCTCTGAAGCTAAAAGATTAGGATTTAAAATTAAAATTCATGCTGATGAAATTGTTTCTACTGGTGGAGCCGAACTAGGAGCCGAGCTAGGGGTTATTTCTGCTGAGCACTTAATGGGTATTAGTAAAGAAGGAATAAAACAAATGAGCGAAAAAAGTATAATCGCCAATTTACTTCCAGGAACATCATTTAATTTAGGGAAAAAATATGCTCCAGCTAGAGAAATGATAGAAAAAGGAGTGCAAGTCGCTATATCAACTGATTATAATCCAGGTTCTTGCCCTACTGAAAATATGCAATTAATAATGCAAATAGCAGCGACAAATTTAAAAATGACACCTAAAGAAATTTTTAAAGCAGTTACAATAAACGGTGCTAAAGCTCTAGGTAGAGAGAAAATTATAGGTTCTATTGAAGTTGGAAAGAAAGCTAACTTAGTTATTTTTGATGCTAAAAACATAGATTATATACTATATCATTTTGGAATAAATCACACAGATAGTGTATATATTAGTGGAAATTTAGTTTATAAAAAAAATTAGATATTGTTTAGGAGGAATTCTACTATGAAATTAATTGAAATGAGCATATTAAAATTTTTAGATGAAGTTGATTCTAATTCCCCTGCACCTGGTGGAGGTTCGGTTTCTGCACTTGTTTCTGCTCTGGGAACATCTCTTACTCGTATGGTGGTTCATCTTACTGTGGATAAGAAAAAATTTAAAGAGTTAGAAGAAGAAGAAAAAAATAATTTTAAAAATAATTTTGATAAAATGGGTGAAATTAGAAAAAAATTAGAAATACTAGTAGATGAAGATACAAAAGCATATAATTTAGTTATGAGTGCATATAAATTACCAAAAGAAACTAAAGATGAGATAGAAAAAAGAGAAGAACAAATTCAAAGCTCGTTAAGAGAGGCAATTTCTACTCCCCTTGAAATTTGTAGACTTTCTAGAGATGGATTAAGACTTATGGAAATAATTCTTAAACATGGAAATAAAAATGCCATAACAGATTTAGGAGTATCTGCAATACTTCTTCTTTCAGGAATTGAAGGTGGAATTTTAAATGTTATGGTTAATTTATCTTCTATTAAAGATGAAGAGTTTAAGAAGTTATGTTTAAATGAAACTAAAGAAATAATTGAAGAATCTCAAGAGTTAAAAAACAATATTATGAAATTTGTAAAATCTTATTTATAGAGTAAGCAACTAACAAGTAGGCTAGGAGGAATATTTTGAAATTAGTAATAGGTGATAAAAAATTAACTTTACAAGATTTAATAAATGTAACAAGAAAAGGATATGAGGTTAAGATATCAGATAAATCTATAAAAAAAGTGTTAAAATCTAGAGAATTAGTAGACTTATATGTTGAAGAGGAGAGAGTATCTTACGGTATAACTACTGGATTTGGAAAATTTTCAGATAAAGTAATATCTAAAGAAAATACCGGTGAACTTCAAAAAAATCTTATTATGAGTCATGCTTGTGGTGTTGGAAACCCTCTTTCAATAGATGTAGTAAAAGGAATAATGTTTTTAAGAGCAGTTAGTCTTTCTAAAGGTTATTCTGGAGTGAGAATGGTAGTAATAGAGACTCTTTTAGATATGATAAATAAAGGTGTTACGCCAATTATACCAGAAAAAGGATCTCTAGGTGCATCAGGAGACTTAGCACCACTTTCTCATATGACATTAGTTATGCTAGGAATGGGAGAGGCTTATTTCAATGGTGAAAGACTTGACGGTGCTAAAGCAATGAAAAAAGCAGGGATTAAAATTTTAAGTGAACTTTCTTCAAAAGAAGGTCTAGCTCTTATAAATGGAACTCAAGTTATGACATCAGTGGGAGCCCATGTAACTTATGATGCAATAAACTTAATGAAACACTTAGATATCGCGAACGCTCTTACAATGGAGGCGTTAAATGGAATTATTTGTGCTTATGACCCAAGAATTCATGAAGTAAGAGGTCATGAAGGACAAATAAAAACTGCAGAAAATATAAAAAGAATTTTAAAGGGAAGTTCTTCTATAAAAAAACAAGGGGAGCTTAGAACACAAGACCCTTATGTATTAAGATGTACTCCTCAAATCCACGGTGCTACTAAAGATGCATTAGAGTTTATTAAAAGAAAAGTTGAAATAGAAATGGACGCTGTTACAGACAATCCTATAATTTTCCCTGATACTGATGATGTTATTTCAGGTGGAAACTTTCATGGACAACCAATGGCATTGCCATTTGATTTTTTAGGAATAGCAATTGCGGAAATGGCTAATGTGTCTGAAAGAAGAATAGAAAGATTAGTTAATCCTAGTTTGAATTATGGGCTTCCTGCTTTTCTTATAGAAGACGGAGGGTTACATAATGGTTTTATGATAGTTCAGTATAGTGCTGCTTCTCTTGTTTCAGAAAACAAGGTACTAGCCCATCCTGCTTCAGTAGATTCAATACCATCATCTGCTAATCAAGAAGACCACGTATCCATGGGAACTATTGCAGCTAGAAAAGCAAGAGATATTATGGAAAATACTAGAAAAGTTATAGCAATGGAAATGTTTACAGCTTGTCAAGGAATTGATTTAAGAAAAGTTGAAAATTTAGGTGAAGGAACTAAAAATGCTTATGAAATAGTTAGAAAGAAAATAGACTTTTTAAAGAAAGATAGAATAATGAATATTGATATAAACACTATGGAAGAAATTATTGTTTCTAACAAAATTGTAGAAAAAGTTGAGAAAATAGTTGGGGAATTAAATATTTAAACTAAAGAAGTGTAAGAGTAGAGATAAAATAATATATTTTATATAGATAATATTATTAATATAAAGTGGAGGATAGGTGGAGAGATACTGGAAAGGAAGATTTGATAGTAACGAAGATTTAGATTTAAGAATTTGGCAAACTATTAAAAATATAAAAGAATATAAAAATGGAAGAGCAGTAGCATTTATAGGATATGATACTGATGACGGCGTAGCTAGAAACCAAGGAAGAGTAGGAGCTAGATTAGGGTCTAATGCAATTAGAAAAGCTATGCAATCATTTCCTATTATGAAAGATTTTAAAATATATGATTATTTAAACCTAAACTCTTTTAAGATGGAAGAGGCTCAAAAAGAATATTCGGAAAAAGTAGCTGATGCTATAAATAAAAATATTTTCCCAATAGGACTAGGAGGAGGACACGATATAGCTTATGGTTCATACTGGGGAGTGAGAAAGGCTTTTCCTGAAAAGAGAATAGGAATAATAAATTTTGATTCTCACTTAGATATGAGACCATATGATAAAAGTCCTAATTCTGGAACAATGTTTAAACAGATTTTAGATAGAGATAAAAATGTAGATTATATGATAGTAGGTTTTCAAGATTCTGGAAATACGAAAAGAATAGTTGATTCAGCTAAAGAATATAATGTTAAAATTATAAAAGAAGGTGGTAGGTTTAAAGAAATTATTCCTGAAGTTTTAAAATTTTTAAAAGAAAATGATGTTATTTATGTAACTTTTTGTATGGATGTTTTTGATATTTCAGATGCACCAGGAGTTTCAGCCCCATCTGCTATTGGACTTGATAAAAAAATTGCAAGGGATATTTTTATTGAAATTTTAAAAGATGGTAAAGTAGTTTGCACTGATTTTGCTGAAGTAAATCCAAGTTTAGATATTGACGATAGAACATCTAGATTGGCAGGAAGATTAGCTTATGAGATTATACTAAATGAGAAAAGAATGGAATAATTGAGGAGAAGACTATGAATATAAAAATCAATAACTTAAAAGATTTTAAAAGTAGTAAATGGAGCGGAGGAGAAACAATACAACTTGCAATATCTCCTGAAAACTTGTCAGTTAAAGATGATTTTATATGGCGGATATCTTCAGCAACTGTGGAAAAAGGAGATAGTAATTTTACTATATTTAAAGGTTATAAAAGATTTTTAATATTATTAGATGGAGAACTAGCAATTAAACATGAAAATAAAGAGTCTATATTATTAAAAAAATTAAAACCATATTATTTTAGTGGTTTTTTAAAAATAGAGTCTAAATCAGAAATGGATATTAGTGATTTTAATGTAATTTGGAAAGAAGAAATAGGGGATTTAAATATAAACCTATATTCTGGGAGTGAGAATAAAAAAGTATTTCAAAAAAAAATATTTATATATTGTGTAGAAGATTTTACTAAATTAAAAGTAAATGATTTAATTTTAATAGCAAAAAAAGATGATTTTATTATGCTGGAAGATAATAAGAATATAGAGGTTTTATTTGATAAAAAACTTATAATTGGGGAAATAAAATAGATATATTGTGATTGAATAAAAAAAGGTGAGTCAAAATTAATTAAACTCACCTTTTTTTATTTTTTGTAGATAACCCTAGTATAAAATTATTTTTTATCAGCAGTATTTCTATTCATATTAATAGCTTCTACTTTTGTTAAAGAATCTTTAGTAAAAAGATAATCTTTTAATTCTTTATCAAAATCAGGCATATTTCTACGTAACCATTCTGTTAACATAGCTGCATGCTCAATTTCTTCATTTCTGTTATGGATAAGAAGCCCTCTTAATTCAGGGTCAGCTGTTTGCTCAGCTCTCATATTATAGAAATTTACAGCTTCTAACTCTTCCATTAAGCTAGTAATAGCCTTGTCTATATCCTTGCATTTAGGTGATAGTGTTTCGTAATTTATTTTCATTTTTACCCTCCGTTTTTTATTAAAATATAAAAATAGTTTCTTATAACATTAGATTGATAACGTTACAATATTGTTATACAAAAATAAAATAAAATTTCCTTTTTTTTATAAAAATTTTTTCCTTATAAAAATTTATGTTATAATATATTATAAAAAAATTAGATTTTAAGGAGAAAAAATATGTTAAAAAAAATGAAAAACTTTTTTTTGTTTTTAGGTGTTGTGTATATTGTAATTGGAGCACTAGGAATTAGTAACATGAAATTATTTAATAATAATATAGATATAGTACTGGCTATTATTTTGTTATTAAACGGTTGTAATCATATTTTATATTCATTTACGAGAAGAAAAAATCCTTATTTTCAATGGGGAGTGGTATTTTGTGAAGGGGTAATTGAAATCATGGCTTTTTTAGTTATTTTTTTTAAAGTTTTTTCTGCACCGTATCTTTTTATAGGTGTTTTATTTTGTGCAAAAGGGGTTATAATGGTTCTTGGTCGAAATAAAAATATTACTAATTGGGAAGGGATAGAAAATTTCACAAAAGTATCTATTATATTTAAGGGTTTTATGCACTTTCTTTTTGGTTCTTTAATGATTGTTACCCCATTTTTCAACTCTTCAACTCTCTTTCCGATTCTAGGGTGGTATATTTTATTTGTAGGAATAAATTTTATAACTTTAAACTTAAGTGATTCTAACTCTACTGAAGAGGAATAAAAAAATAAATATAGAAAAAACACTTCTAAAAGACAATAGAAGTGTTTTTTTTTAGTTTTTTAATTAAATAAGATAAACATTATTGACACCTATTTTTTTTGATATTTCAAGTAAATTATTAAGTTCGACCTCATTAGGCTCAATTAAATTTTTTGATTCCTCATGCCTAACACCAATAGAACGATATTTTATAATTTTATAGATAATATTGCTATTACTAATTTTTTCAGAAACCTTAGTTATTGTTAATTTATTATTTAAAATATTACTTACTATAACAGTTCTAACTTCATATAATTTATTTACATGTTTTAAAAAATCTAAATTCTGTAAAACAAACTTATTGCTTGTTCCAGTAAGTTCTATGTGTTCTTTATTATCCCATGCTTTCACATCAAGCATAAAGTAATCAGTAATTTCTATAAATTTTTTATATTTTTTATTATTTAAATCAACTCCGCCATTTGTGTCAATAAAACAAGTTAGCTGAGGCCATTTCTTTTTTACTTCAGTAAAAAATTCTGTAATATATTCAAAGTGAAGAGTACTTTCACCACCACTTATTGTAATCCCTGTAATAAAAGGTTTGAGTTTTTCTACTTCTGTTATAAGATTTGAAACACTCATTTTATTTATTTTAGGAGTGGAACTTATAGAACAAGTTTTTAAGCATAAATCACAGTGAATACACTTAGAAAAATCCCATATAACTTTATTATCCACAAAAGATAGGGAATTAGTAGGACATTTTTTTATGCAAATTCCAATTGGTTTGTAAAGAGCTAAGTTGTATAATGAATTGTCCTAAAAGTTAGTCAAAAAAAACTCATGATAAAATCAATATGCTGAGAAAAAACGCAAATTAAACGTCAGCGAAAGGAGATTAATCATGAGTATATCTAATGATATCATAAAAAAGACAAAGTAAGTAGAAATAGCTGAATTATTGAAAAAAGCAGTGCGTTCAATAAACCAAGAAAAAAAGTTTAGTAGAGTTAAAAAATACAAATTTAAGCATGAGGCCTTAGTGTAATTCATGAAAATAGAGCAAGTTAGCGTTAAAATTTAAAGATTAATATTTCTGCAAGTAAATACAAATAGGAAAAATAAAAAGTTCCAACTAAGTCAGTACTTAGACTTCTTCCCTAAAGTCTTTTTTAACACTTGATCTTTTTAGGAGCATTTCTATAACTATTTTTTTCTCTGATTTCTCCATCTTTTCCAAGAATAGATAATTCAGATTCATGATTAATACATATTTCCCTTTTTGTTGTATAAAGAAAACTCCTGTTACCGTTGAAATCCTAGCACCTTTTATTGCCCAACCGTCTTTATGAGGAACTGCATGTTGATTTTTACCAAGCCTCCAAAACTCTATGCTTTTATTATATTTTCTACTAATTTAAAAACATTTGTTCCTATTGTATCTTTTAATTTTTTTAAATCATATTCGTTTTCTTTAGCAATCTTTATTGCATTTTCTACTCCCTCACTATAGTGTTTAAAAAATATTTTTTTATCAAATCTCACAGCTCTTAATTTTTTAGATTCTCTTAAAAATTTTTGAAGTTTTTCTTTCACAATAATTTCGTTAAACTTAATTTCTTCTTTATCGTACTCGCTTAAACTTTCAAGAAAGTGAAATAAAAGCCATAACTCAAAGTTCGGATTACTCAAAATTAGTTGATATCCCTTTTCAATACAACCATTTTTTACTTTTTCAAATTGATTCTCTGTAAAACTATCTTTATCCCTATCAACAATTAAATAAACCTCATCCTCCTCAAAACCATCTTTTTCTTTTTTTGCATTGAGTTCCTCTAAAATTTTTTTAGGATTACTTAAATCTTGATCACTTTTTTCAAAAATATTAATATCTATAAAGTTTATTTGATTTTTATTTTTTAAATAATCATTTAATCCACTAAAATATCTTCTTTCAGTATGTCTTCCCATTAATTATCACACTCAATCTCATGCTCATTATCAAAAATCATATCCCTAATAATTGGTATTCCTCCATATCTTCCAAGAAGGTAAGCTTTATCAATTTTAGCATCAAATCTAGTCTTAAATTCCTCTAATGAAAATAGTTTTGTTCCTTTTTCTATATCTTTTTCTAAAAACCATATTTCATCTCTTCTTATTCTATCAAGATCCAAAAGTCTTGATTCATGGGTCGATAAAATTAACTGAGAATTATTTTTAGATAATTTCATATAAAAATTATCTAAAAATGCCTTAGCAAGTATTGGATGTAAACTTCTTTCAAGTTCATCTATTAATATCGTATGATTTTTACAGTTTATTTTTTCTAATAATGGTATTAATTCTATTAAACGTTTTGTTCCATCAGACTCTTCGTAAAACTTAAATTCAATATTTCCTGTTGTACTTTTATGTTTAAATACAATTTCTTTAACTTTTAGTTCATTATTTTCCATGTAAATTTTTAAAAAATTATTATTTGTATTTATTACTACTGTTGGAACTTTTTCCGTACTTTTATTTCCAAGTTCTGCTGTTAACTCTCCTATATGATTAGATATGTCTTCTTTTAACTTTTCTGGAATGGGTAATTCTTTAAATTCTCTATCCTTGAAGTCTATTTCTTGAATACCTGTATCAAAACATTCTAAATATTTTTCCCAATTTGTAGTAATATCAAAATATTCAGTTACAAAATGTGATGTATCTGGAAATACTATTATCAAATTTTCTCTAAACCAGTTTAAAACTTTTATAAACTCATAACTTTGTCTCCCAAATTTCTTCTTTCCAAGAACTTCTAATAGTAAGTTTGTATTTTGTAAATCATCAATATAAACATTTAGTTTTACTCTATCTGCTGCTGAAAACTTTAATTTTTCTTCAACTACAGATTTTTCATTTTCAAGTTTTCTAATAAAAATAAGCTTATCTTTTGTTCCTAAAACTTCATACAGCCATTCCTCTATAACTTGTTTTGTTTTTAACATTAGAGAAAATCCATAAGCATAGACTTTATCTTCTATGAGAATTTCAAATTCAAATTCACTGACTTTTTTTAAACTTTCTTTATCTAGTTTATAGTTTTTTTCAATTGTATTTACTCCTGAAATTCCTTTTAAAATACAACTTCTTGCAAATGCTATACTTTTTATAAAATTACTTTTCCCTGATGCATTTGCTCCATATAGATATGCACCTTTTAATAAAGAAATTTTTTTGTTTATAAATATGTGCTCTTGATGTCCTTTTGATTTACCAGCTTTCATACTAAACTCTTGTTCTTCATAAAAGGATAAAAAATTTGAAACTTTATATCTGACTAACACTCAAATCAACTCCTTTTTTCTACATTATAAGTTTTTTTTTCACTTAAGTCAATTTTTATTCAATGAAAATTTGGAAAAAATCTAATTCCAAGAGATAAAATCACCTACTTCTAAACTTTTTCTATATGATTTTTAAATATAGAATAGAATCTATACTAAAAACTTTATCTTCATAACTCTAAGTTGTATAATGAATTGTCCTAAAAGTTAGTCAAAAAAAACTCATGATAAAATCAAAATGCTGAGGAAAAACACAAATCAAACGTCAGCGAAAGAAGAGTAATCATGAGTATATGCAATGTTATCATAAAAAGTAAAAAAAATTAAACAATTTACTTATTTAGAGATATTAAAAAGTATAGGAAATAAGAAAAAATTTTAAAACTTATATTAATTTATTTTTATAATTTTTTATGATATAATTTAAAATATCAATGAATAAAATTTAAGCGGAGGTATTATTAATGAATAATTTTACATTTTATAATCCAACAAAAATAATTTTTGGTAAAGGAGAATTAAAGCAACTGGACAGTTTAGTTCCAAAGAATTCTAAAGTATTAGTTCTTTACGGCGGCGGTTCAGTTAAAAAATTCGGAACATTAGATATAGTATTTGAAGAATTAAAAAAATCTCAGAGAGAAATATTTGAATTTGGAGGAATTGAGCCTAATCCCAAATTTGAAACACTTATGAAAGCAGTTGAAATCTGTAGAAAAGAAAAAATTGAATTTCTTTTAGCAGTTGGTGGTGGTTCTGTAATGGATGGAACTAAATTTATATCCATAGCAGTATCAGCAAAAGAATATGTAGGAAGAGAAAAAGAATTAGTTTACACAGGTCATAACGGAGTTATTCTTAACTCAATATTACCTATTGGTACAGTTGTTACATTACCAGCTACAGGGTCAGAAATGAACAGTGGTGGAGTTATTACTTTGGGGAAAGATAAACTTGCGATTAGTAATCCTCTAACATTCCCTGTATTTTCAATATTAGATCCCACTTTAACTTATACACTACCAGTTACTCAAGTGGCTAATGGAATTATAGATACTTTTGTACATACAATTGAACAATATTTAACTTATCCTATAAATGCAACATTTCAAGATAGAACTTCTGAGGGAATTCTTAAAAGTATGATTGAAATAGGTCGTGAAACCATTGACAATCCAACAAATTATGATTTAAGAGCAAATCTTGTTTGGAATTCTACAATGGCACTAAATGGACTTATTGGAGCAGGAGTTCCTCAAGACTGGAGCATTCATATACTAGGGCATGAGCTCACAGCTGTTTTTGGAATAGACCATGCAAAAACTCTTGCAGTAGTTTTACCAGCTCTATGGAAAGTTAGAATAGAGAAAAAAGAAGAGAAATTAGCACAGTATGCTAAAAGAGTTTGGCATATAACTGAGGGAACAACAAGAGAGAAAGCTCTTAAAGCTATTGAAAAAACAGAAGAATTTTTCCAAAGTTTAGGAATAAGTACAAAGCTTAGTGATTATAATGTTACAGAAAAACAGTTAGAAGAAGTAGTTGAAGGTTTAATAAGACATAAATTCATAACTCTTTCTGAAACTGGAGATTTAACTCCAAAAATTGCAAAGGAAATTTATTTAAAAGCTCTTTAAAAGAACATTATTTAATAATACTTTAATAATTTTATAATTAAAAGAAAGTTAAATAAAAATGGTGCTTATATGAGAGTTAGTTCAATCTATAGAAGGTCAGGGAAAGCTAATGAAAATTAAGTGGATAGTGAATTTTAAAATATATATTTTGATATAGATGAAATAGAATGTGGACACACCAAGTTAGTGAAAATTAACTTGGTGTTTTTTTTATGGAGATATATTAATAATTTTTTTGTTATGCTAAACACGAGTATAGTCAAACATGGTTATAAAAATCAAGTCGAAGTTCCTTGTTTTATTCCCGTGTCAAACACGAGTATAGTCAAACCACAGATTTTGGTTTAAACGATCAAGAAATGTTTTATTCCCGTGTCAAACACGAGTATAGTCAAACTGATTTACCTATGGATGTAGTTAATACATAGTTTTATTCCCGTGTCAAACACGAGTATAGTCAAACAAAAATGACGTTTGATGTGACTAGGGCATTGTTTTATTCCCGTGTCAAACACGAGTATAGTCAAACCTCAAAATGAGATTTTTTACATATATTATTAGTTCGTTTAACAACTCATATTTGACACAAGAACTATATTATATCATAAATAAATTATATTATTCAAAAATATTTATTAATTTTTTCTTAATTCTCATTATCTCTTTACTCTTATAAACACCTAATAGAAGATTTAATTCTCTTTTTATAGTTGCTATTATTTTATCTTGGTTTTGTGATATTTCAATATCTTTTAACTCTCCTATTTTTGAAATTTTTTCTTTAGTGAGAAAGAGTTCAAAATTCATAATATCTTTTTTATCTGCAAAAATTTTTTTATTAAACTTTATTTCAAGTTTATCTATTATATCACTCAAGCACAATATATTTTTATATATTGCATCAGACCCAATATCTTTTAGTGAGCTATGTTTTTGTAAAATTTCTTTTTGATTTTTCTTTTTTTCTTCCCCTTGTGAGGAAGCAATTAAATCTTTTTTCATATTAAATACAAAATCTTTATTTCTCATTTTAAAATCATTAATATAATCATATTCTAGAATGTTTTTTATTCTTTTTTCACATTGAGCATTAACCACTTCATATAACGTATCAATTTCACCCAAAACAGAATTTAAAAATTCAGGTATATTTTTTAATCCAATCCAATTATTTTCATAAATCTCTTCGTCTTTTATTTCCTCTAAGCAAAATAATTTATTAAAATCTAAGTGAGAAATTTTATTTCTAATGTTAATTATTTTATTTATTTTTATTTGTTCCTCAGAAATATTAGTGTCGCAATTTTTAGTGACATCGTTATCTTTAGAAAATTTAAAGTATTTATATAGTAATTCCAAAAACTTCTTATTATTTTTGAACTTTAAATATTTTTCCTTAATATTTTTTTTATAAACCATTTCTATTAAAAGATTAGTTTCAAAATCATTTGTAAATTTAAAAATATTTTCATAATATTTGATAATATTTAAAATAACAGTTTTTCCAAATAAAAATTCTTCACCAAATATTTCATGTTTTATACCTAAGTATTTGTAAAGACTCTCTAGTTCTTTTGCTATTATTTTGTCTTCTGAAATACTATATTTTATTATTTCTAGTTTTTTTATATTTTTTTCAAATAATCTTAAATTATGAAAAAAACAATCATTTTGATTATTGTTAGTTATATTTTTAATGTCATAATAGTGCTTTTTTACATTTCCTAAAAAATCTCCTCTAATTTCAATTGGAATGAATAGATACATTAAAGAATAAAATTTAGATAAATTATTTTCTTCACTATTAACGAATAATGTAGAAACATTTGTTCCATCTTTAATTTTATTTTCTATGTTACCTAAATTTAATTTGCATTTGTCATCTGTAAATTTATTTAGATAAATCTCTTTTTTATTTAAATAAGACATAATATTTGGGCTATTAGGATCAAACTCATTCTTAAATTTAGAAATATCAAACTTGTATTCTTCAGCTAAAAAACCAAAAGCTATTTGCATTTTATATTCTAATCTTATTGTAGAATTTAATTTAGTTAATTCTTCCATTTGTATTTTGAATTTTAAAATTTCTTTGTTTAAAGATTCTATTTTTTTATTATTTCTATCACCATTTTTACTAGTTATTTCTTTTTCAACTTTTGCTACTATATTTTTATGGTTATTATACTGTATTTTATATTTCTCACTATAGTGAATATCTTCTAAATATGCTTTGTTAAAATTTTTTATAGCTTTTTCTTTTTGAGATAATTCATTAATATATTTTTCTTTTAATTCTTTTAATTTATTTTTATTTTTCAAGTTTTTTTCTTCATTTATTTCTTTTTCTAATTTCAATATTCTATTATTTAAGTATTTAATTCTTTTTTCCATATGCTCGTTGATTAACACTTTAAATTCTTTGTCTTCCATTCCATTTACAGAAAAAAAAGAATTTATGAATTTATTAAAACCATTACTTCTTTCACAAAGAGTATTGTATAAATCATATACTTTCACTGCTGGTTTTATTTTTCCTAGTACAGTTATTTCTGAAAACTTGTCTAAATAATTTGTTTTATTTTCATTTTTTAAATTTTTAACAGTGGACAGTAATTTGAAAATATTAAGGTTTAATTGTTCGCAAATATCTTTCTGAATTTCACCTTTTCCAGAAAATAACTCTTGAAAATATTGATAGTTGTAGTGTACTAATTTATGTCTAAAATCCGAAAAATAAATTAATATTTTTTTTAAATCTTCCTTTAATTCATTTTCAGAAAGCTCAGGTATTACATCTATAAAAGGAGGTAAATTAGCCGTTTTATTCTCTTTAATCATTCTTTCTCTTTTGTCATTGTTATTTTTAATTTGATTATTAATATTTTCAAAAGCTTTTATCATTATTTTATTTAGTTCAGCAACCAGTATATTTAAAAGTAGTTCACATTTGACAATATCAGGAGTCTTGTTCGCAAATATTTTACCTATCTCTTCAATTCCAAAGTTGTCCTTTCCAATAATTTTTTGTATTTCGTCATTTTTTATAAAAAGATTATTAATAAAACTAAAATACATTAGCATACTAGAACGATAATTTAAGAATCTTTTTATACTATAAATCATTTGTGAGTCTATCATTTTAGAAGAAATAGTTTTTTTATTATCAATATTTATTCCATTTAGTGAGCTATTTGCTATTATAGAATAGTATTCTTGTACCTGCTCTGAAAGTAATTTTCTTTCTGTAATTGTTTCTTTTCTTCTCCGGTCTTTTTTTTCTTCATCTTCCCAATTTAAATTTTCTAAAATTTCCAATTTAATCTTAACAGTTTTATCATCTAAAGACCCTTTATTTTTTAGTCTATCACTATTAACATCACTATGATAACGTTTAGAGTTTTTTTTATCAAAATATTCACCGCTAATTAGGTACTTTCTAATAATATTATTTTCTATATCTAGAGAAGCTTCAATATTTCCCTCTTCTGTTATTCTAATATTAAGTTTATCTTCTCCGATTGATACAACTTCTATAAACTTAATTTTACTATTTAATGAGCAGTATTCAGCTTTTTTTATTTCAAAAACATCTAAAAAAGATTTTTTTTCATGTAAAATTTTAATTTCTTTTATTTTTTCACTATCAAAATTAGAAATTATTATCCTTGCTATTGATGATTTGTTTTTTATTTTTTTATTCATGAGTGATATCTCCCTAAGTTTGTTTATAAATTAAATATTTTAGAATATGACACAAGGAGCTATGATTAAAGCTAATCTCCTTATATTTTTATTTTGATAGAGTTTATAATTTATATTCAATTTTTATGCCAATCAGTTATTAGAAGAGTAGATTATTTACTTATAGTATATCATATTTTATATATTAGTAGACTAATTATATTCATTAAAAAAAAATACAAATTTCAAAATTAAGAAATTATTTTAATTTTCTACCTTAAACAGTTGCAATAGATAGAAAAAAACGGTATATTATATTATATAAAATATTACATAAATCATTATTAATAAAAAAAAGCTTGGGAGGTGTATATGCTAGAAATATTTTCAAATATTTATAAACGCTTATTTTTAAAAAAAGAAATAGAAGAAGAGACCAAAGAAGATATAAAAAGAAGAGAAGAACTTATAAAAACTAATGCAAAGGAACTACGTGATCGTTGTATAAAAATCACTGGTATAGATAAAGAAAAAAATGAAAAGAAATCTTTTTCATCTTCTAAACTAACAAAAGAAGATATAACAAAATGGTGTGAAGTACTGTTAAAGGAAGGGAAGGAAGACGTTTTACTAAGTAAAAATGGAAAAAGACTAAACGGAATAGCGCTAACTAATCGTATAGCTAAATATTTAGAAGTGGAAGGAAGAGGTATAATATAGTTACGCGATATCCCTTAACTTTATATTTTAAAAATTTCACTAAACTATAATTATGATTTAACAAAAAAAGGAGATATATTAATGGAAAATAGAAAAAAAATAAAGATATTGAAAAAAATAAGAAGTAAAGATTTGTCTGGTATAGAAAATGTTGAAGCAGCTGATTTTATTACTTTTTTAGATTTTTGTATTGAAGAGGATTTTGTAGGTGGAATAAGATATGAAAATGAAAAAACTTTAAAAATCTTCGTTAAAAATATGATTTTAACTCCAGCAGGAGAAACTTATTTAAAAGAATTAGAAAGCAATAATATAGAAAATTAATGCTATCCAAACATTGAGTGGATTAATTTCTTTTTTCTATTTTTCCAGTCGGGCATATAAAAACTAATATAATTCCAAAAAGACCCTTGATGATGTGGGTATTTTAAATGAGCTATCTCATGTAAAACAACATACTCAATAGATTCTAATGGACTAGCTAGCAATAAAATATTAAAATTAAGATATTTTTTTCTAGTATTACAACTTCCCCATCTTGTTTTCATGAATTTGTAACTAGAATGCTCTATAGCTAAATTAGTAAGTTTAAGATATTTAATAATAATAGGTTCGATTATAGAAGATACTTCTTTTTTTAAGTAGATTTCTATATCTTTTTTAGTGTTCTTATTAAGTTCTATTTTTTCTCCTAAAAAATAATAAAAACTATATTTTACTGGTGCTTTATCTCTAATTTCTTTAATTTTTTTTTCTATCCACTCGACTTTTCTTTCAATAATTTTATTTAGCTCACTTTCAGATACAAAATGCGGTGCAGAAACAGATACAGTTTCATTTATATTAACTTTAAAAATTATATTTTTAATTTTTTTTCTAGTTATAATTATTTTCAATTTATATCTCCTTAATTTATAATAGTTATTATATACTATTTTAGTAAAAAAATAAAAACTTATTTGAAATAAATTGAAAAATAAGCTAAATTGAAAAATAAATTCTATTAAATTGTTCTTTAATTCATAATTTAATTATTACAGTTTAAGTATTTTTTTAGAATAAAATGTTCAACAATGAAAATTTAAAAATTGACACATTTAAAATTACGTGATAGAATAGAAATAATCAATAAAACAAATTTAAGCAGATTTTATTCCTTTCATATTTATTATACTTTGACATCTCACCTATCTATCTTATCAATCCTATCTTTTAGAAATTTTATTTTCATTTATATATTTTTAAAATATTCATCCTAAATTAATTTTATCATCTAGGCATAATTAGACCTGCTTTAGATGTTTTTTTTATATTATTTGAGAAGCAAAATTAAGGAGGAGACATGAAAATTAAAACATTTATTTTAGTAGTAATAGTAAGCATCTTAACTAGCTGTGGTAAAGATAGTAATAAAGAGAAGAGAAGAACTATACTTGCTTATACTGCAATGGAAAATGAATATATTTCAGAGTATACTGAAGCTTTTAGCAAAAAATACCCTAATATTAAAATTGAAGTAATATCCTCTGCAACAGGTGAGATGTTAGCTAAACTAATAGCAGAAAAGAAAAATCCTCAAGCAGATGTTATTTGGTCCCTAAGTGATATAATGATTTTAGAAAAAGACGATATTTTAAAGGCGTATATTCCAAGTGAAGGGTTTTCTGAAATTCCTTTAAAATATAAGGATTCTAGTGGGTATTGGGTAGGAACTTCAGTATGGATGTTAGGACTTGGGATAAATACAGAGGAACTAAAAAAAATAAATATGAAATTACCAGAGTCATATTATGATTTGCTTAATGAAAGATATAAAAATAATTTATTAATGGTAAATCCAGGCTCTTCAGGAACTGGTTATATGGCTGTAAAAACTTTTATAAATATTTTTGGAGAAGAAAAAGCTTGGGAATATATGGATGTTTTACATAAAAATATAGCAACTTACACTTCTTCAGGAAATGCACCTACTCAAATAGTGAGCAGAGGAGAAAGAGTAGGTGGATTTATCCCTGCATATCAAGGAATAATAATTGAAAAAAAAGGGGAACTTCCTTTTAAAACAATATTTCCTAAAGAAGGAATAGGATGGGAATTAGAGGCTAATGCCCTTATAAATAAAGTAGTAATAAAACCTGAATCTAAAATATTTTTAGACTGGTTATTGTCTGAAGAAGCAATGAAAATATTAGCAAAAACAAGAGGTTTTGTAACTAATCCTAAATATGCACTTATAGATGATTACCCGCAACAATTAGAAGAGAGATTAAAAGTAAGAGATTTTAAATATGAAATTAAAAATAGAGATAGAATCCTAAAAGAGTGGGAAAAAAGGTATGGGAAAGAAAACTAGGAGGATTTTATGGCGTATTTGAAAATATGTAATATAGAGAAAAGTTTTGGAAAGTTTAAAGTTTTAAAAAATATAAATTTAGAATTAGAAAAAGGCGAGTTTATATGTTTTTTAGGACCTTCTGGTTGTGGAAAAACTACACTTTTAAGGATAATATCAGGACTTGAAAAAGCTGATTCAGGAAAAATATTTTTAGGAGAAAAAGATATAACAGATTTGCAACCATCAAAGAGAAAATTAAGTATGGTATTTCAAACATATGCACTTTTTCCTAATATGACTGTATTTCAAAATATAGAGTATGGAATAAAGAATAAAATTTCTAATAAAGATGAGAGAAAAGAAAAAATAGAAAAAGTTCTAGATTTGGTAGATCTTCTACATATTAAAAAGAAGTATCCTCTAGAGATGAGTGAGGGGCAGCAACAAAGAATTTCTTTAGCACGAGCTTTAGCCATGGAGCCAAGCATTTTATTACTTGACGAACCTCTGTCGGCCCTTGATGCAAAAGTGAGAGAAAAATTAAGAATGGAAATAAAAAGTATTCATGATAAGCTTGGAATAACTACGATAATGGTAACTCATGACCAGGAAGAAGCCTTAACAATGGGTGATAGAATTGTTGTTATGAACGAAGGAAAAATAGTTCAAGTTGGTTATCCTGAAGAGATATATAATGAACCTAAAGATATTTTTGTTGCTGATTTTATAGGAAAAGTTAATTTAATAAAAGACAAAAAAGGAAAAATTCATGCAATAAGACCAGAGCAAATAGAATATTCTATAACTCCTAAAGAAAACTCAATAGAAACTATTTTGGAAAATATAGAGTTTAGAGGAGCTTTTTATAGATTGACACTGAGACATGAAATGGAGTTGATTTATTTAGATATGTTAGCAAAAGAAAAGAATAAATTAGGAATAAAAAAGAATATTAAAATCTATATAAAATTAGTTTAAAGGAGGAAATGATGAATGAAAATAGAGTTCTCAAATTTCTATTATTAATAATAGGAATATTATTTTTGTTAATTTCGATTGTTCTTCCTCTTGGAACTCTATTTATAAAAACCTTTCAAGATAGAGAGGGAAATTTTATTGGAATGAGTAATTTTATTGAATATTTAAATAATCCAGTGACAGAAAGTTCATTGAAAAATAGTTTTTTAGTATCTATAACAGTAACTATAACAGTGACATTATTAGCTTTAATTTTTACATATGGAATGAGTAGGAGTAAAATAAAAGGAAAAAAAATATTAGAACTAATAGCTTTATTACCTTTATTTTCCCCAACAATGAGTCACGGAACTGCTCTTATTTACTTGTTAGGAAGACATGGAATAATCACTAAATTATTTAATTTAAACATAGATATTTATGGATTTTGGGGAATTATTATAGCTGAGATAATGTATATTTTCCCTATATTATTTATAATGTATTCTTTAAGTTTAAAATTGGAAGATTACAGAACCTATGAAGCTGCTGAAATGATGGGAATAAATAAAATAAAACAATTTTTTATAATAACAATTCCAAATATAAAATATACTTTAATAACTGGTGGATTTGCAGCTTTTACTTTGAGTTTTTCAGATTTTGGAGCTCCTAAAGTCATTGGTGGAAATTTTAACGTAGTGGCGACTGATGTATATAAACAAGTAGTAGGTCAGCAAAATATGGGTGTTGGATCAGCAGTTGGAATACTTTTAATAATCCCAGCTTTTTTAGCATTTTTAGTGGATATTATATTTCAGAAAAAAAGTATTAAAATAAGCTCAAAGGCAACAAAATATAAAATAAAAAATAATATTTATAGAGATATAATGTGTAACTTATTTAACTATACTCTTGTATGTATTATACTTATATTTTTTATAGTAGTTGTATTAGCGTCATTAGTGAAGACATGGCCATATGATATGAGTTTAAATTTTGATGCATACAATTTTACTGTCATGGGAGAAAACATTTGGAAGATATTTGGAAATTCTATTTTTGTAGGAGTATTAACTGCACTTCTAGGGACAATATTATGTTTTTTTATAGCATATTTTATAGAAAGAGAGAAAGAATTTATTTTTATTAGAAAAACAGGATACTTTTTATCTGTTTTACCAAATGCAATACCAGGGCTAACAATTGGTTTAGCCTATATTTTCTTTTTTAATTCTAGATTAAACCCATTGAATTTCTTATATGGTAGTTTTGGAATTTTGATAATTGCAAATATTATTCATTTTTTTACAACACCATTTTTAACTATAACAGCAGCACTAAAGAAATTAGATAGAGAATATGAAACTATATCTAATTTAATGGGAGTACCTTGGTATAAAACAGTATTCAAAGTAATTATCCCTTTATCTTTAGATTCAATTTTAGAAAGTTTTTCTTATTATTTTGTCAATTCAATGATAACTATTTCAGCAGTTGTTTTTTTATATACAACTAGCACTAGAGTAGCCTCTGTTATGATGATTAGCAAAACTGATTCTGGAGAAATAAGAACAGCTTCTGCTGTTGCAGTTATGATTATATGTGTAAATATTCTTTTTAAACTGCTAATGACATATATAATAACATTATTAAAAAATAAAAATAAAATTTTAATTTCGCCGTTGACAAAAAAAATTTTCATGATAATATAAATGAAATAAAACATAAAGAAATAGAGGAGATAAACTTATGAGAGTTAATAATTATAACAATAATTTGGTAAATAATAGTAATCATTCCAATTATAATTGTTTTAATTATAATAATTTTCATATACTTAAATTTTTTATATCTGATATGTTTTCTGGAGAAACTGTAATTTAAACTATAATAAACTATAGTTAGGTTACTCCCATTAGCTTATCACTTATGAGCTAATGGGAGTTTTTAATTTAAATAAAAATAAAAGGACGTGGTAGATATGTTGTATTGTTCAAAGTTAGGAGTTATAGAAACAGAAAAGGCTATAAAAGAATTAAAAGATTTTTTTGAAAAAAACTTAGCAGGGAAGCTAAATTTATCTAGAGTTTCTGCACCTCTTTTTGTAGCTCCAGAAAGTGGATTAAATGATAATTTAAATGGAGTTGAAAGAGCTGTTTCTTTTGATTTGAAAACAGGACAAATAGCAGAAATAGTTCATTCTTTAGCTAAATGGAAACGTATGGCTCTTGGAAGATATGGTTTTAAAATTGAAGAAGGGTTATACACAGATATGAATGCAATAAGAAGAGATGAAGATTTAGATGCAATTCATTCTTATTATGTTGATCAATGGGATTGGGAAAAAATTATTGATAAAAAAGATAGAAATAATGAAACATTAAAAAATGTTGTTAATAAAATTTATATATCATTAAAAGAAACAGAAGATTATATAAGAACTTTATACCCAACACTTGAGAAAAAATTGCCTTCAGAAATAATTTTTGTTACGTCACAAGAACTAGAAAATTTATATCCAAACCTATCTCCTAAAGACAGAGAACATACTCATTGCAAAATTCACGGTGCAATTTTCATAATAGGAATTGGAAAAACTCTTGCTTCAGGAGAAAAACATGATGGAAGAGCACCTGACTATGATGATTGGGATTTAAACGGGGATATATTAGTTTGGTATGAACCTTTAAAAATAGCATTAGAGCTTTCTTCTATGGGAATAAGAGTAGACGAGGCATCACTGGAGAAACAGCTGGTTTTAGCTAAGGCTTTAGATAGAAAAAAATTAGAGTATCATATAAAACTTCTTGCAGGGGAATTACCATATACTCTTGGTGGGGGAATCGGTCAATCACGACTATGCATGTTTTTTCTAGATAAATTACATATAGGAGAAGTTCAGTCTTCAATTTGGACTCCAGAAATACTAAAGGAATGTGAAGAAAAAAATATCATAATTTTATAAACAAAAATATTAAAAATAAAAATAAAAATAAAAATAAAAATAAAAATAAAAATAAAAATAAAAATAAAAATAAAAATAAAAATAAAAATAAAAATAAAAATAAAAATAAAAATAAA
>JBOFOQ010000018.1:0-16672 GCA_051659505.1 Fusobacteriaceae bacterium
TTTATGATATCATTATCTATACTCATGATTAATCTCCTTTCGCTGACGTTTAATTTGCGTTTTTCCTCAGCATACTGATTTTATCATGAGTTTCTTTTTTTGACTAACCTTTTGGGACAATTCATTATACAACTTAGCATATTCGTGTTTATTTTATAATTTTTTAATTACACTGATTTTTTAAAACATATTTTTTATAATTTTTTTTATAATATGTAAAAGCTATTATAAATGTTATAAGTTCACTACAAGAATAAGCTAGCCAAACTCCTGTAACACCAATAAAAATTGGTAGTGTCTTCATAAAAAATATTACTAGAGCAAAACTTCTTAAAAGATTAAGTAAAGATGAAATTTTGTTAAACTCTATAGATTGAAAAAAACTACTGAATTTAAGATTTAACCCTAAAAAAATAATCCCTGAAAAAAAGAGTGGAAAAGCATTTTTAGTTAATTTTATTAATTCTATATTTTCATTATTAAAAAGAGTAATGATACTTGTTCTAAAAATTATAAGTATGAGATAAAATACAATTCCTGAACCTACAACAATTTTTATTCCTAACTTTAAAGTTTCTTTTACTCTTGATAGTTGATTTGCACCGAAATTACTACTGACTATAGGTTGTGAACTTTGAGCAATACCTGAATATACAAGATAAAGTAAAAAGTTTATATTAACAATTATTCCATAGGCAGATACACCTATATTACCTAAATATTTATAGTATTCAGCGTTTGAAATAAAAATTACAATACCTAAAGATATTTCATTAATAAAACTAGGAAGTCCAATTTTTACTGTTCTTGTAAGAGTAGTAAAAGAGAAAAAATTCTTTTGTAATTTTAGTGTGTTTTGAGGTAGTTTAAAATGAGTTAAGAGAATTAATAAACCAAAACACTGTGAAATAGAAGTGGCTGCAGCTGCTCCTGCCATTCCCCATTTAAAAACAAATATAAAAAGATAATCTAATATTATATTAGAACAGCTAACAATAATAAGGTAATACATTGGGAGCTTGGGATTATGATCATTTTTTATAAAATTAGTTAATACATGTGGCATTATGTAAAAAACAATTGTTTTAGAAATAACTGAAATGTAGTCTTTGACTAAAGGAATTGCCTCACCACGAGCACCTAAAAAATGAGTAACTTTATCTAAATTAAAGGAAATGATAATTGAAAAAAATAAACTAAGAAATAATCCAACATAAACAGAAAGAGTAAATATTTTATTTTTCTCATCTTTTTTTCCTTTACCAAAATCCAGTGCAGCAGCAGTAGCTCCACCTATTCCCAAAAACATACCGCAAGAAGCTATCATAGAAAAAATAGGAAGAGAGATATTTAAAGCTGCAATTCCAAGAGACCCTATTCCTCTTCCAATAAAAACTGTATCTATAAATATTAGTAAACCATAAGCCAAAGTTCCTGCAACACTGGGAAAAAGATATTTAAAATAATGTCCCTTTATCTCCCCAACGAGCAAATTGTTTTTCATAATTAATTCCCCCAATTCTATTTTTAATTTTGATTTTTGAATTTATCGACTATTTTAATCCAAAGTTTAGCTTCGTTTAGTATATATTCTATAAATTCCCGAACAGCTCCATCTCCACCATTATGGTTGGATATAAAATCTACTATTTTAATAATTTCTCCAGCTGAATCCTTAGGAGCTCCAGAAAAACCAGAGAACTGAACAGCACCATAGTCATTTAAATCATCACCCATATATGCTATGTTATCAGGAGTTAATGAGTATTTTTGACAAAGTATTTTTAAAACTTCTACTTTATTGTGAATACCTTGATATATATCAGTTATTCCTAATTCCTCTGCTCGTTTTTTTACTATTTCACTTTTTTTCCCTGTAATAATAAAAATTTTAATTCCTAAATTTATTGCACCAACAATAGCCATTCCATCTTTCACAGAAAAAGTTTTCATATCTTCACCACTATTACTTACATACAATTTTCCATCTGTTAGAGTTCCATCAACGTCTAGAGCTATAGCTTTTATTTTCATTTATGTTTTCTCCTTTAATATTTCATTGTTTTGTATTATACCATATTTTTTATTTTTTTTCATTTTTGTTGAATTTATTATTAAATAATGTTAGTATTAAAATAATAATATATTAATAAATTATTTTAGTTTTACAATCGGCTATTGTTTTTATAATAAAGGAGGAATTTTATGTCATTTGAAGTTATTAACAAATTAAGTAAAAGTTATTCTAAATATGTAGATATCTTTTTTCAAGATGAAATTCAATTATGTGAAAATATCTCTTCTGAAACTCAAGAATTGATTAACTCAATTATGAAAAAAGAAGGATTTACAGGAAAAATAGGAGAGGTTTTATCTGCTTCTTATTTAGAAAAAGGAACACTTGTTGAAATTCTTGGTATTGGTTCTGGTAAAAGAGAAAACTTCAATAAGAAAGAATATAGAGTAAATATGTTTAATAGTTTAAAAAATTTAACTGGTGAAATTTTAATATCATCTAAGGAAGAAGTATTATCTGATGCAAATATTTTATCTGAAATAACTTCCCACATAAACTACGATTTTGATAAATATAAGGATAAAAAGAAAGATAAGTTTTTAAATTTAACTTTATTTAATGAAAAATTACCTAATCTCTCTGAAACTACTTACTTAAATGAGGCAATTACTTTAACTAAAGATTTAGTAAATGAACAAGCTGAGATAATGACACCTAAAAAACTTTCAGAAATTGCTTTAGAGTATGGTAACAAATCAGGTTTTGAAGTGGAAATTTTAGATGAATCTCAAGCTTTAAAATTAGGAATGCATGCATTTTTAGCTGTGGGAAGAGCTTCGATAAATAAACCTTGTGTAATAGTTATGAGATATTTTGGTAATAAAGAAGATAGTCATATTTATGGATTAGTAGGAAAAGGACTAACTTATGATACTGGTGGTCTTTCACTAAAACCAACTGATTCTATGTTCGAAATGAAATGCGATATGGGAGGTTCAGCTACTGTTATGGGAACTATGGTGGCACTTGCTCAAAACAAGGTTAAAAAGAACGTTGTAGCAGTTATAGCAGCGTGTGAAAACTCTATTAGTTCTAAATCTTATAGACCTGGAGATATAGTATCTAGCATGAATGGAAAATATATAGAAATAATAAATACTGATGCTGAAGGAAGATTAACTTTAGTTGATGCTATTACTTACATTACAAGAATTGAAAAAGTTTCTGAAATTATAGATGTAGCCACTCTTACAGGAGGAGTTGTAGTTGCATTAGGGCACAGTGCAACAGGAGTTTTCTCTAATAATAAAGAAATGGTTAAAAAATTAGAATTATCTTCTGAAAACTGGGAAGAAAATTTTTGGCATTTACCAATCTATGAAGATTATCGAAAAATGGTAAAATCTGAAATTGCATCAGTTAAAAATAGTACTGGAAGATGGGCATCTGCTCCTTGTGCTGCTGCTTTTATAGAGTCTTTTTTAGAAAACGACATTCCTTGGATGCATCTTGATATTGCAGGAACAGCTTTTTTATCTAAAAATGAAAATTATCATAAAAAAGGAGCTACAGGAGTAGCAGTTCAAACATTATACACGTATATTAAAAATTAAATATTAACTAAAATACTAAAAAATTATAAAAAATATAACTCCTCTAGTGAAATAATTGTGTGGGAGTTTTATTTTTTTATTATTTAAAAATATATTAAAATATGTTAGAATATATATAAATATATATAAATATATTATATATAAATATATTATATTATTAATTTTATGCAAAAGGAGTATATTAATGACTGATAACTTTTTTTTAGATCTCATAATACTTTTAACTGTTATGACATCTTTTAGATATTTAATTATTTAGGAGTGAATTATGACAATAAGGTATGCACGTAATAACAGTACAGACAGAGACCAAGCACTTAATCTTTGGTCAAATTGCTTTAATGATTCCCAAAAATATATTGAGTTCTTTTTTTCAACTCATTATAAACATACTAATTTTTTACTCTATGAAAATTTTGGTGGGTTGCACCTAACACCTTATAATCATAGTTTTTTTAATTTTAATAATATATCATGGTATATTCAAGGAGTAGCTGTTTTTGAAGAGTATAGGCGAAAAGGGATTATGAGAAGCCTTATAATAAAAACCTTAGAAAATGCAAAAGAACAAGGACTTAGAGAAGTTTTTTTAATTCCAGTAAATCCAAAAGTTTATTCTCCTTATGATTTTGAATTTTCACATACTTTAGAAAAATATTATACCTCTAAAAATGAGCTAAGCAGTTTTGTAGAAAATAAAGAATATTCTATAGTTCAGGTTTCACTAAATAATTTAAATTCACTTTATCAAGATATTTTAAATTATTATCATGAAAAAATGAAAAAATATGATAGTTTTATAGTAAAGGACTTTAATAACTTAAAATTTTTTTTAGAGGAATTAGAGTTAGAAAAAAGTTCATTTTTTTATGTGAAAAATAAATCTGGTATTGTAGGTTTGTTTTCTTTAGTACCTCATGAAGAAAGTTTAGAGATAAGAGATTTATATTTTGATAATAGTGATATTCTATCAAATATTTTTTACTTTATTTATAACTCATCATATGATTTTCAAGAAATTCTAATTACTACTCCACAAAATACAGAAATAGAAACCTATTTCCCAAATAGATTAAAAATAAAAAAAACTGTTTATCCATTTATTATGACAAGAATTATTGATGTAAAAAGAATTTTATTAGAATATATTTCAAAGAATAAATATACTCACTATTCACCACTTACTATTTTTATAGTAGATAATCTAATACTGAGTAACAGTGGAAGTTACACTATTAATTTTTTTAATAAAACAGTAGAATTTAACAAAAATTCTTCTCATTGTGATTTAGAGATAGATGTTAAAACTCTTGTTGAAATTATTTATGGAACATCATCATTTTCAACTCTTCTAAAACAGGATAAATTAAAAATTAAAAATATGAAAATCCTTAAAACAATAGAGGGGATGTTCACATTAAAATACAACTATATACTAGAATATATATAAAAAATAAAAGTAAAATAGATAATAAGAGTAATTATTATTCATTTTACTTTTATTTATTTATTTATTTATTTATTTTATCCTTTCATTATTAATTCTCTATATTCTTTTAGAGTCATTTTTTCCTTAGTTATTTTTTTTGTGCTTAAAGATGTCTTAGTAGATTTTGTAAGTGATGAAGTCAAACTGTTTATATGAGTTACTGCCACTGCTAAGGCATCAGCTGCATCATCTGGTTTTGGTATTTCATCCAGTGCTAAAATCTTTTGAACCATCTTTTGAACTTGTTGCTTATCAGCTCTTCCATATCCAGTAATTCCCATTTTAACTTGTAAAGGAGTATATCCCTTAGGGCTAAGTCCACCTTTCATTCCAGCTAAAATTACAACACCTCTAGCTTGTCCAACACTTATTACAGTTTTTGCATTTTTGAAAAAGAATAATTCTTCCACTGCCATATAATCAGGTTTAAATTTTTCTATTATCTCCTCTAATTCATTATAAATAATTAATAACCTTTCTTCTAATTCTAAATCTTTATCTGTATATATACAACCATAGTTAATTGTTTTATATTCATTTTTATCAAAATCAACTATTCCATACCCTACAATTGCTGTTCCAGGGTCAATTCCTAAAACTCTCATATTACTCACCTCACATATGAATTCTAACATAAGAATATAAAAAATCAAGGGAATATATTATATTTAATTAAATATAAAGGATAAGTTTAAATTTATTTGTATAAATATTCTAAGAATTATAGTTTTTTATAAAAAAAATTCTAACTAGGAGGGCTCTTTATATGAATATTACAGATTATTTAGAAGATATTAGCCAATATCCACTTCTAAAAAAAAATGAAGAAATAAACTATTCTATACGAGCTAAAAAAGGGGATATAGAAGCTAAAAATTTAATTATTATCTCAAACCTTAGACTAGTTGTTTCAATTGCTAAAAAATATACAAATTTAGGAATTCCTTTTTTAGATCTTATTCAAGAAGGAAATATAGGACTTATAAAGGCTACAGAAAAATTTGATCCTAGTTTAGAAAAAAGATTTTCAACATATGCTATATTTTGGATTAAACAGAGTATTTTAAGTCATATATCAACAAATCGTTGTGGAATGAGATTCCCACAGTATATTTATGATAATATTTCTAAAATTAATAAATTTACACAATCATATAAAACTTTGCATACTACTTTTCCTACTTTAGATGAGATATCTAAAAATCTTGGAGTAAAAGTGAAAGACATAAAAAAATATATAGAAATTTCTGAAAAAAACTTTGTTTCATTAGAGGAAACTTGTGGTGAGAATATAGATTTTCATGATATAATAGCATCTGATGAAAATCTTGAAAGTATTTTAATTCATAAAGATACAAATGAGGAATTACTGAAATTTTTAGATTCTCTTGCTCCTAATGAAAAAAATGTTATTATTGGACGGTATGGTCTTTTTAATAGTGAAGTTCTTACTCTTGGAGAAATAGGAGTGAAACTTAGCCTTACAAAGGAAAGAATTCGTCAAATTCAACTAAAAGCAATAGATAAGCTGAAAATTAAGTTATCAGATTTTCACTAAATATACTTAAGTAATGGGGGAAGTTTTTAATGAAATATTATGATTTAATCGTTATTGGAGGGGGTCCTAGTGGTGTATTTTGCTCTATTAATGTTGCCGCTTCTAGTAAGAAAGTTCTACTTATTGAAAAAAATAATAAAATAGGAAAAAAACTTCTTATTGCAGGCCATGGGAAGTGTAATTTGACAAATGCTGGTGATATAAAGAGTTTTTTAGATAAATACGGAACTGGTAATAAATTTTTAAAAACGTCTTTAAACACTTTTAAACCAAAAGATATGTTAGAATGGTTTGAAAAAAATAACTTACCTCTAACATTAGTGGAAGAAACTGGGAAATATTTCCCTCACACTATGAAAAGTTTAGATGTTGTTAATCTTTTAGAGGATAAATTAAAAAAAAATAAAGTGGAAATCTTGGTAAACTCTTCTATTACCAGTGTTTCCATAGATGAAAATAATAATTATATAGTAGAAATAGAAAAGGAAACTTTTACTGCGAAATCCCTAGTTATTAGTACTGGGGGGGCCTCATATCCTGTAACTGGAACTACTGGTGATGGTTATAAATATGCTAAACAACTTAATCACACAATTGTTCAGCCTAAACCTGCCCTAACTCCAATTTATGTAGATAACTATAATTTTACTGAACTTTCTGGAATATCTTTTAAAAAAGTTTCAATTAAACTATTTAGAAATAGTATATTACATGCTGAGAGTATGGGAGATATGCTGTTTACACATCATAACTTAAGTGGACCAGGAATTATTGACTTTTCTCGTTATGTTGTTAGAGGTGATATTTTAAAAATAAATTTAATAGGGATTTCTCGTGAAATTTTTGAGAATAATTTTTTAAAAGAAATTAATTCAAATGGAAAGAAAACAATAAAAAATTTCTTGTCAGCTTTTCCAATCCCAGAAAGATTTATAAAGAAATTTTTGGAACTTAGCTCAATAAGCGAAAATAAAAAAATATCTGAAATTACAAAATTAGAAAGAATAATAATTTTAAGTCTTTCTCAATATGAATTTAAAGTTACACGAGTTGGAGATTTTTCTATTGCTATGGCCACTGCTGGAGGAGTTAATTTAGAGGAAATTAATAGTAAAACTATGGAATCTAAAATTCATAAAAATTTATATTTTGTAGGAGAAGTTTTAAATATTGATGGAGATACAGGTGGTTACAACATTCAAGCAGCATTTTCAACAGGGTATTTAGCTTATAAAAATATTATAAAATAAAAAAATCATTTTGTTTTTTCATAATAATCACTCCAATGAAAAAGAGAGTTTTTCAACTCTCTTCCAATTTTTAGTTTCCTACTTTATGGCTAGGACATTCCAATTTTTTATTACTCTTTAGATGATTATATGTTATCATAAAAAAATTATTTAGGCAAGAAAAAAATTCTTTGTTTATTTTCAAGCTAAATTGCAAGTTTAATTGTCCCAAATTTTCAAAAATGTATAATGAATTTTAAATTTGTAATTTAGCATGAGTTCTTTTTATTTTATAAAACCTTGATTTTTTAAAAATATTTTTTCTTCTCCAATAGTTGTAGCTTCTGTATGACCACTGTAGACCACTGTGTCTAAAGGTAAAGTATCGCAAAGGTTTTGTAAACTTTTAAATAAGCACGCTTCACTACCACTTGGTAAATCACTTCTACCGAAACTTCTTCTAAACATAGTGTCCCCAGATATTAAAATTTTAGCTTCTTCGTTATAAAAACATTTTGAACCTATAGTGTGCCCAGGAGAAGATATAACCTTAAAATCTCCCACAGTATCTCCATTGTTTACTGTTTTATACTCCCCAGTATATTTAAAATCAAAGCCATCTATCATAGAAGAAAGACTATATCTTGAATCTGTTAAAAACATTTTTTCCTCTTCTCCAATATATAAAATAGCTGTAGGATAAAGTTCTAAAAATTTATTTATTCCACTTATATGATCATGATGACCATGTGTCAATACAAGATATTTTAACTCTATATTATTTTTTTCTATAAAAACCTTTACTTCATCTAAATCAGCTCCACCACAATCGAAAAAATACCCTTCTTTTTTATCATTCCATACTAAATAACAATTTGTCATGTATAGTCCTAAACCAAAAATTTTTATTTCCATTATTTCCTCCATTATTCTTAAAAATATATTTATAATTTAAAGAATAACATTTTTTTTCTTTTACTTCAATATTCTTTTACAAAAACAAGAAATTTTATGGTAAAATAAATTCATAATTAAAATTATTTTAGGAGGTATTGCTGTGCCACATATTAAATTTAGAGGTATTCAAAAAGAAAAAATAATTTCAAACAGTAAAGAGATTATTGATAATCTTACTAATCTTATAGGTTGTGATAGAAATTGGTTTACTCTAGAGCATATAGAAACTGAGTATATTTTTGACGGTAAAATCGTTCAAGGATACACTTTTGTAGATGTGTTTTGGTTTGAAAGAGAAAAAGAAACTCAAGATAAAGTAGCAGAATTTATCACTATTTTTCTAAAAAAAATAAATGATAATAATGATATTACAGTTATTTTTAATCCTTTAATTGGAAAAAACTATTATGATAATGGTGTTCATTTTTAAATTTAAAAAACTGATTACAAAAATTAAAATGACTTTTTCATTTTAAAAGTTTGATTAATCAGTTTTTTTATTTTATCTATTATTTAAAATCTACTTATAAAACTATAAATACCCATTTCATCAGTAATATTACCACTTTTTATTTCGTATTCAATATCACCTAATTCTATTATTTTATCTTCTAAAAATTCAACATCAAATTTATTAGCTATTTTTATTTTTAGAAATATAGGATAAGCAGGAATAATTCTCTTGGATATGCTATTTATAAATCTTTTTCCACATTCATTATATGCAAGGGTAAATTCATTATATGACATGTTAGCCCTTATTACTCCCTCTTCTATTAAAAGTTTTAATTTCAAAAATAATATTAATTCTTCTAGCACACTACCTAAAAATTGAAAATAATTTTTTTCTTTTTCTAAATAATCTACTAAATTTTTCTTTTCACCATTAGTGAAAAAACCTTCTATTAATTTTTTAATGTTAAATTCTTTACTGACAATTAAAATATTTTCTATTTTTTCCAGTGAATATTTTTCTCCATTTAAAAAATTATTAATTTTATCCACTTCACCTCTAACTTTATAGTAGTCTTCTCCAATAATTTCCACTAGTTTGCTAGCTTCTTTTTCTGATATTTTAAGTTCTTTTTCCACAAAAAAAATTGTGGATTTTTTAGCATCTTCTGTTCTAGCTTTATATATTTTTCCTAAGCTTTCAAAACTTTTTATTATTTTATTTTTTTTATCTGTCTCTTTTTTGTCGCTCTCATCAGTTCTTTTACCAAACTCACTTAAAAATTCTTCATAGTTAAATATTATATCTTTTTCAGATAAATTGAAATCTTCTAAAGTTTTAATAAATTTTTCTATGTTTTTATATTTCTCTAGCCTTTTCACTACAAAAATCTCTTTAGTAGCAAATATAGAATTTTGAGAGATGTTTTGGATAAATTCTTCATTTTCATTTAAAGAAAAATCAAAATATTTTTCTTTGATTTTAGAATTTTCACTTTTAATTTCATTTAAAATTTCATTTAAAATTTCGTTATATTTAAGTTGAAATGGAGTTCCATCTCCATATATAAAATGAATCATTTTTTCACCTCCTTATAATTCTAAAAATTAACAAAATATTTTTTAGCTAGCTCATAAAAAATAGGATTTATTCCTATATATTCCATGTATTTTTCACATTCTAATTTTTTTATATTTAAATGAGTAGAGCTCGCTTTTTCCTTTATACACTTTATCAATAAATTTTTAGGTGTGTGTTCAGTATCTATAAATTCTATAACTTGTGATTTATAGCCGCATAACTCCATTATATTAGCTCTAAACCCATCTGTTAATAGAGAACTAATTTTTTCTAAAAGAATTCCGTGCTCAATAATAGAGGAGAAATCATTTTTAAAACTAGTACTTTGACTATTAGTTATTTTTTTATTAAATTCATTCTGGCAACAAGGTACAGCTAGAATAGCTTTTGCACCTAGTTCTATACCTTTTATAAAAGCATAATCTGTAGCATTATTGCAAGCATGAAGAGAAAAGACTAAATCTACATTTTTCATTTTTGTAAAATCTTTAATATCCCCGTGTAAGAATTCCAAATGAGTAAATCCATATTTAATAGCTAAATCATTGCAATTATTCATAACATCTTTTTTCAAATCTAGACCAACTACTTCCACATTGAGTTTTCTCAGAACTTTTAAATAGTAGTAAAGAACAAAAGTTAAATATGATTTTCCACTTCCAAAATCAACAACTTTAATACTATCGGTTATCTCTTTTTTTTCTTTAAGTTCATTTATGACATCTCTTATAAATTCAAGATATCTATTTATTTGTCTAAATTTATTATATGAATTTTTTAAAATATTACCGTTTTTATCCATAATATTTAAGTCAATTAAAAATTCGATTGGAGTTCCCACAGGAATTATATATTCTTTTTTATTATTATGTTCTTTTACCTCTATTGTTTTCTTTTCTATTTTTATTTTTCCGTGAAAATCATCTTTATTTTTTATTAAACTATATTCTTTTTCACTAGTAAAAATATTAATATTTTTAAAATAATCTGTTATATCATTAAGAAATGTTGAACACTCTAAGGAATTAAAATTTTTATGATAAGCTTTATTATCTTTAAAATATTCCACTTGATATGTTAACTCATCTTTTATTTTTATAGGTTTTACAGTTATTTTAGTGTATTCATTTTTTCTTAAACTGGAAGAATATATTATTTTTATTAATTGATTTTCTTTGATTGATATTTCAACAATATCTCTGACTTCTTTCAATGTTAATTTCACAATTATCCTCACTTATTATTAATTTTTTCAATATATTATGCTATCATAAATATCCATAGGATAGTAGGGACTGGATAATTTTTTTCTAGTTTTTTTCCAAAGAAGGAGGAAGTTAATACTTTCCATTTCTTTTATATGGTTTAAAACCTCTTCAGTATATATACTATTTAGATTGGATTTTTTTATTCCTTCTAAAATATCTTTTTTTAAATTTAAGATATCTTTCTCTTCAAGCTCTTTATATGAATAATAGCCTTTTAAAAGATTTCGAGGGATAGATTTTTCTTGGTGAATAATTTGTCTTAGAGAACTAGCTATAAAATCTATGTTTAAGATATTATCAAACTCTCCTTTACTGTCACCCTCTGTTATTATATAAGGAATAAAAACATCTTCATAATGGAAAGTTAAAACATGTTTTTTTCTAGTGAAAAATGCTTTTACAAAACTACTTTCTTTCTTATTTTTGGTTTTATCTTGGGAATCTATTTGGTGAAGCTCTCCTATATGTTTAAACATTCCATTAGTTAAATCTTTAGAGTGACCATAATTTATTACTTTAGCTTTGTATATTTTATTTTCTTTAATTTGTAAAATAAACTCTTTCGCTTTTATTATTACATCTTTTAGTTCTTTATTTTTAAATAATACTTTTACTATTTTTTCTTTTAGTGCCTTTTTATATATCACGTCTTTATATATTCTATTTATATATGTGTCCAGTGCTGCTGTATACAAAATATTTTCACAAATAGTATTTTCTAAATTAATAATTTTACTTTCATCACATTCTTTTAAAACCTTAAAGAACTCCTCTTTGTAACTTTTTAAAACTTCTAAATTTTCTTTATTTAATTCTATATTTTTTTCAATAAAAGCATCAAAATCTATAAAATCATTTAATGTTATTATTCCATCTCTATTTATTCCAACAGCGTTCCAAGTATATGTTTCAGGAATATATTTAAATTTCTTGTTACAATGAAGAGAAACAAACTGGGCTATTCCCCCACCTAGAGAATGACCTGTTAGAGATATATTTTCTTTTTTTATATTTAAAATTTCTACATGTTTATCATAAAAATCCACAGCATTAGTAAATTGTTTAGGTCTTCTTCCCATTCCCAATACTAAATTATTTTCTACAAAATCTTTATATGCCTCTTCAAAGGGAAAGGTTTCACTACCTCTAAAAGATATTACAACATTTTTACCATCTGTAAAAGAAATAGCATAAAAACCTGTTTTTTCTATTTCTTTATTAGTTTTTTTATTTGTTGTAGGTCTTCTATCATCTATTTGAAAAATTTTCCATCTATTTAGCTCTTTGTAAAAAAAATTTAAGAAATTCTCAAAAGAATCTATTTTCATAGTTTTAAAATTTTTATTTTTTAGCTCCTGTTCTAAATTATAATAACTTTCTTCGTGATAAGCAGTTTCAGAAACATTTGAGATTGCACTGTCCTTTATTTTTAAGTTAGATAATTCTAAAAGTTCATAAACAGATTTATCATATTGACTTGGTGTAAAATTAAAATATCCTAGTAAACTCATAAGTAAATATTCTTTTTTTGTTATTCCCATAATTCACTCCTATAATTTAACTTTAAAATCCAAGAGCAGCTAATATTAAATAAGTTACTCCTATACCTAGTATAGCCCCTAAAACAACTTCCTTAATATTATGAATTTTCCCTTCAACTCTGGATTGCATAACTAAAACTAAAAGTATCATGGATAAATAAAATATTTTTGAATTATCAGTTAAAAAAGTTATTGCAACGAAGGCCATGCCACCTAGAGCACTGTGCCCACTAGGCAACCCCCCTCTTAAAGGACTCCCTTTTCTATAATGTTTTTTTATTAGAATAACTAAGATAACAATTATAACTAAAATTATTACAAGACTATTCTGAAATGATTTTTTTAAAATAGAAAAAGAACCGTTTAAGTAAAAACCTATTTTTCTTTGGAAAATAATATATCCTACAACTAGAGCATTAAGCCCAGTTAATAAAACTGCACCTGCTGCCATATCTTTAGCTCTCTTTGCCAATGGGTGATACTCAGATGTTACCATATCTACCACAGCTTCTATTGAACTATTAAAAAGTTCTGCTACCCAAACCATAATTATAGAGAGCATTAATGCTAAAATTTGATATTTGCTTATCTCTGAAAAAATTGAGACAATCACTACAACAACTGAAATAAAAGTATGGAATTTCATATGTCTTTCAGTTCTTATAGCTTCAAAGATACCATCGATAGCATAGTTAAATCCTTCAACAATATCATGTTCTTTACCTTTTACTTTATTTTTTTTCATAATTTAACCCCTTGCATAACCAAATTTTCCAAGTATTTCCTCTTCTCTTATTCTCATTTCTTTTTTATCCTCTTCTTCTATATGATCATAACCTAAAAGATGTAAAAGTCCATGAGTAAGAACATAGTAAAATTCTCTTTCCATAGAATGACCATAGTCTTGACTTTGTTCTTCAACCTTTTCAGCAGAAATAATAATATCTCCTAACGTGTCATAAGGTCCTATGTCGAATCCCTCACTTTCGTGATAAGCGAAAGATATTACATCAGTTGGAACATCTTTTATTCTAAAATCTCTATTAATATCTTGTATTTTTTCATTATCTACAATTGCCACTGAAACATAAACAGGTTTTTCTGAATCAAACTCATCTTCAAGAACATTTTTTATATATTTTGTAACTTTCTCTTCATTTAATAGAGCTTCATATTTTTCTATTTCAATTGATAAATCTAGTACTAGTTCCATTTTTTCTCCTAAATATACTTATTTTTGATTTGGATATTTAATTCTAACATGATGAATAGAAATCAATGTTTTAATAAAGTTTTCAATGATAACTTCAATTTCTCTAAATGTAAGGTCTGCATCTATTAATTGTTGTTCATCTATTTTATTATTTATTATTTTTCTAACCATTTCTTCAATAGTTATCGGTGTTTTTTCATCAATAGATCTAACAGCAGCTTCAATAGAGTCTGCAAGCATAATGAGTGCTGATTCTTTAGTTTTTGGCTTTGGTCCAGGATATTTAAAATCATTTATTTTAACACTTGGATCTAGTTTTTTAGCTTTATTGTAAAAGTAAGCAAGGAAACTTGTTCCTTGATGTTCTAACATAATATCTCTTATTTCTCTAGGTAACTGGTTTTTCTTACCTATTTCTACTCCATCTTTAGTATGAGATTTGATTATTAAACAACTCATAGAAGGAGATATTTTATCATGAGGATTTTCTCCAGGATTTTGATTCTCAATATAAAATGTTGGTCTTTTAATCTTTCCAATATCATGATAATAAGAAGCTACTCTACAAAATATAGGACTTGCCCCTATGGCTTCTGCAGCATTCTCTGAAAGAGTCGCAACCATCATAGAGTGCTGAAACGTTCCAGGTGCTTCAATAGAAAGTCTTTTTAATAAAGGATTTGATAGGTCGCCTAGTTCTAATAATTTAAAAATATCTAATAAATTAAATGTTTTTTCAAAATAGGGAACAAGAGCTAAAGTTATCATTCCAGATGCTATCCCAGATATTAAAAGTTCAATGGCTTTAAGTGTTCCACTTGAGCTCTCATCATTTAAAAATATAGTTAAAATTATATATAATAACACCTTTAATATTGAAAGTTTTATTCCTATACTTAGAACTTCAGATCTTGTAGTAATTTTCTTTACTAAATATGAACCAAAAATTATAGCAAAAATATTTATTATAAAATATTTAGTATTAAAATCTATCATTGGAAGAATAAAGGCCAATGAAAAGAAGGTAAAAATAAAACTAAAGTTTATATTTGTTAAAATTAATAATAAAAACAATAATGCATCAAAAGGTATTAAATATATATATTCACTTGGAAAAAATCTGTATATTGTAAACATAGAAACTACTATTAAAAATGTACTTCTATAAAAATTTTTATTTAATATTTCTTTTTTTAATAATGAAATGGATATAAAATAAAATATAGTTCCTACAATCCATAAATATAAAATATTTAAAATAAAATATAATATATTTTTATTAATTGAAGAAATTCCAACTGCTTCTAATATTTTAATATTATTTTCAGTAATTATTTCACCTTTTTTTATTATTAAATCTCCTGCGTTAATATTTATAAACTGATCTTTTATTTGGAGAACTTTTTCTTTAATAGAGTTTTTGGTTTTTTCACGATCATAAATATAATTGGGAACAGTAAAAATATTTAAAATTTTGTTTTGAATTTTGGGTAAAATTTCTATTTTTTTCTCTAGTTCTTCATCTATTCTTACGAATTTTTCCTCTTGAAAAATACCCTTTTTATATATTTGAGATAACAATATTTTTGTTTCTTCTCTAGTTTTATTAAAGTTCTTTTTAGACATTCCTAATAACTCTTTAATTATAGAGTCTGATATTTTAATTCTAGGCTCTTGATTGAAAAAACTAATGTTATATTTTTCTTTTTTATTTCTTATAAGCTCTAAATTTTCAAATAAATCATCAAAATTTTTAAGATAATATTCCTCAGCACTTGTAACAAAAAGATATTCCTTTTTAGAACTTATTATAAGTTGTTCTATTATTTTATTTTTAGCATTTTCATCTCTAAATATAACACTTTTAGGTGCATATATATCAGTTGTTGTAATATTTCCTACTTTATAATTTTCATTTTTAAAAAACAAGCTTACTTTGCTACTAAGTACAAATAAACTCATGATTATAATAATGTAAAATATTTTTTCTTTTAACATATTAGTTTTAGAATAAATTTCAGGGTTATCCCAATTTTTTTTCTGAAATTGAAAATTGAAATTATAACCTAAAATATCAAATTTTGCCATTTAATTTCCCTCCATACCTAGAAAGATATTAGCCGATTGTAAAACTAAAATAACTTAGTAAAACAAAGACTTTTTCTTAATTTTTTTCTTTGAATTTCCTCCACTTTCTGATAAAATTTAGTTATCATCAAAACAAAATCATTAGTGGAGGTAACACATGTATTT
>JBOFOQ010000019.1:0-60295 GCA_051659505.1 Fusobacteriaceae bacterium
AAATAGGGCTTTTTGTCTTTCTTAAATTTTCTAAATTTATATAATTTTTAAAAAAAATTTAGAAATTAAGACTTCATGTTCTTAAATTTAAAAATTTGAATTTTTTCATCTTAAAAAACATGACTTTTACAATTGGCTAAAATAAAAATTATAGAACACCCCTAATATCGTTATACAAAGAATTAGTTTATTCGGTATATACAGGTATTTAACATCTGTTATAATCACTCCTAGGAGTAAAAATATTCCTATTAATTTTATTAAAAATTCAAAATTTAGAATATTGTTGTTTATCATTTTGAGTCCCAGGCATTACAATTAGAATCTCCGTAACCTACTCCTACTACAGGAATTAAATCCTCAAGAGGTAACTCATCCATATTTTGATATGATTCTTCTAATGAATTCAAACTTATCTCTGTTCCATCTTCTGAAAACACTAACCCTATTGCACCAGGCTTATATTTAGGATTCTTTTCTAAACTTCCTGAGCTCGTTAAAGTCATGTCTTTACAATCTCTACTATCTAATAAACTTCCTACCTCTATTAATACATTATTTTTATTATTAGCATTAGATATTAATTTGTCCGCTTGTTTATTTAAATATCCTTCTTTTTTTAATTCTTCTATATGCTTTTTTAAAACTCTTCTACTCGTATCAATTTCCAAAATTTTTCCTTGTTCCATAGAATATATATTTATAGCAGTTCTTAACGTTTCTAACGTTGCTATAGCTTTTGTATCTTTAGCTTTTATTAAACTTAATTTTAATCTTGGAGTAATTATTGCAGAAAGAATCCCTATTATGGCAATTACAACAACTAACTCTATTAAGGTAAATCCACTTTTTTTATTTTTCATAATATTAACCTCCTGATTTTAAGTTATTTAATATAATTAATTTATTAGAAAATAATTTTTTAAAAGTATTTTTTTTAAAGTATTTTTTTAAAAATAATTTTTAAGGATTTCATCTAGTGAGGTTAGTTTCAAAAGAGCTTTTTTTACAGCGACTTCCTTTAATAATAACATCCCCTCTTTTCTTGAAATCTCTTCTATTATTTTCATACTACTTCTAGCCTCTATTAATTTTTTTATCTCTTTAGATAACCGTAGAATTTCATATACCATTATTCTTCCCTTAAATCCAGTTTCATTACAATTTTCACAACCTCCTTTTTTTTCAATATAGTACTTACCATTTAAATATATATCCTCTTCCAACTTTAACAGTTCAATTTTTTCAAAACTTGATTTATCTAAGATACAACAATAGGGACAAAGTTTCCTAACTAATCTTTGAGATATTACAAGTTCTAAAGCTTCTGATATGAGATAAGGTTCTATTCCCATATTCATAAGTCTATAAATTGTTCCAATTGAATCATTTGTATGTAAAGTTGAAAGGACTAAATGACCTGTTAAAGATGCTTTTATTGCTATTTCTGCTGTTTCTCCATCTCTTATTTCACCGAACATAATAATGTCAGGGTCTTGTCTTAAAAATTGTCTAAGAGCTGAGGCAAAAGTTAAACCTATTTCCATTTTTATTTGTACCTGATTTATCCCCTCTATACTGTATTCTACAGGGTCTTCCACTGCTAATATATTTACGTTTGGGGAATTTAGAAAGTTTAAGATTGAGTGAAGTGTAGTAGATTTGCCTGCTCCTGTTGGTCCAGTCACAAGTATTATTCCATGAGATTTGTTTACTGAGTTTTTTACTTTGTTATAATCCGTACTGTCAAAACCAATTTTTTCTAAATTAGTTTCTATAAAATTTTTATCAAGTATTCTAATAGCTACTTTTTCTCCGTATATTGTTGGCATTATAGCAACTCTAAAATCAATGTACCTCCCATTTATTTTCATTTTTATTCTTCCATCTTGAGGAATTCTTTTCTCTGAAATATCTAAATTTGAAAGTATTTTTACCCTTGATACTAGGGCTAAAGCTAATGTTTTACTAATTTTTTTTATTTCTACTAATTCCCCATCTACTCTATACCTTATCCTTAAACTATTTTCATATGCTTCTAAATGAATGTCCGTTGCCCTTGAGTTTATAGCACTCATAAAAATAGCACTAAGTCCCTTTACTATAATGGAACTTTCACTGCTTAGAGTTTTTTCTATATCTAGAACTTCATATGAACTATCTTCTACCTCCATATTTTCTAACTCAGTTATTTCTAATTCATTCCAGATATTACTTAAGTTGAAATTTAATTTTTGTGGCATTAGAGCTCCTTTAAATTTTTATATTTAAAATTTAAATGTATTAATCATATTTTAACTCTGTATACAGTTTATAATTTGCTTTTCTTCTTTTATATTATTATTTTAATATAATTATTTCGAAAAAAAAGATTCTATTCTGAATATATCAGGTATAGAATCTTTTTATATCAAGTATTTTATTTTATTTTATTTTATTTTATTTTATTTTATTTTATTTTATTTTATTTTATTTTATTTTATTTTATTTTATTTTATTTTATTTTATTTTATTTTATTAAAAAATTCTACATTTTAACTCATTGCAAATATCTTCTAGTAAAGATACTCCTGCTACTGGGTTTCCTTTAGCATCTAAAGATGGTGAGTACACCCCAATTCCTAATTTATTAGGAACAACCGAAACAATTCCACCACCAACACCACTTTTAGATGGAAGTCCTACTCTCACAGCAAATTCCCCTGAACTATCGTACATTCCACAAGTTACCATAAGTGTTTTTACTATTCTACTAATTCTAGGTGATATTATTTCTTCACCTAAGGAATTTTTCCCTTCGTTTGCAATAAACAGTCCTAATTTGGCTATAGTAATAGCTGTAACTTCAATAGAACATTGTTTAAAATAAATCTCTAAAGCTTCCTCTACATTTCCTTTTATTATCCCTTCATCTTTTAGATAGTAACCCATAGCTCTATTTTTATTTCCAGTTTCTGATTCACTTAAATAAACTTTTGAATTTATTTCTAAAGTTGGATCTTCTGATATTTTTCTAAAAAACTCTAAAAGTCTTCTGAATTTGTCCTTTGCATCATCTCCCTTTATCATGGAAGAAACAGCAATAGCTCCTGCATTTATCATTGGATTATATGGTTTTCTCCTACTTGAAGTCTCTAGCTTTCTAATAGAATTAAAGGGATCACCACTAGGTTCCATTCCTACTCTTGCAAAAACATACTCCTCTCCATTGTCTAATATAGCTAGCATTAACGCTACTACTTTAGATATACTTTGAACTGTGAATTTAGTTTGGTATTCTCCAGCACAATATATATTTCCATTATTATCTAAAATACAAATTCCTAAATCTTCTTTATTTGCTTTACTGAGTTCTGGAATATAGTCAGCTACTTTCCCTAATTTTGTCATCTCTCTATTTTTTTCTATTAATTCTTTTAGTTTTTTTTCCATTTTTGACCTCCGTAATTTTCCTAAACTTAATAATTCTTTATTGTATAAAAAAATATATAGTAAATACTCTCATCAGATATAAACAGTTTTGATAAATTATATCATATATATCCTTATTACAACATTACAACTTTTTTTTAATTTTATACACTAATTTTATTTTACTTTTATATCTCATTCTTTATCATATTTTTGCTTTATTTTTGTTTTATTTTTCATTTTTATAGATTTTTTTTTGATATTATGATAAAATTAAAACTAGATTAATACACTATATCTATGTTATTTTTTTTATATTAACACTATATATTGTATGGAAAGAAGAAAAAAAGTGAATAAAGGAGAAAAAAATGATTAAAATTTACGGAAAAGAAAACTGCTCGCAATGTGAAGAACTTAAAATCATTCTTACAAATAAAAATAAAAAATTTGAGTATATAGAGGATCTTAAAACTCTTAGAATATTGGCAAGTAAAGCCAAAATAATGAGTGCACCTCTTATTGAATACAATTCAAACACTTATTCTATGAAAGATTTTTTAGAGGTGTTATAACATGAGACATGTTATAAATAGATTCAATCAACAAATTCCCTTGGATATTGAAAAAATAAGAGAGAAATTAATAAGAGCTTGTCATAATTTAGATGCTAATATGATCGAACTAGAAAGTAGTATAGACACTATTTATCAAGAAAATATAAGTACAAAAAAAATACAAGAATCTCTTATTAATTTAGCTGTTTCTATGACTTCTTTTGAAACTAGCGATTGGGTCTTTGTTGCTGGACGACTTCTTATGATGGAAGTTGAGAAGGAAGTTTTTCATAATAGAGGATTTGGATACGGAAATTTTGAAAGAACAATTCAAGAACTTTGCAAACTTAACATATATGATAGTAGACTTCTTTCATATTCTAGTTCTGAAATAAATACTTTAAATGATTTTATCAAACCTGAAAGAGATATGGACTATGACTATGCAGGGGCAAATATGTTTTCTAACAGATACCTTATTAAATATCAAGGTAAAACTTGGGAACTTATACAAGAAATTTATATGTCTATTGCAATGTTACTTGCTATTAATGAAAAAAATAGAGTGGAAGTAGCAAAAGATATTTATAATGCTCTTTCACTAAAAAAAATCTCTCTTGCTACTCCTATTTTAGCTAATTTAAGAATTCCACAAGGAAACTTATCTTCTTGCTTTATTTTAGCTATTGATGACAATTTAGAATCAATTTTTTACAATATTGACTCTATTGCTAAAATAAGTAAAAACGGTGGAGGAGTTGGTGTCAACCTCTCTAGAATTAGGGGGAAAGGTTCTTGGGTTAACGGATATAAAAATTCCAGTGGTGGTGTTATCCCATGGATTAAAATAATAAATGATACTGCCGTTGCAGTTAATCAACAAGGAAGACGAGCAGGTGCTGTTACTGTTGCTATTGATTCTTGGCATTTAGATGTTGAGCATTTTTTAGAATTACAAACTGAAAATGGTGACCAAAGAGGAAAAGCTTACGACTTATATCCACAAGTTGTAATTTCAGACCTTTTTATGAATAGAGTTAAAGAAAATAAAAACTGGACTCTTTTTGACCCTTTTGAAATAAGAAAAAAATATAATTTAGAACTTTCTGAAATGTTTAGTGAGGAATTTGAAAAGTTCTATAATATATTAGAAAATGATAGTGAAATAATTATTAAAAAAGAGATTTCTGCTAAGGAATTATTTAAAAACATTATGAAATCCCAAATAGAAACTGGAATGCCTTATATCTTTTTTAAAGATACTGCTAATAAAAAAAATCATAATTTACACTCTGGAATGATAGGAAATGGTAACTTATGTATGGAGAGTTTTTCTAATTTTTCCCCTTCTAAAAGTTTTAAAGAATCAGAAAAAGAAAATACAGGGAATACTGCTGTTGAATTAGGAGAAGTTCACACTTGTAATTTAGTCTCTTTAAATCTTGCAGAAATATCAGATGAAGAATTAGAAATGTTTTCTACTTTAGCTGTGAGAATTTTAGATAACACAATAGATTTAACTTTAACTCCTATTAAAGAATCTAACAAACATAATTTAAAATATAGAACTATTGGTGTTGGAACTATGGGACTTGCAGACTACCTAGCTAAAAATTATTTAGTTTTTGACGAGGCTAGTGAGGAAATTGATTTTATATTTGAAAAAATAGCTTTATATACTTTAAAAGGTAGTATTGATTTGGCTAGTGAAAGAGGTCATTATCCTATGTACAAAGGTTCTCAATGGGATAAAGGTATTTTCTTTGGTCATGACAAGGAATGGTTTAAAAACAACTCTAAAATTTCTGACTTATGGATAACGATATTTGAAGATATGAAAAAATACGGACTTAGAAATGGTGAGTTAACTGCTATTGCTCCTAATACATCAACTTCTCTTCTTATGGGGTCTAGTGCTTCAGTTATCCCTATTTTTTCTAGATTCTTTATTGAAAAAAATCAAAAAGGTGCTGTTCCTAGAGTTGCAAAATATTTAAGAGATTTTTCTTGGTTTTACCCTGAATTTAAAAAAATTAACCCTATCACATATGTTTCTATAATGGGTAAAATTGGAAACTGGACAACTCAAGGTGTTTCCATGGAACTACTTTTTGATTTAAATAAAAATATCAAAGCTAAAGATATTTACGACACTGTATTTAAAGCTTGGGAAAGTGGTTGTAAAACTATATATTATACTAGAACAATTCAAAAGAGTACTGATGTAATGAGTCAAAAAGAGGAGTGTGAAAGTTGTAGTGGATAGAAAAAAATTATTTAATCCTAAAGGAAATGACTCTTTAGAAGAGAGACAAATTATAAAAGGTAACACTACTAATATATTTAATTTAAATAACGTTAAATATAAGTGGTCAAATATTCTATACAGAGGGATGATGGGGAATTTTTGGATTCCTGAAAAAGTTGATTTAACTCAAGATAAAAATGATTATGAAAATTTAACAGAGGAAGAAAGAGAAGCGTATGACGGTATTTTATCTTTTTTAATTTTCTTAGACAGTATACAAACTAATAATATTCCCAATGTTTCTGATTATATTACAGCACCAGAAGTTAATTTATTACTTTCTATACAAACTTATCAAGAAGCAATTCACTCTCAATCTTATCAATATATTATAGAATCTATTCTTTCTAAGGAAAAAAGAAATTCTATCTATGACAAGTGGAGAGACGACGAAATTTTATTTGAGAGAAATAGTTATATAGCTAAAATTTACCAAGATTTTTTAGATAACCCTTGCGACAATAACTATTCGAAAATTATTATTGCAGATTATCTTCTAGAGGCTATTTATTTTTATAATGGATTTAATTATTTTTATCTTTTATCAAGCAGAAATAGAATGATGGGAACTTCTGATATTATAAAACTTATTAATAGAGATGAACTTTCCCATGTTGTTCTTTTCCAAAATATTATTAAAGAAATAAAAAATGAATACCCTGATTTCTTTGATGAAAATGAAATTTATGAAATGTTTAAAACTGCTGTGGAACAAGAAATCACATGGACTAACCACATTCTTGGGGATAAAGTACTTGGTGTAACTAAAACTTCCACTGAAAAGTATACTAAATGGTTAGCTAACGAAAGATTAAAATCTATTGGTCTTAAAGAACTTTATCCTAACTTTAGTAAAAACCCTTATAGACATCTTGAAAAATTTGCTGATACTGAGGGAAATGGTGAAGTTAAAGCTAACTTTTTTGAAGGTAGTGTAACTAGTTATAATATGAGCTCAACTGTTGAAGGTTGGGAGGATTTATAAAATATAAATTTTAAACTATATAAAAATGGTATCTAATAGGATTGACTCACTTTTATACGTGTTCATTCTAATTAGATACCATTTCCTATATATAGTTTTTTTAATTACATAAAATAAATTGAGTATAGCAGATAAGCTATATATGCTATAAAAAACAGACCTGATTGCCATCTTTCAATTAAATTTTTCTTTCCAATATAAGTTGTTATTATTAACATTAAAGTTGCAAATATTAAAACACTAATATCAAAATTAAATTTCGATTCATAAACTACTGGATTTATAAGTCCACTTGCTCCCATAATTAAGAAAATATTAAAAATATTAGAACCTACTACATTTCCAATAGCAATATCTGATTGTCCTTTTCTCGCTGCAACAACTGATGCTACAAGTTCTGGTAAAGAAGTACCTATAGAAACGATTGTAAGAGCTATAAGTTTTTTCGATACTCCTAGGGTAGTTGCTATTTTAACAGCAGAATCAACCACTAGTTTGCCTCCTACCATAAGACCTAGAAAACCTAAAGATACAAAAATTATCATTTTTATATTACTCATCTTCTCTGTTGTTTCAACTTCTATTTTAGCTGTTTTTCCAATAAAGAATACATAGACTAAAAACCCTATAAAAAATACTAATAAAATAATCGCATTAGCTCTAGTTAAAACTCCGTCATAGGATAAAAACATTAATAAAATAACTGCAAAAAGAGAAAAAGGAATCTCTTTATTTACTGTATTTTGTTTTATTGGAACAGGGCATATAAGACCTGTTATTCCTAGTATTAGAAGTATATTTGCAATATTACTCCCAATTATATTTCCATAAACTACTGCTCCTTGATTCTCTATACTTGCAAAAGAGTTTACTACAAGCTCTGGCATAGAAGTTCCAAAAGCAATAACAGTAAGACCTATTACAATTTCTGGAACTCCAAATTTTCTAGATAGTGCTACAGCTCCATCTATTAAAAAATCCGCTCCTTTTATAAGGACAATAAATCCTAAAATTAATAATAAAAATAAAAATATCATACCTATACACTCCTAATAAATTTATTTAAACAAAAGTATCAATACTATATCCATACTCTTTAAAAAGATTTATCACTTTTCCCATATCATCATTTTTTACAATAATATGATAATTTTCACCTTTTAGTACAAAGGATTTAAATCTTTCGTCTTTCGCTACATATGTAAGAAGTTCTTTATCATTTTTTAGCTTTAAAACTGTGTAATCTGCCACTACATTTATAGCCGTACTTTTACTTATTAATTCATCAAAAAAACTTTTCCAGAACTCTGAAATATCTCCGTGAACTTTATCTTTAAATGCTTTAATTCTTCCTTTTAATTCATCTTCTGTTTTTATATCTTTTAAAAAACTATCTTTTGTTATTTTAAATTTATTACTAGAAATCTTAGTAGATATCTTTTCTAAATACATAGCCTTAGAAGGAGCTTCACCTATAATTGTAGCTATAAGTCTGTCTTCATCTAATATAACTTCACCTTCATCTTTTAAATCTTTAAAATCATAAGTATCAACTAAATCAAATACATACTTTCCAAACTCTGTAAGTTTAACTGCTTTTAATCCGTCATATTTACTTAAATGACCATTTTTTAAATAAAGACAATTATTTGATGCTGGAGCTTCATAGTAAAGTTCCATTACACCCATTGTTCCCAATAGAAAGAAAACTGATTTTATAAATGGTATTGCAATATAATCTTGATATCTTTCATAAGATGTTATTTTTGTTCTTTCATAGTTAGCTTCATTTATATATATGTATTCATAAGCAGATTCTATATCAATAATCTCTATAAATTCATCTTGGAAGAAAATTCTATCCACAATATTTTCTAAACTAATTTTAGGATTTAAAACATCTGTTACTGGAAATTCTTTTATTATCTTTACTATTGTTTTTAATCCTTCATTTAATTTTTCGTTAGTATTTGATATATTTTTTAATCCTTTAAGATAATTTAAATATAAAAAACTATAATGAAATTTTTCATCTTTAACTAATTTTCCTGATAAAAAAGAAAGTATTAAATCTTTAATATTTGAAATTTTAAAGCTTTCATAATTTATATAATCATCTTTTATTAAATGAAAAAAAAGCCCTATTGTTTCTGTTTTTAAATATTGTAAATCTTTTATATCTTCATAATACTCTGTTATATTACAATATTTCTTCATATTAATTTTTGATTCTTTGAGTATTTTCCCACTGGCAGATAGGACAACTCCATTTTGTTTATAAAAATCATAATAAATTTTTATATTTTCCATAAATAATTGTTCATCATTAGCTATAAAACCTGAAACTTTTTCAAAATCTCTTCTTATATTATAATTAGAAGGTTTTTCTGACAAAAGACATCTAAGTTCTCTCACAATATCATAATTTAAAATTAGACTTTCTTCTTTTTTATTATCTCTTTCTGCTTTAAAAAATAGAAATTCCTCTTTTAAATCTTTATTTATATCATAATTATTTTGCTGTTTAAAATATATCTCTCTATCTTTTGTTATATTAAATTTTCCTTTCCACGCTATCTCTTCAAAAACTTCTTTTACATGTATAGGGAGTGTTTCATAAATTTTTTCAAAATTTTGTGGTTTAAACATCTGATCTATTAAGTCTAAAAATTCTTGTTTATTGGTATTTTGTGTTATCATAGATATTTCAAAAAGACCTAGGTTACTCCCTATATATCCTTCAGCTATCCAATCTAAAAAATATTTCTTAAAAAGTTTAAACAAAATATCTTCAGAATAAAATTTATTCACCGATGTTCTAAACCTCTGTTTATTCTTCATTTTCATAACCCCTATTTTAATTTTCTTTTTAATCTCCTAGAATAAACTGAATATCTTTTTCTGTTAAAAATTTAACAGAACTGTTATCTTCAGAAATAAGATTATCTAACAATTCGCTTTTTAGCTCTTGTAATTTTAATATTTTTTCCTCAATACTATCTTTTAGTATTAATTTATATGAAAAAACTGTTCTATCTTGCCCTAGTCTATATGCTCTATCTACAGCTTGATTTTCTACAGTTTTATTCCACCAAGGGTCATAAATAAATATTGTATCTGCTGAAGTTAAATTAAGACCAACTCCACCTGTTTTTAAAGTCATTACAAAAACTTTATAGCTACTGTCTTTTTGGAATTTGTCTACTAAACTCTGTCTGTCCTTAGTTGCTCCAGTCATAGAAAGATATTTAATTCCAAACTTATCTAAATCTTTACATACATTTTCTATTGAGTTTATATAATTTGTAAAAACTAAAACTTTATGTCCATTTGCAACTGCATCAGCTACATTGTTTATTAGAACTACTCTTTTACTTGATACTATATTTATATTTTTGCTTTCTGGACAACTTGTAATTTGTCTTAACTCATTTAGTGCCTGTAAGACATAGAACTGCGCCTTTCCTAGACCTTGTTCCTTAATATGATTATTTACCATATTATAGTAATACATTCTTCTTTCCTCATAGAACATTTTTTGTTCTTTATTCATCTCAATGAATAAAGTTTGTTCTATTTTCTCTGGTAAATCTTTTAATACTTCTTTTTTTACTCTTCTAAGTATAAAAGGATATATCTTCTTTTTTAATTCTTGAATAGCTTCTTTATCATTATCCCGTTGAATTGGGTTAGCATAAGTCATATTAAATTCATCTAAACTTCCAAACATTGCTGGATTCAAAAATCTAAATAAAGAATATAGCTCACTCAAGTTATTCTCTATTGGAGTTCCACTTAAGGCTAATCTGTTTTTAGAATTTAAAAGCATTATAGCCTTTGTTGTCTGTGCATTTACATTTTTAATATTTTGAGATTCATCTAGTATAATTAATTCAAATTTTTCTTTTCTTAATTTTTCTATATCATTTCTAATTGTACCATAAGTTGTTAAAATTACATCTTTATCGTTCAAAATAGACATATCTCTTGTATTTCCATAATAAATCCCTGTTTTTAATCCTGGACTAAACTTTTTAATCTCATTTTCCCAGTTATATATTAAACTTTTAGGCATAACAACTAAACTAGCTTTTGTTTTTTCTAAATGAATTCTTGTTAATAAGGCAATTGCTTGAAGAGTTTTTCCAAGTCCCATATCATCTGCCAAACACCCACCTAAATTATTATCAATTAAATAACTAAGCCATTTATAACCATACTCTTGATATTCACGCAGTGTTGCTTTTATTTCAGGTAATACAGTTTTATATTCTGATACTGAATTTATTCCTTGAAAAAAATCACGACTTTTTTTGAATTCTTGAGAAAATATTTTATCATCTATCATCTCTTCTATTATTGGTAAATCAAAAAAAGATATTTTTACTTTTGAGCCATCTCCATCCTTAAATAATCTTTCTAATTTTTCTATATATCTGTAATTAATAAGAGCATTTGTACCATCACTAAGAGTTATATAAGAGTCTGTTTTATACGTTGATAACACATCTAGAATAGAAAACTTTTCCCCTTCTATATCAATATCAACATTTCCCTCTAAAAAATTAATAGAGTGCTTAAAACTTCCTATTATCTTCGGTCTTACTGTTCTTATATTATATTTTTTTAACTCTTCAGTACCTATTATTTTATATTTTGTAGCTAATTTAAGAAGCTCTTTTCCTATAAATTCTTTTGCTAATTTTTCTTGTAAAATAAAAAGATTATCCTCATCTAAAAAGTATGCTCCTTTTATTTTTATTTTCTTTTGATGTTTAATAAGAGATTTAACTATTTCTTGAACTACATTTTCAAGTTCCCCCAAATCAACTGGAGAACAAACTATTTTTTTCTCCATTGTATTGACTAATGCTATTTTACTTATTTCTTTTTCTGTTAAAAATTCATAAGACATAGTAGATGCCATTATTATTACTTTCATATAAAGGCTATTATCTAACGATATTTTTTCAATAATAATTTGAGGTAACAAGGTTTTTTTAGCTCCTTCCTCAACTGTATAATCTAAACAATTTAATGATACATTTTTGAAACTACTCATAAATATCGTTAAAATACTTTCTAGTTCATTTAAGTGAAACCTTATTTTTAAGTTCTCCAATCCATACATAGAGTCGTTTTTTATATTTAATTTATAGAATTTCATATTTCTAAAAGCATATGAGTCATCAATTGTAATAAAATCTAAATATTGTTCATTAAGTAAAAGCTCTCCCTTTAGATACTCGGTATCCAAAATATCTTCCATAATATTTAATGTTATCGTATTCCCAACTTCTGCATATTGAATTTTTTTTAAATTTTCATCTACAAATTTTTCTGATTTCAAAAGTAATTCTACTAAATAGACTTCATCAATTATGTAGAGTTGCGATGAATAGTTCGCTTTATTTAAAAGTAAATCCTCTGTAAAATCAAAGTTTTCTCCCCATACATCTTCCCATTCACCAAACAATTCTTTTTTCTTAGTTTTACTAATAAAATTTAGTATATCTCTATCTATTTCAGGTAGCTGTAACCATTCCTTTTCAACTAACCATTCTTCTATATTTACTATCTCTTCTCCTGTATTAGAAGTAGCTGCTACATAAGCTCCTACTTCATCGTTCTTCAACATAAAATAAATGCTTTTATCACTATTTTTCATTATAATAAACTCCCGTTTCAAAAAATAATTAATAATATAGTTAGCACATATTATATCAAATAAAACAAATATTTTCAATATATTTTATATTTTTCTATGAAATTTAGTAAGAAATAATGTATAATTTAAATAATGATATTAATGTTGACTACAATCTTAAAAGGAGGTTACTTATGAAAAACTTTGTACATTTACATCTTCACACTGAATATAGCCTTCTGGACGGGGTTGGACAAATAGATAATTATTTAGAAAAAGCTAAAGAATTAGGTATGACTTCTCTTGCTATTACTGATCACGGTAATATGTTTGGTGCTATCGAATTTTACAAATCAGCAATAAAAAAAGGTATAAAACCTATAATTGGAATAGAAGCTTACATTACTAATGATACAAATTTAGAAATAAAAGAAAAACTAAATAGAGACAATTTCCATTTAATTTTATTAGCTAAAAATGATGTTGGATATAAAAACCTTATAAAGTTATCTTCTTTTGGATTTCTTCAAGGATTTTATTATAGACCTAGAATAACCAAAGCTTTTCTTAAAGAGCATAGCGAGGGGATAATTGCTTTATCTGCTTGTATGGGTGGGGAAATATCCCGTGGAATTTTAGAAAAAAAATCTCCTGATATAATAAATAATATCATTGAAGAATATATTAGTATTTTTGGTCAAGAAAATTTTTATATAGAGATTCAAGGAAATGGACTAGAAGAACAAAAACAATTGAATATAGAGCTTATTCACTATTCTAAAATTCATAACTTAGAGCTTGTTGCTACTAATGATACTCACTACATTAACAGGGGAGACCACACTCTTCAAGATATTATGATTTGCATACAAACCGGAGCAAAAATTTCTGATGAAAAAAGAATGAAAATACAAACAACTGAACTTTTTCTTAAAAGTAGAGAACAAATATTAGAGAGTTTAATATTCAAATCAGATAAAAACATCTCTTTATCTGATTTGGAAAATTTAAATACTTATGTTTTAGCTGCTATAAATAACACTTCTGTTATAGCTTCTAAATGTAATCTTAGCATAGAATTTGGAGAGTTTAAATTCCCTAAATATTCTCTTCCTAAAAGTGATGTTACCATTACAACTCATGATTTTTTAAAGTTAAAAGTCCTTAATGGATTACAAAAAAGATACAATAATAAAAAATGTGATGAGCTATTAAATAGCAGTGATGCAAGTTCTTATTTATCTCTCCCTGAGGAAGTTGTTAAAAGGGTAGATTATGAATTAAACGTCATAGATAAAATGGGGTTTTCTGAATATTTTATTGTTGTTTGGGACTTTATTGCCTTTGCTAAAAAATCAAAAATTCCAATAGGTCCAGGAAGAGGTTCGGCTGCTGGAAGTCTCGTTGCTTATGCTTTAGAAATAACAGATTTAGACCCTCTTGAGCATAATTTAATTTTTGAAAGATTTTTAAATCCTGAGAGAATTTCCATGCCTGATATCGACATTGACATTTGTCAAGAAAGAAGAGGAGAGGTTATTGAGTACGTTAAAAATAAATATGGAAATGATCACGTAGCACAAATTATAACTTTCGGAAGAATGAAAGCTAGAGCTGCTGTTAGGGATGTTGGGAGAGTTCTTGAAATTGATCTTGCCAAAATAGATAAACTTGCTAAGCTCCTTCCTCAAGATAGTTCTATTTCCAACTCAATAAAAAACATCCCTGAACTTTTAGAGTTATATAGTGAAGATTTAGAAATTCAAAAAGTTTTAGATTTTTCTAAAAGGCTTGAAAATAGTGTTCGTCATGCTTCTATTCACGCAGCTGGAGTTGTTATTACTGGAGAACCTTTAACCGATAATATTCCTCTTTACTCTGACTCTAAAGGCGAGGCAATTTCTACTCAATATCAAATGAAAGAATTAGAAGAACTAGGAATTTTGAAAATGGACTTTTTAGGTTTAGGGAATTTAACTATTCTTCAAAGGACCTTAGATTATATAAAAAAAACAAATAACATTGATCTAGAATTAAATAGTATTCCTTTAAATGATGAAAAAGTTTATGAAATGCTTGGGCACGGTGATTCTACAGGAGTTTTTCAACTAGAATCCTATGGAATACGAAAATTAATGATTAAATTGAAACCAGATAAATTTGGGGATATTGTTGCTCTTTTGGCTCTTTATAGACCTGGTCCTTTAGGTTCTGGAATGGTTGATAGTTTTGTTAATTGTAAAAATGGAACAGAAGAAATTAAGTATCCTCATGTTAATCTAAAAGATATTTTGCAAGAAACCTACGGTGTTATACTATATCAAGAGCAAGTTATGAAAATAGCTGCTGTTATGGGTGGTTTCTCCATGGGACAATCGGATAATTTGAGACGAGCTATGGGAAAAAAAGATGTTTTAACCATGGAAAAAACTCGTGATAGCTTTGTTAAGGGAGCTTTAAAAAATGGCTATACTACTGAGAAAGCTGTGGAAGTTTTTGAGCTTATTAATAAATTCGCTGGTTATGGATTTAACAAATCTCACTCTGCTGCTTACGGTCTTATCGCTTATTGGACTGCATACTTTAAAGCTAATTATCCAGTTGAATTTTATTCAGCAATTTTAACATCTATGAATCATATAGACGACATTGCTTATTATATTGATGATGCTAAAAATCATAAATTAGTCATTTTACCCCCTGATGTAAACTCTCCTGTCCGTGGTTTTAGACCTGAAAATGGAAATATCAGATTTTCTATTTCAGGAATTAAGAATATTGGTGATAGTTTTGTTGACAAGCTTATCTTTGAAAAAAATAGTAATGGAGAATATAAAAATTATGAAGAATTTGTAACTCGAACAAAAAAAATAGGACTTACTAAGAAATCTTTATCATCTCTTATTTTTTCTGGTGCACTAGACTCTATTCCTGGAAATAGAAAACAAAAATTTGAAAGTGTAGAAAAAATTTTAACTTATTCTGAAAGAGTTTCGCGGGAAGACGATATTCAACAAATGAACCTTTTTGGAGAAGGAAAGACCGTTCTGAATAGGTTTAATTTATCTAATATTTCAGAGTTCGACACTAATGAAATTTTAGATTTTGAAAAAGAGTTTCTTGGTTTTTATTTTAGTGCACACCCTTTAGATAAATTTAAAGCTCTTATTAACGCTTTTAAATTTCAAAGCATTTCAGAAATTAATGAAGAAAAATTAATGCACGGGATAAAAACATATGGTATAATTAGAACAATAAAGAAAATTGTAACTAAAAAAGAATCTAAAATAATGGCTACATTTGTTTTGGAAGACTATTTTAATTCTATTACCGTTACTGTTTTTCCACAAGATTACGATAACTTTATGGATAAAATTCAAATTGGAGTTCCTGTCTTTATTCAAGGAAATCTTCAAACAGATTATTTTAAAGGAGAGGAAACTAAAAAAATAATTTTAAAAAACATAGTTCTTTTAGATGAAATAGGGACCATGCCACAAATTAAATGTTATTTATTACTTGAAGAAGAGAATAAACATAAATTTAATAAATTAAAAGAAATTTTAAATTCTCATCCAGGAAAAACACCTTTAATTTTTGCAATTGGTGTTACAAAAGAAATAAAAATAAGCAAATATAAAATTGCAGTATCGCCCTTATTTTTAGAGCAAGTCAGTGAACTTATTGGTTTAGAAAAAATTTTAATAAAATAATATTTTAGGAGGATATAGTGAAAGACAACATTACAACAGATGAACTTATCAGAATTTTAGATTCTGAAAACCTTAGTGAAATTTCTTATGAATCAACTGATTTTAATTTTTCAGTAAAAAAATCTTTAACGTTAGATAAAAAAACTAAAAATCAAACTATTAAAAAAATTGTAGAAACAAATAACGTGGATATATATTCAGAAGTTTTATCTAATGGAATTGGTTATTTTTATAATAATTCTAATATTTCCCTTACACTAGATAATAATATTAATATTGGTGATGAAATCGGATATATTCTTGCTATGGGAGTAAAAAGTCCAATAATTTCAGCAGTATCTGGGAAAGTTGTTGAAATTTTAATTCAAGATGGAGATGTTGTTGACTATAATAAAGTAATTGCTAAATTAAAAAAATAGTCATGATGTACCAAAAAGATTATGGAGGAAAAAATGTTTAAAAAAATACTTATTGCTAATAGAGGAGAAATAGCTGTTAGAATTATTCGAGCAGCTAAAGAACTAAATATAAAAACTGTTGCTGTCTATTCTACTGCAGATAAAGAAAGTCTACATGTTCTTTTAGCAGATGAAGCTATTTGTATTGGAGGAATTTCTAGTACCGAATCTTATTTAAAAATTTCTAATATAATTGCTGCTGCACAAGTTACTGGAGCAGATGCTATTCATCCTGGATATGGTTTTTTATCAGAAAATGTTAAGTTTTCTGATATTTGTGAACAACATAATATTACTTTTATCGGTCCAAACTCTGAATGTATTACTAAAATGGGAGATAAAGCTACTGCTAGAGCTACTGCTATTGAAAATAATGTTCCCCTTACAAATGGAACTGGAATTATTCATACAACTGAGGAAGCGATCTCTATTATTAACGAAAAAATTGGATATCCTGTAATGATAAAAGCTACTGCTGGTGGCGGTGGAAAAGGTATGAGAATTGCTAGAAATGATGAAGAACTTAAAGTTAATATGGTTGCAGCTCAAACAGAAGCTGGTGCTGCATTTGGAAATCCTGATGTGTACATTGAAAAATTTGTTGAAAATCCGAGACATATTGAAGTTCAAATTGTTGGTGACAAATTTGGAAATGTTATCCACTTAGGAGAAAGAGATTGTTCTATTCAGAGAAGGCATCAAAAACTTATTGAAGAGGCTCCAGCTATTTTTCTTCCATCTAAAGTTAGAAAGGAAATGGGTGAGTCCGCAGTTAGACTTGCTAAATCAATTAACTACAACTCTGTTGGAACAATAGAATTCCTTGTGGATAGCGAAAATAAATTTTATTTTATGGAGATGAATACAAGAGTTCAAGTTGAACATACAATTACAGAACTTGTAACTGGATTGGATATAATAAAACTTCAAATTAAAATTGCTGAAGGTGAAAGATTAAATATAAAGCAAGAAGATGTTCATCTTTACGGTCATGCTATTGAGTGTAGAATAAATGCTGAGGATAGTCAGTGTGATTTCATGCCGTCTCCTGGTGTTTTAACTAAATATATAGCGCCTGGTGGCAACGGGGTTAGAATTGACTCTCACGCTTATCAGGGATATGAGATCTCTCCTTTTTATGATTCTATGATTTCAAAACTTATAGTTTATGATTTAACAAGGGAAAGAGCCATAGCAAAAATGAAAAGAGCTCTTAGTGAATATATAATAGAAGGAGTTGACACAACTATTTCTTTTCATTTGAAAGTTCTAGAAAATGAACTCTTTAATGAAGGAAAAACATCTACAAAATTTTTAGAGGAAAACTTCATTAAATAATGTATTAATACATTAAGAGATATCAATACATATTAATAGATATTATTATAACTTTATTATAAATTAGAGGGGGTATCACAATGGGAAGTTTAGGAAATGTTCAAATTGCTGATGATGTTGTTAAAACTGTTGCTGCTAAAGCTGCTGCAGATGTTGAAGGTGTTTTTAAACTATCAGGTGGTGTAGCTGATGAGTTTAGTAAAATATTAGGTAAAAAAAGACCTACTCATGGTATTAAAGTAGAGGTAGGAGACAAAGAATGCACTATTGAGATTTACATTGTCGTTTTATATGGATATAATATAGCTTTAGTTGCTGAAAATGTTCAAAAAGCTGTTCTTAAAGATGTTAATTCTTTAACTGGATTAAATGTTGTTGAAGTTAATGTTTTCATTCAAAATATTAAAGTATTAACAGATGAAGAAGATAGTCATGATGAGGAAAACAGTTCTCCTCTTTAATATTTTTTATAAAATAAAGGTAATTTGAGTGAAGAGCCATAATATTTATGGCCTCTTTCATTTAAACATAAGGAAGGGGATTTAACAATGAAAAAAATTATTTTTTTTATAGCTTGGACAGGGATATTATTTATTTCACTAATAGGTGTGATTTCAGTAGTTTACCCAAGTTTCTTTAACCAATTTAATCTTTCGCCTTTTATGCTAAAAATGCTTATTCTTAATATTTCTATAATTTATATTTTTATAGTTTTTGCTAAAATATCATCTAAACTACAAAAAGAAAAAGATTATGAAATTAAAACTGAAAATGGAAAAATTATAGTTTCTTCTGAAACAATTAAAACTCTTATTTTTAATACTTTACTCATAGATCCTGATATAAATGTTAAAAAAGTTGAAACTAGCAAAAATTATAATAAATTTAATATCAAAATTTTTCTTGAATCTAATACTAATAAAAATATTTCTGAAAAAAGTTTATTTATTCAAGAAAATATAAAAAAATCTATTAAAAATTCAACAGGTGTTGATATTAATGAAGTAGAAATTAAAATTACTAAATTTATCAATCAAGTTTAGTTATAATAACTTAATAATAATGAGGTGTTAATATGTTAGAGGAGTTCATAAATAATTTTTTAATGAATAAAACAAAATATTTAAGATGTATAATAGCCTTTGTTGGTGCTCTTCTTTTGGTTCAATATGGCTTTATTAAGACTATTTTTATATTTGCTGTAGCTTTTATTGGATATTTAAGTGGTAGTCCAAATTTTATAAAAACACTAAAAAGAATTTATAAAGATAATGTTAAATAGAAAAAAATAGCATTCCTACCTTTTATATAGTATAATAAAAAGGTTATTTCAACTTAATTAATAAAAAAATTTGATATAGAAGTGAGGAAAAAATGAGTAGAAGAATTGCCAGAGAGGAACTTTTTAAAATAGTTTTTGAAGCTGAAATGAATTGTGTTGAACCTAAAGAATTACAAGAGAAATTTTTAGAAAGAGGCGAAGTTATTTTATCTCCTAAAGCTCTAGATTTTTTTGTAAAATATGTAACTGGAATATCACAATATAACGAGGAATTAAATGTTTTAATTAATGAAACTATGGAAGGTTGGAACTTAGATAGAATAGGTTCTGTTGAAAAAACTCTTCTTAAGTGTGCTGTATATGAGCTAAAACATGAAAGTACAGGACATGAAATAGTAGTCAATGAAGTTGTTGAAATTGCCAAAATTTATGGAGATGATAAGTCTCATGAATTTATAAATGGTGTTTTAGCTAAAATAATAAAGGGATAGTCGCTTGACTATCCCTTTTTATTTATTCTTCCCAACACTCTACATTTTCAGGATATGGTAATTCTACTGAACTCTTTTTAAACACAGGATCTAACCCTAAAGCTCTTTGCTTTGCATAATCTTTTAATGTAGCAAATGCAACTTTTCCTAGTAAAAGAATTGCTATTAAGTTCATAACTGCCATAAGTCCCATGAATAAATCTGCAAGGTTCCATACTAGAGCTAATTTTCCTATTGCCCCAAACATAACCATTCCTATAACAAAAACTCTATATAAATTCAACCAAATTTTATTTCTACTTAAAAATTCTATGTTAGTTTCTCCGTAATAATAATTTCCAATGATTGAACTAAATGCAAATAATAGTATACAAATTGCTATAAAAACATTTCCCCATTGCCCTACTTGCGAGCTTAGAGCCTTTTGAGTTAGTTGTATTCCTGTTAGTCCGTCTATTTTATGAGCTTCAGAGATCAAAATCATAAATGATGTACATGAACAAATAATAAGTGTATCTGTAAAAACTCCTAGTGTTTGAACAAATCCTTGCTTAGCTGGGTGAGAGGTTCTTGCTGCTGCTGCCGCATTAGGTGCTGATCCCATTCCTGCTTCATTGGAAAAAAGTCCTCTTTTTATTCCTATAGTCATGGCCGCTCCTAGTCCTCCACCTGCAACTTGTCTAACTCCTAAAGCATTTGCCATTATATCTGAAAATATTGCTGGAACCATTCCTATATTTTTTATTACTATATATAGTGAAACTATTATATATAAAGTTGCCATAATAGGGACTACAACTGCACTAAAATTGGCAATTCTCTGAACACCACCAAAAATAATAACTCCAGTTATCACAGCTAAAGTTATTCCTGTCATAGTTCTATCAAATCTAAATGCTTCTTCAAAAGCTAAAGATATTGTATTTGATTGTACAGAATTAAAAATCAAACCAAAAGTTATGGATATTAAAATAGAAAATCCTATCCCCATTCCTTTTTTATTTAGAGCTCTCTCCATATAATATGCCGGTCCACCTCTAAATCCTTCTCCGTCCTTTACCTTATAAATTTGGGCTAGTGTGCTTTCTACAAAACTTGAAGCTCCACCTATGATCGCTATTATCCACATCCAAAATATAGCTCCTGAACCTCCTGTTGCTATTGCTAAGGCAACTCCAGCAAGATTTCCAGTCCCTACTCTTGATGCTGTACTTATACAAAAAGCCTTAAAAGAAGAAACTCCTCCTTTTTGGCCCATACTATCACCTAAAAGTTTTACCATATGCCCAAGATATTTTATTTGAACAAATTTTGTCTTAAATGTAAAATATAATCCAATAGGTATCAGCATTGCAATTAGTACATAACTCCATAAAATATCATTTAAATAATTTACAATAGTATTGATCATTTCCATTTTATCCCCCTAACCTTTATTTTTATATATATTATCATAATTATCTTTATTAGTTTAATATATTTTTTATATGTTAAGTATTTGGACTGTTTTTATTTTTATAAACTATAACCTAGTGTTAAAGATACTTGTTTTAAATCATCATAATTTCTTCTGTCATCTTTTAGCTCTGTAATCGAATAAAGTAACTCAGCTTGTAAGAAACTAATACTCATTCCTAACCCTGCCCCGTAATAATATCCACCCTCTACATCACTATTATTCACATTCTCACTACTATAAATAGATTTCCCTACTTTTCCTACTAAATATGGTTTTATTAATATTGGAATAATATTCCATCTTGCTAAAAGATATACTGGAACTGTTGAAACACCAACTCCGTCAGTTTTCCTATTATATTGAATTCCACCTCCAATATCAAAAAGAAGAAGTGATTGAGTTATTTCTACACCAAATGTTGGTTGATAATCCTCTAATTTTTTCTCTGTTCCGTATTTTTTTGAATTTCCTATAACACCTAATCTTAAATGTGTATCTATACTAAAAGATAACGTAGATACAAGTAATAATAGTAATACTAATAATTTTTTCATAATTCCTCCCCTTAATTTAAATATACCTTTTTCTATTTTATCACAATAAACAGATATTTGTCTATTTTGATTTTAATTTTCACTTAATTTTTACTTAATTTTTTCTGGTTAAATACTTTGTTATTATTAACTTTGAAATCAATATGATATTGTGTTAGAATGTAGGAAGATAGATTTAAAAAAAAAATACATATAATAAATTGGAGGTGATATTTTGGATAATAATTTTTATCATAAAATGAAAAAAGGAGCAATTTTACTTACTCATTTTGGTACAACTCATGAAGATACAAGAAAAAAAACATTAGATGTTATTAATAAAAAGTTTAAAGAGCATTTTAAGAACCTCGATTTCTATCAAGTGTTTACTTCTAGAATAATAAACAGAATACTAAAAAATAGAGGTATTGAAGTGGCTAATACATCACAAATTCTTGAATATCTAAAAAATGAAGGATATACCGATTTAATAGTTCAACCAACATATATTATTAATGGAATAGAGATGGATATTGTAAAAAATGAACTTCAATCTTACTCTAAGGAGTTTAATCAAATTAGAATAGGTGCCCCTCTACTAACTGATTTTTCTGATTATATCGAGGTTATCAATATTCTTTCTGATGAAGTAGGAGTTCTTCAAGATGATGAGGCAATTGTTTTTGTGGGACATGGGACACACCATCACGCTACATCTGCTTACGCTATGTTTGATTATTTAGCTAAAGATTTAGGAAAAGCTTTTTATGTTGGGACTATTGAAGGTTATCCTTCTCTTGAAAATGTTTTGAAATTCCTTCAAAAAGATAACAAGAAAAAAATTACATTAATGCCTCTTATGTTTGTTGCTGGGGAACATGCTAAAAATGATATTGCTGAAGATTGGAAAGAGGAACTTACTGAACAAGGCTATGAAGTTTCAGTTAATTTAAAAGGTCTTGGAGAGATTGAAAAGATTCAAAATATGTTTCTTAAACATGCTAAACATTTAGAAAATAATCCTACCGAGGATATGCTAAAGAAAAAATTTGAATATCAGGAAGGAAAGGAAAGATGTTAAATTAAATTAAACTAATTAAATTAAATTTAAAATAAAGGAGTGATTTATATGGAAAATTATAATAGTGACAAACGAAACTATGTTTTAGAAGATGAATTAGAATTAATTGTTGGTCAAAAAATGACTTCAGTTTTTAGTTGGATGGTTATTGGTCTTATTATTACAACTTTTACAGGATATTTGACCCTTTCCTATCCTATCTTTTTAGATTTTTCCATGAAGTTTTTTTATATCTTTTTTATAGCTGAACTTGTCTTAGTTTTTGGATTCTCAAGAAAAGTATACTCTATGGATGTATCTACAAGTAGAATGATTTTTGTTCTTTATTCTGCACTAAACGGAGTTACACTATGCTCTATTGCTCTAATTTATACTGGGGTATCTATTGTTTACTCCTTTTCTATTGCAATTGTTGTTTTTCTTGTTATGGCGATTTATGGCTATGTAACTAAAGAAGATGTTAGTAAAATTAAAAATTTATGTATGGGAGGACTTATTAGTCTAATTGTATTAAGTTTCATTAATTTCTTTTTAAAAAGTCCAGTACTATATTGGATGTTATCATACTTAGGAGTTATTTTATTTACTGCTCTTATTGCTTATGATGTAAATAGAATAAAAAAACAAATTATTCATTTAGCCCAAAATAATGATGATATTTTAGATAAAGTTGCTATTTCAGGAGCATTGCATCTATATTTAGATTTTATTAATCTTTTCTTGTATATTCTTAGAATTTTTGGAAAAAAAAGATAAATACTACAAATTATGTATAATTATAGAACTACTGACTATTGAGATAGAAAGTAGTTTTATTTTATTGGTTTAAAGACACTTTAATGGTATACTATATAGTAGAGAAAATAAGGCGTTAGGAGAGTATTGATTATGAGAAGAAAAAATATAGACCTTGTTGTAGAAACAGCAAGTGAGCTTATGAATTTTTTAATAGAGAATTTAGAAGGGCAAAGCAGAAATAATATTAAAGCTCTTTTATCTCACGAGCAAATTTGGGTTAATGGTGAAATGATTAAACAATTTAATTCACCACTTAAAATTGGTGATAAAGTTACAGTTAATTTTGGTGCTTCTCGTGAAGTGAAAGTTAGTAAAACATCTAAGGGTATAAAGATATTATTTGAAGATGAATTTATTGTAGCAGTAGAAAAAGATTCTGGAATGCTTTCTATGGCAACTGATAAAGAAAGAGAAAAAACTGCTTATTCTATGCTTAAAGAATATTTAAAAGGTAGAGATTCTATGAATAAAGTTTTTATAGTTCATAGATTAGATCGAGAAACTTCTGGAGTTATGATTTTTGCAAAATCTGAAGATGTTCAGCAAATTTTGCAGACTAACTGGAATGAATATGTTGTTGAAAGAAAATATATAGCTTTAGTTCAAGGTAGTGTTACAGAAAATAAAGGGGTTATAAAGTCTTATTTAAAAGAAAATGCAGCTTTTGTAACTTACTCTTCAGATACAGATAGAGAGGGTGGAAAACTAGCTATTACTAATTACTTAGTTCTAAAAAGAGCTAAGGGCTTGACTATGATGGAATTTGATATTGAAACAGGAAGAAAAAATCAAATTAGAGTTCACATGAAAGATTTAGGTCACCCTATTGTTGGAGATAAGAAATATGGTTCTACTAAAAATCCTTTAAATCGTCTTGGACTTCATGCTAATACTATTAAGTTTAAGCACCCTATGACAGGGAAACTTATGAATTTTGTTTCACTTGTACCTACTATTTTTACTGATAAGATATAAGAAAAAAATAAAAAGACCAGCAAAACATAAAAATTTTCCTGGTCTTTCTATTTTTTATATAATTATACTAAATTCCATTTTTTTAAATCTTCATCTACATCTCCAGCAAGAGCAATCCCAAATTCTTTAACTAATAAATCAGCTACATTTTTTGATAAAAATCCTGGTAATGTTGGACCTAAGTGAATATTTTTCACTCCTAAAGATAATAGTGCTAGTAATACAATTACTGCTTTTTGCTCATACCAAGCTATATTGTAAATTATTGGCAAATCATTTATATTTTCCAAACCAAATACTTTTTGTAATGTCATAGCAATAACTGCAAGTGAATAAGAATCATTACATTGTCCTGCATCAAGAACTCTAGGTATTCCACCTATATCTCCAAGTGCTAATTTATTATATCTGTATTTTGCACAACCTGCAGTTAGTATAATTGTATTAAGCGGTAATTTTTTTGCAAATTCACCGTAGTAATCTCTCTTTTTATCTCTACCATCACAGCCCGCCATTACTATAAATCTATTTATTGCTCCAGATTTTACCCCTTCTACAACCTTATCAGCCAGTGCTAGTACTTGGTTATGAGCAAATCCACCAATTATTTCCCCTGTCTCTATTTCTGTTGGAGCTTTGCAAGTTTTAGCTAAGTTTATAATTTCAGAAAAATCTTTATTTCCATCTTTGTCTAATTCTATTCTTTTCCAACCAGGATATCCTGAAGCATTGGTTGTAAATACTCTTTCACTATAACTGGAGTCTTTTAAAGGTGGTACAATACAATTTGTTGTAAATAATATAGGTCCATTAAATGTAGCAAATTCCGTTTTTTGTTCCCACCAAGCTCCACCATAATTTCCTACAAAATGAGTATATTTTTTTAGTTCAGGATAATAATGTCCTGGTAACATTTCAGAGTGAGTATAAATATCTACCCCTGTCCCTTCACTTTGCTCTAGTAATCTTTTTAAATCCATAAGATCATGTCCTGTTATTAATATTCCTGGATTTTTCTTCACACCTAAATTAACTTTTGTCATTACAGGATGACCAAAAGTTGAAGTATTTGCTTCATCTAAAAGTGCCATAGCCTTAACCCCATATTCTCCAACTTTTAAAACAAGAGCAGTTAAATCAGCAACACTTAGTGTCTCATCTTCTGTTCCCAGTAAAGCTTCCTCTACAAAGGCAAAGAGTTCTGGATTTACTTTATTTAAGTTTAAAGCATGTTCAGTGTAAGCTGCCAAACCTTTTAATCCGTACAGTGTCAGTTCTCTAAGAGATTTTATATCTTCATCTGCAGTTCTTAAAACTCCTACAGTTTTAGCAATTTCTAACATTTCTTCTTTTGTATTTGCATTCCAAGTTGTATATTTTTTATTTTCATGTTTTAAATTTAATTTTATTCCCATCTCTTGAAGTTTAGACTTTATATGTTCTCTCATAACTAAACCTTTCTTAATTTCCTCTATTATAACAACATCATCAAAATTAGCATTTGTTATTGTTATGAAAAGTGAATTTACTAAATACCTATTTACTTCTTCACAGGGTTTATCTTTTTCATCTAAGGCTCTTACTTGAGAGCTATAGGCCGCTACTCCCTTTGCTGTATATATTAATAAATCTTGTAAATCAGATGTACTTTCTTCTTTTCCACACATACCTTTTGATAAATTACATCCTTGATTTTTCATTGTTTCTTGACATTGATAACAAAACATAGTTAATTCCTCCTGAACTCTAATTTTATGGTGCTGTCTCTCTATTCGCTACATCTATCATATATCCTTTTATATTAATTGTATGTAACATATGTTACATATAATTAATAATAATATTAAAAATTTATAAAATAAAAAATGAAATCTAGTAAGGTAGACTTATTTTATCCTTGTCTTCCTCATTTAGATTCCATTCTATTTTTAAAAAAAAATTTATAATCTATTATTTATATAGTATAGAGTATACAATATATCGTATTCTATTTGTTCTACAAAATCACCATAGTTTTCTTCCACACGAATATCTCTTTCTGATGCAGTAAATTCTTGCTCGCCCTCTCCATTTAATTTAGCATTTACTACTATGTGTATTGCATCATCTCCACTAGTAGCAGTAAAAAGATACTCCTGTGCTACTGCTTTTTCTTCTTTAATTTTTTCTAAAGTATATATTATGGGTTTTGATAATGATGTTTCTTTTTTCAATCCTACATTTCTAAGTGATTGTATAGCGTACTCTATATTAGTATCTGAGACTACTATAAAGTCTCCTTCCTCTTCCTCTAATGTAAATAGTGTTCCTTCCATAGGATCATAAGAGACCATTTTATTCTTATGAAGTAATTTTGATGCTATTAGAAGTTCTTTCATGTAATTCTCTAATGTAATTGACTTTCTATTAAAGTATTTCTCAATAGTCGTACCACTAAAAACAATATTTTTTATATTATTTTTAGTTTTTTCTTCATTACTACTTTTTCCACAACCTGTAAAAATTAAAGTAATTAGTGCTATAGGGGCTAATATTCTAATTAATTTTAATATTTTTTTCATTTTAATCTCCTTTTTTATATTAATGTATTTTTAAACGTCTTAATTAATTTCAGATTTTCACATATTAAAAAGATATAACTATTATAACATATTTCCATCACAATACAAACTTTTTTGATTATAAGGATAGTGTCAAGTATTTGTATGTAAATTTTTTAGAGTCCAATTTTATCTTTAGAAATGCAACTCATAACATCATCTTATTTAATCTCTTGACTTTTTTTTTGATAAGAGTAAAATAACTATTAATAATAAAATAAAAGGAGGATAAATTATGAATATAGATTTAAATTACACTTTAGAATTTACAAAGGAAATATTAGCTATTCCAAGTCCAGCCGGTTATACAGAGAAAGTTATGGCTCGAATAGCTAAGGAACTTGATAAATTAGAGTTTAACAGATATGAATACAGTAAAAAAGGATGCTTAATTCTAAAACTCGAAGGGGAAGACCTCTCATATACAAGATTACTCTCAGCACACGTGGATACTCTTGGAGCGATAGTTAAAAAAGTCAAGAGTAATGGACGTTTAGAACTATTAAATATTGGTGGCTATGCTTGGGGGTCAGTGGAAGGAGAAAATATAACTGTTCATACTTTAAGTGGAAAAGAATTTCAAGGAACACTACTTCCTGTAAAAGCATCTGTTCACGTATATGGTGATATCCCTCGAGAAATGGCAAGAACAGCTGAAAACATGGAAGTTAGATTGGATTATGAAGTTTATAATGAAGCTGATACTAAAGCTCTTGGAATATGTCAAGGGGATTTTGTAAGTTATGAAACAAATACTAAAATTACAGATTCTGGATACATAAAATCAAGATATTTAGATGATAAATTGTGTGTGGCACAAGTTTTAACATACTTAAAATATTTAAAAGACAACAATAAAAAACCCAAAAACAACCTTTATCTTTACTTCTCAAATTTTGAAGAGGTTGGACACGGTGTTTCTAAAATACCTAAAGATGTAGATGAGTTTGTTGCATTAGATATAGGTCTTGTTGCTGAAGATGCCCATGGAGACGAAAAAAAAGTTAGTATTGCAGCTAGAGACAATAAAACAGTTTATGATTTTTCAATAAGAAAAAAATTACAAGAAGCTGCAGAGAAAACCGGAGTTAAATATACTGTGGGGGTCTATAATAGATACGGTTCTGACGCCACAGCTTCAATCCTTCAAGGGGCGGATTTGAGATATGCTTGTATAGGTCCCAATGTAGATGCTACTCATCACTATGAGAGAACACATATAGAGGGTGTTCTTGAAACTATCAAACTTCTTATAGCATACCTATAATATATCTTGAAATCTATTAAAAAATATTTTATTTTTTAATCCTTAGATACTAATCTAAGGATTTTTTATAAATGTATTTTTTTTTGCTCAATCCATGATATAATTTTATGTAAATAAAATATTTAGGAGGTTTTAAATGAACAATAATGACATAGTGAGAAGACTTAGGTATGCTCTTGATATTAGTGATGTAAAGTTAATTGAAATTTTTTCTTTAGGTGGAGAAAAAGTAGAGATGGAAAATATTAAAAATTTTTTAAAAAAAGACCATGAAGATGGGTTTGTTACTCTTAAAAATGAAGAATTAAAAAAATTCTTAGATGGATTTGTGATTTTTAAAAGAGGAGTTCACGTTCCTAAACCAGGTCAAAAACCTGCTCAAGAAGATGACTTACACCCTAAAAAAAATAGTAACAACAATAATATTATTTTAAAGAAATTAAGAATTGCACTTAATTTTAAAAGTGAAGATATGATAAAAGTTTTAGGTCTTGGAGGTTCCACTGTTTCCGAATCTGAGCTAACTGCTTTATTTAGAAAAAAAGATCATAAAAACTATAGAGAATGTGGAGATAAATATATTAGAACCTTTTTAGCAGGTCTTGTTGAGATGTATAGAAAATAATTTAAAATAACTCTCTATAATAAAAAGCTACAAAGCTAGGAAGCACTCTTCCTAAACTTTGTAGCTTTTTTTATAATACAAGAGCTGAAGCTCCTATTACCCCTGCATCATTACCTAGTTCTCCTAGCTTCACTTCTAATCCTTCTAAAACTATAGCCAATGAATATTTTTTCAACTTTTCTTTAACACTATTAAGCAAAATATCCCCTGCAAGAGCTACTCCCCCACCTAATATTAAAACTTGAGGATTTATTAAATTTAAAATACTTGAAAGTCCTAGTGCTAAATATTCTGATTCATAATCTACTAAATCAAGAGCAAAAGTATCATTTTCCTTAGCTGCATCAAAAATTATTTTAGCATCTACAAGAGCTAAATTTCCCTCTACCATATCATATATTAAATTATTTTTATTTACTGTTAACCTGGATAATGCTTCCCTTACTAGACCTGTAGCTGACGCATAAGCTTCAAAACACCCTTTTTGGCCACAGCCGCAGAGTTTCCCGTCTCTTTCAACCTTCATATGCCCAATCTCTCCACCAGCTCCCTTATAGCCTGAGACAAGTTTTCCATCTACATATATTCCACTACCTATTCCCGTTCCAAGAGCCACTGTTACACTACTTTTACTTCCTCTTCCTGCTCCGTATTTAGCCTCTCCAAGTGCAATAACATTAACATCGTTATCTAATTTTACATTTTTTACTCCTGTTATTTTTCCCATTAATAAACTTGCATTAATTCCTTTTTCCCATGGGAAATTTGCAAAAAATCCAACTGTTTCTTGATTTTCAACAGGTCCAGGAATTCCCATTCCTATCCCTTTTATTTGTTTCTCATCAACATTTAAATCTTCTGCTAACTCTTTTGCTTTCTTCCAAATTCTAGAAAAACAATCTTCAATACCGTGTTGTGACAATGTTTTTATTGAATCGCTTTTTAGTAATTCACCTTTTTCATTTAAAATTCCTATTTTAGTATTTGTTCCTCCTAAATCTATTCCTACAACATAACTCATAATCAACATTCTCCTTTTATACAATGTAATATAAAAGCCACTGTCTCCAGTGGCTTTTAGTTTAAATTAGTTGTTTACGTTATAGAAAACCCCTAATCCTTTATATTGAGCTACAGATCCTAACTCTTCTTCGATTCTTAATAGTTGGTTATATTTAGCCATTCTATCAGTTCTTGAAGTTGAACCAGTTTTTATTTGCCCTGCATTTGTTGCAACAGCTATATCAGCTATTGTAGCATCTTCAGTTTCTCCTGATCTATGAGACACAACTGCTGTAAATCCAGCTCTTTTAGCCATCTCTATTGCTTCTAAAGTTTCTGTTAAAGTTCCTATTTGATTTAATTTAATTAATATTGAGTTTGCTGCTTTTTCTTTAATTCCTCTAGATAACATCTCTGTATTAGTAACGAAAAGATCATCTCCAACAATTTGAATCTTATCTCCTAATTTTGCTGTAAGTGCAGCAAATCCAGCCCAGTCATCTTCTCCTAATCCATCTTCAATAGATTTGATTGGATATTTCTTACATAATCCAACATACCACTCTACCATTTCAGCTGAAGTTCTAACAATTCCACCTTCTCTTTTAAAATGATATTCAAATTTCCCTGGAGAAACTTCTTTATAGAATTCTGTTGCTGCTGCATCTAGAGCGAAAGTTACATCTACACCTGGCTTATATCCAGCTTTTAAACAAGCTTCAACTATTATATCTAAAGCTCCTTCAGTTCCGTTTATTTTAGCTGGTGCATATCCACCTTCGTTTCCTACATTTGTAGAATCTCCGTTTGCTTTTAATATTTTTCCTAGGTTATGGAAAATCTCGCTTCCCATTCTCATAGCTTCAGTAAACGTTTTTGCTCCAACTGGTTGAACCATGAATTCTTGAACATCTACTGCTGAATCAGCATGAGATCCTCCATTTAATATATTCATCATAGGTAATGGTAACTCTTTAGCATTTACTCCACCTAAATATTTGTATAATGGCATATCTAACGCGTCAGCTGCTGCTTTAGCAGTTGCTAGAGATATTCCTAATATTGCGTTAGCTCCTAATCTTGCTTTGTTAGGTGTTCCATCACAAGCTATCATTGCGTTGTCTAGAGCTACTTGGTTAAGTGCGTCCATTCCTACAACTAATTCTTTTAACTCTCCATTTACGTGTCCAACAGCTTTTAAAACACCGTTTCCTAAATATCTTGACTGATCTTTATCTCTTAATTCTACAGCTTCGTAAGCTCCAGTTGAAGCTCCAGATGGAACTGCTGCTCTTCCTTTTGCTCCACACTCAAGTATTACATCTACCTCTACAGTTGGATTTCCTCTTGAATCAAGAATTTCTCTTGCTATTACATTTGCAATTCTAGTCATTATTTTTCCTCCTAAATTTTGATTAATATTTTTATTTCTATATAAAATGTGTTGAAGGTTTTATATCTTCACATTATTTAGACTTTCATTCTTTTATATAAGTTTAAATTTATTTTACTACTATAACTTTCATTGTATTTGCTGTTCCTTCATGGTAAACCTGTTCTCCACAAGAAGCAACTATTATATCTCCAGAAACTAAACCAAATATTTCCACAGCTTTTTGCTCTGCAAGTTTAAAGAACTCATCTATATTCATGTCTTTCACTACTAAACAAGGAGTAATTCCTCTTGAAAGAACTAAGTGATTCGCTGTTTTTTCTGTATTTGTTATAGCTAAAATATGTGCATTTGGAAAGTATTTTCTAACTGCTTTAGCAGATCTTCCTGATTTAGTTCCTACAACTATTAATTTAGCTTCTATTGCTTCTGATACATCTACAGTTCCTTTAGCTACTGCTTCTGTAACAGCACTAACTCCACCTGTTCCAAAAGCATCAAAACATGGAATTAACGGATCTGTTTTTTCTGCTATTCTTGCCATTACTTTTACTGCTTCAACAGGATACTTTCCTTTAGCAGTTTCCCCAGATAGCATAACTGCATCTGTTCCGTCTATAATTGCATTGGCAACGTCTCCAGCTTCTGCTCTAGTAGGTCTAGGATTTTTTATCATAGAATCTAGCATTTGAGTTGCTGTTATAACCATTTTCCCTTCTTCATTACATCTCTCTATCATCATCTTTTGAGCGAAAGGTACTTCTTCCACTGGTATTTCTACCCCTAAATCTCCTCTTGCTACCATTATTCCATCAGAAAGCTCTAAAATCTCTTCAAAATTATCTAATCCTTCTTGATTTTCAATTTTAGAAATAATTTTTATATTTGTTCCACCATTAGAATCTAAACAATCTCTTACAGCTTTAACATCGTCAGCTTTTCTAATAAAAGAAGCTGCTACGAAATCTACATTTTGCTCACAACCAAATTTTAAATCTGAAAGATCTTTTTCTGATAGTGCAGGTAAACTTACAGAAACGTTAGGTAAATTAACTCCTTTATTTTCTCCTAAATCTCCGTTGTTTTCTACAATACATCTAACTTCATTTCCTACAACTTCAACAACTGTCATCTCTAACAAACCATCATCTAAAAGTATCATGTTTCCTGCTTTTAGGTCATTTGTTAATCCTTTATATGTAACTGCTACTATATTTTTGTTTCCAATCACTTTTTCATCTGTTGTTAATGTAAATTTTTGTCCAGCTACTAATGAAACATCAGCTCCACCTTCTAATTTTATTGTTCTAATTTCAGGTCCTTTTGTGTCTAAAAGTATAGCCACTCTTGTTCCTGTAGTTTTCATTACTTCTCTTATATTTTTTATTCTTGTTCCATGCTCTTCATAATTTCCATGAGAGAAATTAAGTCTCATTACATTCATTCCAGCGTCTATCAGTTTTCCCAACATCTCATGAGATTCTGTTTTCGGCCCTATTGTACAAACTATTTTTGTTTTTTTCATGCTAAATCACCTCTATTATATTTTATTTTTATTCCTAAATCATTCTTTTTTACTACTTAACTACAATATTTCTATTCTTACTAATTTTACTCTAATCTATATTCTATGTCAAGAAAGTTCTAGGTTATTTTTTAATCGTTTTAAGAGTAAATTTCCCGCTTTAGTTTTAAAGTTTAGGTATCTTTTGTTTATTAGTAATCTCTTTATTTATAAGTTTTCTTAATATTAAAGAAGCTTTTAAAGATAAAAATAAAATATCTTCATTATGAACCTTATTTTTCCATCCTAAAAGTTCTTTATACAATTCTCTAAATTTTTTATAGGTAGTCATATCATTTTTATTTTTTTCATATCTTCTATAGACAATAACCTTGTAAAAGCTCAAAATTAACTTACTAAGTGCTATTTTTCCAATATTAGATTCTAGTTTAAAGTACTCTTCTTTTAGCATAAAAGATATCTTTTCCAATGAGTTTAGGGAATGTTCTGTTACATTAGACATTATTCCACCTACTCTTTGTCTGTAAAAATAAAAGTCATAATCAAAATATTTTATTTTTTCAGCTTTTATATAAGCAAGAGTTGTAAAAAGAGTATCTTCATGAAGTAATCCATCTTGAAAATAAAGATTATTTTTTATTAAAAAATCTTTCCTATATATATCATCTACAACTTCCTCTCTAAAACACTTTGGTTTATTTAATGTTTCAGCTAAAAACTCTATTCCTGTAAATATTTCCCCTGATTTTATTTTAGAGGCTCTAAATAGTGGTAGCCCTTTTTTACCATCTATGTAATAACTCATATTACCTATAAGTATATCTAACTTACTTTCTTTTTTTCCTTCTTGAAAAAAATTTTTAAATACAATAGGGTCAATGAAATCATCACTATCTATAAAGGATATATATTCCCCTTTAGCCACTTTAATCCCTAAATTTCTAGCAGACGAAAGTCCACCATTCTCTTTTTCTATAACTACTGTTTCCCTTGGATACTTCTTTTTAAATTTCTCAATAATCAAATAAGAGTTGTCAGGTGAGCCGTCATTTACCAAAATAATTTCTTTCTCTATTCCTTCTATTTTATATAAACTGTCTAAGCACTCTTCTAAATAATCTTCCACCATATAAATTGGTACTATTATGCTAAGCTCCATATTCTTTCACCTTGTCTCTATATATTTTTATTATTATATCATCTTGATATTCTTTCATAATTTTTTCTCTACCTAGTACTCCAAGTCTTACTCTTTCTTCCTTTGATAAATTTATAAATTTTTCCATACCTTCAAGGAGAGAAGAAACTGACTTTACTTTAACTAAAAACCCTGTTTTTTCATTTTCTATAATCTCTTTACAACCAGTTACATTAGTAGCTATTAAAGGTTTTTCCATAGCTGCACCCTCTAATAAAACCATAGACATTCCCTCTCTATATGATGGTAAAACTATGCAGTCACAGCCTTTTACTATACTTGGAACATCATTTGTTATTCCTAAATATATTATATTTCCTTCTTCTTGAAGTTTTTTCATCTCTTGTTCATCTATTCCAGAACGCTGAGATTCTCCTAACGCTCCTAAAAATTGAAACTCAATTTTTGGACCATATTTTTCTTTTAATATCTTTGCAACTTTTGAGTACTCTCCAAAACCTTTATCGTAAAAAGCTCTTGCTATCATAAGAAATATTATTTTATCGTCCACTCTTTTAGATTCTACAGGCTTATATTTTTCTATATCTACACCTTCACTAGGGAGAATAAAAATTTTCTCTTCTTGAGTTATTCTTTCTTCTAACAATACATTTTTATCATCACTGTTTAGGACCCAAACTTCATTCGCAAATTTCATGGAGAATTTATACAGAATTTTAGCTAATTTTGATATTATACCTTTACTCACAAAAGAATAACCTAACCCTGTTATTACAGCTATATTTTTTTTATTTAAAAATTTAGCAGCTAGAGTTCCATAAATATTAAGTTTGATTGTATAGTGAAAAATTAAATTTGGTTTTTCTTTTTTATATATTTTTATTAGAGTCATCATGAGTTTCAAATCTTTAATTGGATTTATCCCTCGTTTATCAACAGCTATATCTATAACTTTTACTCCTAATTCTCTTTCTATATCTATTCTTTTATCATCTGGAGCAATAACTACAATTTCATGTCCATCTTCAACTAATTTTTTTATTGTTCTTCCTCTAAATATATAAATATCCCAAAGTTTATTTGCTACAAACATTATCTTCATGAGCTTTTCCCCCTTAATATAGAATCAGCAACTCCCTACTTTGCCCTTCGTCTTTATATTTTAGTGCTAATTTTAAACGTTCTATTTTCTCTTCATATGATTTATGTTTAAAAAAAATATTTTCATACTCATATACTATTTGATTCCCTTTAAATGTAAAAAAATTCCAATTTTTTACCCCTATAAAACTTAAAGCCAAAACAAATATAAATATTTTTATTCTTGTTGTTGAATAAGACATTATAATTGGAAAAATAAACCAATATGCAAAGACAAAAAGAAGCGATAATCTAAAAGTTATTACAGATAGTTCTGAACAAAATAAAAATAGAAATATATATATATATGAACTATTTTCAAAAATCAAAAATAAATTCCCTTGATTTTCTTTTACAATATTTTGATTTATATCATTTCTTTTTATAAAATAAGAACTTGAAAAGATAATAGTAAAAAATAGAATTCGTTCTATGAAAAATATACTAATTCCATTTATTTTATTTTTTGGAATTAACTCTAAATAACTATCTATTTGAATAAAATTAATTTTTTTAAAAAATTCTACTATTAATGTATAATCTGAGAAATAATAGATTATTCCCAATGTGAAAACTCCAAATACAATTTTTTTATTCCAATTTCTATTTATTAAAAAGTATAGAAAAACATATATTATTGACGTTATATGAAAAGTCATTCCTAATATATTTAAGAATAAAAAAACATATATTTTTTTCTCTTTTAATGATTTTAATGAAATTAAAAATAGAAATATGCTTTTTACATTTCTTAATAAATCTACTTCTAATGACAAACCAGATATTCCTAGATATAAAAAAAGTGAAAAAATAGGGTAAGGTGAATATTTTCTAAGCACCCACCCAATCATTATAAAATCTATAAAAGTATTTAAACCTATAAAAAAATTGAAATTAGAATAAATTTTATTCACTAAAAGTACAAACAATCTATACCCTTTTTCATATTCAAAATTTAAATTATAAAAATCATTAGAATAATTATGCCAATCCCAACCTACTAAATATCTTGTCATAAAAACTATTGCTATTCCACCAATTAAAACATAATATACTAATTCCTTTTTTTTACTCTTTGTAAAAATATCAAATATACTACCTGTAAGTAGTAAAATACCGATTGTCCAATATATTGTCATATACTTATTTCCTTATATAAACTTAAGTATTTATCACAGCTTATTTTTAAGGAGTAATATTCACTTTTAATTAATTCTTTTTCTCTTATTTCATTTTTATAAACTTCATTTTCTAAGCTTAGTATTTTTTTTGCAAGTTCTAAACTGTTCCCTAAAGAGAATAAAATTCCCCCGCCTCTAACAACGTCATTTAGTCCAGGAACGTCGCTTGCTATTAACGGAACTCCACAAGCCATGGCTTCCACTGCTGTTATTCCAAAACCTTCAAAATAAGATGATTGAACTGCTATATTTGAAGTTTTAAAAATCTCACCAATATTTTGTCTCATTCCTAAGAACTGAACTCTTTTTTCTATTTTTAAATTTTTAACTAATTCTTTTAATTCAGCTTCTCGTTCACCTTCACCTACAATCAATAACTTATATATTTTAGGAAGTAGTGTCATAGCTTTTAAAAGTGTTTCATGATCTTTAGCTTTTTCTAATCTTGATACCATTGTTATTATTATATCTTCATTTTTTAAATTAAAATTTTCTCTACTTATAGGTTTTAGTTGTCTTAAATAGTCTATATTCACTCCGTTTTCTATAATTACATACTTTTTTTTGGGATTTTTTATACCTAACCAGTTAATCAAACTTACTTTTACCGCTTCTGATATACATATAACTTTTTTATATCTAGAAAAAATAAACTTATCTAAGTATTTATAAATTAATTTTTCTCTTCTATTATTTGAAGTACTATGCTCAGTTGTTACATAGCTTCTTTTTCTAGAAAAATCCATAAGACTAGCTAAACCTGTCCAAATTTGTGAATGAACTAAATGACTATGAACAATATTGTATTTTCCTTTTCTTATCTCTTTTAAAATTTCAAATACATTTAAAATTGAAGTTTTAGAGTTATATTTACAGCATTTATACGGCATATCAAAAACTTTATGTCTATCGTATAAAATAAGTAGTTCAACAGTGTGACCTTGAAGTCTTTGTAATGGTATTAGTTCTGTTAAAAGTTTTTCTGCACCTCCTAGTTCTAGTGAGGTTATTATATGAAGTATCTTCACTATTTTTCTCCTTTTTTCAAAAATGAAAAAATACAACTTTCCATATATCGCAGAAGAAATTTTATTTTATTATAAAAAGGAATTGAATATGTTAACATCTCTTTATAATATAATTTAAACCCTTCTGGATTTTCCTTTATCAATCTATTAAAATTTTTTGTATACCCATCTTGAATATATTCAAAATAATATATTATTTCATCTATATACCTAAGTTTATATTTTTTTCCTATTCTATTCCATACTAACCCTTCTGGTATAAATTTTTCACCTTTTATTTCTGGAAATATAAAAAAACCCTCTTTTAAAACTGAAGTTTTAAATACTTCAGCCTTGTCGCCTAAGATTTTTTTATTATAAAAAATCTCAACAGGTGTAGAATCTATTATTGCACTTGGAAAAACTGTTAGCTCTTTTTCTTCTTTTAGATTTTTTTTCCTAAAAACCATACCTGCAAATTCTTTCGGCAAATTTTTATATGTCTCTAATATTCTTTCTATAGCCTTATTATGTAAATAATCATCACTATCAACAATAAAGAACAGTTCGCTTAAACAGTTTTCTACCCCTCTATTAATAGCACGCATTTTTCCACCATTATTTATTTTTTTATAAATTATTTTTATTTTATTTTCTTTTTTATATAACTCTATTAACTGCTCTGTATTATCAGTTGAACCATCATCAATTACCAGCCACTGAAATCTACTGTCACTCTGTTTTTGTAAACTTTCATAAAGTTTTGGTAAGGTGTAAGCCCTGTTATAAGTTGGAGTGAAAACTGTTATCATTTTTTAGTTTCTCCTTTTTCAATTATTAAATAATCTAAAATATCCAAGTTTTATAGTTTATTAGTCCGTAATCAAATATTCCATTATAAAATCTATAAAATAAATATAGTATTAAAATAAAAGCTGCTAAGTATCTGTAATTTTCATTTTTTATTTTGAAAATTATATAAGGGATAATTAAAGCAATTCCCAATCTGAAATACTCTAAAAATCTTAGCACAATAGCATATCTTAAAAAAATTGTAAATATTACAAGGGAAATAAAACTCATATTATAAAAAATAATTTCCTCTTTTTCTAAAACTAATTTTTCATCTTCAGCTTCTCTTCTTTTAAATAGTGCTATATATAAAACTATATTTAATACTAACATTTCTAAATATTCTAACTTATTTCCATGTTCATTTATATTCACATATCTTAAGAGTCTTTCACTTAGTCCAAACATTTCAATATTTATACTAAACACTAAATTTGAAAAGATATTCAATATTAACGACACTATGAAAACTAGCGTTATTATTTTTTTTCTAGGTTTTAATTTTAAAATAAAATACATAGGAAAAGCTATAATAGCACTTTTATGAAATAAGAAAGCTACTATACATAAAACTATGTATTTTATAAAATTATTCTCTACAATATATTTTATTCCTAACCAAAATATGATTATAGCTATAAAATTTCTCAAAATAGTAAAATTTTGCCAAAAATAGAATAATGAAAAGTATATTAATAAACTAAAAGTTGGTTGAGTTGAATATGTTATAAAAAGATAATAAAGAGTAAATATAAATAAAAAAGATAAAAACATTAAAAAATAATTATAATTAAATCCTAACATTTGAAATAAATTTCTAAGTTTTACAAAGGCTATTTCATAGTTATAAGGATTTTGGTCTTTGGGAAGATTATAAAAATATTCATAGACATAATAATCATAGCCACCAATTCCTTTTCTTAATCCACCAAATAAAAATAAAAAAATAGTAGGAACTAAAAGCATTTTTTTTTCATACTTAGTTCCTGAAAAAAATATAAATTGTAGAATTAAAAGAATAAATATTAGTAAAAGTATTATCATTTTTATTTACCTCATTTATAGCTATTTCTTATAAAAACACCTACTATTCCTAGTAAAAGTCCTACTATTCCAGCTAATATTATTGTTATTAATTTTTTTCCATCTATTTTTTTTACTTCTTCACCTTTTAGCATTAAAGGAAAACTTCTTTCACTATTTTTAATTTCAAATAAAATTTTATTTTTTGTTTCTATATTTTGCTCACTTTTTATTTTAGACTCTAGAAACTCTAAATTACTTTTTTTTATTTTTTCAAAATATATATCTAATAAAGGTTTTAATTCCTTAGGATTTTTACCTTTTATTATTATTTCATAATTTCCATTTTCATTATCAAAAACTAGTGCCACGTTGTTTTCTTTAGATATTTCTTTATATTCTATACTATTAAAAAGCGTCTTTATATCTAAATTATCTTCACCTATTTCGAACTTTTTAAAAGTTATTGTTCCGTTAACATCTTTTTTTTCAGTTACAATACTTGGATTTATTCCATTATATCTAAAAAAACCACTATATTTATAGAAGGTTGGTTGATTTAAAATTTTTATCATTCCACCAAATATACATAATAAAAATACAGTTATGAAAATTATAATATTTTTTCTTACTATAATTATTATATCCATAATTTTTATCTCCCTTTTCCAAAAACTATTGTTTTTAATGTTCTAAACATAATAACCATATCCATATGCATATTTTGATTTTTAACATAGTATAAATCATACTCTAATTTATTTTTTGCATCTTCTATACTAGCACCGTAAGGGTACATAACCTGTGCCCAGCCAGTAAGACCAGGTTTAACTAAATGTCTTAAATTATAATAAGGAATAGTTTTTTCCAGTTCTTTAATAAAAACCATTCTTTCCGGTCTAGGACCTATAAAACTCATTTCCCCTTTTAATACATTCCAAAGTTGTGGTAATTCATCAATTCTTGTTTTTCTCATAATATTTCCGAACTTTGTAACTCTAGGATCATTTATTTGTGCCCATTTTGCTCCGTCTTTTTCCGCATCGTTTCTCATGCTTCTAAATTTATGAACACTAAACTCTATATTATTTTTTCCCACTCGTTTTTGTGAAAAAATAATTGGACCTTTACTTTCTAGTCCAACAATAATATAAGCTAGTATCATAATAGGTAATGTTAAAGTTCCTATTATTACTGCTAATACTACATCAAAAACTCTTTTTATCTGAATCTCAAAATTACTGTATAAAAGTCTAAATCCATAAGCATTAAGTATCCAATCTTCACTTATACTCTCAACATCTATTTTCCCTTCTACTTCTTGCATATAATCATAATAATTTTTAACTTCTACACCTGATATCCTAATATTAAAAAGTTTTTTTATCTCTTCTTTTGTAAAATTTATTTGACCTAATATAACTAGAGATATCTTATTTTCTTTCATAAACTTCTCTTGGTTTTCTAAATTTTCATTATATTTAATATATTTATATCCTTCTAACTCTGTAAGTCCATTTTCCACATTTACTTTAGTTTTTCCTGAACCTAATACAGTTACATAACCATTTTTGAACGTTAGTTTCAACATAATAACTCTTATTGCTACTTGTGAAATAAAAAAAATAAGTAAAAATGGTACTAACCACAAATCCCAAGAATAAAGAAACCAACAGAAAAAAAATAAAAAATTCAATATAAAACTTGTAAAAAGTTCTCTATTTTTATATTTGGGAATATAAAATTTCATACAACTACTTATATACAATGAAATATTTATAAATAAAAATATGAAAAAAGATATAGTTCTCATTTCTTTTCCTAAAGGCAATTTTTCACTGCATAGAAAATATATTGTTCCTATTATAAAAATATAAATAAATTTCAAATTTGAATCTTTTCTGTATTCCATTTTTATCTCCTAATTTTGAAAGTTTATTCTTTCAGCATTCATTATTTTATTTTTCTTTCTATCATTATTTTTCAAAAAAATATTTGCTTCAAATATTTCCTGATTATTTTCTAGGTTTATCTCTACTATTTTTCCCATTGGGTATTTTTTATTAATAAAACCAACTGTATTTAAAGTTTTTTTATTATCTTTTAACAGTTGAGAATCTATATCTAAATTTGTTTTATTCCCTTCTTCTAAAATACTAACTTCACTTTCATATCTTTTTCTATCCCAATTATTAAGTATTTTTCCTGATATAGAAAATTCGAGAACTCTATCATTATTATAATAAAAAAAACTATTTTCTTTTTTTAGTATCTTCCATATTCTTTCGTTATCTTCTAAGCTTGGATCAAAAATATATCTTATCTCCCCTTCTTTATCAAATATAATTCCACTTGCTTCTTTACCGTATAAATAAGTAAAGTAAGTCATACCCTTTGTATATTCATTTTCATTTATATTTCTTACTACAATACTTGGCATCTTATTTGGAAGTAAAGGAGATATTATTTTTAATTCTACTTTGCTTTTTCCGTTATCTAATTCTATAATATTCTCAGTATTGTTCATGTACAATCCATATATTTCAATATATTCTTTATTTTCTTGAATATATTCAAAATCTTCTAGCTTATTCCTATTTTTAATTTTCACATTAACTTTTTCATTTACACTATTAGGATATTTTATATAAGCCATATTTATAACTCTATTATATGGATTTATTTTTATATATGGTGACTCAAATGTATAATTTCCTTTTTCATACTCGTCATTTAATTGTTCTATAGTTTTTTTGTCCATTATATAAAAAATTCCATTTTTAGATATTTCAGTATAGTCTAACTGAGGATATAGTTTATTTATTTCCAACTGAAAATCATTTACTAAATCTCCTAATTTTTTAAGTTTTATTGAGAACTCATAAACTTCTTCCATTTCTTTAGAAGACAATTCTAAGTTAGTAAAGTCTTTAGTTGTTACCTTTACTTCTTTCGATATTTTTTTTCCTTTTAAAATTTCTTTTATATTCTCTGCTATTTTAGGTGGTAAATTTTTTGATATTTTTTTCATTGTTTCAGGAAGAAGTTCATAAAGAGTTTCTTTATCTCTAATAAACTTTATTATTTTATCTCCTTCTTTAGCAAAATAATTATAGTCAAAATTAATATATTTCTCTCTTAAATAATTCTTTATTTCTAACGATACCTCTTCAAGCTCTTTTAATTCTCTAGAAACAATTAATATTTCCTCAGCTACTGCTACTCCCACATCTGAATTATTTATTTTTGATAATTCTTTTTCTCCATTTTTAGAATTTAATGCTTTTTTTATTGTTTCTCTATTAGTTAAGTAATTCACTGTTCTAATCTCTTTCAAAGATAATTCATTCATTATTTTATTAAATTTTTCAGAATATATTTTTCTAGCTATTTCTTTTCTTATTTTTTTTTCTTCATTTTTTATAGAAAATTCCTGAAAAAATGTAGGTTTTTTATTTTTTTCACCTAGAACTTCTCCTAAAGAACTCCATGTTATTCCTAAAAAAACAAGAATATAAATAGATTTTATTTTTATTTTCACAACTCCCACTCCTTATTACATCTATAAGTATTTAACATAACCAATATATTTAGTATACTTGTTTATTCAAAGAAATTCAACTTTTTTATTTATAAAATATGGTATTTTCAATATTTTATAAGTTATAAAAAACAGAAAAAATTAAAATTAATAATAATTTCAACTTTTTCTGTTTTTGGTAATCTTGTATTTTTAATTATTGTATCTTATACAAACAAAGGAACTAAAACTAGTGAAACTATAGTCATAAGTTTTATTAATATGTTAAGAGATGGTCCCGATGTATCCTTAAAGGGATCTCCCACTGTATCTCCAACTACTGCTGCTTTATGTCTATCTGATCCTTTTTTATCCCCTTTATAACCTGACTCTATTTGCTTTTTAGCATTATCCCAAGCTCCACCTGCATTTGCCATCATAATAGCCATTAATATACCTGTAACAAGAGCTCCAGCTAAAAGTCCACCTAATGCTTCAACTGACCATAAACCTACTAGTACCGGAGCAGCTATAGCTAAAATTCCTGGTAGTACCATTTCTTTAAGAGATGATTTTGTTGAAATCTCAACACATCTTTTGTAATCTGGCTTCCCTGTTCCTTCTAAAATTCCTGGAATTTCTCTAAATTGTCTTCTTACTTCTTCTACCATTTCCATTGCTGCTTTTCCCACTGCAGTCATTGTTAAAGCTGAAAATAAGAAAGTTAACATTCCACCTATAAATAATCCTACTATTACATTTGGATTAACAATATCTATTACAAAAACTTCACCTGTTCTAAGTTCTATTGCTGATTTATAAGCTGCAAATAGAGATAGAGCTGTTAGTGCAGCAGAGCCTATTGCAAATCCTTTTCCTACAGCTGCTGTTGAGTTTCCAACTGCGTCTAATTTATCTGTACACTCTCTTACTTCAGGAGGAAGTCCTGCCATTTCTGCTATTCCACCAGCATTATCTGCAACTGGTCCATAAGCATCAACTGCAACTACCATTCCTGTAGTAGCTAACATTCCAACTGCTGCTATAGCTATTCCATATAATCCAGCAAATTTATAAGATGAGATTATTGCTGCTGAAATAACTAATATAGGGGCAACAGTAGATTCCATTCCAACTGCTAAACCTTCAATTATTGTAGTTGCTGGTCCTGTTGCTGCAGCATCTGAAATTCTGTTTACAGATTTCTTTCCAGTATCTGTATAAAGACCTGTAAAGTAAGCTATTATTAATCCTGCTACTAATCCAGAAACTATTGCTCCAAAAATTCCTAAAGGTAATCCCAGGTATTTTATTATTGCAAAAGACCCTATTAATGTTAATATTCCTGCAATTCTTGTTCCTGCTTCTAATTTATGATAAACAGCATTTGGATCCTCTGTTCTCACTGTTAGTGTTGCTAAAATTGAAGCTAAAATTCCAAATGCTGAAATCATAAGTGGTGCTATTACTAAATTCATTCTTAGTGTTTCTGTCACTTCCACTCCTGATATTACTTTTGTTGTAAAAGCTATTGCAATAGCTGCTATTATAGAACCTACATAAGATTCAAAAAGGTCAGCTCCCATTCCAGCTACGTCTCCTACGTTATCTCCTACGTTATCAGCAATTGTTGCTGGATTTCTAGGGTCATCTTCAGGTATTCCTGCCTCAACTTTTCCTACTAAATCTGCTCCTACATCTGCAGCTTTAGTATATATTCCCCCTCCAACTCTTGCAAAAAGAGCTATAGAAGATGCTCCCATTCCAAATCCAGTTACGATTTGAATAGATGTCGGCGTCATTCCAAATATTAAAAATAAAACTGAAAGTCCTATCATTCCAAGCCCTACCACTGTAAGTCCCATAACTGCACCACCAGCGAAAGCTACATCTAGTGCTTTAGAAAGTCCACCATTTTTTGCTGCAATAGATGTTCTTCCATTTGCTTTTGTTGCTATTCTCATCCCTAAATTTCCAGCTAAAGCAGAAATAAATGCTCCTAGTACAAATGTACACGCTACACTTACATCTAAGAATACTCCTAGTAAAATAGCTACTATAGCTACAAACCATACTAATATTTTGTATTCTGCAGCTAAAAATGCCATAGCTCCTTCTCTTATTGCTGCTGTTATTTCTGCAACTTTAGGTATATCTATTTGATATGCTTCAACCTTTCTTGAATAAAAATATGCAGCTAAAAGTGATATTAATCCTCCAACTACTCCTAAATACAACAGTTGTATCTGTTCCATAAAAAAAACCTCCCAATTTTATATATATTACTTGTCTCTTGAACATTATATTCTATATTTCATATATTTTCAAGCTTATTTACATATTTAGTTCTTTCATTTTGCATTTTTTTCTAAATATTTTTCTATTTTAATTTATTTTACTTTTAATTTTATTTTAGAATCTTTTATTATTTTCATTTCATCTGTTACAATAAAAGTTTTTAAATCTTTATTTTTTTCAGAATACTCTATCACATCTTCTGTTTCCATTAAAAAAAATGCAGTGGATAATAGATCTGCTTCAAAAGCATCTTTTCCTACAACTACAACCATTTTTTTGTCATTAATAGGATATCCAGTTGCTTTTTCTATTATATGATGATATTTTTTTCCTTGAATCTCTACAAACGTTTGATAATCTCCAGATACTCCCATAGCCTCATTATTTAGTTCTACAACACCTAATATTTCTTCTAATTTTTCTGGATTTTGTATTCCTATTTTCCAGCTAGAACCGTCTGGTTTAGTACCAATTGTAACAACACTTGAAATAGAAGTTATAAAGGCACTTTTAACACCTTTTTCAAGGAGTTTTTCTTTTCCTTTTTCTATTGCATAACCTTTTAAAAACGACCCTGTATCAAGTTCTTTTATAGGTTCTTGCAAAATTAGTTCGTTTCCTTTAATTTCTACTTTTTCATAACCAATATATTTTTGCGCTTCTCTTATTTCTTCTGCTGTTGGTATTTTTTCATTTTTATCTTCTAGGAATCCCCAAGCATGTAATAATGGATATATTGTTATATCATATTTTTTTCCACTTAATTTATACACTTCATTTATTTTATTGAATAAATAAATACCTTCATTATCTAAAATTGTTTTTCTATCCTTAGAATTATTCAATTTTGTTATTATACTTTCAGGTTGTTTATTATTAAATTTTTTATCTATTCGTTCAATCTCCTTAAAAGCTAACTCCATATATTCTTTTGCTTTAACTTGGGAATTTTCATATAAAATAATTTTTATGTAAGTTGAAAATAAAAATCGCTCTTCCTCATATCTTTTAATTTTTTTACCTGAACAAGCAGAAAAAAGAAAGAGCAGCACGAAAAATATCGTAACTGCTTTATATTCTCTATTATTTTTCATTGTTTTCCTTTCCCTCTAAAGCTTCCATTTTATCAATATCACCAACAATAACCTTTCCATTATAAATCTCTTTAAAACATTTTTGAATAGCTGTTTGTTTGATCTCATTAGAATTTTTTACACCCATTATAATGTCTCGCGTTCTTTTTCCTACAACTATTGTAAGTTCATATTTATTAGGTATTCTTGATATTAAATCATCAAAAGTAATTTTTTTCTCCATGTTTCCTCCAGAATTTTATTTTTTAAATTTTATCTATTATACTTTTCAATTATATCAATAAGAGCATTACAAGCTTGTTCTACCCTTGTATTTACAATTGTTTCATCATAAAATTCTTCATATTTTAGTTCTCCTAAGGAGTTTTTCAGTCGCAGTTGAACAACTTCTTCGGCGTCTGTTCCCCTTCCTCTTAATCTTCTTTCCAAATCTTCAGGTGCAGGAGTTTTAAAAAAAACAAGGTGAGCATTTGGATATGCTTCTCTAACTTGAATACCACCTTGAACATCTATTTCTAAAATTACATTTTCCCCTCTTTCTATCCTTGAATCAGCTTCTTCTTTTAATGTTCCATAATAATTCCCATGAACATTAGCATGTTCTAAAAACTCATTATTTTTTACTTTATTTTCAAATTCCTCTTTAGATAAAAAATGATATTCTACTCCATCTCTTTCCCCATCTCTAGGTTTTCTTGTCGTAGCAGAAATTGCTAAATTTATTCTTAGCATCTTGCGAACTAATTTACATACTGTAGATTTTCCAGCACCACTAGGTCCTGAAACAATAAATAAATTTCCTTTTTTCATCCCAATCTCCTTCATTCTATATTTAAAGCTTGCTCTCTCATTTTTTCAATTTCATTTTTTACCTCAACAACGATTTTTGAAATTTCATATACACCGCATTTTACTCCTGTTGTGTTGAATTCTCTAAATAATTCTTGAAGTAAAAAATCTATTTTTTTTCCTAGAACCAATGAACTATTCTTCACATCAATTTTCATTTGGGTTAAATGACTTTCCATTCTTGTTAATTCTTCTGAAATATCAACTTTATCTGAATATATTAAAATTTCTTTTAAGATATCTTCCTCTGTAAAATTAGTTTCTGTTTTTATTTTATTTAATTTGTCTAAAAGATTTTCTCTGAAATTTTCACTTACTTTTTCTTTCATTTTATTTATTATCTCTACTTTTTTTTCAATTAAAGATATTTTTTCAAGAAAAAAAACTTTAAGTCTTTCCCCTTCTGAACATCTCATTTCATTGATATTTTGTAGTAATTCTAGAAGTTTAGGGATAATAAACTGTGTATATTCTTCTTCGTTAATATCTACTTCATTTTTTTTAATTACATTGAAATTTTTAACTAGTATCTCTAATTTATTCTCTATCCTCTCATTAAAATCTTTTTCTAACTCCTCTAAAATCTTCATGCAACCATAAACAGTTGTTTTATCATATTGAAATAGATTATTTTTTACTTCCTTTTCTTCAAATTCTATTCTTACTTCTACTGAACCTCTAGTTATAAAATTAGATATCTCTGTTCTTAATTTATTTTCTAAAAAATTTAAATTATAAGGAAGTTTTATTTTAAGGTTAAGATTTTTATTATTAACACTTTTAATCTCTAAAAAAATACTGAACTTGTCATTTTCATAACGAAGCTTAGAATATCCAGTCATGCTACGCATAAAAGCCTCCAAAATTAAAAGAAAAGTTATATACTTTTTATGTTGAAAATGCGGGAACTAAGTTTAACTTGATTCCCACATCTCCTTTTTTTATTTTCTTTATTAATCTACTGATTTTGAAGTAACTTTTTTATAAGCACTAAATCCCGTTCCTGCTGGTATTTTTTTACCTATAATTACATTTTCTTTAAGACCTTCTAAGTAATCAATCTTTCCTTCTATTGCTGCATTAGAAAGAACTTTTGTTGTCTCTTGGAATGAGGCTGCTGATATAAATGAACCAGTATTTACAGCGGCTTTAGTTATTCCTTGAATTACATAATCATACTTAATTAATGATTTTCCAAGTTTTTCAAGCTCTATATTTTCCTGGTCTATAAGTCTTTTCTCAACAACTTCATCTTCTAAGAATAATGAAGCTCCTGATTCAGTAACTCTGACTTTTTTAAACATCTGCTTAACGATAATTTCTATATGTTTATCGTTTACTCCAACTCCCTGATCTCTATATACTTGCTGAACTGATTCAAGTATAAATTGCTCAGCTGCAACTAAACCTTGAATATTAAGAACGTCAAATGGCGATCTTGGTCCATCTGTCAGTTTATCTGCAGCTTTAACTAGCATTCCATCTGTTACAACTAGATGTTCTCCAGCTGGCATTAGATATTCTCTAAAATCTTTAGAGTCAGTAATTGATCTAACTATTAAAATTCTCATACCTTTTTTCTTTTTATTAGTTATCTCTATTTTACCATCTATCTCTGTTAATATTGCTTTTCCTTTTGGATTTCTAGCTTCAAATAACTCTTGAATTCTAGGTAAACCTCCAGTTATATCTTTAGTTCCTTCACCCTCTTTTATGATTTTGGCTATAATTTGACCTTTTCTAACTTCTTCCCCTTCTTTTACCATTAAGTAGGCTCCAAATGGAATAGGATAAGATTCTTTCTTATTTCCTTCTTCATCATAAATAAGAACTCTAGGAGATATATCTCCAGTTTCCACTGGTTTTATTGCCATATACTCTGTTACATCATATTTTTCATCATAGTTTTCTTTGATATATAGCTCTCTATATTCTATTCTTCCCTCTTGGTCAGCAATAATAGGAATATGATATGGATCGAAAGTTACTAGTATATCTCCAATTTCTATCATTTGTCCCTCTTCAACTTGAAGAACTGAACCTGAAGCTATTTCATAATCATAATTTCCTATTATTAATTTAGCAGATTGAGTTACTATAATTCTTTCTCCTGTTTCATCATTAATAAGAATTTTTACATCTTTAAATTGAACTTTCCCTCTATTTTCAGCTTTTATTCCTTTTACTGCAGCAGATGCCATGGCAACTCCTCCAGTATGGAACGTTCTCATTGTAAGCTGAGTTCCAGGTTCTCCAATAGATTGTGCAGCTATAACACCAACGGCTTCCCCTATTAAGATTTCTTTATGATTAGAAAGATCCATTCCATAACACTTCTGACAAACACCTTTTTCAAGTGCACAAACAAGAGGTGTTCTTATTTTAACTTTTCTAATACCAAGTTCTTTTATTTTAGCGATTAATTCTTTTTTAATCATTGTATTTCTAGGAGCTATTAGTTCTTTAGTTTCATCATTATACAAATCCTCAACTAAAACTCTTCCATTTATTCTTTCTTCTAATTTCTCGATAATTGTACCATCTGAGACTAGGTCTGCAACTTCAATACCTTGAGTTGTTCCACAATCTTCTGAGTTAACTATAACTTCATGAGAAATATCTACTAGTCTTCTTGTTAAATACCCTGAATCGGCAGTTCTAAGAGCTGTATCTGCTAGTCCTTTTCTTGCTCCATGTGAAGACATGAAAAACTCCATAACTGTTAGTCCTTCTCTAAAATTGGCTTTAATTGGAACCTCAATTATTCTACCTTGAGTATCTGTCATATTCCCTCTCATAGCTGCTAACTGTCTCATTTGTGCAATAGAACCTCTAGCTCCAGAGTTCGCCATCATATAAACTGGATTAAACTGGTCTAGTCCATCCATCATGGCTTTAGTTACTGCTTCTGTAGTTTCTGCCCATACTGCAATTGTTTTTCTGTATCTTTCTTCATTTATTATTTTTCCATCTCTATACTCTTGCTCTATTCCAGCAACTTCTTTATCTGCTGCAGCTAATATATCTTTTTTAGATTCAGGAATTTCTAAATCTTCAATTCCTACTGAAATACCTGCAAATGTTGCATAATGATATCCGAAATCTTTAATATCATTTATTAGATCAGCAGTAACTGTAAATCCATGCTGTTCATATAAATCTCCAATTAATTTTTTTAGAGGTCCTTTTCCAAAAGTAATATCGTACTGTCTATTTTGTAGTGGTAGCATTTCATTAAATAAAAGTCTTCCTGGTGTAGTTTCAATCATTTCCCCATTTATTCTAACTTTAACAATAGCATGAGTATCAAGTATTCCCATATGATAAGCACTTAAACACTGTGAAATATTTGAGAAAGTTTTCCCTTCCCCTTTTGCTCCAGGTTTATCCTTTGTCATATAGAAATTACCCATAACCATATCCTGTGAAGGAACAGCTATTGGTTCTCCAGAAGCTGGATGAATTAAATTATTAGGTGCTAGCATTAATAGTTTCGCTTCCGCTATTGCCTCTGGGGATAACATTAAGTGAACTGCCATTTGATCACCATCAAAATCTGCATTAAATGCAGAACATACTAATGGGTGAAGTCTTATTGCTTTTCCTTCTATTAGTACTGGTTCAAAAGCTTGAATAGACAGTCTATGTAATGTTGGTGCTCTATTTAGTAAAACTGGGTGGTCTTGAATTACATCTTCAATAACATCCCAGACTTTATCATCTGCTTCTTCAACTAATTTTTTAGCAACTTTTATATTCGTCGCTAATTCTCTTCTTACTAACTCTCTCATTATAAAAGGTTTATATAGTTCTAGAGCCATTTTTTTAGGAATTCCACACTGACTCATTTTTAGTGATGGTCCTACAACAATAACTGATCTTGCAGAATAATCTACTCTTTTTCCTAATAAATTTTGTCTAAATCTACCTTGCTTTCCTTTTAACATATCAGAAAGAGATTTTAATTCCCTGTTATTTTGTGCAACAACTGGTTTTCCTCTTCTCCCATTATCTATAAGAGCGTCAACTGCTTCTTGTAGCATTCTTTTTTCATTTTTTACAACGATTTCAGGAGCACCTATTTCTAAAAGCTTTTTTAATCTATTATTTCTATTTATTACTCTTCTGTATAAATCATTTAAATCTGATGTAGCAAATCTTCCTCCATCTAGCTGAACCATAGGTCTCAAGTCAGCTGGAATAACTGGAACATTTCTTAAAATCATCCAACCAGGTTGATTTTCAGAAGATAAAAAATCTCTTACTATTTTCAGTCTTTTTACTAATTTTTTTCTCTTTTGAGCTGAAGTAACTACTTCTAATTCTCCTTCAAGTTGAATTTTTAAAGGTTCTAACTCCACTTTTTCTAGAAGTTTTAGAATTGCTTCTGCACCCATTAAACCTTCAAATTTTTTATCTCCACTTTGATAAGCATCTTGTTTGCATTTTTTGTATTCTTTTTCTGTTAATATTTTTCCACTTTCTAATCCCGATTCTCCTGATTCTGTAACAACATATCTAGCAAAATAAAGAACTGATTCTAATTCTTTTGGAGATAACCCGATTATAAGAGACATTTTATTTGGAGTTCCTTTTGAATACCAAATATGGGCTACTGGAGCAGCTAGATTTATATGTCCCATTCGTTCTCTTCTAACTTTAGCTCTAGTTACTTCTACACCACACTTTTCACAAACCAAACCTTTATATCTCATTCTTTTATATTTTCCACAAGCACATTCCCAGTCTTTTGTTGGTCCAAATATTCTTTCACAGAATAGTCCAGCCATTTCTGGATTTAAAGTTCTATAGTTAATCGTTTCAGGTTTTGTTACTTCTCCATAAGACCACTCTTCTATCTTTTGTGGAGATGCCAATCTGATTCTAATTTTTTCGAATTTTTTCATTCCCATACTAAATGCAAAACCTCCTTAGGTGAGATAAAGCTTTTTCATGGTTCATTATATTTATGAACCATGGCTTTTTATCTGAATTAATTATTATTCTTGAGTTTCTTCTTCCATGTCTTCTTCCATAGAAGTTGATAAAGAAAATTCTGTTATAGTTTCTTCATTGCTAAACTCATCACTAACATTTATTAAGTTATCTTCTGCATCAAAAAGTTCAACATCTAATGCCAATGCTTGGAACTCTTTTAATAAAACTTTAAATGATTCTGGTAAATCTGGTTCTGGCATTTCCTCACCTTTTATTATAGCCTCATAAGTTTTTGTTCTTCCTGTTACATCATCAGATTTTACAGTCAACATCTCTTGAAGTATATTAGAAGCACCATAAGCCTCTAGTGCCCATACTTCCATCTCTCCAAGTCTTTGTCCTCCAAATTGAGCCTTACCTCCAAGTGGTTGTTGAGTAACTAGTGAGTATGGTCCTATTGCTCTAGCATGCATTTTATCCTCTACAAGGTGATGAAGTTTTAACATATACATTCTTCCTACTGTTACAGGATTATCAAATTTATCTCCTGTTCTTCCATCATATAATGTTACTTTACCTTTTCTTGGGAAACCAGCTTTCTCTAAATATTCTTTTACTTCTTCTTCTTTAGCGCCGTCAAATACTGGAGTTTCAATATATGTTCCACCATTTAAATTTCCTACTGCCATTCCCATATGAACCTCAAGTACTTGTCCTATATTCATCCGCGAAGGAACTCCTAGAGGATTTATTACTACATCTAAATGAGTCCCATCTGCTAAAAATGGCATATCTTCTGCTGGTAAAACTCTAGAAACAACACCCTTATTTCCATGTCTTCCAGACATTTTATCCCCTACAGTTATCTTTCTTTTTTCAGCAATAAAGACTCTTATAACTTTATTAACTCCAGCTTTAAGCTCATCTCCCTTATCTTTAGAAAGTTCTAGTATTTCTACTACTGTTCCTTTAGATCCATGAGGCATTTTTAAAGAAGTATCTCTAACATCTCTAGCTTTTTCACCAAATATTGCTCTTAATAATTTTTCTTCTGCAGGTGGTTCAGTTTCCCCTTTTGGAGCTGTTTTTCCTACTAATATGTCTCCAGGTCCAACTTCAGAACCTACTTTTATTACTCCAGTAGCATCTAAGTTTCTAAGTGCTTCATCAGAAACATTAGGTATTTCTCTAGTAATTTCCTCGTCACCTAATTTAGTTGCTCTCGCTTCTATCTCATACTCTTCAATATGAAGCGATGTAAACACATCTTCTTTTCTCAATCTATCAGATATTAAAATAGCATCCTCAAAGTTATATCCTTCCCACGGCATAAAGGCCATAAGAATATTTCTTCCCAGTGCTAAATCTCCACCTTTTGTAGCAGGACCATCAGCAATAATTTGTCCAGCTTTTACTTTTTCTCCAGGTACTACAAGAGGAGTTTGGTGTAAACACATAGCTTGGTTAGAACGCTCAAAGTTTAGCATTCTGTATGTATTACTTCCACCATCTATACTATCTACAACTATTTTAGAGGCATCAATGTAAGATACTACTCCATCATCTTTTGAAATAGCTACTGCTCCTGAATCCACTGCAACTTTTCTTTCTAAACCAGTTCCTATAAAAGGGGCTTCTGCTCTTAAAAGAGGTACTGCTTGTCTTTGCATGTTAGAACCCATTAATGCTCTATTGGCATCATCATGTTCTAAGAAGGGAATTAATCCTGCTGAAACTGATACAACTTGTTTAGGAGAAACATCTAAATAATCTACTTTTTCTCCATTTACTCTAACAATTTCATGACCGAATCGGCATACTGCCTCGCCTACTATTAATCCTTTTTTAGATATTTCTGTATCTGCTTGAGCGATGAACAAACCTTCTTCTTCATCTGCTGCAAGATATCTAATATCATCAAAATTTGCTTTTCCGTTTTCTATTACCACATATGGAGTTTCTATAAATCCATACTTATTTACCTTAGCATAAGTTGCAAGAGAACCTATAAGTCCTATATTTGGTCCTTCTGGTGTCTCTATTGGACAAATTCTACCATAGTGTGAATCATGAACGTCTCTTACCTCAAATCCTGCTCTTTCTCTAGAAAGTCCACCAGGTCCTAAAGCTGAAATTCTTCTTTTATGAGTTAATTCTGCAAGTGGATTAGACTGGTCCATAAATTGAGAAAGTTGTCCAGAACCAAAGAAGTCTAAAATAAGTGCATTTAGTGGTCTAGTATTTAAAAGTGACTGTGAAGAAATCGTTTCTGAATCTTGAACTGTCATTTTTTCTTTTACCATTTTTGCCATTTTAGTAAGCCCTGCTCTAATTTGCATTAAAAGAAGTTCTCCAACTCCTCTTACTCTTCTGTTAGAAAGATTATCTATATCATCTGTATGTCCATTTCCAGCATTTAGACTAATAACATATTTTATAGTGGCAATAATATCTTCTTTTGTTAAAAGAATTTGGTCTTCTGGTAACTCAAGTTTTAATCTTTTATTCATTTTATATCTACCAACAGGTTCTAAATCATATCTCTGTGGGTTAAAGAACATCTGTTTTATTAGAGATCTCGCTGAATCTATTGTAACTAAGTCTCCAGGTCTTAATTTTTTAAATACTTCAGTTACTGCTTCATCATTGGATTTAGTTGTATCATTTACTATTGTGTTTGCTAATAATAAATCTTCTGGATTTACTTTCCAACAAATTATACTTCCTATTTGATTATTTATAATTTCTTCCACCATGGCTTTAGATATTATATCTCCTCTATTCCCTATAACTTCCCCAGTTTCTTCATCATATATCTCTTCTTTTAAAAAACTTCCTTCAAACTCAGTAGAGAATTTTTCAAGTAGTTCCTCTCTTATTTTATATTTAGGGTTTGAGTAAAAATCAGTTAGTTGAATCTCTTTTGTTTCTAAAAAGAAATCTCTAATTTCATCATTACTTTGGAAAAAATCAACAGCTTTTAAAAATACTGTTGCTAGTACTTTTTTCTTTCTATCAATTTTAACACTTAAAAAATCATTTTTATCAGTTTCAAATTCTAGCCAAGTTCCTTTATATGGAATTATTTTTCCAGAGAAAATATCTTTACCTGTTTGAATGTTAACTTCTTTATTAAATGAAACTCCTGGTGATCTATGTAGTTGAGATACAACTACTCTTTCAGCTCCATTTATTATGAAAGTTCCTCTTTCAGTCATTTTTGGAATCTCTCCGAAGTATACTAGACTTTCTTGTATTTCATTTCCATTTTTTTTATTAATTAATCGGAGTCTCACTTTTAGAGAAGAAGAATACGTTTTTCCTCTTTTTTTACACTCAAGCTCATCACTTAGAGGTGGCTCTGGTTCTGATAACTCATAAGAAACATACTCTAATTTAATATCGCCATTAGACGACTCAATTGAAAATACTTCTCTAAAAGCCGATTCTAGACCTCTATTTTTTCTGTTATTCGGAGCTTCTTTCTTTTGCAAAAAGTCCTCATAGGAGTCCAGTTGGAATTCAAGAAAATGTGGCATTTCTCCTCTTTCTTTAATTCGACCAAATTTTAATCTTTCAACGAGTTTCCCCATCAATTCACACTCCTTATCAATTCTTTTAAAGTCAATGTTTAACCCTTTAAAAATAAACTATCAAAATATTTAACAAGCTATTATCTCAGTAAATTGAGATTCAGCTACATAAATTAATCTTTTTTATTTTCAAAAGATTAACTATTAACATACATTAATTTAGTCCGTAATACAAAAATTATCCTAATTTTTTTGTAAGTAATAAAAAATTACCCTATAAAATAAAAGGATTTACCTATACTCTTTCTCTTGATTATTATAACACTTATTTATCTTCCAATGGAAATAATGAAATAAATAGACACCCTTTTTCAAGAGTGCCTATTTATTTTAATTGATAGTGAAGCGAGTTAATTACTTAACTTCTACTTCAGCTCCAACTGCAGTTAATTTAGCTGCAACTTCAGTAGCTTCTTCTTTAGAAACTGCTTCTTTTATTTTTCCACCATTATCTACTAATTCTTTAGCTTCTTTTAAACCTAATCCAGTTATAGCTCTAACTTCTTTAATTACGTTAATTTTTGCTCCACCAGCATTTTTTAATACTACATCAAAAGCTGTTTGCTCTTCTACTTCTACCGCTGCTACTGCTGCTACTCCAACTGGTGCTGCTGCAGTTACTCCGAAATGCTCTTCTAATGCTGTTACTAACTCTTTTAATTCTAACACAGTCATAGTTTCTAACTCAGTTATAAATTTTGCTCTATCAAATGACATAATTATTTCCTCCTTAAGGTTCAATTAATTTTTTTTAGGACTTATAGCCCTTTAGTTATTGTTTTGTTTTTTATCCAACATTTTTCTTGTCAGAGATAGCTACAGCTGCATAAGCAAGCTTTCTGATTGGTCCAAGCATTGAATTTAGTACCATAGATAGTAGTTGATCTCTTGAAGGTAAGTTAGCTAATGCTTCTATTCCTGCAGTTTCAACTCTTTTTCCAGTTAGTACTCCACCTTTAATTTTAAAGATGTTTTGTTTCTTTTTTGCTTTAGATAGGTCGAACATTGCTTTTGCTGGAGATACAGGGTCTGTATATCCAAAGGCGAAAGATGTAGTTCCTTCTAATAATTCATCAAAAGAATCAGTTACACCAGCTTCTTTTAAAGCTATTTTAAACAATCTGTTTTTTGTAACTAAATACTCTCCACCAGCCACTTTTAAAGTTCTTCTTAGTGCAGTTTCATCATTAACTGTTAAACCTTGATAGTCAACTAAAACTATAGATTGAGCTTTTGAAATTTTTTCAGCTAATTGTGCTACAACGTCTTTTTTAAATTGAGTTGCCATATTGATTCACCTCCTCTTTTTTCTAAAAATTACCTCCGCACCCCAAAGGAAGCGGAGGTAGGTATGTTCTTGACTCTGAGGTTAGCGAACATTTCTACTCCAACCTCGGTAGGGTGTTTTTACGGCTTAGCCACCTACGGTCTTTGGTTTGGATTTATATTTAATTTTATTATCCAACTAATTTAGTGTTATTCTAGTTTTTTCCTTCATTTTGCTTAAGAACTAGAATTGGATCCATTTTAACTCCTGGTCCCATTGTTAAAGATACAGCAACAGTTCTAAGGTATTGTCCCTTTGAAGCTGATGGCTTTAATCTTATGATCTCACCTAAGAAAGCTTTGAAGTTTTCATGTAGTTTTTCAGCATCAAAATCAACTTTTCCAATTGGAACATGAATTGAACCTAATTTATCTACTCTAAAAGCTAACTTTCCTTTTTTAAATTCAGATACTGCATTAGATATATCTGCAGATACAGTTCCTGATTTTGGATTAGGCATTAACCCTTTAGTTCCTAGCATTTTTCCTAATCTTCCTAATTTAGGCATCATATCTGGAGTTGCTATTACTAAATCAAATTCAAACCAACCTTGTTGGATTTTTTCGATATATTCTTCAGCACCTGCATAATCTGCTCCTGCTGCTAAAGCTTTCTCTATATTTGCACCTGATGTTATTGCTAATATTTTAACAGTTTTTCCAGTTCCGTGTGGAAGTACAACTGTACCTCTTACTTGCTGATCAGCGTGTCTAGGATCTACTCCTAATCTTAATGCAACTTCTACAGTTTCAACAAATTTAGCCGTTCTTGTTTTTGCAACAAGCTCTAAACCACTCTTAATGTCGTATAACTTTCCAGTTTCTACTAATTTAGCTATCTCTAGGTATTTTTTACCTCTTTTGTTTGCCATTACTGATTTCCTCCTCTATGTGGTCACAGGAAATTATCCTACCACTAAACTAAGCTTATATGCTTTTTATTAATTATTAGTCTTCTATTTTGATACCCATTGATCTTGCAGATCCTGCTATTATATTCATAGCCGCTTCAACAGTTCCAGCGTTTAAATCTGTCATTTTAGTTTCTGCTAATTCTTTCAATTTTGCTCTATTTATAGTTCCTACAGTTTCTTTCTTTGAATTTGCAGCTCCTGACTTAACTCCTGCAGCTTTCTTAAGTAAATCAGATGCTGGTGGAGTCTTTAAGATAAATGTGAAACTTCTATCATTGTATACAGAAATCTCTACTGGTATAATCCATCCAGCTTTATCTTGAGTTTTAGCATTAAAGCCTTTACAGAATTCCATTATGTTAACTCCGTGTTGTCCTAATGCTGGTCCTACTGGAGGAGCTGGGTTCGCTTTTCCTGCAGGTAATTGTAATTTTATTATTTGAATTATTTCTTTTGCCATTTTTAAATTTACACCTCCGAGAATATGTGTCTATATTTCTTTTTTACAATGCTTTTTTTATACTTTCGAATTCAACCTCTACAGATGTCATTCTTCCAAATATTTCAAGCATTATCTTTACTTTTCCGTGTTCATAATCGATTTCATAAATCTTTCCTTCATGCCCTTCGAAACTACCACTAACTATTTCAACGTAGTCTCCAACAATGAATTCGACATTTACAATTTCTTTAGCTGGTTTATCTCCATCATAACCTATAGTTTCAAAAATATTGTTTATTTCAAAATCTTCCATAGGGATAGGATCAGATCCAACTCCAACAAACCCTGTTACTCCATTGGTATTTCTAACTACATACCAAGCATCAGAATCAACTTTATAATTTATTCCAGTATCACTCTCTTCTCTAGTTGCTTCCATTTCAAGCATAACATATCCAGGAAAAAGCTTTCTAGCGACTTCCTTTTTTTTTCCTCTAACAGTTTCTATGGTAACTTCTTCTGGAACTAATATTCTAAGAACAACTTTCCTCATATCTAAAGCATCTATCTTTTGCTCAAGGTCAGCTTTAACTTTCTTTTCATACCCAGAATAAGTATGTATCATAAACCACTTGTTTTCAATTTTTTTTTCTATATTAGAACTTTCCATATATTACCCTCCGATTATTGACGTGAGTAATTTTAATAGTCTTGAAGCGATTATATCAAAAACTCCCAAGTATAAACTTAACACACCGCTCATAACAATAACCCAAATAGTTGCATGTTTTGTTTCTGATTTTTTAGGCCATTGAACCTTGGAATACTCCATTTTGATCCCTTTTAATAGATTCATTGTAAAACCACCTTTTGAATTTTATTTTTTGATAATAAAAATGGCAGGTCAAGAGGGACTCGAACCCCCAACCCTCGGTTTTGGAGACCGATGCTCTACCAATTGAGCCATTAACCTGCATGTTGTAACTTACTTTGTTTAACTAAAAATTATTTCTTAGTTTCTTTATGTACAGTAACTTTTTTATCCCACTTACAAAACTTGTTCACTTCTAATCTCTCAGTAGTGTTTTTTTTGTTTTTAGACGTACTGTAATTTCTTCTTTTGCATTCTGTACACTCTAATTGAATATTTACTCTCAACTCTTACACCTCCACTTGCTCTAACGGTATCTGTAATCAGATCCTCCCATACAAAAATTTCTATGGTAATAAGAGAGTTTTAAATTGATATACTTCTAAGACATTATCAATCTTATCATTTAAAACAATCTTTGTCAACTTTTTTTTGTAAATTTACTATTTATTTATTAAAAAAAGTAATTTAATAAACAAAATAATATTTTTTCAAAAAATAAAAAAGCTTGGCAAATTCCTATTCTCCCAGGCAGCTTCCCACCAAGTACCTTCAGCGTTTACGGGCTTAACTTCTGGGTTCGAAATGTGACCAGGTGTACCTCCGTAGCTATTTTTACCAAGCTTAAATATCTATACTT